>DATIBC010000058.1:0-38668 GCA_035457725.1 Alphaproteobacteria bacterium | reverse complement strand
GGGGCGACTGGTCGGCATCGTCTCGCGTCGCGATTTCTTCGGCGTCGAGAAGGCCCGCCTCGAAAGCGAGGGGCACATTTGGCAGAGAATCTGAGACCGTCGGAAGGATCGCTGCGCTGGCGACAAAATCGCGGTATGCTGCCGCTCGATCACGCAACCATAAATAGATAGGATGGGGTTCCAATGGCAACCGATAACGAAGGCGGTGTGCTGACCAGCTGGCGGGTCAAGCACGAGGGCGTCATCGCCCCAGAAGAGCGGCTGCCGTGGGGGCCGACGATCGTGGTCGGCCTTCAGCACGTGGTCGCCATGTTCGGGGCGACGGTGTTGGCGCCGATCTTGATGGGCTTCGACGCCAACGTGGCGATCCTTTTCTCCGGCATCGGCACGCTCATTTTTTTCGTCATTGTCGGCGGGCGCGTGCCGAGCTATCTCGGATCGAGTTTTTCCTTTATCGGCGTGGTCATCGCGGCGACGGCGTATAGCGGCAAGGGAGCTAACCCCAATCTCGGCGTCGCGCTTGGCGGCATCGCCGCCGCCGGGGCACTCTACGCGCTGATTGGATTGGCGGTCATCTATGCCGGCTATCGCTGGGTCGAGCGGCTGATGCCGCCGGTGGTGACCGGCGCGGTCGTGGCGGTGATCGGCCTCAATCTGGCCCCGGTCGCGGTGGGCAGCGTCAGCGGCAGCGCGTTCGACACCTGGATCGCGCTGGCGACCGTGCTTGCCGTCGGCGCCATCGCCGTATTCGCGCCAGGCACGTTCGGTCGGCTGCCGGTTCTGCTCGGCGGTATCATCGGCTATGTCGTTTATGTGGCTGTGACCAACGGGCTTGGGCTCGGCAAGCCGGTCGAATTTTCGAGCCTCGCCGCCGCGCCATGGTTCGGAATGCCGAATTTCACCGCGCCGGTCTTTACGCTCGACGCGATGGTGCTGATCGCTCCGGTGGCCATCATTCTCGTCGCCGAGAACCTCGGACACATCAAGGCGGTTGGCGTCATGACGGGCCGCGACATGGACAAGTACCTCGGCCGTGCCTTTCTCGGCGATGGCGTCGCAACGATGGTCGCCGCGTCGGGCGGCGGCACCGGCGTGACTACGTATGCCGAGAACATCGGCGTGATGGCCGTGACCAAGATCTATTCGACGCTGGTCTTCGTCATCGCGTCGCTGGTTGCGATTCTGCTTGGCCTGTCGCCCAAGTTCGGCGCGCTCGTGCAAACCATCCCTGGCCCGGTGATTGGCGGCCTGTCGATCGTCCTGTTCGGCCTGATCGCCGCCACTGCCGGCCGAATCTGGGTCGAGAATAAGGTCGATTTCTCCGACGCACGCAACCTCGTGACGGTCGGCGCGACGTTGATTTTGGGTGCCGGAAATCTGGGGCTCAATCTCGGCGGATTCACGCTGGCCGGGATCGGCACCGCCACTTTTGGCGCCATCATTCTCTATCAGCTGCTCGGCAAACGCGAGTAGTGACGGCCGTGGCTGGCGCCGCCACTTAAAATCGCTGCCGCCAGTTCTCTTTCCACATCGGCAGGAAGGCGTCCGGGTCGAACGGATGCGCGCGCGCCGCCTCCGGCCGAAAACGGCCGACGCCGAGCCCCGGCCGGATCGGAATCGCGTAATGGCCGTCGATGGGGCGCGGCGGATGCTCGAGCAGGTCGAAGCGCCATTCCGGCGTCCACTCGCAGAAACTCTCCTGCATGATGAAATTCGTCGTGCACGAATCGAGCTGGATCGCCGCCGCCGTGGCGACCGGCCCGAATGGATTGTGATACGACACCGGGACATACTGTGCGTCGGCGATCGCAGCGATCTTCTTGGCCTCGAGAATTCCGCCGACGTGAATGATATCGGGCTGCAGGACGCCGATGTCGTTGGTGGCGAGCAGCGCTTGCAGGTGATACTTGGTATAGCAGCGTTCGCCGGTGGCGAGCCGCAGGCGCATCGCCCGGCCGATCTTCTGCAACGCTTGAACGTTTTCGGGATCGGTCGGCTCCTCGAACCAATATACGTCGAGCGGCTCGAGGTCGCGCGCGATGCGGATCGCCGTGCCCGGGCTGAACCGTCCGTGCGCGTCGATCAGCACCTCGATATCCGGGCCGACGGCGTCGCGCACTGCCGCCACCAATTCGATCGCCGCGCGAATCGCGTTGGCCGGCGGATCGCGGCCGGCGTCGGCGAACGGGTCGAATTTGAGCCCGCGGTAGCCTTTTCGCGCGACTTGGCGCGCCGCCGCCGCGATCTCCTCGCGCGAGGCGCCGGCGCCGTACCAGGCATTGGCATAAGCGGGAAGGCGCTCGTAAATCCGCCCGCCCAGGAGATCATAGACCGGCCGCCCGAGCGCCTGGCCGACGATATCCCACATCGCCATTTCGATCGCCCCGATGCCGGAATTGAGAATCGGCCCGCCGCGCGCGAATTCGTTGCGGAACATCTCCTGCCACAACTTTTCGATCTGGAACGCCGATTGCCCGATGACGACCCGCCGCGCCAGTTGCTCGATTACGGCGACGACGGCGTGTGGCTGAAACTCGCAGCTTCCCTCGCCGATGCCCTCGATCCCGTCGTCGGTGAAGACGTGGGCGAATACCCAGTTGCACCAACGCGCACCGACCACGTAGGCGTCGATGCGCGTGATTCGGCAGTCCTTGCGCGGTGTCGTCATGATGCGCCCGTGCGGACGAAATCGCGGATACGCTCGAACATGCGCGGCGTCGACAGGCCGTATTTGTCCTGCAGATACGCCGTCGACCCGCATTCGATGAAGCGATCTGGAAGCCCAATACGGATGAGCGGGCGCGACACGCCGGCCGCATAGAGCGTCTCGACGACGCGGGTGGCGAGGCCTCCATGGGCGAGATGATTCTCGGCCACCGCAAGCCGTTCGGTTGATGCTCCAAACAACGCGATCGCCCCTTCGTCGATCGGTTTGAGGAACGGCACATGCAAAACGCCGGCCGCGAGGCCTTCGCCCGCCAGTGCCGTCGCGGCGTCGAGCGCGCGTTCCGTCATCAACCCAGTCGAGATGATGCCGATATCCTTCCCTTCGCGAAGCGCCATCGCGCGACCAAACGAAAGAGAGTGCGACGCCGCATCGAAGACCACGGGCACGTTGCCGCGTTGCAGGCGGACATAAATCGGGCCGTCGTGCGCAAGGGCGATGCGCACCGCGGACGTCAGCTCGGTGGCGTCGCACGGGTCCATCACCGCCAGACCTGGGACGGCCGCCATCAAGGCAAGATCCTCGATCGCCTGATGCGTTCCGCCATAGCCGGTCGTGAGGCCGGGCAAACCGGCGAATATCTTAACCGGCATCGCGCTGTGGGCGCAGGCGATGGCGATGAAATCGTAGGCGCGGCGGGTGGCGAACACTCCGTAGGTCGTTACGAAGGGAATCTTTCCGCTACGCGCGAGTCCCGCGGCGACCGCAATCAGGTTCTGCTCCGCCATGCCGACATTGAAGTAACGATCGGGGAACGCCTCGGCGAACGGCAGGATGTCGGTGTATTTGCCGAGATCGGCGGTAAGGCCGACGATGCGCGCGTCCTCCGTGGCCAGCAACCGCAAGGCGTGGCCGAACGGCGCGGCGACCGACGGGCGGCCTTCGAGCGCGACGTCGACGCCCATGCCGAGCGTGCGGCCGGAAATGGAAGCCGGGTTAGTCACCGCTTTCCTCCAGTTCGCGCTTTACGGCTTCGGCCTCGTCGGGGCCGATGCTGAGAAAATGCGCCTTCTCGCGGCGCTCCAGCATCGGCACGCCTTTTCCCGGAAGCGTCCGCGCGACGATCGCCTTGGGGCGGCGGTCGGCGTCGCGCGCGCGTTCGAACGCCCGGACGATGCTAGCCATATCGTTGCCGTCGATCTCTTGCGTCGCCCAACCGAACGCGCGCCATTTTTCGGCGATCGGCTCGATATCGACGACGATCCGCCCGTCCGCCTGTATGCCGTTGCAGTCGACGATGGCCACAAGGTTGTCCAGCTTGAACGATGCGGCCGCGATCGCGGCCTCCCATGTCGAGCCTTCCTGAAGCTCGCCATCGGAGAGCTCGCAGAAGATCCGCGCGCCCAGGCCGTCGAGCCGGACTCCGAGCGCCATTCCGACGGCTTGTCCAAGCCCATGGCCAAGCGAGCCGCCGATCACCTCTACTCCCGGCGTGGAATCGAGCGTGCTCATGTCGAGCCGGCTTCGGTCCGCACCGTAGGTCGGAAGCTCGGCCAACGGTATGACTCCGACCTCGGCCAGCGCCGCCCACAGCGCGATCGAATAGTGTCCGGTCGACAGCACGAAGCGATCGCGCTCGCGCCAACGCGGCGCGGCGGGATCGGTCCGCATCTCGTGGAAGTAAAGGGCGGCAAGGATATCAGCCATGCCGAGCCCTTGGCCGAGATAGCCCTGGCCGCGCCCAGCCGCCATAGCCACCATGTGGCGGCGCAGGTTTTTGGCTTTCGCCTTGAGCCAAGCCAGATCGGCGCGGTCGGGAGGGTGGTTGCGCCCGTTCACCACTCAGTCCTTATCGAGACCGCCGCTGACGTTGAGCCGCTCGGCGGTCATGTAGGCGGGCGCATCGAGCGCCAGCCAGACGACCGCGGCCGCCATCTCCTCGGGATCGCTGCGCCGTCCGAGTGGAATGCGCGCCGTTCGTTCACGCCGGAACTGCTCAAGATCGCCGCGATTCTCGAGCGCGCAAAAGATCTCCTCGGTCCGCTGCTGGAGCGGCGTATCCATCATGCCGGGCGACAGGCTGTTGACCTGTATCCCATGCGGCGCCAAGGCGACGGCGCCCGAGCGCGACAACGAATCGACCGCTGCCTTGCTCGCCGCATAGGCAGCGTAGTTGGGAAGCGCCATGCGCGCTGCGGCCGAGGTCACGTTGATGATTCGTCCCGACTTCCGCCGCGCCATTTCACGGCCGGCCGCCGCCATCGCCAATGCCACCGCGCGCACGTTAACCAGCAGCGCGGCCTCCCATGCCTCGGCGCTCATGTCCAAAAAAGCCTCCGCCGGCGCCGCCGCGGCGCAATTGATCAAGACGTCAATCGAGCCGGCGCGACGCGCGGTTTCCGCGACCATCCGCTGCGGCCCATCAGCCGAGCGCAGGTCGATCACCAGCGCGAAGGAGGATGGAGCGGCCACGCGGCAACGCGCCGCGACTTGCTCGGCGCCGTCGGCGTTGACATCGGCCACGGCGACGGTGCAGCCACGCCCGGCCAGTGCAAGCGCGCTTGCGGCGCCGAGTCCTTGGGCTCCGCCAGTGATCAAAGCGACGGTCGTGGCCACGAATCACCCCCGCCGGTTGGCGATGTAGAGGTAGCGGATCGCTCGCGCCGTGTCGAGGCTTCGCCGGCGATACGGCCATTGCGAATTGCGAGGCTGTCGATCCAATATCGCGCGGCCGCCATGCGATGTTGGCGCAGCGCCCTGGGGGCGAGGTTTGATCCATGAATCATGACGCGCTGATCGCGACGAGCCGACGGGACAAACGGTTGGCCGACGCCGCGCGCCGCCTACTCGCGCATATCGGCGAGATCCTTCAGGCCGATCTTTCGGTACGGCTTTGGACCGGAGAGATATTGCCGCTCGGCACGATCACGCCCGGAAGCCCGGTGCTCGCCGTGCGATCGCCGGGCGCCGTCGCCCGCCTGGTGCGGCGGCCGCGACTGACGACGTTGATCGAGCTCGTCGCCGCCGGCGAGCTCGAGATCGAGCGCGGCACGCTCCTCGACGTCGCGCGTCGCCGCGGCTCGATAAGCTCGAAGGGACTTCTGCGCCGCCTCGACAAGCGGCTCGTCGCCGCCTCGCTGTGGCCATTTCTATTCACGCCCGGGACGGCCGGCGGCGATCACGCCTTTCAAGGCCCGATCGCCGATCGCGAGGCCGCCGGGCGCGACAACGCGGCGCTGATCCAGTTCCATTACGACCTCTCGAACGCCTTTTACGCGCTGTTCCTCGATCCCGAGATGCAATATTCCTGCGCTTATTTTCCGCGCTGGGATGCATCGCTCGAGGAAGCGCAGCTCGCCAAGCTCGACATGATATGTCGCAAGCTCCGCTTGGCCCCGGGCGAGCGACTGCTCGACATCGGCTGCGGCTGGGGCGGACTCGTCTGCCATGCCGCACGGCGTTACGGCGTCATCGCGCACGGCATCACCTTGTCGCAGGCGCAGCTCGCTTTCGCCAAGGAGAAGGTGGCCGAGCTCGGCCTCCGTGACCGGGTCACGGTCGAACTCAGGGATTATCGCGATATCGATGGGACTTTCGACAAAATCGCCTCGATCGGCATGTTCGAACATGTCGGTCTCGACAATCACAACGCCTACTTCGCCAAGATGCACGCGCTGTTGCGCCCGCGCGGCCTGCTGCTCAATCACGCGATCGCCCGCCGGGCAAAGCGCGACATGAGGCGGTTTCGCCGCAAGCGCAGCGAGTACGCCGCGCTGACGCGCTATGTCTTTCCCGGCGGCGAGCTCGATTACATCGGGCTTTCGCTCACCAATCTCGAGCGGCATGGCTTCGAGATTCACGATGTCGAGGGATGGCGCGAGCACTATGCGCGAACCTGCGCCCTGTGGTGCGAACGGCTCGCCGCCAATCGAGAGGCGGCCGAGCGCGAGGTGGGCGCCGCGCGCACGCGGCTGTGGCTGCTTTACCTCGCCGGCTGCGCGCTCACCTTCGAGCGCGGCGGCGCCGGCATATTCCAGACGCTCGCCTCGAAACGCGGAATCGATGCTTCCGGCTTGCCGCCGACGCGGGCCGATCTGTATCGTTGATCGCGATCAGGTCTGCCAAGCGAGTCCGAACCGGTCGGCAAACGCGATCTCGGAAATCGACTTTCGCACGCGCGGGCGGCGTTCCTTCTCCTGGACTTCCGGCGCCAGATTCTCGATGCGACCGGGGAACCCCGCGGCGACCAGAACGACGACGCGGAATGGGGCGGGGATTGCGAAGCCAGCGCGGGCGCGCGCTTCGTCGAATCCAACCATGGCGCGCACATTGAGGCCCATGGCGCAAGCCTGGATCAGCATCTGCCCGAGCGCCAAGCCGCAGTCGACGAGCCAGCGGTGCTGGCCGTGCTGATCGGGCTGCTCCTCGGGATTGCCCAGCACGACGAGCTTCAGCGGCGCCGCCGTCGCCCAAGCGCGGTTGGTCTCGCTCAAAGCGGCGTCCCAGGCATCGGACGCCGGCTGTCCTTGCGCGACGATCACGCGCCAAGGTTGGCGGTTGAGCGAGGACGGTGCCCAGCGAAACGCCTCCAGCAACTGGTCGATCTCCCGCCGGCTCAGGGTGCGGCCGTCGTAATGGCGGGCGCTCCTGCGGTTGCGGATCGGCGCGATGATGTCGACCATTTCGGCACCTTTATGATGCGCCGGAGCGTCAGCGGGTGATCCTGACGGGCGATCGGGATTTGGAAGGGAATTCGACACGATTCAGCCGATATCGGTAAAACACTGTACTGCATTGACATTCGGCGCCTCCTCACTTTTAGATTAGCGGCGAAAGCTTCGCAACAAGCGCCGAATACACGGCGTAGGCGATCATCAAGGGGAGGCACAACATGGCACGCGATTGCCGACATACAGTGGCCGGCACGTCCCGGTCGCTGCGTCTTGCGCTGGCTGGGCTCGCGCTCGCCGCGCTCGTCCTGGTCCCGACATGGCGCACCGACGCCGCGCCGTCGGGCCAACCGGTGCGGATCGGCAGCACGCTCGCCCTCACTGGGCCGCTGGCCGCCACCTCGCTCATCCACAAGATCGTCGGCGAGATATATGTCGAGCGGCTCAACAAGAAGGACGGACTGCTTGGTCGGCCAGTCGAGTGGGTGCTCAAGGACGATCAATCGAAGGCCGATTTGGCGCGCACGCTCTATGAGCAGCTCGTCACCGTCGACAAAGTCGATTTGATTATCGGACCCTACGCGACCGGCGGGATACTTTCGGCGATGAGCGTGGCGCAGCGCTACAACAAGATCCTGATCCATCACACTTTTGGAATTCCAACGCTCGCCAAGTACGAGATGCACTTCCCGGCATGGTCCCTCGGACCGACGCCCGAGCAGACGTTCCCGAATACGCTATTCGACGCGCTCGCCAATTCGGCCAAGCCGCCGAAGACGGTGGCCATTGTCACCAGTAAGTTTCCCTCGGTGCATTTCATGTCGGTCGGCGCGCGCGAAACCGCAAAGAAACGCGGCCTGCAAGAGGTGCTGTGGCTCGAATGGGAGTTCGGTAACCGCGACTTCGGGCCGATCGCCAGCCGCGTCAAGGACGCCAACCCCGATTTCCTTTGGATCGGCGCCATCGGTCTCGAGGGCGTGATGCTGCTCGATGCGGCCAAGAAAATCGATTATGTCCCGCCCGGCCACTTCCATCTCTATCCAGCGCCGGGACCGACGGCCAAGGCGCCGGAGGCGAAGGGAGCGCTCGCCGCCACCATCTTCGAGCAACACCCGCCATTCACGAACAACCCCGTCGCCGCCGAGTTCGTCAAGGAATTCAACGAACGGGCCGCCAAGGCCGGCCTTCCCGACAATTCGGTCGAAACCCAGGCGGCCGCGTCGTTCGTCGCTTGGCAACTGCTCGAAGCGGCGGTCACCGCCACCAAGAGTCTCGACGACAAAGCGCTCGGCCAATGGCTGAAGACCAACCGCGTCGACACCATCATCGGCCGCCTGCGTTTTGATGGCGCCAATAACTACGGCGACGACCTGATGCGCGTTAAGCAACTGCAGGACGGCAAATGGGTGGTGGTGTGGCCGCGGGAGTACGCCGCGCCTGGCGCCAGATTGATGATGCAGTAATGGGCAGCGGGCAAGACCGGGGCGCGCCCGCGCTGCCCGCCAGGCCGACGACGGGGAGCGAGTGAATGCCGAGCGCGACGCTGCTCGGCCAATCGCTGCTGTCCGGCGTCTTCATCGGGGCGCTTTATGGCCTGCTGGGCCTCGGGCTGAGCCTGTCCTGGGGATATCTGCGGCTGATCAACCTTGCGCATTTCGCGTTGGCGTTTCTTGCCGCATATCTGACGTATCAGCTTGTCGACGTCGGCGATTGGCATCCTGTGGCGGCACTCGCCGCCATCGTCCCGGCCTTTTTCGTTCTGGGAGTCGCGATGCAGGTCTTCGTTCATCGTTTCGCGATAGGCGAATTCGCCTCGCTTCTGGTCACCTTCGGCGTCACGGTGATCATCGAAAGTCTCATCCAGTGGATCTGGACCGCCGATTTCCGGCGCTTGCAACTCGATCATGGCGCCCTCTCGTGGCGCCTTGGCCCGCTGTTCATCCCGATTGTCGAGGCGGCGATGCTGCTCGTCACGTTGGCGCTGACCTGCGGCACATGGGCGATGCTGCGTTTCACCTACATCGGCAAGGCGATGCGGGCGAGCGCCGAGGACCCCGACATGGCGGCGGCGTTCGGGGTCGATCATCGGCGTCTGGCGTTGCTCCTATCGGGCCTCGCGGCGGCCTTTGCCGGGGTTGCGGGCGCATTCATCGCCTTGATCTACACGCTGTTTCCAGCCCAGATTTTCACCTGGGTCGGCGTCATATTCGCCGTCGTCATCCTTGGCGGTCTCGGCAATCCGCTGGGAGCATTGATCGCCGGCCTCGTGGTCGGAGTGAGCGAATCACTGACGATGGCGCTGACCGAGCCGGCCTGGGCGCCGCTGGTTTCCTTCTCGCTGTTGATTTTTGTGCTGGTCTTGCGCCCCGATCGAATTTGAGATGCATCGTCCCGTCAAAGCCGCGGCGTTCGCCTTGGTGATATTGGCGTTGGCGGCAGTTCCTGCGTTGCGGCCGCCGGCGTTCTACGAATCGTTCCTGTTCCTCGTCTATCTATGGGTGGCGCTGGCGACGTCGTGGGCGATCTTGAGCGGCTTTTCGGGGTATTTTTCGTTTGGCCATGGCGCGTTCTACGGCGCCGGCGTCTATACGACGGCGACGCTCGCCTCCCGCTTCGATGTCCCGGTGGCATGGACATGGCTCGCCGCCGGCGTCGCCGCGGCCATTCTCGGGCTCGTCGTCGGCGCGGTGGTTTTTCGCGTGCGCCGTCTGCGCGGCGAGCTGTTCGCGCTGTTGACGCTCGCCGTGACCTTCGTCGTCGCGACAGTCGTCCTCAACACCCGGATCGATGGCGGCCCTGGCGTCTTCTTGGCAGGCGTCGATGCGCCTCGCATCTACGGCTCCGCCAGCGGCTCGCTCTATGTGTTTGCGCTGGCGATCGCCGCCGCAACGTTGGCGGTGGCCTGGCTTGTTCAGTACTCGCGGTTGGGACGCGGCTTGTTCGCGATCAGCGACGACGAGGACGTGGCCGAGACCATGGGCGTGCCGACCTATCGCTTCAAACTGGCCGCGCTCGGCGTGTCCTGCTTCCTCGCCGGCGTGGCCGGGGGAATTCATGCCGTCTTCGTGGGCTACGTCACCGTCGCCGAGACGTTCTCGCTTACGGTGCCGTTGTTCGTGGTGCTGATGAGCGTGCTTGGGGGCGCGCGTCATTGGCTGGGGCCGTGCCTGGGCGCGGCTTTCATCGTCGCCCTCAACTACGCCTTCGTCGGCGGCGATTGGGCAGTCGTCGGCCGAGCGATCATCGGTGCGACACTGATCTTGGTGATCCTGTTCTTGCCGCATGGATTGGTCGGAACGGCCGTTTCGGCGTGGCGACGGGCCCATCCTGCGAAAGCCGCGCCTGCGGCGGGCACGGCGAGTATGCCGGCCCCCGCGCGATCGGAGGCGGCACGCCAGCCCGTGATGCTTCGCTGCGAGAACGTGCATCTTTCCTTCCGTGGCGTCCGCGCGCTCGCCGGCGTGACAATGGAGGTTCAAGGGGGTGAGATCCTTGGCCTCGTCGGCCCGAACGGATCGGGTAAGTCGACGCTGGTCAACGTCATCAGCGGCTACTACCGTCCTCAAGCGGGGCGCGTGTTGCTCGGCGACGACGATCTCTTGACGAAGGGTGGGCATCGCATCGCCTCGCTCGGTGTCGCGCGCACCTACCAGATCCCCAGGCCGTTTTCGCGCTTGACCGTCGCCGAGAATGTCGCGCTTGCCGCCATGTTCGGCGCCGCCCGCCTCGACCGCATCTCCGCCTGGCACGAATCCGGACGCTGGCTGGCCTTCGTCGGCCTTGCCGAGCGTCACGCGGCGTTGCCATCGCAGCTCAATCTGCATCAGCGCAAGTTCCTCGAGCTGGCCAGAGCGCTGGCCGCGCGGCCGCGCCTTATCCTGCTCGACGAGGTTCTCTCGGGTCTCACGCCGAGCGAGACAGCGCACGCGCTGGAGTTGATTCGAAGTATCCGCGCAGGTGGCGCAACGATCGTCTTCATCGAGCACAACATGCGTGCCGTTCTCGAGATCAGTGATCGTCTGGTCGTGCTCAACCATGGCGAGGTAATCGCGGAGGGCGAACCGCGTGCGGTGATACGCGAACCCGAAGTCGTCACCGCATATCTGGGCTCGGCGCATGCTTGATGCGCGCGCTCTCGATGTCGCCTACGGCGATGCGCCGGCGCTGTGGGGCGTGTCGCTGACCATCGCGGCTGGAGAGTTGGTGGCCGTCGTTGGTCCCAACGGCGCCGGCAAAACGACGCTGGTCAACGCCATAGCTCGATTGATGCCGATCCGCTCGGGGTCGCTTCGCTTGGCGGGCGAAGACATCACGTCGATCGGCGCCAAGGATCTATGCCGGCGCGGCGTGGCGATCATCCCTGAGGGTCGGCGGCTATTCACCGGCATGACCGTTGAAGAGAATCTCGAGCTCGGCTGCTACCGGGGCAAGGCGCGACAATCTCGAGCGCAGAACCTCGAGCGTGTCTACGGCATGTTCCCGGTGTTGCGGCAGCGTCGCCGGCAGACAGCGGGAACGCTGTCCGGAGGCCAGCAGCAAATGGTCGCCATCGGCCGGGCGATCATGGCGTGCCCGCAGCTATTGCTGATCGATGAGCCGTCGCTGGGCTTGGCGCCGGCGATCGTCGATCAGGTGTTCACGGTCATTCGGGATATCCACGCAAGCGGCGTGGCGATACTGCTGATCGAGCAAAACGTCGCGCAGGCCCTGGCGATCGCCAATCGCGCCTATGTGCTCGAGGGGGGACGAATCGTTTCGCACGGAGCGCCGGCGGATCTGCTGCGCCAGAAGCATGTCCGGGAGGCGTACCTAGGCGAAGACGCCGAGACCTCATCTCTGTGAGGCCGATGCATCCGCGTTCAACTTTCTCGCGCCGCGCCGTACAATGGCGCACGAGTCAGCCCCCGGCGCAATGCCCAAAGGAGCCGCAGCCAATGTCAATACGCTCGCTACAGCACATTGCTCTCGCCGTTCCCGATCCGACGGTGGGGGAGAAGTTCTACGCCGATTTCGGGTTGGTCGGGCGCGCAGAGGCCAACCGGGTCGTCATGCGATGCCACGGGCGCGAGCAAGATCAGGTCATGCTGCTCGAGGGGCCGAGGCGGACGATGCACCACATCTGCTTCGGCACGCATGCCGATCTCTTCGATGCGATCAAGCGCAAGGTCGAAGCGAACGGCACTCGACTGCTCGATCCGCCGAACGAAACGCCGGGCGCAGGGCTGTGGTTCCGCGACCCGGACGGGCTCCTGGTCAACGTCAAGGCCGCCGATTCGGCGCCGTGGCTGCCGGCGCCCGAGTGGCGGATAAACACGCCCGGACATTTCACCCGGATCGGCGCGCGCGGCTTTCCGGCTCGTGACACGGTCGTGCGTCCACGGCGCCTCGGCCACGTACTGCGCTTCAGCCCGGATTTGAACCGCCAGGTCGATTTCTACACGCGCGTTCTCGGGCTGCGGCTGTCCGATCGATCGCAAGACATCGTCGCGTTTTTCCACTGCGAGGGCGGCAGCGACCATCACGTATTCGGATTTATCACCTCCGACCGCCCGGGATACCACCACGCCAGCTTCGAGGTCGCCAATATCGACGAGATCGGCATTGGCGCCTGCCGATTGATCGACAAGGGATACCGCAACGGCTGGGGCTTCGGACGGCACGTCATCGGCTCGAACTTTTTCCACTACATTCGCGATCCATGGGGCAGCCTCGTCGAGTACTTCACTGACATCGATTACATTCCCGCCGACATGGCCTGGCAGGCGAGGAACTGGCCGCCGGAAGACGCGCTCTACGTCTGGGGACCGAACGTACCCGAGGATTTCGGCGCCAATTTCGAAACGGCGAACTGAATCCGTAGATCAGCTCGGAGGACCGATGTTTCGCAGCACCGAACGATTCCTGACCACGCATACGGGGAGCCTGCCGCGGCCGGAGGACCTCATTCGCGCAATGTATGCGAAGGAAGAGGGAATACCCGTCGACCGCAACGCGCTCGCGGAGCGCGTCCGCTCGGCGGTCGGCGAGATCGTCGGCAAACAGGCGGAGTCGGGGATCGACATTGTCAATGATGGCGAAATGTCGAAGCCCAGCTACGCGACTTACATCAAAGACCGGCTCAGCGGCTTCGGCGGCGCGGGCAACACCTTCGTCTACCAGGATTTGGCCGAGTTTCCCAACCTGGCGAAGCGCGTTTTCGGCGACCCTGGGCGCTCGCGGCGCAAGACGCCGGCGTGCAATGCGCCGATCGGGGTGCGCGATCCGGATGCGGCGAGGACCGACGTCGACAATCTGAAAATAGCGTTGCGCCAGGTCAAGACGATGGGCGCGTTCATGAGCGCGGCTTCGCCGGGCGTCATTTCACTTTTCTTCCGCAACGAACACTATCCGAGCCAGGAGACCTATCTATTCGCCATCGCCGAGGCGATGCGCCACGAATATGAGACCGTCGCCAACGCCGGCATCGTTCTACAGATCGATTGTCCCGACCTCGCCATGGGGCGCCACATTCAGTACGCCGACCTCGACCTCAAGGAGTTTCGCAAACGCGCCCAGATGCACGTCGAAGCGCTCAATCACGCGACCGCCAACATCGCCGTGGAGCGCCTCCGCATGCACGTCTGCTGGGGCAATTACGAGGGGCCGCACCATTGCGACGTCCCGCTCGCCGATATCATCGACATCGTTTTCGGTGCACGTCCGAGCGCCATTTCGTTCGAGGCGGCGAATCCGCGCCACGCCCACGAATGGACGCTGTTCGAGCGCGTCAAGCTTCCGCCGGGAAAGATTCTCATTCCCGGGGTTGTCGAGTCGAAGTCGAATTTCATCGAGCATCCCGACCTCGTGGCGCAACGCATCGCACGCTACGCTCGCCTTGTCGGCCGCGAAAGCGTCATCGCCGGAAGCGACTGCGGCTATGGAACCTGGGTCGGACAGGCGGCCGTCGATCCCGACGTCGTCTGGGCGAAATTGAAATCGATGGCCGAGGGCGCGCGCATCGCCTCGCGCGAATTCTGGAAATAAAGCGCCGCGCCGGAAACGAACCGCGCCGTCAATCGACGATGTGGTAGCCGCCGTCGATATATACCGTGTTGCCGGTGATGAGCCGTGCCGCGTCGGTGGCGAGGAACGCGGTGGCGAGACCGACGTCCTCGATGCCGACCAGCGTGCGTGCAGGCGCCCGGGCTGCGGCTCGATTGAGCAATTCGTCGAAATCCGGCAGGCCCGACGCGGCGCGCGTCTTAAGCGGACCAGGAGAGATGGCATGGACGCGAATCCCACGCGGCCCCAGCTCGCTTGCCAAATAGCGCGACGTCGCTTCGAGCGCCGCCTTGACCGGTCCCATCATGTTATATCCTTCGACGACCTGCGTGCTGCCGAAGTAGGTCATGGTGAACAGAGTGCCGCCGTCGCGCATGAGGGGCTCGGCCAGTTTCGCCATGCGGATGAACGAGTGGCAGGAAATGTCCATCGCCGTGAGGAACCCGCCCCGCGAGCAGTCGACCACCCGCCCCTGAAGATCTTCCTTGGGCGCAAAGGCGATCGAGTGGAGCAGAAAATCAAGTCGACCCCATTCACGCCCGATGCGCTCGAACAACGCTTCGAGCTGTCCGTCGATGCGCAGGTCGAGCGGCGCCAATATCGAGGCGTCGACCTCCTTAGCCAGGGGCTCCATGAACGAACGCGTCTTGTCGTTCAGGTAGGTGAGCGCCAGATCTGCGTTGAGCCAGCGGAATGCTTTGGCGCACCCCCACGCGATCGACTGGTCGTTGGCGATCCCCGTGACCAAGCCTTTCTTGCCATTGAGCGTCGTCTTGGCTGGATCGATCATCGAGCGCCTCCGGCGGCGCGTGGCGCCGCGTGTCCGAGCGCCGCGACCGTATGCCGCGCGATCATCAGCTCCTCATCGGTTGGAATCACATATACGGCGATCGCGCTGTCGTCGGAGGAGATCCGGGGACCATGCCGGGCGTTGGCCGACTCGTCGAGCCTGACGCCGAGCCATGCGGCGCGACGGCATACATCGCGCCGGATGTCCGGCGCGTTCTCGCCGACGCCGGCGGTGAAGACGAGTCCGTCGAGTCCGCCGAGGACCGCGGTCAAGGCGCCCATTTCGCGTGCGATCCGATAGACGAAATAATCGATCGCCAAGCGCGCGCGCCGGTCGTGGCTGGCCAGCAACTCACGCACGTCGTTGCTGATCCCGGACAGGCCCTTCAGCCCGCAGTCGCGATAGAGCATGCGTTCGATATCGCCCGGCGACATCGCCCTGGCGGTCATCAAGTAAAGCATGACGCCGGGATCGAGCTGGCCCGGCCGGGTACCCATCGGTAGGCCGTCGAGCGCGCTGAATCCCATCGTGCTATCGACGCTGCGCCCGGCTTCGAGCGCGCACATCGAGGCGCCCGAACCGAGATGCGCGGCGACGACGCGCCCGCCGGCGATATCGGGCGCGGTTTTGGGCAGGCGCGAGGCGATGAATTCATAGGACAGCCCGTGAAATCCGTACCGGCGCACTCCCTCGGCGTAGAACGATTCGGGCAACGCGTACCGGTCGGCGAGCTCTGGATGGCCGCGGTGGAACGCCGTGTCGAAGCACAGAACCTGCGGGATCTGCGGGTAGAGCGCGAGCAGCGCTTTGACCGGTGCCAAATTCGCCGGCTGATGGAGCGGGGCAAGCGGAGAGTACCGCTCCAGCTCGCGCACCAATGTCGCGTCGGCCAGCGCCGGCGCGGCGTGATCGGGTCCGCCGTGTACGACGCGGTGCCCAACGGCGATCGGTAGCATGCCGCCAAGCCGCTCGCGCAGCCACGCGCCTACCTTCGCGATGGCGGCGGTGCTGTCCGCGACATCGGCGGCGGAGTACGAGACGTCGATCAGAGTCTCGCCGCCAGCGCGCTTGGCGCGGAACCGGGGGCGCACGCCGATGCCGTCGATCTGGCCTTTGAACTCGAACTCCGGTTCCGCACTTCGCGAGACGTCGAAAAGCTGGAACTTCAGGCTCGAAGACCCGGCGTTGATGACGAGGATCGAGTCGCCCATCGGCGCTAGGCGAGGCCGATGGGGGCGGCGCGTAGCCGGTGGGCGTAAATAGCCGCGACGGCGCACGAGGCCATGCGGGTTTGCACACTATCGGCGCGGCTCGTAAGGATCACCGGGACGCGGGCGCCAAGCACGATTCCAGCCGCGTCGGCGTTGGCGAGGAAGGTCAAGTTTTTCGCCAGCATGTTGCCGGCCTCGAGATCGGGCACGACAAGGATGTTGGCGCGGCCGGCGACCGCGGACTTGATGCCCTTGATCCTCGCCGCCTCCGGGCTGATGGCGTTATCGAGCGCGAGCGGGCCGTCGAGTTCCGCCCCAGTGATCTGCCCGCGGTCGGCCATCTTGCAAAGCGCTGCGGCCTCGATCGTCGAGGGAATCTTCGACGTCACGGTTTCGACCGCGGACAAAATCGCCACCCGCGGCTGGCCGATGTCGAGCGCGCGATGGAGGTCGATGACGTTCTGGACGATATCCTGTTTGGCGTCGAGATCGGGCGCGATGTTGATCGCCGCGTCGGTGATGAACAGCGCCTCGGCATAGGTCGGCACATCCATGATGAAGACGTGGCTGACGCGCCGCTGCGTCCGGAGGCCCGTAGCCTTGGAAACGACCGCCGCCATCAACTCGTCGGTGTGAAGGCTGCCCTTCATCAAAAGCTCGCCGCGTCCCGAGCGGATGAGTTCGACCGCTATCGCCGCGGCGCCGTGACTATGCGGCGCGTCGACGATCTCGAAGCGGCTTATATCGAGCCGGTGCCCGGCGGCGGCGGCGCGGATCTTGTCGGTAGGGCCGACAAGAATCGGCGCGATGATCTCGGCTTCGGCGGCCTGAATCGCGCCGGCGATCGAGGATTCATCGCACGGATGGGCAATGATGGTCGGGATCGGCGGAATCGCGCGCGTCGCGGCGATCAAGCGCTCGTACTTCTCGTGGCGTCGAGGCGCCCCCTGACCCGCGGCGTTACCCGCCGTCGGCACCGCGGTCGGCAATTTAGCCTTGGCGCTCACCACGACAGGAACAGCCCGACATCGCCGGGCTTGCCACCGGGAAAATTGATGATTCGCGCGCGCGCCCTATAGCCGAGCGGCTGCAAGTTCGCCGAAAAATAATCATAGGCGCGTTTGGCGAAGCCCGTCAGCGAGCGCGGCCAGTCGGACTCGCTGTTGTTGATTGCGCGCCCGCCGTCGTTGAGCCAGGTCGACGGGAACTGTATGATGAGGAGTTCGTTCTTGCCTTGCTCGGCGGCGGTGCTAATCGCCGCGTTGACGCGGTCGGGCGCGTCGGGATGGATCTCGCGGCTCATGAAAGCCTCTTGAAGCTTCTTTTGCTCGTCCTCCTGCTGGCGCATGCGCGCCAAGTCCTTCTCCGCCTCCGCCATCAGCTTCTTGGACGCTATCGACGCCAGATCGCTCGGCTTCAATATCGCAGCCTTCGCCATCGACTTCTCCATTCAGTTGCTCTTCGATTCGAGTTCTAGGACCGCTTCGCGTCGGCGGCTGGCGATCAACTCAACCGGCGCGGCGTGGCCGGGTCACGACGGCCTTGACGTCCGGGCCCGACGGCGCCGGCTCGCGCGGCTTGGCCGATTCGTCGGCTCGGGTGCCGCTGTGCGAAGATTCGCCGGCCCACAGCGCCTCGATCTCCGCGAACCGCCGGGCGACTTCGGGCATTTCAATCCCCGCCGACCTGACGACCGCGCGAATGACCTCGAGTCCGACCCGGCGCGACGCCGCATCCTCGGGAATCATTAGCGGAAGCGCCGCCATGGCAGCCCGCTGATCGATCAACAACATGAAGAACTGCTCGCGCACCAACCGCCGAAACTCCTCGAGCGGCAGCGGCTGGTCGGCGGGCAGGCGGGCGCGGATCGCGCGCAACACGTCGAAGCCCCGTTCGTCGGCCGCCGCACGCGGCATGCCGATGTAAAGCAGACTGCGTGTCAGCGCCTCGCGCGGCCCGCCCTTGGTGATTTTCGCTCGGAGGTCGGCGATACGCTCCTGAATGAACTGCTGATGCTCAACGTTCGTCCCCCGCGGCCGCGCGCGATCGTCCGTCGCCACTCCCAACCCGGCCAGCGCCTGCACCGTCGGCGCTCCATAGCAGGCGAGAAACGCCTGCTCCAGCATCTTGTCGCGGGTATCGCGATATGCGTCGAGGCCGGATTCGATCTGACGCGACACCACCTTTTCCATGACTCGAAATGGATTGTCGTCTCCAACCGGCGCGCGCTCGGCGCGGACCTTTTCGGCCATCTCGCCGATGACCCGCATGAATGGATTCTTGTCGGACCACATGGAGAATTGCAGCCGCGCTGGATGCATCTGCCGCATGATTTCGGCGACCGTGTCGTTGCTGAAGGCGCGAATCCACGGGCTGGCGAAGGTCTTGTAGAGGTCCCGGTTGACGTTCGAGATGTGCGCCACCGCCTCGAATCTTCGCTCGTCCTCGAATGTGTTGGTGCCCAGCGCGCGAATGTCGTCGAGCGTGCGTGCCTCGAAGCGGATCGAGTATGCATCACCATCCCTGCCGGCCGACGCGTCCCCCGCCTCGCGCGCTATGAGCACAGCCTCGTACAGTCCAGGCGGCAACACGCCGATGAAATCCATGTTGCTCGCGAACTCGTCGTGTTCCTTGCGCGCCACCTTGGCCGAGACGAAAATGCCGAGGTGGCCGATCGATTCATGGACGCAGTAAATGATCGTCTGGCCGTGGGTCTGGAGATCCTCGACGCTGTCATACAAATCGAGGATCCATCCCAACGCCTGCTGCGGCGGCGTAATGTTGTCGCCGTGCGAACAAAAGACGAGTATCGGCGAACGTATATTGCGGAGGTTGATGGTCGTTCCGTCGGATAGCGCGATGCCGTTTCGTGCCAGCTTGTTGCCGACGAAAAGTTCGTCGACGATGAACTGGATCTCCTCGGCATTGAGATTGACGTGGCCACCCCACCAGCGCTCGAATTCCAAAAAACGCGGCGCCTCGGTGTCGACTTTCGAGTAGACGTTATAAAGCTTTGACCAGTAAGTGTTCGAGGGATTCAGATTTTCGAAGTTCGACACCAGCCACGCGCCGTCGAATTTTCCGTTGCCTATGTCGCTAGTCAGCGCGGCAAGCCAGCTTCCGCCGAGCAAACCGCCCGTATAGCGCATCGGGTTGACGCCGCGAACGCCAGCCCAGTACGACAGCGGCGAACCCGCGACCAGGATCGGGCCGAACAGCTCGGGGCGGATCGCGGCTAGCATCATCAGCGCCCAGCCGGCCTGACAGTTGCCGACCGTGATCGGCTTGCCGTCGGCTTGGGGATGGAGCGCGATGACTTTCTCGATGAAAGCCGCCTCGGCGCGAATGACGTCTTCGATAGTCTGGCCGGGCATTGGCTCAGGCAGGAAGCCAATGAAATAGCACGGATGTCCGGCTTTGAGCGCGACACCGATCTCGCTGTCCGCCTTGAACCCACCGATGCCCGGGCCGTGTCCGGCGCGCGGATCGATGACGATGAACGGCGCCTTGCGTGGATCGAGGGACGTCCCCTCGAGTGGCTCGATGCGCACAAGCCCATAGTTTACCGGGCGCGGAAGGGTGCGGCCGTCCATCACCAACTCGCCGCTGAACGCCAGCACGTGCGGCGCGGTTTTCGCCTGATGTTCTTCGTACTGGTTGCCGCGCTGGCGGAGTACGTCGAGGAACAGGACGCCGCGTTGCCACGAGTCGACAAGATAATCCAATAATGGATTGGATTTATTCATGGAACTTTCCTTGAGATTGGTACGCCGCTGCTTGAATACATATTAGCGGCAAACTACTGCCGCACTTTGACATGAATCAAAGCACGAGTCAGCAGCGGTGTGCGCACCGCGTGCAATCTCAGACGCGTCGAATCGACGCGGGCTACTACGAGCGGGATCGGCGGGGGAAAAAGTTCGGCGAGGTTTATACGACGACGCTATGCGGCGGCGGTACGTGAGTGGCCTCGCTGCGCGGCGAGTTCCGGCGCTGCGTCGCCGGGCCGCAGGTGCATTCGCCAATCGTCGAATCCACGGACCAATCCGTCGGTCGAGAACAGTAACTCGACAAGTCCGTCCCTGCGGCCGGGTTCGGCGCGCGCGGTGAGCGCCAGGTTGAGCAGCTGCAACCCGCTGATGAGGCAATAGTGATCGTAGCGCATGTTGCCGATCAGCTTTTCCGGCAGGCCGCCGATCCGTCGATCTTCGAGCCGCGTGCCGAGGAACGCGTTGACGATCGCCACGCCCTTGGGCCGCTCGCGGTGCGTTTGAACGAACTCGCTGACCTTACGCTGCAACGCGACCCAGACCTCGCTATCGTTGGCTTCGCCGGGATAGCCCCGGCCTTCAAGAACAAGCGCCCGTCCGTTCCAGCGCGCGATGCTCGCACCGTCGTCGATGGCCTGAACGGCGAACCCGAGCGCGCCAAGTGCCCACTCGATCTGCCCGGTGAAAGCAGCGCCATCGCTCGCGAAAAGATGTTTTTGAACGGCGAATGAATCATGGTCATGCTCGATCGCGTCGCGTTCGGCGACCAGCGCCGCGATCTTCGCCTCCAGCTCGGCAAGCCGTCCGTCTTGGCGAATCTCGTCCGGCAATTGATACGCCCGCGCCCATGCGGGCAGTGGTTGACGGGCGACTTGTTGCGTCATGCCATGGCTCCGCGAATTACAGAATGCGATCTGGGTCGAAGCTGGCGCGCTATTTTTTCGCTGGTGCCGTCGAAGCGGTTTTCGGTTCCTTCCCGGAGTCGCTGGTCTCCTCGGGGCCCCAGAAGGCGACTTCGACGCGCGAATCCTCGAGGACCTGAATGTCGCATCGGCACTGACCGAGGATGTTGACGACGTTCAGGCGTTCGTTGACCGCTGCGGCCAGGATCGTCTTGGCCTCGTCGCGCGACAGATAACATCGCAGTCCGTTCATGAGTCACCTCGTTTCGTCAGCCTCCTTTGTACCCGATGAATTGGTAACGAATCGCGTAATAATGCATAGAGAACGGGGAAAATTTGACGGAAGAGCGGTGCAAGTTTTCGCCGCCCGGAACGTCGATTCCGGACGGCGAGCGTGATTGAGCCGTGTGCGAAGACGAATCCTAAAGTTCGTCGAACAGCAGCAGCAGTACCGAAAACCACGTCGTGATGAGGACTGCGCCGACGACAATCCAGCTCAAGGAGACGGGCCACACGGTTTCTTCCTCGTGTCGGTGTTGGACCCATTTGCGGTGGTGGGGAGCAGTACGCATTGCATCCTCCGTCGGCCTACGGTCACGTTGCGGTCGGCGGCCGCCTTGCGATATTTAGCGCCAGACCGGTTCGCCGAGATCGACTTCGTCTTCGGTGGTCACCGCGCCGGTCGTGCCGCCCACTGCGCCGCCGATGATCGCGCCGGGTATCGCGCCGACGCCGCCGGCGATCGCGCCAACCGCGGCGCCGGTTCCCGCGCCGATTGCGGTGCCACCTGCGGCGCGATCGGGCTGCGTGCCGCCGCATGCGGTGAGCGTTGCTGCGATTGCCACGAGCGGTAGCCAGCGAGCTATTCGTGTCATTTGCGCGTCTCCGTTCGATAGGCCGGCAAATTCTGGCTGCGGTGGTCGTCGGCGCGCCCGTGTCCGACAAGTGCCCGGCAAGGCGCGCCGTAGCGCCGCCTACCGCGCCGGCATTCGGTTCGGCGGCGATCGCGACTCGCCTTGTGGCTTCTGCAGCCGTTGACGCGTCGCCTCGGAATGGCGCTCGGATTCGATCTGCTCCTTGGTGCGAAATTCTGGCGCGCCGGCCAGTTCCTCGCGCGTCATATCGAGCAGCGCGCTCTTTTCGGCGCCGTCGAAGCGCACCTTCTGCCATGGCACCGCGACAACCTTGTCGCCGATGCCGAGGAATCCACCGATCGAGATGACCGCCGCCGAGACCTGTCCCGACTCGTCGATGACCAGATCGTTGATCTTGCCGATCTTCTCGTCTTGTCCGCCCTGAACGCGCATGCCGATGACGTTGTTCGCGCGCAGCTCACCCTGCTTCTGGTGCGTCACGACCTCGCCCGTGGTTGCCGTCGTGCTCGTCGTCGCATGCCGCTCGAGCGGCTTGGGCTGATTCGACGCGGCCGGAGGCGCATTGGGATCGGCTGCGAGCGCGACGACTGCGGACATCACCATCAGCGACGATAGGAAGGTGATCTGCTTCAGCATCAATGTTCTCCCACGTTTCGCATGTTTAGGAATTCAAGACCCCGCACGCCAACCGAACTTGCGACGATACGGGCATTCGCGGCGTTCATGCCGCCGGCATGCTCGAAGTCGTTCGCATCGACGTGCGACGCATCACCGCTGCGATTGAACATGGTTCCGCTTGGCTCTCGGGCGAGTGACAAAGCTTGGACGCGGCGGTGATGCGCGCGTGATCGGTTTGTGATGCCGGTTATGATCGAGTGACTGGCGCGTCTCGATCGGGTGGCCGGGCGCGCGTTTTCGACGTTTTTGGCGCAAGCGCGACGCGAAGACCGGGGAGTCGTCTTCCGAAGCTATTGGATTGCGGCGGATTCTTGCCGCCGTGCGGCCAAGTCGCATAACGGTCACGGTTCGTCCGCCATGCGCCGGAATAATGCATATCGCATCGGGTCTTACGGTCGGGCGGTTGGCGAGCGTCTCCGGTTGCACGGCGCAGCCGGGGGCGCAGAACCCGCCGCCCGACGTGGATGAATGCCGCGCGCGTGGTCGATGGCTCGTATTCCGGCTGCGACTCATCATGCGCACGACGGCACCACCGCGTTTTGCGAGTCCGATCAGCAAGCGAATGGAGAACCCATGCGATACCAACAGAAGCGTCTCGAACTCCTGGCGACGGCAAGCGCGCTTGCGTTGCTGCTGTTCGCCGGGTCAGCGAACGCAGCTCCGCCGACGCTTGATGTCGGCAAATCCAAGCCGGACACGATCGTTCTGGCGGCGGCCAGTGGAGGCACCGGTGGATCGTCCGGCGGCAGCGCCGGCGGCACGGCAGGTGGCACGGGTACGTCCGGCGGGACGGCTGGCGGGACCGCGGGGACTGGCACCAGCGGCACAGGCACCGCGGGAACTGCCGGAACTGGCGGCTCGACCGGTGGCACCGGCAGCGCGTCGGCTGGCGCGAATGCAGGCGCTTCGGCGAGCGGTAGCGGTAGCGCCTCCGCAAGCGCGTCCTCGAACGCGTCGGCGAGCAGCTCTGGCGGCGGGTCGGCGAGCGCTTCGGGGAACTCCTCGGCGAGCGCCGGCGGCACCAGCGGCAGCGCATCGGCAGATGCTTCCGCCAGTGCGTCGGCCAATGGCGGTACGTCCAATGGTGGAACGACCGGAGCAGCCGCTAGCGGCGGACCCGGCGGATCCGGCAACGGCGCGGCCGGTAATGGTGCCGGAACCGCGGCGGGCGATGCGACCGCAGGCGCCAGCGGTACGGCTTCCGGCGGCAACTCGGCGAGCGCCTCGGCGAATGCTTCCGCCGGCGCGAGTTCGGGTCCCAGCGGCGGCTCGGCGAGCGCAGCGGCGGACGCCGCGGCAAGCGCGTCGGGCAGCGGCGGCCAGAGCTCGGCTTCGGCCAACGCCGCGGCCAACGGGTCGACCAGCAACGGTGGCCTCGGCGCCGATGCATCGGCGGGCGCCAATGCGTCCGTCTCGGGCAATGGCTCGGCAAGCGCCTCGGCTGGCGCGTCCGCGGCGGTAAGCGGCAACAACGGCGGCGGCAGTGTCGCCTCGGCCGCCAATGCTTCGGCTGCGGCGTCGGGTAACGGCGGGCTGGCGTCGGCGTCCGGCAACGCCTCGGGCAACGCCTCGCTCGGCAACGGAGGTGCGGCCGCCGACGCAACGTCGGGCGCTACCGCCGAAGTCGCAGGCACCGGCTCGGCGAGCGCTTCGGCCGGCGCCAACGCTTCGGCGAGCTATGGCAATGACGGGGCCACGGCGACCGCCGGAGCCAACGCCAACGGATCGGTCTCAGGTCCGGGCACGTCGAGCGCGTCGGCGAACGCTTCGGCCAACGCCAACGCTTCGGCGAATAATGGGACCGGCGTCGCCGACGCGTCGTCCGGCGCCCAAGGCTCGGCGACTGGTCAAGGCGGAGCGAGCGCGTCGGCAAACGCCTCGGCGAATGTCGGCATCGCGAACGGCACGACCACGGCCGAGGCCAGCGCAGGCGCGACCGCGGAAGTAACCGGCGAAGGCGCGGCGCAAGCCTCGGCCAATTCGTCGGCCAACGCCAGCGTCGACACGGCGAACGGCTCGGCTCAGGCCGGCGGCACGTCGGAAGCGTCGTCGACCGGTAACGGCTCGGCCAACGCGACGTCGAACGCCGCGGCCGAAGTCGGGGTCAACAACGACACCACGACGGCCAACGCCAACGCTGGCGCCAGCGCCGAAGTTACGGGCACCGGCACGGCGAGCGCGTCATCGCACTCCGCGGCGAACGCCGGGGTCAGCGATGACGTTGCTTCAGCGCAAGCGGTCGGCAAGTCCGAAGCCTCGGCGAGCGGCGCCGGTAAGGCGGACGCGCAGTCAAATGCTTCGGCGAACGCCGGGCTCGACAACGGCAATGCGTCCGCCAATGCCAACGCCGGATCGTCGGCCAACGCTTCCGGAGGGACCGCCGCGGCGAGCGCCGGACCCACCGGTACGAATGGCCAGACGACCGGTCAGCCGGCGAATGGCCAAAACGCCAGTGGCAACACGGCGACGGCAAGCGCGAAGTCGATGAGCAAGTCGATCTCGACGCCGCATATGTCCATGACCATCTCGCACTCGCTGGCGAAGGGCATGGCGAGCGAAGAGGGCGCGCCGCCGTCGATGGGCATCGCGCACTCGAAGGCGAAGGCGCAGGCCATCGATACGCCTGGCTTGTCCAAGGCGACGACGTCGACGCAGACCCACGCCAAGACGCGCGGCGACGCGGAAGCGATCGCCGACGCTGGCGCGACGGCCGACGTGACCGACGGCGTCACGCAGGCCGACGCGACCACCGGCGCTTCGGTGTCGGTTGGGTCGACCGTCAACTAGCGGATCGAAGGCGTCGCCGGCGTTCCGGGGCGCTTTCGGCGGACTGGGCGGCCGGGCGACATGGCCCGGCCGCCCTTTCCCGCTCGCAGCAACCGAATTGGTCCCATTCGGTCCCATTCGTAGGTCAGCCAAACTGGAGGAATGCATGTCGCTTCGTATCGACGCATTGATGAGGATGATTGCGGCGATCGCCCTTGCGGGTCTCGTCGGAGCCGCCGCAGTCGTGCCGTTGGGCGAAAGTCCGCGAGCGGAGGAGAAAAGCATGACGACAACACCTGAGAAATCCACGGCCAAGGCGCGCGCCAGTGCCAGCGCGTCGGCGTCGTCGAGCGCCAAGAGCGGCGGCAAGGATGGAAGTTGCGAGGCGCGCACCACGGCATCGGCCGAGGCGCAGAGCGGCGATAAGCGCGAGTCCGACTACGACGAAGACTTCGTCCGCAAGGAAGGCGCGGGCTGTTCGGCGAACGCGACCTCGCGTGCTTCGGCGACCAGTGGCGGCCGGAAGTCAGACTGAGCCGTCGAGGTGGCGCGAGTAGGCAGTCCGGCGCCCCCCGCCGGACTGCCGGTCGCGTCACTTGCGCCTTCCAACCACTCGTACAGTGTCCGGCAACCGTGCGGGAGATCGATCAATGACAATATCCGACAGAAAACTGGGTTTGCTCGTCGCGGTCCTGATGGTCGCGATCGGCGTACTCGCCTCGGCATGTTCGAGCGGCGTCAAAGTCGCAGGCAGAACCGTGCCCGTACCAAAGGAGCGGGGCATATTTCTTCTCACCGCGGACAACAAGCTGCATCGTCTCGATGGCAATCGCGATTGGGAGGTCTCGACCTGGAACCAGCGGTCCGACCTTGGCCCTTACCTTGAGTTCGTCATCAAACACCCCGTTGTGGGAGGCGCCCGCCCGCACGAGGACGTCATTGTCTTGAAGAAAGTGGCATGGGTCCGCAGCGAAATCTCGACGTCGGGCTCCATCACGCCGATTTCGGGTAATACCTGGGCCGAGCCGGATCTTCCGGCGTTCTCGGTGCCGCTGCGGATCGAGCGGTTGGTCGGGCACGGCGATGTCGCCCATATCCAACCGGCGCAGCCGTTGCCGCAGGGACTTTATTCATTGCAGATCAAGGACGGACCGGTGACGACGGCGACAAGGATCGGCATAAACTGGACATCGGTCGACCGGGCGCGCTATTCATCGGAGAATTGCGTCGATCGCTATGTTGGAAGCGGCACGTCCTACCGGCCGTGCGTTGAACAGTCGCGCACGGTCCAGCAAATCGGTTTATCGGGCCTGCAGCTACATCTGGTTCCGCCCGAGCGTATGACAGTCAACGGCGAATCGACACTTGTCATTCGTGGCGTCATCGTCAATACGAGCAACCGTGCGCAAGCGGCGCCCGCGTTGCGCGCGCGGATCACGGATTCGAACGGGTCGACGTTGAAGCACTGGCTGTTCGAGCCGGAAGGGCAGGAGATCGCGCCGCGCCAGAGCCTGCCGTTCCGCACCGAGCTTCGCCAGCCGCCGGCCGGCACGGCAAAGGTCAACGTCAACTTCGCCTCGGAAGTCGACAGCGGCGATTTGCGGCGCAACACCCGAAACACGCTCTAAACGGGTTCGCTGCCTCGATGTCGCCATAATCGTTAGCATCGGATCGGCGCAACGCCCGGTCGAGGCGCGGGTTCTCGGCCGGGCGCCGCGTTGCGTGCCACGCGAGCCGCTTCTCGGACGGCGCACGCCGACACGTAAAGTCACCTTCTTGTCACCCCATTGCGCCCACCTCGCGTACGAGACTTTCGGCGGATCGAACTCCTTCCTTGGCGGCACATGGGCATTGGCAAGCGTTCAGCGAATAATTGCCGGCGGCCAAAGCGCGACGATGAGCTCTTCGCGCATGTGAAGGGCTTGCGTCGCTACGCGATCTCGCGGGTCGGAGACCCCGCCGATGCCGACGATCTGGTTCAGGAGACGTTGAAGCGCGCGCTCGTCTATGCGCGCGATGGTGCGCGGATCGAAAATCTCCGTGCTTACCTCTTCACCGTGCTCCGCAACGTCCGCACCGACGGAATATTGCGACGCCGACGAAGCGTTCCCACCGTGCCGATCGCCGAATCAGCACTTCAAGTGGCTAGCCCAGCGCGGCAGCTCACCCATGTCGAATGCCGCGAGCTGGTGCGAGCGATTCGTTGTCTGCCGGCGGAACAGCGCGAGGCGATCGCCCTTGTCGCGCTTGAGGGGTTGACCTATCAGCATGCGGCGAAAGTCGTCGGCGTGCCGGTTGGAACGATCATGTCGCGCCTGTTTCGCGGACGCGAGCAGTTGCGCCGGCTCATGTCGGAGGAAACTCAGGCCGACGATCGCTCGTCGTTGGCTCGGGGCGCGACGTGCGCCGCTCCCTCGGCGATCGTCACGGTCGGCGCGCCTGGCGGGCGCTGGCGACGCGATCGAGCGCGGCGCTCACGCCGCTGAGGCTCAGCTCGAACTCAAGCGCCGGCCTGTCGGCGCGTGTCACGCGCAGCAGCGCCATACGGCCCAGCCGCAGCGCTTGCTCGAGATCCGGGACGCCTTCGGCGGAAAACGCGCACAATGACGCCTCGCACTGCCGTGCCTCCAGTGAATGGCCGCGATCGATCTGGATCGAGGCGCCGGTCAGCCGGTCGGCGGTATCGGGGCTGATCACAACGAGATCGAACGCGGCGTTTCGAGGCACAAGGAGCACGGCTACTCCGGGCGTCGGACGATCCGGTCGGGCGTAACAATCGGCGACGGCGCGCGAAGTGATGCATCGCGCGCGCCAGTCGCGGAACTGCTCATCGAAGACCACCGTTTCACGAGTCGCATCACTTGGCTGCGGCTGCGCCAGCCCGACGAACGCCCACATGCACGCGGCGATGGCGATCGCGAAGCCAGTGCGCACGCTCGAATCCGTTATTCCTGTTGTGGTCGCTCCCACGCCCGAAGGTAAAACAGCATCGTCGCGTCGCGCAAGCAGCCGTTGGTGCTCTGTCGGCGGCCGCGTCTCTTGGTCATCCAGCATTGGCATTGTCTACTCCTCGAGCCGGCGGACCGCCTGGCTGATTTTTTGATACGCCTCGAGGATCGACGATTCGCGAACGACGCCAAGAAACGTCTCGCCGTCGATGTCCACGACCGGGGCGCTCTCGCCGGTGAGGCGCCCGAGAAGCTGGATCGCCTCCAGCAGCGACGCATTCGATGCGAGACGAATTTCCGAGGGCCTCAGCAACTCTCCGGCCTTGGTCGCGCCGTCGCCCCGCCGTTCCGAGCGGACGAGATCGACGAGCGAAAGATGGCCAAGGTATCGGCCGCCGCGGTCGACGACAAAAGCGACGCTCGCGTCGGCGTCGGTAAGCTGGCGAATCACATTCTCGGCCGCCGCCTCGGGCGTCACGCGCACGCAATCGCCGACGATCCACGGCGTGATCGATTGCTGGGCCAGTGCAACGCGCTCGCGGCCGGTGGAGAGATCGAGTCCGCGCGCCATGAGCTGCCGGTCGAACAACGATCGGCCGACGAAACGGTGGGTGACGAGATGCGCGAAGACGATGGAGATCGTGGTTCCGATCGCCATTTCGTAGTTTCCCGTCAATTCGAGAACGATGATCACCGTCGAGATCGGCGCACCGACCACCGTGCTCACCACGGCGGCCATGCCGGCGATCGCCAGCGCGCTCGCCGACAGCGTCTCGGGCAGCACCGACGCCAATCCAGGGTCAAGTAGAGCGGCCCATGCCGCTCCGAACGCGGCGCCGATGAACAATGCCGGGCTGAATACGCCGCCGTGATAGCCAAATCCCAGACAAAGCGCGACTGCCAAAATCTTTGCCGCCACCAACAGCAGCGCCATACCGCCACCCAGCTGCCCGACCAGCGCCGCATTGGTCGTCTCCAAACCGAGTCCGAGCAGTTGCGGCAGCTTGATCGCCGCGACGCCGACGATCAGGCCAGCGATCGCCGGCTTGAGCGCCGCCGGTACGGCTAGGCGCTTGGCGAGCGCTCCGGCGAACTCGATCGCCCGCATGTAAGCGACCGCGACACCCCCTGCGGCGACGCCTAGGACGACCAACACCAGCAGCGACGCCGGGTGCATCAATCCGCCGCCGGGCGCCGGCAACGCCATGCCATGCGGAAAGACGAGCAAGGTGGTGACATAGCCAATGACCGACGCGACCGCGACTGGCGCGAAGGTGCGCAACGCGTAATGACGCAGCACGGCCTCGTGGGCGAAGAGAAGGCCGCCGATCGGGGCGATGAAAACGGCCGAAACCGCCGCTGCGGCGCCGGCGCCGAGCATTACTTCGCCGAGCCGGGCCGGCAGGCGAAACAGCCGCGTCGCCATCGAGCCGAGCACCGCGCCGAGATGAACAATCGGCCCGTATTGGCCGACGGAGGCGCCGAATGACAACGAGGTCGCCGCCATGGCCGCCGAAATCAGGCCCGAGCGTTGATCCAGCATCGCCGGAACGGAGTGCGCGGCGAGGATAGCGTCGGCGGGACCATGCGGGCGGCGATCGGGCAGCAGTCGGGCTAGCTGCCCGACGATCACGCCGCCAAGGACCGGGAGCGCCAGGCACATGAGCGTCGTCGTGTCGTCAAGATCGGCAAAACCGAGCGGCATGGGGTCGGGCAGCCACATACGGTTCGCGAAGATGACGAAATAGTTGAAGGCGATGCCGCCGCACGCGGCGATCAAACCAACCAGCGCGCAAGCGACAAACGAAACGGCAATGTCGCCGCGCAGGTGCGGCCGGTCTTCGATCATTCGCGCGACTCGTGGCTCGGAGGTCGGTCGGTCACGCTACCCTAGCGACTTTACCGGCGCGGTCCAGCATCAGAGCGCGAATCCGCCAGCGCGTCGTTCGCTACCGCTCGAGGCCAAGACGGCGGCGCCAGCCGTCCGCATCGCGAAGAATCGGCGCCAGCGCCACGATGCACAGCGACGCGGTCAGCGCCAGCATCGTCGCCGAGATCGGCCGCTGGATTAGTATCGCGTAGTCGCCGGACGACATCGCCAGGGATTGACGCAGGGCGGTTTCGAGCATTGGCGAAAGCACGACGCCGAGCACGATAGGCGCCACTTCGAAATCGAACTTGCGCAAGACGTACCCCAGCGCGCCCATGGCGACCATGATCCAGACGTCGACCACGTTTTGGTTGACGGCGTAAACGCCGAGCACGCAAAAGACGGCGATCGCCGGGTAAAGATAGGCATAGGGAATGCGCAGGAGGTTTATGAAGAGGCCGACCAACGGCAGATTGAGGATTAGCAGGACGAGATTGCCGACATACATCGAGGCGATGAAGCCCCAGAACAGCCGCGGCTCCTGGTCCATCAGCAATGGGCCAGGCGCGATGCCGTGCACCATCAGCGCTGCGAGCATCACCGCCGGAATCGGGCCCGACGGTACGCCGAGCGCCAGCATCGGCACGAACGCGCCGCATGCCGCCGCGTTGTTCGCCGATTCCGGGCCCGCGACGCCCGCCACCGCGCCATGGCCGAAACGTTCGGGATGCTTCGATATGCGGCGCTCGAGCGCGTAGGAGACGAACGCCGAAATGATATGCGCCGAGCCGGGGATAATGCCGATGAGAAAGCCGAGAACAGTACCGCGCGCGACCGGCGCAGCGGCTTGGCGAAGCTCGACGGCCGAAGGCGGCAGGTCACGTAGCTTGGGCTTCTGCACTACCGGCGGATTCTCGCGGCCAGCGGTCAGCATGATCTCGGAAATACCGAACAAGCCGACCGCGACAGGGACGATTCCGAGCCCATCCGAGAGCTCGACCACGCCGTATTGAAAGCGAAAGAATCCGGTCATCAGGTCGATGCCGATAGTGCCGAGAAACAGGCCGAGCGCGGCCATCGCCAGCGTCTTTGGCGTCGATCCGCCGGACATCACCGCCAGCACCAGGAGTCCCAAGGTGAGCAGAGCGAAATATTCGGGCGGCCCGAAACGCAGCGCCAACGCCGCGAGCGGCGGAGCGAGCAGCATCAGTCCGATCACGCTGATGGTTCCGGCGACGAACGAGCCGATCGCGGCGATCGTCAGCGCCGGTCCACCGCGGCCATTTTGCGTCATCGCGTAGCCGTCGATGCAGGTCATCACCGACGCCGCCTCGCCCGGGATGCGCATCAGGATCGAAGTCGTCGAGCCGCCGTACATCGCGCCGTAATAAATTCCGCCGAGCAGGATGATCGCCGTCGTCGGATCGAGCCCGAACGTCGCCGGAAGCAGAAGACTGATTCCTGCGAGTGGCCCGACGCCGGGCAGCATGCCGACCAGCGTCCCGATGATGCAGCCGACCGTCGCGAACAGCAGCATTTGCGGTTGCAGCGCGACGGAGAATCCCGTCATCAGGTTATAGACGGTATCGATCACGCGCCTGGCCCTAGGACGCGTCCGCCACGATCAGATGCCGGCCGGCCCGCGCGGCAGCGGAACTCGCAGGAGATCAGCGAACAGAAAGTAAGAACCCAGGGCGATCGCCAGTGCGACGGCCATCGCCGCCGCCGGGTGGCGCCGCTCCACGACGGCAAGGAGGACGACCAGCACGGCGAAGACGGTCAACCGATAACCGAGCCGCTCGATCGCCAGCGCCGCGAAGACGCATGCGGCAAGGACCACCGCCGCGCGCGGCGCCTCCTTCCAGCCGATTTGCTCGACTGGCGGGCTCGTCCTCGCGAGAAAAACGATCGCCGCGAAGCCGCCGAGAGCGATCGCCAGCGCCAGCGGCCAATAACCCGGCCCCGGCGCGGCAAGCGAGCCGACCGGCAGCCGCGTCGCTTCCCACGCCATCACGCAGGCAAGCGCGATCAGCGCCGCTCCGGCCAGCCGGTCGCGTGCCAACTGGCCGACGCCGCGCCAGTTCATCGAAAAGTATTCGAGCGCGCGGCGATCAGTTCTTCTTTTCTTCGACGCGCCCGACGCGGCGCACCGCCCCGGCAAGCCGCGCCGCATCGGCGTCCCAGAATTTCTTGAACTCTGGCGCGTCGAGGTACTGGATCGGCGTTTGCAGCTTCTCCATTTGCGCCACGAACTCCGGGTCGATGACGACCTTTCCCATCGCCTCGCGCAAGACGCGCATGGCTTGCTCGGGAGTTCCCGCCGGCGCGAAGACGCCGGCCCAGATGTAGAATTCGACGTCCTTTAAGCCGAGCTCCTTGAACGTTGGAACATCGGGGAGCGCGGCAAGCCGCTTATCGCCCCACGCCGCGAGCGGCCGCAGCTTGCCGGCGCTGATCTGCGGAATGACCGGTCCAGGCCCGGAGGCGAGCGCCTGGACGTGCCCGCCAAGCAATGCCGTCAACGCCGGGCCACCGCCCGCGAATGGTACGTGGCGCAGCTTGATGTCGGCGGCGTGAGCGAAGATCTCCATCGCCATATGCAAGGTTCCGTAAATGCCCGAGGACGAGAATGAAATCTCACCCGGGCGCTTCTTTGCGTCGGCGACGAAGTCGGCGACGCTTTTCCAAGGCGATTCCGCCGGAACGACCAGCACGGTCGGATCGGAGGTCACCAACGCCACTGGCGCAAGCTGGTTCATTTGATACGCAGGCTGCCGATCGAACAGCTTGTCTGCTTCGGGAATGATCGAAATCGACGACAGCGCGGTCAGGATCGTGTAGCCGTCCGGCCGTGCGTTCGCCGCCGCCGCCATGCCGACCGCGCCGCCGGCGCCCGGCCTGTTGGCGATGACGACCGGCTGTTTGAGGATTTTCTCCAGCGCCGCCGCAACCGGTCGACCGGTCTGATCGGCGACGCCGCCCGGTGGAAACGGCACGATCATGGTGATCGAGCGCGACGGATATGCATCCTGGGCGCGCAATGGCAAACAATATCCCGCGGCGGCCGCCACAAGGCTCAGCGCAAACAGGGTGGTTCGGCGATGCATGACGTTCCCTCCCTTATCGCAATCGAGGTCCGGTTTGGGACGCAAGGCTATACGCGATCACGCCGCGTTGCCATCGAAACGCTTGGCCGAAAACGGTGTCGGATCGAGCCACGGCGCGCGGCCGGCGATCAAGTCGGCGACCAGGCGGCCGGTCATCGGCGCCGCCGCCAGGCCGATATGGCCGTGCCCGAAAGCATAGAACGCGTTGGCGAACGCGCCCGAGGGACTGATCACCGGCAGCGAGTCGGGCATGCTCGGGCGGAAACCCATCCACGTCGCAATGCGATCCTCGCCGATTTGGCGCGACAGCCCCGGATACATTGCTTGGGCTTGGCTCAATAAGATTCGGGCGCGCCGCCAATTCGGCGGCGCGTCGAGCCCACCAAACTCGACCGTCCCGGCGACGCGCAATCCCATCTCCATCGGCGTGACGGCGAACTTTCCCTCCGCCGCCATTGCCGGCAGGCGCGGCATCACCTCGGGATCCTTGATCGTCACGTGATAACCGCGCTCGGTATCGAGCGGCAGCCGATCGCCCAGCGCGCGCGCCAGCGGGCGCGACCACGCGCCGGCCGCGATCACGACATGGCTGGCCGGGCGGTCGCCGGCGTCGCTGCGCACCGCATCGACGCGGCCGTTCGCGCCGACGAACCCCAGCGCGCGGGCGCGCTCGATCCGTCCGCCATTGCGCACCAGATGTTCGGCGAGGGCCTGCATCATCCGCAGCGGGTTGCTGCAATGCCCGTTCTCGGAGATGAGCCGGCCGAGAACGTAATCGCGCGACAGCGCCGGTTCGAGTTGGTGGAGCTCGTCGGACGAAACGTCGAGCACGTCGACACCGTTGGCGCGCCTGAGCTCCATCGCTGCCGAGTCCTTGTCGAAGCTTGCGCGACTCTTGTAGACGTTAAGGTGGCCGACCCGATGCAGCACGTCCTCGGCGCCCGCCGGGCGCAGCAATGCGCGATAGGCGTCGACCGACGGCGCCAAGAGGCCGCGTAGCGCCTTGGCCTGATGCTTCACCTTTTCCGGCGTTCCCGCCCGCACGAACCGCCAAAGCCACGGCAGCAGGAACGGCAAATAGCGCCAGCGGATGGCGAGCGGCCCGAGCGGATCGAGCAGCCACCGCGGAACCTGCGGCAACACGCCGGGCATCGCCACCGGAACTACAGACGAGCCATTGAGCCCGCCGGCGTTACCGAACGAGGCGCCCTCGCCGGGACCGCCGGGATCGAGGACGAGCACTTGGCGACCATCCTGCTGAAGGAAGCATGCGCAGGCGATCCCGACCGCACCGGCGCCGATCACGACCACCGGCGGGCCGTCGTTGCTGTGAGCGTCGTTCATGCGATATCCCTCGCTACGCCGACCGTCATCGGCGCGCCAAGCGCAGCGTCGCACGCTCGCCCGACACGACGAGTTCGATCATATCGCCGTCGGACGCCAACGCGGCGAGATCTTGCGCCGGTGCGCAGGCGACCGGAATTCTGGAGAGGATCGCCCCCTGGACGACCGACGGATCCGGCACCGAGGCGGTCACCAACGCCACCGGCGCGTTTCCGTGCTTGTGAAGCTGGTGCAAGAACCGCCACGCGCCCGCCGAGCCGCGGGTGTAGGGAAATATCAGCACCGTACCACGCATCGACTTGCCGTGGACGCTGGGCAGGTCGCCGACGATCGTGCCGCTCAGAATATCGACGTCGCCGAGGAACGAGATCGCCTCGGCGGCGACCAACGCCGGCCCGCGCGCAGTTCCTTCGACGATTCCGCGGGCGGCGATTTCGCGCTCGGCTGGCATGGCTGGCACAGGTCACACTCGCGCCGGTGCGCGGCGCGACACGAAGCGGCCGGTAAGCGCCGTCTCTACCGCCTCCTCGGTTCCGGTCAACAGCGTCGCGCACTGGATCATGTCGCGGACGTATTTGGCCTGCTTGGCCGAATCGATCACCACTGCCTTGATCGGCGGCGGCACCACTCCCAGCGCAGGGTCGGGCGACACGGTGCGGGCAAGGTGGCACGAGATCGGACAGGTATCGGAAATGACCTTTGCTCCGGCCGCCTCGAGCTCGCGCACGATACCGGCCTCCTCGGCGCTGCGTCGCACGCCGCGGCTGGTGCTGATCCACAACTCGGTGCCGTCGGCGATGCGCTTGCCCGACAGCAAGCGCGCGTAATGCTTCATTTCCTCGAGCGAGGCGTGCGGACAGCCGACGTGGACGATGTCGAACTTAGCCGCCGGCGAAGGACAGAAATAGTCATAGACCGCGTCGATCTCGGCGCGCGACACGACGAGCGGATCGGGTGGCCGTTCGCCGGCGAAGGCGTCGGCCAGCGCGGCGAATGGCGGCGTCACGCCCGGAACGATGAACATCGACACGCCGCCCGACGTCGCCAGCCCGGCGCCAAGCGCGTCGAGTTCGTCGAGCGAGGGCCGGTTGGCGAACCCGTCGAACACGGGAACGCCGTCGCCAGCCATGCGTCCGACATGGAAGCCGAGCGCGCTGAAATCGCTCGTACCGTCGAGGCGCGCATCGGTTCGCACCAGTATCGTACCGCGCCGATTGACATCGAGATGATAGCCGAACATCGGATAGCGGCCGGTGATCGCCGCGTAGACGGCGAAAAACCCGTCGCGGTTGCTGCGCGCCCCCAATACCGAGTTGCAGAAGATCGTCACCGTCGATTCGATCGACGTCATATGCGTGTTCCAGGTCGGCCAATGGCCCGCCCAGTACGGCGTGCAGGTGAAGGCGCAGTTGCTGCCCATCTTGTGATGCGCGCTTTCGGCGCGGCGCTGAAGCCGGACCAGCTTCTCGGGCGCGCCGATCTGCCGCCAGTTTTTCATGTCGGTGTTGGCGACATTGACCGATGCCGGCACCGCCATTTTGGCGCCCAGCTGCGCGAGGTCCTCGATCAACTCGACATCGTCGAGATAGAGCGCCATGCCGGCGTGGATATGCGCATAACCGATCTCGACCATGCGTGGCGCATCGAAGGCGCGCCCGAGCTGAACCAGCCCGGCCATGGCGCGCTGTTTCGCCGCGCCGTGACGGCCGTCGAGCATCGCCTGTTCGTGATCGCTCAGCCGCATTCCCCACGGCCGCCGGCCTGGATTGGCCGGGAACCGGCCCCTCTGCTAGATTTCCAGCAACGATCATACGGGGGATCGAACGACAAGTGAACGACGCCGGCAGACACGCACGAACGGCGCATGGCGGCAAGGCGGTCTATGGCGCGCGGCTTGGCATCCTGATGCTCGAAGCGCGCTTTCCCCGCATTCCCGGCGACATGGGAAACGCCACGACCTGGCCGTTCCCGGTGCTTTATCGCGTCGTGCCGGGCGCTTCGCCCGAGCGCGTGGTCATCGATGGTGCCCGCGGCTTGCTCAATGCTTTTCTCGACGCGGCGGCCGACCTTGTGGCGCTCGGCGCCGACGGGATCACGACGAATTGCGGGTTCCTGTCGCTCTACCAGGCCGAACTGGCGCGCCACGTCGGCGTGCCCGTGGCCACGTCAAGCCTGATGCAGATCCCCTTCATCCAGGCCCTGTTACCCCCCGACAAGCGGGTGGGTGTGTTGACCATCAGCGCCAAGACATTGACGCCCGAACACTTCCGCGCCGCGGGCGTCGCGGCCGACGTTCCGGTCGTCGGAACCGATGGCGGCCGCGAGTTCAGCCGCGTCATCATCAATGACGAGCTGACGATGGACATCGCCAAGGCCGAGCGGGACATTCTCGATGCCGGCGACGAGCTGGTGCGCCGCCATGACGGTATCGGCGCCGTCGTTCTTGAATGCACCAATATGGCGCCCTACGCGCGCGCGTTGGCCACCCAGCTCATGCTACCGGTCTTCGACATCTATAGCTTCATGCTTTGGTTCCATGCCGCGCTATCGCCGCGCGATTTCGGCCCGCCGGCCGGAGGCGCGCAGTCGTGGCGGGAGCGGTGAACTGGCATGGCGACGCCGGGGCGCGTCACGCTGATAACCGGGGCGGGTAGCGGGATCGGCGCGGCATTGGCGAGGCGCCTCGCCGCGCCTGGCGCCAAACTTGTGCTGCACACCGGCAGCAATCGTGCGCGATTGGACCGCGTGGCGGAGGAATGTCGGGCTCGCGGCGCCGAATGCCGCTGCGAGGTCGGCGACCTCGCCGAGGCCGCGACCGCGGCGCGTCTGGTCGATGTCGCCGCGCAGGGATTTGGTGGGCTCGATTGGCTGGTCGCGAACGCCGGCTTCGCCGATCGCCGTGGGCTCGGCGAGCTCGACGAGTCGGGCCTGACGCGGTCGCTCGAGGCGATGGTCGGCGGCTTCTTTCGACTTGCCACCGCGGCGCTGCCGTTGCTCGAGCGCGCTGCCAACGCGCGCATCGTCGCCGTCAGCTCGTTTCTCGCCCACGTCTTTCGTCTTGGCGGCGACCATTTCGCCGCCTCGGCCGCCGCCAAGCTCGGGCTCGAAGGCTTGGCGCGGTCGCTGGCGGCACAGCTCGCACCAAAGGGTATCACCGTCAACTGCGTCGTCCCGGGTTATATCCGCAAGGAGGAAGGCACGGCGAGTTCGCTCGATGCGACGCGCTGGCAGGCCGCCATCGAGCGCGTTCCGCTCGGCCGTCATGGGTCGCCGGACGAGGTGGCAGCGGTGATTGCCTTCCTGTTGAGTCCGGATGCTTCGTATATCACCGGCCAATCGATCCATGTCGACGGCGGCCTGACGCTCTAAGGCGGCCGGCACAACTGAATGTCGGGGGATTCATGGTTGGGATGGCTGCTTCATCGCTTGCGATCGGCTTGGCCGGCTTCGGCAATGTCGGGCAAGATCTTGCCCGACGGCTGACATCCGGAGCCATTGCCGAAGCGCGCCTCGTCGCCGTCGCGGCGCGCGATCTCGCCAAGGCGCGCCGAAACGCGGCCGCCTTGTCGCCGCCGCCGGTTGTGGTCCCGCTTGCCGAACTACCGCCGATATGCGACGTCGTCGTCGAATGCGCCACTGCCGAAAGCTTCCCCGAAATCGCGCGCACCGTTCTCGCCTCCGGGAAGACGCTCGTAGCGGTCAGCGCCGGCGGCGTGCCGAGTTGCCCCGAAATGGTCGACCTTGCACGCCGCTACGGCGGACGCGTGCGGATTGCGTCGGGGGCGCTGCCAGGTCTCGACATCTTGCGCTGCGCCGCGGAGGGCAAGATCAATACCGTGCACCTCAAATCGCGCATCAAGCCGGGCTCGATGGCGAACGAGAAATACGTGCTCGATCGCGGCCATGACTTCGCCGAACGACCCCCCAAGGAGCCGGTCAAAGTGTTCGAGGGCACGGCTGGCGAGGCGGCGGCGGCGTTTCCGCGCCACTTCAACGTAGCTGTCGCGCTCAGCCTCGGCGGGATCGGCTTC
>DATIBC010000057.1:0-68452 GCA_035457725.1 Alphaproteobacteria bacterium | reverse complement strand
GACGCCGCGGCGCTCGCGTCGGATCGCCTTGCGCCGCTCGTGCGTGAGTTCGCGCAGAAAATCATCGAAAGTCGCGTAGCCACGATTGTGCCAGTGATACTGCATGCCGCGACGAACGAGCCACCCTGCGCGGCGGAACGCCTCAGCCTCGCCCGCGGTGCAAAACGTGACATGAAGCGACGAAACCCGCCGGCGCTGGGCGATCCGGGCGAGCGCCTCGATCAGGGAAGGGACGATCGCCGCGCGCTCGACATCGCCGCGGATCAAGAGGCGTGGCCCGGCGACCGGCGTAAACGGCACGGCGACCTGAAGTTTCGGATAATAGCGCCCGCCCGCGCGCTCGTAGGCCTGCGCCCAGCCGTGGTCGAAGACATATTCGCCGTAGGAATGGCTCTTGAGGTACATCGGCACGACGGCAACGACACGTCCCTCGGCGTCTTCGGCGACGACGTGCTGCGGCAGCCAGCCAGCCTCGGCGGTCGCCGATCCGCTGGCCTCGAGCGCATCGAGGAACGCATGATTAAGGAATGGGATGTCGGTGCCGGCGCAGGCGTCCCAATCGGCCGCGCGCACCTTGGCGATGCGCTCGACGACGTGCAGCGTGATGGCGTCGCCGCCGTCAGGCACGGTCGTCGCCCTGCGCCTGGTCGATCAATGCGGCACCGGCACGATGCGCGCCGTACCGGCATATCCCGCCGGTTTATGGCGAGCACGCACCAAGACCCGGGTTTCGCTCACCGGAATCCGAACGCCGCCCAGCTCGCGCGTGAACGGCTGTTCGTCCTGGTGCGGGTGCAGCAGCTCGCGGCGGCCGAGCAGCCGACCGTCGAGGGTCAGTACCTCGAACGCGTCGGCGTAATAGTCCCATCCCCTGTCGTTGCTGCGAATGGTCACGTCGAAATCGTAAAGGTCGGCGCTGCGCGGCGTGATCTTGACTGCGATCACGTCGGCCTCGCCCGCCGCGGCCGGCGATCCGGCCAGCGCCGCCGCCAATCCGGCGATCATGAGGCTACGCATGCACAAAAGGCTAGGCGGGCGCGGCGCGCGGGTCAATCGCGCCGGTGCTGCTCGGGTCGCAGTGCGGTCGTGCGACGTTTTTCAGCGGCGGCGCTTGGCCGCCTTCTTTTTTGTCTTCTTTGCCGCCGTTTTCCGGCGTGAGCCGCCGGGGGCGACTTCAAAGACCGCCTCGACTTCGGTGGCGACGCCAAGCGGCAGCGAGTTCATTCCGACGGCGGCCCGAGCATGCTTTCCGGCGTCGCCGAGCACCGAGGCAAGGAGGTCGGATGCGCCGTTGATCACCTTGGGATGGTCGGTGAATTCGGGCGTCGCGTTAACGAAGCCGGTCACCTTGACGCACCGTCGCACCTTGTCGAGGTCGCCGCCCAACGCCGCCTTGAGTTGGGCGAGTATGTTGAGCGCGCACAGCCTTGCCGCCGCTTGGCCTTGCTCGACCGTGAAATCGCGCCCGACCTTGCCGACGTATTCGAGCTGGCCGTCCTTAAGCGTGATCTGGCCCGAGACGAAGACCAGGTTACCCGTCCGCACCGTCGGCACGTAATTTCCGGCCGCGGTGGCGACGCCGGGCAGGGACAGGCCAAGCGCGCCAAGGCGCGCATCGATTTTTCCGGGCATTGCATGGACTCCCTTTAGGCGTGGTTCGCCGGCCCGGAGAATAGCCGGGACCTTGCGGCCGTTCTAGCCATGCGATGGCCGTCATAGTTTCGCCCCGATCGACGGCGTAGACTAGGCCGCCACGTCGGTTACGTGCGAGGGAGCGAGTCGATGCGACGATTCATGGGCCTGATGATCGCGGCGCTGCTTGCCGGCCTCTCCGGCGCGGCGACGGCCGGTCCGCTTGACCTGAAAGTGCCCTACACCGCCGACAGCGTGATTGGCCGCGGCGACAATCTGCGCACCGGCAAGTTGTGGCGCACGCCGAACGCCATGCGCCACGAATGGATCGAGCGTGGCGTCAAGCAGAACGTCATCGTCCGTTTCGACCAAAATCTCGTGTGGTCGCAGCTTCCGGGCACCAACGTCGTCGTCGAGACTGATCTTGCCGGACTTGCCGCCTTACCGATCGCTGCGCTCAACGACCCGGCGAATTTGCGCGAGACGGCAGTGGCGCAGGAGACGATCGAAGGCATGCGGGCGACGAAATATCGCGTCGCCACCGCGCCAGGCGCGGCGAGCAGTTTCGAGGGCCACGTCTGGCGTACCGCGGAGGGAATCGTGCTCAAGATCGAAGGCACGGGCGTGCATCAGGGCAAGGCCGGAGAGATCCATTTGGCGTTTCGCAACATCCGGGTCGGCGCCGTCGACGAGCGACTGTTCGAGCTGCCGGCCAACGCCCAGAAGATGCAGGTCAAGGGCGACGATGCCGCCGCGCTCGCCGACATGATCGGCCGCCTGCAAAAAGGGCGGGGGAAGTAAGGCAGTCGGGGTACGGCTGCGGCGACATCGTCGGTAAGTCCGCCCACCCCTCGCGTTTCGACAAACGCGGAGGCAATGCGAAACTGGCGCCGACCCAGGCATCTTGACGGTACTAAGGGGTCTGCGACTCGGTTTCGGCCTTGCAGAAGTCCGAGCAAAAAATGGGGGAGCGATTGCGGGCCGCTCCCCCACTCAAGTTACCGACGGACCATGCGCAATCCGTCGGTGGTTCGGCGGGGCGCGCAAAACGGCAGACGCGCGCCCGCAGCCGGGGTCGGTCACCCGGGGCGGCCGTCGCGCATGTCGAGCCGCCGCCGCGTCACGAGCAACCCGTGGTCGCGCCGCAATCGAGGCACTTGGTGCACGTGCCGTTGCGCACCATCGCCATGCTGCCGCACGAGTCGCACATGTCGCCGGTGTAGCCTTTGAGCCGCGCCTCGCGGATCTTGCCGGCCTGCTCGTCGAGGGTCCGCGGCGTGATCGCCGCGATGAGCGACGCCGAGGCTGGCGAATCGATAGCGAAGCCGATCGGCTCGCGCTCGACCGCTGCCTCGGCGTCCGGTTCGATCAGCGTCACCGCCACGTCGGGTTCGGCGAGCGTCACGCCATGGTCGCCCACCGGCATTTCGACGCTGGCGCTCGCCCGCGCGCCGTCGCGCGTTTCGCTCGAGCCGCCGTCGAGCACGCGGAAGCGTTGGCGCACATAGCCGGTCGAGGCGACCTTCTTCACCGCGTCGAGCGCGGCGGTCGCTGCGGCCGATCCGCTCGCCGGCAACGTGCTCTCGCCGTCGCCCTTGCCGACGCTGTCGGGCGCCAGGTCGTCCTGGTGGACATGGGCGAGATCGTCGCGGCCGAGATACGAAATCGCCAGCTCGCGGAAGATGTAGTCGAGAATCGACGTCGCGTTCTTGATCGCGTCGTTCCCCTGAACGATCCCATGCGGCTCGAAGCGCGTGAAGGTAAACGCCTCGACGAACTCCTCGAGCGGCACGCCATATTGCAAGCCGATCGAAATGGCGATCGCGAAATTGTTCATCAGGCTGCGGAACGCCGCACCTTCCTTGTGCATGTCGATAAAGATCTCGCCGATCCGCCCGTCTTCGTACTCGCCGGTGCGCAGATAAACCTTGTGCCCACCGACGATGGCCTTCTGCGTATACCCCTTGCGGCGCTGCGGCAGGCGCTGGCGGCCGACGGTGTGCTCGATTACGCGCTCCACCACACGTTCGACGATCCGTTCCACCACCGCCGTGGCTTTCGCGGCCGTCGGCTGGGCCGCGAGTTCCTCGGCGATCTCCGCTGCGTCGTCGTCGGCCAGCACCGAGGCGAGCGGCTGCGACAGTTTCGAGCCGTCGCGATAAAGCGCGTTGGCCTTGAGACCCAGCTTCCAGGACTGCATGTAGGCGCGCTTGCAATCCTCGACCGTCGCCCAGTTCGGCATGTTGATGGTCTTCGAGATGGCGCCGGAAATAAACGGCTGCGCGGCGGCCATCATGCGGATATGGCTCTCGACCGAGAGGAACCGCCGGCCATTGCGCCCGCACGGATTGGCGCAATCGAACACCGGAAGGTGCTCGGCCTTGAGATGCGGTGCCCCTTCCAGCGTCATCGCCCCGCAGCAATAGGTATTGGCCGCCTCGATCTCGGCCGGCGTGAAATCGAGCGCCGACAGGATGTCGAACCCGACGTCGTCGAGCTGGTCTTTGGAGAAGCCGAGAACGCGGGTGCAGAACTCCTCGCCGAGCGTCCACTTGTTGAACGCGAACTTGATGTCGAAGGCCTGACGCAAGGCATTTTCGAGCGCGTTGATCTGCGCGCGGCCGAAGCCCTTGGCGAGCAGCGCCTGGTGGTCGATCGCTGGCGATCCCTCGAGCGTGCCATGCCCGACCGCGTAGGCGACGATGTGGTTGATTTCGCCCTGGCTGTAGCCGAGCGTCTTGAGCGCGCCCGGCACGACGCGGTTGATGATCTTGAAGTAGCCGCCGCCGGCGAGCTTCTTGAATTTGACCAGCGCGAAATCCGGCTCGATGCCGGTGGTATCGCAATCCATGACGAGACCGATCGTGCCGGTCGGCGCGATCACGGTCGCCTGGGCGTTGCGATATCCGTAGGCGCGGCCAAGCTCGAAGGCGCGGTCCCACGCTCGTCGCGCTGCGGCGACCAGCGCGGGGTCGGGGCAATCTTCAGCCTTCAGCGGCACCGGCGCGATCGACAGCCCTTCGTATGCTTCGCTTTCCCCGTAAGCCGCGCGCCGGTGATTGCGGATCACGCGCAACATCGACTCGCGATTTGCCGCGTAGCCGGAGAAGGGGCCCAGCTCCTCGGCCATCTCCGCCGACGTCGCATAGGCCACTCCGGTCATGACCGCCGTGATCGAGGCGGCGATGGCGCGGCCTGCGTCGCTGTCGTAGGGAAGACCCATCGCCATCAGCAATCCGCCGATATTGGCGAAGCCGAGGCCGAGCGTGCGGAACTCGTAGGATAGCTCGGCGATGCGACGCGACGGGAACTGCGCCATCAGCACCGAGATTTCCAGCGTCAACGTCCACAGCCGGCAGGCGTGCTCGAAGCCCTCGATGTCGAAGCGGCCGCTGTCGTCGTCGCGGAAGGCGAGCAGGTTGACCGAGGCGAGGTTGCACGCCGTGTCGTCGAGGAACATATACTCCGAGCACGGATTCGATGCGTTGATTCGCCCCGAGGCCGGGCAGGTATGCCACTCGTTGATCGTCGTGTCGTACTGCAGGCCCGGATCGGCCGATGCCCAGGCGGCGTGGCCGATCTGCTCCCACAGGTCGCGCGCTCGCAACGTCTTGTGGGTTTTGCCGTCGATGCGGCGAGTCAGCTGCCACTCGCCGTCACCCTCGACCGCGTCGAGGAACTGGCTGGTGACACGCACCGAATTGTTCGAATTCTGGCCCGAGACGGTGAGATAGGCGTCCGAATCCCAGTCGGTGTTATAAATCGGAAACTCGATCGCGCTGTAACCCTGTCTGGCGAACTCGATCACGCGCGCGATGTAGTTCTCGGGCAGCATCGCCTTGCGCGCCGCCGATATCGCCGCCTTGAGCGCCCGATTGCGCTTGGGATCGAAACCGGCGTCGCTCCCGTCGCGCTCGCAAGCGTCCATGATGGCGTTGAGATGCCGGTTGGCGAGCTTCGACCCGGCGACAAGCGCTGCGACCTTTTGCTCCTCGATCACTTTCCAGTTGATGTACTGCTCGATGTCGGGATGGTCGATGTCGACGCTGACCATCTTCGCGGCGCGCCGCGTCGTGCCGCCCGATTTGATGGCCCCGGCGGCGCGGTCGCCGATCTTGAGAAAGCTCATCAGCCCCGAGGACTTGCCGCCGCCGGAAAGCCGTTCGCCTTCGCCGCGCAGCTTCGAGAAGTTGGAGCCGGTGCCCGACCCGTATTTGAACAGGCGCGCCTCGCGCACCCATAGATCCATGATGCCGCCTTCGTTGACCAGATCGTCGGCCACGGACTGGATGAAGCAGGCGTGCGGCTGCGGATGCTCGTAGGCGCTGTCCGAGGCCTTGAGTTCGCCGGTGCGGAAATCGACGTAGTAATGCCCCTGGCTTGGCCCATCGATGCCGTACGCCCAATGAAGCCCGGTGTTGAACCACTGCGGGCTGTTGGGCGCCGCGAATTGCTTGGCGAGCATGAAGCGCATCTCGTCGTAATACGCCCGCGCGTCGTCCTCGCTGTCGAAATAGCCGCCCTTCCATCCCCAATAGGTCCACGCGCCGGCCATGCGGTTGAACACCTGTCGGGCCGACATCTCGCCGTCGCTGCGGGCGGCTTCCGGCAGCAGGCTCAAGGCGTCCTCGTCGGGCGTCTGGCGCCACAGCCACGACGGAACGTCGGCTTCCTCGACCGGCTTCAGTCGGGTCGGTACGCCGCGTTTGCGGAAGTATTTCTGGGCCAGGACGTCGCTGGCGACCTGGGACCAATCCTTGGGAACCTCGATGTCGCGGAGTTGGAATACGACCGAGCCGTCGGGATTGCGGATCTCGCTGTCGGTCGTCGTGAAAGCGATGTCGGTGTACGCGTCTTCGCCCGCCCGCGTGAAACGCCGCTCGATGCGCATGCTAGTTCGTGCCTCCCGCGATGTACTTTCTTGCCCCCGGGTCGAGTCGCCTTAGTCAGGCGAATCCACCCCCCGTCCGGCCTCCAAGTACCGCCACTCCCCACTCAGGGACCACAATATGTGGTGGGCTTGGGCCCGGCTCGTTACATGATGTTGAACATGCGAAGGCAGGGTCTTCAACTGGATTTTGTCGCACACCGGCAAAGACCCACAAAATATGGTCGAATCGGGGCCCCGTTCAGGAACTTGTCGTACACTTCGAATGTAAATTGCGAGGAGTCGCCCAAGCGCCTGAGGATATCCCGGATTTGGTAGTGCCCGCCGCTTCTCGATCCAAGATATTGAAGTGACGCATGAACCTTTCGCAGGTGCAAAAAAATCATGCCCCGGCGGACTACGCCGAGGCAGCGAGCGGAAGATTCACTAGAAGGTTCTGCGGCTTAAGGCGGAGGCGCTGGGTCGTGTCCATGCCCAGACCCAAGTAAACCGGGCGTCCGGCAATATCGGGGCGCATGACGCTCGGTTCGGCGAACTCGAGCCGGAAGAGCGAGATGATTCGGGCGAGGCGAGCTTCATCGACCTCCCGCCCATCATACAGGTCGTTCATAATCGCACTCGCCTCGCTGTCGAGGCCGACGTGCCACACCCACCGGTCGTCCTTGATGGTGCGAACGGGCTGAATTGCGACGTCGATGGCGAGAAACCGGGCGACCCAGGCTTCGAGCACGCGCGCCAGCGCGTCGAGACCGGGCCGGCCGAAACTGAGATCGAGAACGGTATCGTATCGCTCGTCGCGTCGCCAATACTCGTCGGCGGCGTGCTCGCTCAGCACGTCGAGGTCGACCGTGCGCACCGGAGTCTGCGAGTCAACGATAAGACGGCCCAACGATCCCATGCCGCCCGAACTGGCGTACATTTCGACGACTTCCTCGTCGGCGACCATGATGGCACCGTCGTTGATCGTCACTTTCTGCGGCCGAAAGAACATCTCGCCAGCGCGCGCGCGTAGCGGCTCGGCGGTGCCCTGGAGCATCGCCCGTACCACGACATGGGCAAGCTGATCGACGAACAGCGGCGGAACCGGGTCGCCGGCAGGATTGACGAACAATCCCAGATATGCGTCCTCGACCGAACCAGCGGCGAGAAGCCGATCGCGGAAGGCGAGCCAAATGGCGTAGTTCTCGCGCGCGTCGGGATCGACGATGGCGGAAACCTCCGCCGCCGCCACCGGCCGGCGTGGCTCGTCGAGCAGTGCTGCGTGAAGCCCGCGCTCGGCCGTGCACGACTCCGAAACCGGGCGGATTTCCGGGCGCATCAGATAGGCGCGCAAGAATCCGTTGGTGACTTTGAGCCGGTTCGGGCTTGCGGGCTCGAGCAGATGGAAGCCGGAAGATCGCCAGAAATCAGGCATTTCGTGTGCTCCTTAACCACCCCCGCCATGCTGGCGCCGAATCTGGACGACGGCGGGGCGCTCATGCAATAGTCCGCCCGCCTTTTTCCGACCAGACGCTAGGATTCGGGTGTCCATGACGCTAGCGACGCGACTCTACACATGGCTGCGCGGCGAGCGCGTCGGCGCCGACTCGTTCGGCAACCGCTATTACCGCGACAAAACCGGAGCGAAGCGCCATGACGGTCGCCACGAGAAGCGCTGGGTAATCTACAATGGCGAGCCGGATGCCTCGAAAGTACCGCCCGAGTGGCACGCGTGGCTCCACCAGATCGTAAAGGATCCGCCTCCGGCCGAAGGCCCACCCGCGCGGTTTTGGCAGAAGCCGCACGCACCCAACCGGACGGGCACGCCCGAGGCGTATCGGCCGCCGGGTCACGATTATCGCGGTGGGCGACGGGCCAAGGCGACGGGCGACTACGAGCCGTGGACGCCGTCCTGACGCGGCGCCGGTCGAACCAGCGGGGCCAGCGCGGTCAACCACGAGGTCCGTGCGATGGGTAGAAATCTGGTTGAGACGCTTCTTGGCGCCATCGTGCTGGTGGTGGCGGGGCTGTTCCTCGTTTTCGCGTATTCGAGCACCAATATCCGCGCGGTGAACGGCTACGAGGTGATCGCCAAGTTCGAGCGGGTCGACGGGCTCGCTACCGGCAGCGACGTGAAGCTGTCGGGCATCAAGGTCGGCACCGTGGTCGAACAGAAACTGGAGCCGCAGACTTATCTCGCCGTGGTGAAGATCAGCATCGACGGCTCGGTCAAGCTGCCGACCGATACGGTGGCCCAAGTGGTGAGCGAGGGATTGCTGGGTAGCAACTTCATCGCCTTGGTGCCGGGCGCCGAGGAACAGACGATCCCGCCAGGCGGCGAGATCAAGTTCACCCAGGCGCCGGTGAATATCGTCCAGCTCCTCGGCAAATTCATTTTCAGCGCTGGCGAGAACCAGGGACCCGTCAATTCGGGCGCCCAAGGCGGTTCGCCTCGACCTCCGGCGCCCAAGCCGCAGTAGCGTGCGACTTCGTGGCGCTTGACTGGATGCCAGTGTCGGGACGACGGCGCCGATGGGCGTGCGCCGCCGGCGTCCTCGGTTTGATCGGCGTCGCGGCTTCGGCCGTTGCGCAAGCGCCGCCGGCGCGCCGCCCGCCGTCGCAGGCCGCCGCCCCGGCCGGCCCGCCAGCGGCGGTTCTGCAGGCGCTGGACAAGGTCACCGGCCGCGTACGCACGATCGAGGCGGCGATCGATCGGCCGGTCCAGTTCGGCTCGCTGGAAATCGTCGTGCGGACCTGCCGCAAGCGGCCGCCGGAGGAAACTCCCGAAAGCACGGCGTTCCTCGAGATCACCGACGCCCGCGCGCCCGAGCCCGGCGCGACGGTGTTCAGCGGCTGGATGTTCGCTTCTTCGCCGGCGATCTCGGCGCTCGAGCATCCGGTTTACGATGTCTGGGTGCTCGACTGCAAAGGCGACGTCGAGCCGCTGCCAGCAGCGACGCCGCGCTAACCGCCAGCCAGCGACGCCAGGATCGCGGCACCCGCTTGGTCGAGCTGGCGCGGAAAATCGGCAGTGGCGCGCACCGCCACGGCGAGCCGCCTGCGATAGGCGCCGCGCGAAATCTCGATGGTGCCGAATCGCTGCAAGTGGGGAGTCACGAACTGCGTGTCGAGAAGCTGGAATCCGCCGCGCTTGAGCCGCGCCACCAGATGGACGAGCGCCACCTTGCTGGCGTCGGCCACGCGACTAAACATGCTTTCGCCAAAGAACGCGCCGCCAAGCGCAACCCCATAAAGGCCGCCCGCCAAAGTCGCGCCCTGCCAGCATTCGATGCTGTGCGCGAAACCGAGATCGTGCAACTCGCCATACAAGCGCTGAATTTCGACGTTGATCCAGGTCGCGCGGCGACGCGGACTGGGCGCGGCGCAGGCGCCGATCACCGCTCGAAACGCCGTGTCGGCGGTGACCTGAAAGGCGCCGCGCCGCAGCGTCTTGCGCAAGCTGCGCGGAACGTGGAAATCGTCAAGCGGCAGGATGCCGCGCCGGTCCGGATCGACCCAGAATAGCTCGGGATCCTCGGCGGTCTCCGCCATCGGGAACAAACCGACGGCGTAGGCGCGCAAAAGTAGATCCGACGTCAACTCCGTCATTCGTCGCTCGTACCATGGGTCGGACGAGAGCGTAATGAGCTTGCCGCCCTCATGCTCCGACAGGGTTGGCATGAGGACCTCGTCGTCCCGAGCCCGACGAAGGACGATGCCCAACCCGTGCTTCGACGATATCTTGCCCTTGGTGTTACCTGAGCCCGACGAAACGCTCAAGCCAGTGGATGTCGTAAGCGCCATCGATGAATGCCGGCTGCTGAATGATGCGCCGATGCAGCGGCAGCGTGGTGTCGATACCGCCGATGACGTACTCCTCGAGCGCGCGGCGCAGCCGCATCAAGCACTCGTTGCGCGTCTTGCCGTGAACAATCAGCTTGGCGACCATGCTGTCGTAATTGGGCGGCACGCGATAACCTGAATACAATGCGGAATCGACGCGCACGCCGAGCCCGCCAGGCGGATGATATTCGGTGAGCCGGCCAGGAGCCGGCGCAAAGGTCTCGGGATTCTCGGCGTTCACCCGGCACTCGATGGCGTGTCCCTGGAACACCACGTGCGCCTGCTCGATGCCGAGCGGGGCGCCGGTGGCGATGCGAATCTGCTCGCGGACCAAATCGAGACCGCAAACCATCTCGGTCACCGGATGCTCGACCTGAAGGCGCGTATTCATCTCGATGAAATAGAACTGGCCGTCCTGGTAAAGGAACTCGACGGTGCCGACATTGCGATAGCCGATCTTTTTCATTGCTTGGCAGACGATTTCGCCGATCTCGGCCCGCTGCGTGGCGTTCAGCGCCGGGGACGGGCTTTCCTCGATCACCTTCTGGTGACGGCGCTGCAGCGAGCAGTCGCGCTCGCCCAGATGAACGATGTCGCCGTGCGCGTCGGCGAGCAGCTGGATCTCGATGTGGCGCGGATGGTCGAGATACTTCTCGATATAGACCGTCTGGTCACCGAAATTGACGCTCGCCTCGGCGCGGGCGGCGGCGAATGCCTCGGCCAGCGCGGATTTGTCTCGCGCCAACTTCATTCCGGCGCCGCCGCCACCCGCCGCCGCCTTGATCAGCACCGGGAAGCCGATTTTCGTGGCTTGTCCAAGGGCGCTGTCGACATCCTCGATCGGGCCGTCGGAACCGGGGACGAGCGGAATGCCCAGCTCGGCCACCGCTTTCTTGGCGGCAATCTTGTCGCCCATCATGCGAATATGCTCGGGTGCAGGGCCAATGAAGGTGAAGCCGTGCTCCTCGACCATCGCCGCGAAATCGGCGTTCTCGGCAAGAAAGCCGTAGCCGGGGTGGACGGCGTCGGCGCCGGTGATCGTGGCTGCCGACAGGATGGCGGCGGCGTTGAGGTAGCTTTCGCGAGCCGGCGGCGGGCCAATGCACACGGTCTCGTCGGCGAGGCGGACGTGCATGGCGTCGGCGTCAGCCGTGGAGTGGACGGCGACCGTCGAGATTCCCAACTCGCGGCAGGCGCGGTGTATGCGCAGCGCGATTTCGCCGCGATTGGCGATCAGAACTTTCTCGAACATGGCCCATTGATCTGGCCGACGCCGCGCATGCGGGCGGTCGCGGCGGCGGCCGGCGAGGCGAAGCGGCTCATTCGATGACGAGCAGCGGCTCGCCGTACTCGACCGGCTGCCCGTTGGCGACCAGCACCTGCTTCAGTTCGCCGGCGCGCGGACTGCGAATCGGGTTCATCACCTTCATCGCCTCGATGATGAGGAGGGTCTGTCCTTCCTTCACCTTGTCGCCGACGCGGACAAAGGGCGCCGCATCGGGCTCGGGCGCCAGGTAGACGGTGCCGACCATCGGCGCCGTCAGCGCACCGGCGGGCGGTCCGGCTGCAGGCGCCGGCGTGGAGGCCGTCGCCGGTGCGCCGTTCGCCGAGATGGCGGTCGCGCCTGGCCCGCCAGCGGCGGTCATCGGCCTTGCGACCCGGATTCGGCGGTCGCCCTCGGCGTACTCGATCTCACCCAACCCCGTCTCGGTCAGGATATCGGCCAGCGCGCGAATTAGGTCGGGATCGATCGCGAACTTGGTCTCGGGCTTTGGCGCCATCACCCCTCGCTACCGGAAATGAGGCGCGTCAGCGCATCGAGCGCGTAAATGTAGCCTTGGCCGCCGAAGCCGCAGATGACGCCGCGCGCCGCGGCGCTGACATGCGAATGGTGACGAAACGGCTCGCGAGCATAGATATTCGACAGGTGAACCTCGACCACCGGCAGCTCGCACAAAAGAAGCGCGTCGAGGACCGCGACCGAAGTGTGGCTCAACGCACCTGCGTTAATCACGATGCCCTCGGCCGTCCCGCGTGCCTCGTGAATCCACTCGACCAGCTCGCCTTCATGGTTGCTCTGTCGAAAATCGATGGTCAGCCCGAGCTCGGCGCCCCGTTCGCGGCAGGCGACTTCGATGTCGCCAAGCGTCTCGCGCCCATAGATCTCGGGCTGGCGCACACCGAGCATGTTCAGATTGGGTCCGTTCAGCACCAGAATGGTCGGTTGAGCGGCCACGCGCGTGACCCTTGCGCTGTCGTTGACAACGTCGCCCTTATAACACGGCGCTCCGCTGGCGCAATCGCCGCCGACCCAACGCATCGAGCGCAAAAACCCTGCGCGACCAGGGATTTTTACTTTTTATTGCGGGGAATCGCGCTATATAAGCGACTCGACGCACCCGCACGTGCCTCTGGCCCCCGGCCCAGCGAGGGTTTCGGGTTGTTTACGCAACGACGTTAGGCGTCCTTCCCTTGTGCGGCGTCGCGGCATAGGCCCCGCGGCGCCGGATATGTCGCCGGAAAGGACACCCGACCCGAAATGACCCCCAAAATTGCGCGCTTTATCGCCGACAACAATCCACCTTCGCCGTGCCTCGTCGTCGACCTCGACGTGATCGCGCACAACTTCAAGCGGCTCAGGAAGGCGCTGCCGCTGGTGCAGATCTACTACGCCGTCAAGGCGAACCCGGCGCCCGACATTTTGGGCGTCCTGAGCGGCCTCGGCTCGAATTTCGACGCCGCCTCGATCTACGAGATTGAGCAATGCCTGTCGCTGGGCATCGCCGCTGAGCGCATCTCCTATGGCAACACGATCAAGAAGGAGTCCGAGATCGCCCGCGCTTTCGAGCATGGCGTGAATCTGTACGCCTTCGACAGTCCGGCGGAGCTCGACAAGCTTGCCAAGACGGCGCCGGGCGCGCGTGTGTTCTGCCGGATCTTCATGACCGGCGAGGGCGCCGACTGGCCTTTGTCGCGGAAGTTCGGCTGCGATATTGACATGGCGCGCGACCTGCTGATCCGGGCGCGCGACGTCGGGCTCGATCCGCACGGCGTTTCCTTCCACGTCGGCTCGCAGCAACGCGACCTGATGCAGTGGGATATCGCGGTCGGCAAGACCAAGATGCTGTTCACGGCGCTGAACGAGGCGGGAATCGAACTCAAGCTGATCAACCTTGGCGGCGGGTTCCCGGCCAAGTACCGCTCGCGCATCCCGGCGGTCGACGCTTACGCAAACGCGATCATGAAGGCGATGACCGATCATTTCGGCAACAACCTGCCACAGATGATCGTCGAGCCCGGGCGCGGCATCGCTGGCGACGCCGGCGTGATTTTGTCCGAGGTCGTGCTGATCTCGACCAAGAGCTACGACGACAAGCGGCGCTGGGTCTATCTCGATATCGGCAAGTTCGGCGGGCTGCCCGAGACGATGGGCGAGGCGATCCAATATCGCCTCAAAACGCCGCGCGACGGCGGCGCCAAGGGGCCGGTGGTGCTGGCCGGGCCGACCTGCGATGAAGTCGACGTGCTGTACGACAAGGCGGGCTATCAGCTCCCGCTGGATCTCCAGGTCGGCGACAAAATCCAGATTCTCGCCGCGGGCGCCTACACGACGACCTATTCGTCGGTCGGCTTCAACGGCTTTCCGCCGCTCAAAGCGTATTACATTTAGGAGCGCACTTCCCGCGCGCGCGCCGAGCAATGCGCGGCGCGCAAGCCGCGCATGAGCGTATGACCCTGTCGCCGCGTGATGGCGATGGATCACACTGCGCCGATGGCTGACGCCAAGACATTTCTGCCGATGGCGGCCGCAGTCGGCGCCGCGGCGCTGGGCGGTGCCGCGATCGTGGCAACGCGTGTCGCGGTTCCCGAAGGCGACCCGCTCGCCGTCTCGTTCTGGCGGCATCTCGGCGCCGGAGCGATCATGCTCGCCATCGCCGCGGCGCGGGTCCGCCTCCGGGTCCCGCGGGCCGACCTTGCGGGCATTGCCACCCTCGGCGTGCTGCAGTTCGGCTTGTTCGCCTATCTCTTCGCCGCGGCGCTGCAATACGTCACTTCGGCCCGTGGCGCGCTGGTCTTGTCGACCATGCCGATCCTCACCATGGCGATCGCGGCGGCGATCGGCCGCGAGCGCCTTTCGGTATTGAAGGTCGCCGGCGGCCTGATCGGCATCGCCGGCGTGTTCGTGGCGCTCGGCGAGCGCGCCTCCGACGGCGGATCGGAGGCCTGGAAGGGCGACTTTCTGATGTTCGCGGCGGCCATCGCGGGGTCGCTTTACAATGTGTTATCGGGCGTTCACTTGCGGCGTCATGCCGCCTTGGCGGTGGTGGCGATCCAGTTGCCCATTGCCGCGGCCTCGACGCTGCTCGTCCTGGCGGTGGGCGGCGGTTTGTCTAGCCTATGGGGGTTCGAGGCCCGCGGCTGGCTCGCGCTCGTCTTTCTGATGAGTTTCGGCGGGGCGCTGTGCTTTTACATGTGGATGTGGGCGCTCGAACGGACCCAGGCCTCGCAAGTCGCCATCGCGGTGACGATCAATCCCATCGCCGCGGCGATTCTCGGCGCGCTTGTGCTCGCCGAGCCGATCACCGAGCGGGTGGCGATCGGGCTCGTCGGGGTCGTGGCAGGCATCGCACTGGTCAATTGGCCGACGCGTCCGGCGGCGGCGCACTCGGCCGGCAAATTCCGCGCCAGGGGCGAGTAGTCGACACCGGCGGCCGGGCGTCGCCGTGCAATGTTACAGATCGGCGGGGCGGTCCCATAATGTCATGGCGATTCGCCGCAATTCAGCCGGCGTACGCGGAGCCGATCGTCACTGGTGGCTAACCGGGACCTTTTCGCGATATGCAAGCTGGTAATAGCGCTAAACTGGTCGCCATCGATTTCGAAACCGCCGATCACGGCGCGGACAGCGCGTGCGCTTTGGGGATCGCGATCATCGAAGGGGGAAGGATCGCGCATAGCGAGGCGCGCCTCATTCGGCCGCCGCGCCGGGAATTTGCGTTCACCTTCATACACGGGATAGCGTGGAACGACGTCGAAGACGCAGGCGCATTCGCCGAAGTGTGGGACGGGTTCCGGGACTATTGGCAAGGAGCCGACTATTTCGTCGCCCACAATGCCGCCTTCGACCGCGGCGTGTTGAGCGCATGTCTGGGCGCCGCCGGTCGCGCGTCCCCGACCGTTCCATTCGTGTGCACGGTCAAGATCGCCCGGGGGCATTGGAATTTCCGTCCGGCGCGGCTGCCGGTCGTGTGCGCTCGTCTGGGAATCGCGCTACGGCACCACGATGCCGCCTCCGACGCGCTCGCCAGCGCCACGATCGCGCTTCGCGCGATGAACGAAGGCTATCCGATCGACGCTGCGGTGATCGGCCAGGCTGGCGCCGGCGCTAGGCGGCGAACGCCGGCTTTCGGATGATGGGCGGTGGCTGGCCGATGGCCCGCCAAGCGCCGACTATGCCATGAGCTTTCGCGCCGATCATGTTTGGCCCGCCGGATCGTTTTCCACTTCCATCGCCGTCACCCGGGTCATCAGCTTGGCGACCAATCGATCGAGGGCGGCGATCTCGCGCCGCGTCAGGCCGGCGAGGAAGCGGGCCTCGATGGCACGGGCGAGGGGAACGATGTCGGCGTGGATGCGTTTGCCGGCGGGCGACAGACGCAAGGCCGAGCGCCGCCGATCGGAGCGGTCGGTGGAGCGCTCGACAAGGCTCGCCTTCTTCAAACGAGTGACGGCGCGGCTGACCCGCACCTTGTCCATCGCGGTGCGCTGGCAGATCTCGTTCGCCGACAAAGGCGCAAAGCGTCCCAGCACCGCCATCGCCCGCCACTCCGGAATGGTGAGGCCGAACCGCCTTCCGTAGCTCTTGGCGAAGGCGCGGCTCATCAAATTGGTCAGCACCGACAGCCGATAGGGCAGGAACCGCTCGAGCAGGAATGTCGTTGTGTCGCCGCGGCTTAGACCGGCAGGCGCGGAATGGCGCGAAATAGTTCTTGGGCTTGGTTTCATTTGAAACTAATTTTTCCCCGCGCGCGCCTTGGGCGCGGCGCCAAACAGAATGCCCTATCGCCCGCCCGTGGAGAAACAGTCATGTCGTCATCTCAGTTTGCACGTTTCGTCGGCGGCGACGTCGGTGATTGGGCGATCGAGCGCACCGCCCCGGTTCGCGGCGACGGTTTGCCGCCGGCCGCGCGTCTTTCGATCGTCGAGGCGCGCGGGCGCGAAGAACCGCTTGGCGTCCGCTGGGCCCTGAGCGGGGTCGCGGGGCATCTGCGCTATGTAAACGCCGCCGAACGCGCAATTCTCGGCGCGCGCCAAGAAGGGCTCGGCCGGCGGGAGGCGACGCGCGCGGCGCTGATTCCGATCCGCAAGACCGCCGCGTGGTGGGATTTGGCGCAAGACGAGCGGCGGTATATCTTCGAGGAACGCTCGCGCCACATCCGGATCGGGCTCGAATACTTGCCGTCGATCGCCCGGCGTCTGTACCACTGCCGCGACCTCGGCGAGGCGTTCGACTTTCTCACCTGGTTCGAGTACGCGCCGCAACATGCCGCGGCGTTCGAGGAGCTGGTCGGACGGCTGCGCGAGACGGAGGAATGGAGCTACACCGAGCGCGAGGTCGATATTCGCCTCCGCAGGCTCGATCCGGCAGAAGCGAGGGAGGACTGATCATGGGTAACGCCGTCCGACGTCCCACGAAAGCGACACGGCGGAACCCCACTCGCCGGGCGGCTCGTCATTTACGTGTCGTCGGCGGCGAGGACCCGCGCAACCCGATGGGCACCGACGGGTTCGAGTTCGTCGAATACACCGCACCGGACACGAAGGCGCTCGGCCGACTATTCGAGAGCATGGGATTCCTTGCCGTCGCCAGGCATCGTTCGAAGGACGTGACGCTCTATCGGCAAGGCGACGTCAACTTCATCGTCAACGCTGAGCCCGACAGCTTCGCGCAGTCTTTCGCGCGCGTGCACGGGCCATCCGCTTGTGCGATGGCATTTCGCGTCCGCGACGCAGCCGCAGCCTATCGGCGTGCCTTGGCGCTCGGCGCCAAGCCGTTCCTGGGAAAGGTCGGCCCGATGGAACTCAGCATTCCGGCGATCGAGGGAATCGGTGGCAGCCTGATCTATCTGGTCGATCGCTATGGAAGCCAAGGCTCGATCTATGACATCGATTTCCGTTGGCTGCCCGCCGCGCCGCGCGCGCCCAAGGGCGTCGGCCTCGCGTACATCGATCACCTGACGCACAACGTACACCGCGGCCGAATGGATCTGTGGTCGCGTTTTTACGCGAAGATCTTCAATTTCCGCGAGATCCGTTACTTCGATATCGAGGGCAAGGTGACCGGCCTCAAGTCCAAGGCGATGACCAGCCCGTGCGGCAAGATCCGCATTCCGATCAACGAGTCCTCGGATGATAAATCGCAGATCGAGGAATTCCTTCATCTCTACAAGGGCGAAGGCATCCAGCACATCGCGCTGGGCGCCGACGACATATACGCGAGCGTCGAGAAGCTGCGGACGAAGAGAGTGAAATTCCTCGACACCCCGGACACGTACTACGAGTTAGTCGACCGGCGGCTGCCAGACCATGGCGAGAACCTCGCCAGGCTGCGCAAGAACCGCATCCTGATCGACGGCGCGCCAACCAAGGGCGGCGGGTTGTTGCTGCAGATATTCACCGACGCGGTCATCGGGCCGATTTTCTTCGAGATCATCCAGCGCAAGGGCGATGAAGGTTTTGGCGAGGGCAATTTCAAGGCGCTATTCGAGTCGATGGAGCTCGATCAGATTCGCCGCGGCGTGATCAAAGGCTGAACTTCGCGCTGGGGGGGCCCGCCGCGATGGCGGCCGGACCGAGGTCTGGTACAAAGTGGGGGGCGCTCGAAACTTGAATCGCGGGGGGACATTCCGGCCATGAAACTCGCCACGCTCAAGGAAGGCGGCCGCGACGGGACGCTGGTCGTGGTCTCGCGCGACCTGTCGCGTGCGATCAAGGTGCCAACCATTGCTCGAACGCTGCAAATGGCGCTCGACGACTGGCGGAGCCTGCACAGCGAGCTCGCGGCGATCTATCGCTTGCTCAACGAAGATCGCATTCACGACTGCGGCGAGAACTGTCCCTTCGCGTTGGATGTGACAAGGCTCGCGGCGCCGCTGCCGCGCGCCTATCAATGGGCCGACGGCAGCGCCTATCTTCATCATGTCGAATTGGTGCGTAAAGCGCGCGGCGCCGAAATGCCGCCGTCGTTCTATGACGACCCGTTGATGTATCAAGGCGGCTCGGACGAGTTTCTCGGGCCCTGCGACGACATCCCGGCGCTCGACGAGGCGCACGGGATCGATTTCGAAGCCGAAGTCGCGGCGATCGTCGACGATGTGCCGATGGCGACGACGGCCGAGGAGGCGCGTGGCCACGTCAAGTTGCTGATGCTGGTCAACGACGTCAGTCTGCGAAACCTGGTTCCGGCCGAGCTCGCCAAGGGGTTCGGCTTTTTCCACGCCAAGCCGGCGTCGAGTTTCTCGCCGGCCGCGGTGACGCCCGAAGAGCTCGGATCGGCTTGGGACGGCGGCAAGGTCAACTTGCCGCTGGAAAGCCGGCTCAACGGCGAGCTTTTCGGCCGCCCCAATTCCGGCGTCGACATGAACTTCGATCTGCCGCGGCTCGTCGCGCACGCCGCGCGCACGCGCAACCTTTGCGCCGGCACGATCATCGGCTCGGGCACCGTGTCGAATCGCGATCCGGCGTGCGGGTCGTCGTGCATTGCCGAACGGCGGACCATCGAGACGATCGAGGCGGGCCGGCCGACGACGCCGTTCATGAAATTCGGCGATCGCATCCGCATCGAGATGAAGGACGCCGCCGGGCGCTCGATCTTCGGCGCGATCGACCAGAAGGTCGTGCGCTACGCGCGCACTCGCTGAGCCTGCGCGACGGCCGCGACGGCCTCCGGGCGGCGCGCCGCACCGGCGCCGCTACCTTCGCTGAAGCTGGCGACGACCGAAGTCGATAGCGCCGCAAGGTAGGGCAGCGAAGTGAGAACCAGGACCAGCGTCCAAAACCGGCTTTCGGGGTCGAAATCCGAATGCCAGTGCCAGGTCAATGCCGCGGCGAGCCACAGCAGAAGCATCAACAGACCTTCCTCGCGCGCCATCAGGATACCTTGGATCAGGGCCGGCCGGCCGTCGGCCTTGGGCGTGCGCGCAAACGGGCGCTTCGAGGTGACGAGACCGATCAGCACCGCCTTGCCGACGGTGTAGGTCAGCGCGAGACCGGCGATCGCCGCGCCGATCCGCTCGCGCCAGCCGCAGCCGACGCGGGCGCGATAGAGCGCCAGGGTTTGCGCGATCTTGAACAGGAACAGCGCTATGACCGGCACGACGAACGGCGTTTCGGGCAGCACGAAATGCTCAGGCACGAAAAGCGCCAGCGCGGTCCATAGCAGCGACAGGCCGGCGAAGACCACGTTCGCGCCGTCGGCGATCCATGGCGCCCAGCCGCAGGCGAAGTGATATCGCTGACCCTTGGTCAGATTGCCGCCGAAGACCAGGTCGCGCCAGTAGTGGCGCAGGATCTGAACCGCGCCATACGCCCAACGGAAGCGCTGCACCTTGTATCCCTTGAACCCGTCCGGGGTCAGCCCCTTGCCGAGGCTGTCGCGCAGATAGACCGAACGCCATCCGGCGCGCATCAATTTGAGGCCCATCTCGGCGTCCTCGACGATGCACCAGGTCGCCCAGCCGCCGACGCCGTCGACGGCGGCGCGGCGCATCAGCACCATCGTGCCGTGCTGGATGATCGCGTCGCGTTCGTTTCGCTGCACCATGCCGATGTCGAAAAAGCCGGCGTACTCCCAGCCGATCATGCGCTTGAACGGGCTTTCGGCGATGTCGCGGTGATCTTGCGGCGCCTGGACGAATCCGATGTCGGCGTCGTCGAAATGCGGCACCGTCGCCTTGAGCCAGCCGGACTCGACGACGTAGTCGGCGTCGACCACGCCAATGATCGCGGCGTCGCGGGCGGTCTTCGTCAATGCGTAGTTGAGCGCGCCGGCCTTGAATCCGGGGAGCGGGTCGACATGGTGGAAATGAAAGCGCCCAGGCGTCATTTCATCGAGCAGCCGACAATGCTCCTCGACGGGACGCCAAATGCCTTCGTCCTTCGTGTTGTTGTCAACGACGATGACCTCGAAGTCGGGATAGTCGAGCCGGGCGAGCGAGTCGAGCGTAGTCTTGACCATCTCCGGCGGCTCGTTGTGGATCGGCAGGTGGAGCGACACCTTGGGCCATTCGCGCGGCCCTTGACCCGGAGCCGGAGCGAAGCGGCGACGGAGCCTCGTGCCGAAGACGTCGGCGGTCTCGAACGCCTCGATGACGAAGACGACCGCCAGCACGACGAGGCTGGCCACGAGGAAGCTCCACGGGATCCAGGTGAGGGGCGTCAAGTACTGATTGCGCGAAACGATGTAGATGTAGACGGCGCCGGTCGCCGTCGCCTGCACGACGCAAAGAAAGAACAACCTCGCCGGCCAGCGCATTTGCCGGAAGCGGAACGCGAACCACAACATCGGCGCCGCCGCCAGAACGATCGACAAGCCGGCCAGGATCGGCCAGTCCGGCACCTCATGGACCGGCCCGGTCATCGGGAACTTCGCGTGCCGCGTCGCGTCGAAAATTCCCCAATACGGGCCGACGCTGCCTTCGATCGACGTCTTCCACGGCTGGTCGATCGCTTCCATCACGTAATATTCGATGTTTTCCTGCTCGGCGAAACTGAGGAACGCGCGGACGAACTGCGCCTGGCGCACCAGGCTCGGCGCGGAATCGAAGCGCTTGCGCCCGGCTGACGGCCAACCGATTTCGGTGACGACGATCGGCTTGCCGGGAAACGTCCGGCGCACCAGGCGCAGCTTTTCCACCGCGTGCTCGACGGCGTTCTCGGTCGTGGCGCCCTCCTCCCAATAGGGCAGGACGTGCACCGCGAGAAAATCGACTTCGTCGGCGAGTTCCGGATGCTCGAGCCACGTCCCCCAAGTTTCGGCGGTGGATACTGGCACGCGTACGCGGGCGCGGACCTCGCGGATGTAAGGAATGATCTCGGCGGGCGTCAGATCGTTGCGTAGCACCGCCTCGTTGCCGACCAGGACGCGCACCACGTTGCGATTGTCGCGCGTCGTCTGGACCAGGCGCTCGATCTCGAGACGGTTGCGCTCGCGCCGCTTGTCGATCCACGCCCCGAGCGTGACGGTGAGCCGCGTGTCGGCGGCGAGCGCCGGAATCCGCTCGAGACCATCGAGCACGCTGTAGGTGCGCAGCGACCGCATGTGGCGCGACAAAAACTCGACATCCTTGCGCATCTCCTCGACCGTGGCGTGGCGCGCATTTGGGTCGCCATCGAGCGGGAAAGGGCTGTAGGCCGCGCCTTCGATGACGCCATGCCAATCGGGCGCCTCATGCGGCGGATTGGCGGCTGTCCACAGGACGAAGTTGGCTAGCGCCACCAGCACTACCAACAACAGAGACACTAGGATGGAGCGGCGTGCCATGTCGGCGGAATCGGAAAATGAGCGATTTAGCATCGCCGGACGACTTCCAATGTGGCAGCGACAATAGTCGACAACGCGGCAAAATCGATCCTTATTTCCGCGCTTCGTGGCGAGCCATGCGGCGGGCTGCTAAGGTGACGTCTTAGGTTCTCAAGATCGGGCGGAAACCCAATGAAATTACATGGTTATTTCCGGTCCTCGGCGGCGTTCCGAGTGCGCATCGCGCTCAACCTCAAGGGAATCGAGTACGCGCAGGCGTTCCGCCACTTACGCAAAGACGAGCAGAACGCGGCCGATTATCGCAGACTCAATCCGCAGGCCCTGGTTCCGACGCTGGAGGACGGAGCCGTCGTCCTCACGCAGTCGTTGGCCATCATCGAGTACCTTGAGGAGACCCATCCGTCGCCGCCCTTGCTACCCAAGACGGCGCCCGAACGGGCGCGCGTGCGGGCGCTGGCGCTCGCCATTGCATGCGACATCCACCCGCTCAACAATCTCCGCGTGCTGCAGTATCTCAAGAACGTGCTGAACATAACGACCGCGCAGCACGACGACTGGTACCGGCACTGGATCGCACTCGGGCTGGCCGCCTTGGAAGAGATGTTGCAGCGTCCCGGCACCGGCGGGTTCTGCCACGGTGATCAGCCGGGGCTGGCCGACGTCTGCCTCGTGCCGCAGATCTTCAACGCCAAGCGGCTCGACAGTCCGCTCGATCCCTACCCGACGGTGATGCGGATTTTCGACGCCTGCATGGCGTTGCCGGCGTTCGAACGCGCGCGGCCGGAGAACCAGCCCGACGCCGAGTGAGCGTCAGCCCTGGCGCGCCTGGCGGATCAGCGTCTTCAACGTCTCGATATCGACCGCGCCAGGGATTATCCGATCGCCGATTACGAAGGCCGGCGTGCCGTTGATGCTCAGCGCACGACCGAGCTCGTAAGTCTTCTCGATCTGCTTCTTTACGCCGTCGCTCTCCATATCGATCCTGAGCCTGGCGCCGTCGATGCCGGATTCCTCCGCTGCCTTGAGAATTGCTTCAAGGCTGAAATTGCCGCGCATCCGCATCAGGGCGTGATGCATTTCGAGATACTTGCCCTGTAGCCTGGCGGCCAGAGCGGCGCGCGCCGCGGCCACCGATTCGGGGCCGAGGATCGGGAATTCCTTCAGCACCAGGCGCAACTTCTTGTCTTCCTTGATGAGCTGGAAGATCGCCGGTGCGACCTGCTTGCAGTATGGGCAACGATAATCGAAGAACTCGACCAGCGTCACGTCGCCATTGGGATTGCCTGCCACCGGCGAGTCGGGATCGTTGAGCAGATCGTCCTTGCGTTGCGCGATCTGCGCTTGCGCCTGTTTCTGGGCGTCGGCGCGCTGCCGGCGTTCGAGTCCCTGCACCGCCTCGATGATCACTTCCGGATTGCGCAACAGATACTCGCGGATCACCTGCTCGATGCGCTCGACTTCCGCCGGGCTCATTCCGGCAGGGCGAGTGGATTGGGGTGGAGTCGATTGCTGCGCCAGCGCTAGCCCCGGCACCGTGAGGGCCATGGCGAGCGCGGACAGAATGGCGAGGCGTCGAAGAACGATCACAGGAGATCCCTTATCCGTGGAGAGGAGCGGCGGCGGCGCCGCACAGTTAACCTCAGCTTTGCCGAGTTTGGTTAATTGTCCGATAACGAATGCGCGCCGACAAGCCGGCACGGCTCACGGCGTCAGTAAAATCTCCGAGATATACCCGACCGTTGGCGGCACGCCCGAAGGCAAGGTACCGGGCATGCCGCCAACGGCGATATATTCGACGATTGCGCCGTCGGCCTTGCGCGACGGCCAAAGCGCGCGATGCAGGGCTGCCAGATCGACCTCCTCGATCCGCCATCGGCCGGCGGCTTCGCCGGAAGCCGGGATAAGCGTACGCCGGACGCCCTTGTCCGAAACCGCGTAAAGCGAATGGCTGGCGAATTCGGCGTTCGGCGCGCCGACGCCGGCCAGCGCGATATCAACTCGGCGATCGTGCGGCGGCAGATCGCCCGAGGCGGACCACGACGACGGCGCGCCGTCAGAAAAGCCGATCTCGATCCGCAACCCGCGATCGAGGCCTAGCCCGGCGCCGCCGCCGAAATGGCTCGGTTCGAGATACCAAGCCCAGCGAAGCTTGGGATTGGCCGCGAGCGGGGCGCGCACGGTTCGCACCAGCAGCGCGCCGCTGGAAGCGTCGACGCGAAGCACTCCATGCCGCTCGAGATCGGCGAGAGCGAATCCGCCCGCTTGCGGTGGTTCGGCTGCGACGCGCCACGGCGCGATCGGCGTTGCGCCACTGAAGTCGACACTCGGCTGAAAGACGATGATCGTTTCGCCGCTGCGGCGCAACGCGGTGCCTTCGGACGCGGCAGGCGGCGAAGTTTCGGTGGTCGGCGAGCAAGCGAGGATCGATTGGGCGAGCAGAAGGACGATCGCCAGGAACTTCGCGCGCGCCATTAGTTGCGTTCGCGCTGAGCGGCCTGCCTTATATCCTGGGCGCGCAGCCACGCCGGCGAACCCGATGGCAGAATGCGCTCGGCGCGCTCGGCATGCGCCCGCGCCTCGGCCTTGCGGTTTTGCAAAAACGCCCGTTCGGCCTGCGCCAATGCGGTCATGCCGAGCTGTCCATCGCGGCCATAGGCGATGGTCAGCAGACGCCACAGACTGCCGTTGTCGCTCTCGTGCCGCCGCGCCAACTCGAGGTTGGCGATCGCCGCCTTGGTCATCTTGGGGTCGTCGAACTCAAGTTGCGTCTGGGCCAAACCGATGCGGATCAGCGCTTCGTCGGGGAGCAATTGCGCGGCGCGCTCGTAAAGCGGCAGCGCTTCCGCGGGCCTTCCGGCTTCGAACAGAATCTGCCCCTTGGTTTCGATGAAATAGGCGTCGTTCGGCCGCTCGGCGATCAGCGAATCCATCTGCGCCAAGGCGCGTGGGTAATCGGGCTGGCGCGAGTAGGCCATGGCCCGCGCATAGCGTGCCTCGAGCGCATTGTTGGTCTCGGGATAGAGCCTCAGCGCGCGCGGCGGATCGATATAGCCATGGAGCTTGGCGCGCATGCGGGCGTGCATTTCGACGAATTCGCGTTTCGGGGGGACGTTCGAATAGCGGGATTGCGCGACGTGGTTGCGGACGAACTCGACGCGCTCGCGACTGATCGGATGGGTGCGAACGTAAGGATCCTGACGATTCTCGGTCAACAGCTCCTGATCGGCGAGGATATCGAGAAACTCGGCCAATCCCTGCGCCGACTGGCCGGTGCGGTCGAGCAGATTGATCGCCGACTGGTCGGCGGAACTTTCGAGCTCGCGATTGTAGCGAAGTATGCCGCGCTCGGCGCTCTGCAGCCCGCCGGCGATCACCGCCGCCCCGGCGTCGGGGCGACCCGAGGCGACCGCCGCGGCGGCGCCAAGCACCAGGGCGACGATCGATTCGGCGAGCGCGCCCTTCAATCCTTCGCGCAGGCGCGCCAGATGGCCGCCCATGATGTGGCCGGTTTCATGCGCGATCACGCCGATCACCTGGCCGGCGTTCTCCGAGCGCGCCAGAAGCCCCGTATTGATGAACATATTGAGGCCGTTGGCGACGAAGGCGTTGAGCGACGGGTCGTTGACCAAATGGACCTGGGTCGCCGCCGGATCGAGGCCGGCCGCCCCGAAAAGTGGCGTGGCGAAGGCGCGGATGGTATTTTCGATCTCCGCGTCGCGAACGAACGTGATTCGCCGCTGCTGCGCCTCGGCAGGCGGCAACGCAAGCGCGAGCGTGACGACAACATTGGTCGCCAGGTAAGAAATGCGCTTCAACACGTCGCGAATTCCATTTTTCCTTGTAAAACGTAGGCATCGCGACAGTCCCCGTCAATCGGCTGCCCCTGTGACCGTTGCGGTCATCGCGGCGATTGCGGCGCTCGCACTTTCGGCGTGCTCGCGCGGTACCGCCACGGCCACTGCCCCGGCCAACTTCGCCGGCGGCGCGGTCGCCGACGAGCCGCAAGCGGCGCGCATCGGCCACATCATACTCGAAAACGGCGGCAGCGCCGCCGACGCCGCGGCGGCTATGTATTTCGTGCTCGCCGTCACATTGCCGAATTCGGCCGGACTCGGCGGCGGCGGCATGTGCGTCGTCTACGATCCGGTGGTCAATCGCACCGAGGCGCTCGACTTCGCGGCGCGCGCGCCCGAGGAGGGCGGCGCGGTCGCCCTGCCCATGAACGCGCGCGGGATGTTCGCCCTGCAAGCGAAGTATGGGAGGCTGCGTTGGCCGCAAATCGTGGCGCCAGCGGAGAGCATGGCCCGCGACGGGGCGCCGGTGTCGCGGGCGCTGGCCCGCGAACTCGCGGCATTGCCGGCGACGACGTTTCAAGATCCGGGCCTACGCCGCTTGCTGACGCGAGCCGACGGCTCGCTGCTCGACGAAGGCGATCGGCTGATCCAGCCCGAGCTTGCCGGTACCCTCGCCGCGCTGCGCCTTCGCGGACCCGGCGATCTCCATGGCGGGCCGCTTGGCGGCCGCTTTGTCGAAACGACGGCGTCGATCGGCGGCCGTATCGACATCGACGACTTGCGCGACGCGGCGCCTGATTGGCGCGCTTCGATCACGCTGCGGTGGGGCGATTTGGCGCTGCACTTCGCGCCGCCGCCGGCGACTTCCGGCCTGCTGGAGGCCCAACTCTGGCGCGTGCTCGAGCCGCGCTGGCGCCGCGCCCCCGAGGACGAGCGCGCCCACATGTTCGCGGCGGCGAGCCTCCGCGTCATGGCGGCGCGCGATCGTTGGCAACGCGCCGATCTTACCGTCGCCGGCGCGATTGGCGAATTGGTCAGCGAGCGTCGGGCCGAAACCATGATGGCTGATTATGAATCGGGGCGGCGCGCCGCGCCGGCGGCACTGCGCGCCAACCCGCCACAGCCCCCGGGCCGCTCGCCGTCGACCAGCTTCGTCGTCGCCGACAACGCAGGCGGCGCGGTCGCCTGCGCGGTCTCCCTCCACAGGCCTTTCGGCGCCGGGCAGTTGTTGCCGGGGCTCGGTTTCGTCCCCGCATCCTCGCCCGAGGCCGACGGCATCGGCCCACAGGTCTTGGCGCCGGTGGTTGGCGTGCGGGGAACGGCGGGGCAGCTCGTCTTCGCCGCATCGTCGAGCGGCGGAGAGGCCGCGGCGGGGGCGCTGGTGCATACGATGCTACGGGCGATGGTCGATACGCGTCCACTGGAGGAGGCGATGGCCGCGCCGCGCGTACATTATTCGGGCATACCCGATATCGCTCTGGTCGAACGGGCCGACGGCGGGTTGGTGCCGCGCGGCTACCGTATCGAAACCGCGCCGGCGCTCGGCCGCGTCAACGCCATCCACTGCCCCGACGGACTGACGGCGGCGCCGGGGCGCTGCGCCTTTCGTGCCGACCGCCGCGGCTTCGGCTACGCGGCTGGAAACCTGTGAGCGCCGACCCAACGGCCGGCGCGCAGCGATGACTTTCAAAGCGTCGCGCCGCGCGCAAATCGCGCCCTTCATCGTCATGGATTTCGTCCGAGCCGCGGTCGAGCGCGACGCGCGGGCGAAAACCGCCGATGAACGTGCGATTCATCTCGAAGTCGGCCAGCCGGGCACTCCGGCGCCGAAAGCGGTGCGCGAGGCGGCGGCGGCGGCGCTCGCCAGCGAGCGCATCGGATACACCGAATCGCTCGGCATCGCGCGTTTGCGCCAGCGTATCGCCACGCATTATCACGCCCGATACGGCGCGGAAGTCGATCCGGCGCGCATCGTCGTCACGACCGGTTCATCGGCGGCGTTCCTCCTGGCGTTCCTCGCCGCCTTTGATGCCGGTGATCGCGTGGCGTTCGCCGAGCCGGGCTATCCTGCGTATCGCAATATCCTGCAGGCGCTCGATGTAACGACGGTACCGATCGCGGCGACGCCGGCCACGCGCTTCCAGCCGACGCCCGCGCTGCTCGACGGCGCGCCTGGACCGCTGGCGGGCCTGATCGTCGCGAGCCCGGCCAATCCGACCGGCAGCATGTTGGCGCCTGGCGATCTCGCGGCGCTTTGCGCGTGGTCGGAAACGCGTGGCGTGCGATTGATCTCCGACGAAATCTATCACGGCATCACCTACGGCATGAAAGAGACGACGGCGCTGGCGCACAGCGCGCACGCCATCGTCATCAACAGCTTCTCGAAATACTACTCGATGACCGGTTGGCGCCTCGGTTGGATGGTGGTGCCCGAGGATCTGCTGCGCGCGGTCGAAGTGCTGGCGCAGAACTTCTACATCTCGCCGCCAGGCCTCTCGCAGCTTGCGGCACTGGCTGCCTTCGACGCCGCGGACGAACTCGACGCCAACGTCGCCCGTTATCGCGCCAACCGCGATCTATTGCTGGCCGAATTGCCCAAGGCCGGGTTCGATCGCTTCGCGCCCGCCGACGGCGCGTTCTATCTCTATGCCGACGTGGCGCACATGACCAACGACAGCGAAGAACTCTGCCGCCGCATGCTCGACGAGGCGGGCGTGGCGGCAACGCCCGGCACCGACTTCGACCAGGGGCGCGGCCGCGCTTTCGTGCGCTTTTCCTTCGCCGGCACCACCGAGGAGATGGCCGAGGCGGTCAGGCGGCTGGCGAAGTGGCGGGGCGCGCGAGGCACGTAGTTCGGCGGACCTTCGTCCGCCCACCAAAAGCTGCCTCACCCGTAATGGGTTGATGTTGTGCCGATCCCTTGAATGGAGATTACGGCGTTACCACACCTGCGCGTGATCGAGTCCGTGCTGATCCTACGGTTGTCGTATTCGCGACTTGAATTACGACAACTGTCGATAAATTAGCTGCGTCGTCTTTACATCTTTACCGTTTATTCAACATATGGTCGCAGTATGCAGCTAATCGCAACTACGCCTGAATCAAACAAGCGGGGCACGCCATGGGACTTCCGGTTTCGACCGTCCCGCCCGACGAGACGCAGGGCCGCGCCGACGACGTTTTCCTTCGGCCCGAGGACGCCGCGTCGAAATCGTCGAACGATGCGCGTGAGGATGATTCCGCGATCGAGGCGAGCGACGCGACCGTTTCCGCCGACGCGCCGGCGGCCCTGCAAGGGCATTCGGCCGATGGCGCGCCGCTCGACGACGATACGGGGAGACGCCTTCACGAAGTGGGCCGTTGCCTATTTTCCGTCGGACAGTTCCAGTCTGCGCAAACATGGTTCGAGCGCGCGGCTGGCAGCAAAGAGCAAGGCCCCGGGATCGACCGCGTCGATTACGAGAGCGTCGGCGCTAGCCAGCACCAGGTGGGCGAATGCTTGCTGGCGATCGGGCAGTTCGAGACGGCCCTCACCTGGTTCGAACGCGCCGCCGCAGCGAAGGAAAAGGGCGACACAATCGGTCGCGTCGATTACGAAAGCCTCGGCCGCAGCTTGCATCAAGCTGGATATTGTTTGTCCGCCGCAGGTAAATTTGACACAGCCCGCGCGTGGTTCGAATACTCGGTCGCCGCCGCAGAAAAAGGCGACGCCGCCGGACGCGTCGATTACGAAAGCCTGGGCAGCAGCCTGCACCAAGTTGGGTATTGCTTATCGGCTGTTCGGCAGTTCGATGCAGCTCGCCCCTGGTTCGAGCGCGCGGTCGCGGCGGCCGAGAAAGGCGATGTCAACGGCCGGGTCAATCGTGCCAGCCTGGGAAGAAGCATGCACCAGGTTGGCTATTGCTTGTCGGCGGCCGGGCAAATCGACGCTGGCCGGCCGTGGCTCGAAAGCGCCATAGCCGCCGCGGAAGCGGGCGACTTGGACGGCCGGATCGATTACGAGGGCTTGGGCTGCACCTTTCATTTGATCGGTTGCTGCCTGTCGTCGGCCCAGCAATTCGAGTCGGCGCGGCCATGGTTCGAGCGCGCCGTCGAGGCGAGCGAGCGCGGCGATGCGCACGGTCGGATCGACTACGAAAGCGTCGGTAGCAGCCTGCACCAAGTGGGATACTGCTTGTCGATGCTCGGCCGGTTCGACCTCGCGATCGACTGGTTCAAACGCGCGGTCGCGACCAAGGAGAAGGGCGACAATTTCGGCCGCGTCGACGACGCAAGTTTGAGCATTAGCCGACGCGCCGAGATCGTATGCCGTCGGCGACTGGAGGCTCCGGACGAAGCGCTATCCAATGAGGTAAAGGCGCTATATTCACCTGCGTGAATTGCGTGCCGAAGCCGACTTCGGCGGACTGCTCGGCTCGATAAGCGGGGCTGCAAGCGCCGGCGAGCCTGTATGCCGGCAATAGATCACCGAATCATCGATCGCCGTCGGCAATCTCCGGTCTAGTTTCACGCTCGATGCGTGTTGGAGCTTCGGCGCCCGCCCAATGTATGCGATGGGCTTTCGCCGAAGCGCCGACGGTACTCGACCGAAAATCGCCCCATATGCGCGACGCCCCAACGCAGCGCAATCTCGGTCACGCTCGCATCGGCGTCGGCGCGCAAGAGCTCGTCGCGAATTCGCGTGTAGCGCGCATTGCGCAGATACTGCATCGGCGAGACGCCCTTGAAATCGCGGAAATGCTTGAACAACGTTCGGCCGGGCACTCCGGAAGCGACGACGATATCGGCGAGCGTCAGCGTCGACGCGACATGGACCTCCATGAAGTCGATGGCGCGTTTGACGTCGCGCGGCGCGATCGGCCGATTTTGCCGGCGCAGCGCGTCGCTGTGGTTGTGCGGTTGCGACAGCAATAGCGCGGTGACAATGAACTGCTCGAAGGCGCTCTTGATCTTCGGATTCAAAAGCACCGAATCGGCGTGTTCGAGATCGGCCACCGCCATCCATACGAAACGCGCGACACTGCGGCCATGTCCGTTCGTGAGATCGATCGCCGGCGCGAAGTCGACCGGCGCCTCGCGCGGCTCGCCGAGCAAGGCGTAGAGCTGCCTGGCCAGTGCCTCCTTGGTGAGCGCGACCTGGATGCGCGCGCTGTCCGCTTCCGATCTGAGGCAACAGCGGTCGCGACCGGGGGAGAGGATGGCGGCGCGGCTCGGATCGCACGGCACATGATCTCTGCCGACAACGGCTTCGAGCCGTCCGTGCAATGGCAATTGGAGCCAATAATCACCGCGCGCCAATCCCGGCGACAACGCTACCGATGCCGCGCCGTACTGGACGTACCCGACGTAGAGGTCGGGCATGTAGACGCCATTGATCCGCGCGTCGAGAAGCCGCGCCTGCCTGGGCGCGATGTCGAAGCGGTATTCCTTTCCGTCGAGGAATGCCCGCGTTTCCTCGGCGTCCCGGCTGTGGAAGATGCGCCGGTTTTCCAATCGCGGCGCTATCGCCAGACTCATTGGCTGCCCCCGTCGTTTCGAGCATAGCATGCGAAAGTCGACCAAGCAGTCGCCGCCGAGCCGTGGCGATGTTTATTGCGGATTTCGGATAGTCCTTCGGTGCTGCGATTTCTGCTTGGCGCGGATAACGATGGCCGGTGGCGGATATCCCGGCGCCCCAGCTGGAGTTAGACGTAGCGTCACGACGGCGAACCATCGCTCGCCGCGATCAACAGACGAAAGGACAGATCAATGCACCGCTACGTTATCGAGCGCGAGATTCCCAAAGTTGGCCAGTTCGAAGGCGAACAGTTACGCGAAGCGGCAAAAAAGTCGAACGCGGCCCTGGCGCGGCTCGGCGCCGACATTCAGTGGCTCGAGTCATTCGTCACCAACGACAAGACATTCTGCGTCTACCTTGCCGAGAGCGAGGCGGTGATTCGCAAACACGCCGAGATCAGCGGCTTCCCGGCGTCGAAGATCACCGAGGTCAAGCGCGTGATCGACCCGACGACGGCGACCAACGGCGCCGCCGGGTGAAAAGAACGGGATCACTCGGACCGCAATGCGGAGCTAACTGAAGGCGGCGCGGCGCAGACACGCCGCAACGCCGCCACGGTCTCCTCGCCAAGCCGTGCGACGAGTTGGCTCGCTGGCAGCGGGCGCGCCATGCGCACGCCTTGGCCGGCCCATAGCGAAAGAAACTCGGATCGGCCGCGCCTCGCCGCCTCGGCGCGCAACGGTCGCGTCAGCGCGTTCTGCAGCGGGAAGGGAAGGATGTCGCCGGCGGCCTCGCGCTCCGCCGCGTCGATTTCGCGCATAAAGCGATTGACGATGCCGCGCGCGGGCCGACCGGAGAATGCCCTGGTAATGCGTGTTTCGTGCTCGGCGGCGGTGAGTATCGCCTGCTTGTAAACGTCCGGGATGCCCGCTTCGGCCGTGACGAGGAACGCGGTCCCCATTTGCACCGCTTCCGCGCCCAACGCCAGCGAGGCTGCAATGCCGCGCCCGTCCATTACTCCGCCCGAAGCGATCACCGGAATACGCACGGCATCGACGACCTGCGGCACCAGCGCCATGGTGCCGATCATCGCGCCCGCGAACTCTCCTGCGAAGGTGGCGCGATGTCCGCCCGCCTCGCTGCCCTGCACGACGACGGCCTCTACGCCGCGCCGTTCGAGCGCGGTCGCCTCTTCGACGGTCGTGGCGGTTCCGACGAGGAACATCTTACGCGCCTTGACCGCTGCGGCCGCGCTCTCATCCATGAGACCGAGCGTGAAGCCGAACACTGCCGCGCCAGAGGCGAGCGCGGCGGCAAACTGCGCGTCGAACGAAGACGCGCTTGTCTGTGGGAGCGCCGGCGGCGGCAGCCCAAGCTCGGCGAAATAGGGCGCGAGGCGCGCAATTGCAGGACTGGGGTCGTTCGGCGTTTCGGAGAGCGGCGTCGCAATGAAAAGGTTGATCCCGAAAGGCCGCGTTGTCATGGCCCGCACTACCCTGGCCGTTTCGGCGATTTGGGCCGCGGTCAAGTATGCGGCGCCGATGAAACCGAGCGCGCCAGCGTCGCTCACCGCGGCGACCAGAGCTGGGGTGTCGCCTCCGCCGGCGAGCGGTGCCTGGATGATCGGATGGCGCAACCCAAGCCGCCTGCTGAGCGGAGTTTCGATCGCCATGCCACGCCTCCACGTCGCCCGCACGGGCGACAAAGTTAGGCGGTGCACGAACGCGTGCCAAACGCTTTTAGATGATAACGGTTATCGTCGCCGCAGATAGATTCATTCGGCGGCGTTCGCCGCGATGCGCTCCGCCCGGCGTGCGGCGTCAAGGAATGCGGCGAGCGCGCTCGAGATATGCGCGTCTCGGCGGCGGATGAATAGCGTCTCGACTGCGGCCTCGACAGGGGCAAGTTCATGCTCGCGCACGCGCCGATCGCGAACGGCCTGGGCGACGACGGTTTTTGGCAGCAGCGTTACGCCGAGGCCTGCGGCGACGCAGGCGACGATCGCATCGAGCGTTCCGAACTCGAGAATCCGCGTCGCCGCCACGCCGCGTGCGGCGAGGAGCGTCTCAAGGCGTTGGCGGTACGAACAGCCAGCCCGCAATACGACCAGCTTGAGATCGCGGGCATGCGGCAGCGCCGCGAAGCCACGCGCACCGCGCGCCGTGACCAAAACGAGTTCTTCGCGAAATACGACTTCGCCGACCAGATCGCGATGATCCACCGGACCGCAAACGAACGCGCCATCGACCTCGTAAGCGAGCGTCTTGTCGATCAACTCGCAGCTCGTACCGGTGCGCAGCACCAGATCGACGGCCGGATGCGCCGCGACGTAGTCGGCGAGTAGCGGCGAGAGGCGATGCGCGGCGGTGCTTTCGAGTGCGCCGACGATGAGGCGGCCCTTGGGCGCGCCGTCATCGCGCGCCACGCTGCGCGCCTCATCGATCATGCGCCGTATGCGTAGGGCGTAGGGTAGCAGCCGCTCACCCGCCGCAGTTAGCACGACGCCGCCGCGATGACGGCGGAACAGCGGCGTCTCCAACTCTCTTTCGAGCGCGCGGATGCGCGCGGTCACGTTGGACTGAACCGTATTAAGCTCGCTCGCGGCGCGATTCATCGCGCCCAACCGGGCGACCGCTTCGAAGATGCGCAGATCGCTCGCGTCCATCTATGGCGTCTCTCGCGCGGATCGCGCGTCGCGACAACGCTACTCGGTCAGGCGCCGCCACCAGCCGCGCCGTGGCGGGCCCTTCGGCGCGACTTTCTCGGACTCCGGGGCAGGCGTGGTCGATCCACCATCTACGGCGGTGGGCACGGATGCCGCCTCCGCGGTCGGCAAGCCGAGTTCGGCGATTTGTTGCGAGCTGCGTGGCGGCTCTTCGCGCGCGTCAATGCGAGGCTCGCCTTGCGGCTCCGCGCTTGCCGCCCGATGTGGAGGCGCCTCACGCGACGTCTCGTCATGGCGATTCCATGGCCAGTCATGGGCTTCTGGGGCGCTAAATGACGGCTGGCCGTTGCCCTCCGCCGTTTCGATCGGTACGCCGATTTCGGCCGGGCCTCCGGGCTCGTGTCCTGGGCCACGCAACACCCTGCCGCCTTCAATTTCCGTTGGCTCTCGCGGCTCCATTGCTCCTCCCATTGGCGGCGCGCCCTCGGCGCCATGTCCGCTGCGCCGCCGACCGCCACGCCGGCCGCGACGTCGTCGACGTCGGCCAATGAGCTGCTCGCCTTCGTGCTCGCCGTGCTCCCGATATTGATGCGGCGGACGGGACGGGACGCCTGCCTCGGCATGCGGTTCGCCTGCCGGAGTCGGCTCGGGTGGAGCGCTCGGATGGGGCCGTGGTTGACCGTGCGGCGGGCGATCGCTCCCCGGTTCGCCGGCATGCACACTGTGCTGGCCCGCCGCATCGTCGCCGCGTCCGCGGCGGCGGCGGCGGCGGCGGCGGCGGCGGCGCCCATCGCCAGGTTCGTTCGCATTATCGCCGGAGGGCGCATCGCCGCGATGGACGGACATGTCACGCGCCGGACGCGGGGCGGGTTGCGCCTCCACGGGCGCCGGGATGTGCTCCGCCGATTCCTCGAAGGCCGGCTCCGCTGCGGGTTCCTCGACCTCGTCGACTTGGTGCGCCGCCGAGACCAGCGTCGTGCTGGGCGGTTGCGGGGCGCTCACGTCCGCGGAGCGCGCCCGCAAGCGATCGAGACGATATGCCGGCGGGATCAGGGCTTCATCGCGTTCGAGCATCACCTTGAGCCCGTACCGGCTCTCGATGGCGGCGAGCGCCGACCGCTTTTGGTTGAGGATATACATCGCCACCGTCGTCGGCACGTGCACCAGTAACTCGGCGCTTCGCAGCTTCATGCCTTCTTCCTCGATGCCGCGCAGAACGTGCAAGGCGGTCGACTCGGTCGACCGGATGTAACCGGTGCCGCCGCAATGCGGGCAACGCTCGCTCGAAACCTCGGCGAGGCTTGGCCGCAGGCGTTGGCGCGACAGCTCCAGCAGGCCGAACGGCGAAATGCGGCCGATCTGGATGCGCGCGCGGTCGTTTTTCATCGCTTCCTTGAGGCGGCGCTCTACTTGATGCTGATGGCGCGTATCCTCCATGTCGATGAAGTCGATGACGATGAGCCCGGCGAGATCGCGCAATCGCAACTGACGAGCGATTTCGTCGGCCGCCTCGAGATTGGTCTTGAGCGCCGTCTCCTCGATGTGACGTTCGCGAGTCGAACGGCCGGAGTTGACGTCGATGGCGACCAACGCTTCGGTCTGGCCGATGACGATGTAGCCACCTGACTTGAGTCGCACCGTCGGCTGGTGGATCGCGTCGATCTCGCTTTCGACCTGGAAACGCTGAAACAACGGCACGGCCGGGTCATTGTAGAGCTGAACGCGGCCGACATGGCTCGGCATCAGCATCTTCATGAACGATTTTGCGGCCTTGTAGCCGTCGTCGCCCTCGACCAGGATCTCCTCGATGTCACGGCTGTAGAGATCGCGGATCGCCCGTTTGATCAGATTGCCTTCCTCGTAGATTAGGGCCGGCGCGGTCGACTTCAGCGTCAGTTCGCGAATGTCGTCCCACAAGCGCATGAGATACTCGTAGTCGCGGCGTATCTCCGGCTTGCTGCGCTCCATCCCAGCGGTGCGTAAGATCACCGCCATGCCATCGGGCACCTGCAATTCGTCCATGATGCTCTTGAGGCGTTTGCGGTCCTGTGCGCTGGTGATGCGGCGCGAGATCCCGCCGCCGCGATCGGTATTCGGCATCAGTACGCAGTAGCGCCCGGCGAGCGAAAGATACGTCGTCAGCGCGGCGCCCTTGGTGCCGCGCTCCTCCTTGACCACCTGGACCAGTAGCACTTGGCGGCGCTTGATGACTTCTTGGATCTTGTAGTGCCGCGTTGGCCGCAGGCGCCGCCGGTGCTCGATTTCATCGATCTCTTCGCCGCCCACCGATTCGACCGGCGGGGTCGCGCCATTCGGCGATTCGGCAGCGGGAACGAGCGGCGTCGGCTGCGAGCCTTCGCCCGCCGGCGATGGGCCGAGGTCGCCTGAAAACGGGAAAGCGGCCCATGGCGCGCCGCTCGACGGCTGCTCGCCGGCGCCAGATTGGAGTAAATCGCTCGGCGGCGTGGCCTGCACTTCGGCCGACTGCGGCGGCTCGGCGACAACGGCGTCGCTCGGGGCTGAGGCAACGGGAGGAGCGTCGCTCGGCGTTTCGCCACCGGGCTTGACGTTCGAATCGCCCGCATCCGGCTCGCCATGAATGGTCGGCAGCGATGACAGGAGCGGCGCCTCGCCACCGCCCGGCCCTTGCTCAAGCTTCGGTTCGCCAATGTCGACCTCGTCGCCGGATGGCGCCGCCGCCTCGATGACGTCGGGTGTCGGGGCGTGCGGCATCTCCGGCAGCTCGACGGCGGGAGTTGATTTGACCGGTCGCGCAATGTCCGCATCGTCATCGACTTCAGCGCGTTGCGCGGCCAGTAGCGCCTCGCGGTCGGCGATCGGGATGCGATAGTAGTCGGGATGGATTTCGTTGAAGGCGAGGAAACCATGGCGGTTCCCGCCGAAGTCCACGAACGCAGCTTGCAGCGACGGCTCGACGCGCGTCACCTTGGCAAGATAGATGTTCCCTTTAAGCTGCTTTTTCGTGGATGTTTCAAAATCAAATTCCTCTAGTCGGTTTCCGTTGACCACGACCACCCGCGTTTCTTCCGGGTGTGTCGCGTCAATCAGCATACGCTTCACCATATTTCAGGGATCTCCAAAGAGCGGGGCGTTGCCGCCAAATAGCGCTGACAGCGTGGGCTCAACAGAGCCGCAAGCAGCGCGCACGAGGCGCTACGCCAGTGAATCCAAAGCCGAACCTCGACGGTGCCAACGGTAGCGAGGGAACTCGCCCTTCGCCCTCCGGCGCGTCGACCGGATGGTCGCATCGAACCGGGTCAACCACAGCGTCCGTTAAGTCGGCTTCCGTGTACATACCACCTGTGGCGCCGCCGTCACCGGGGCGCAATCCGGCGCCCATCCCGAACAGGGCGGCTGCCGATCCACAGGCAGCGGTAACATACAGGCGGCCTACCGTGACCACAATGGGATATTGTTAGAGACCAAAGCAATTTCCTCGCTTTTCGATTGAAACCATTGATCGATAACGGATATTGTTCGACTCTGGATTCGCGACAGGGGACTACGGTGTTTGCTGTACGGCATGTGACGGCCGGGCTTGCGGTCGCGCTGACCTTGGCTACCACGGGCGTACTGGCGGCCACGCAAGGGGTGGTCAGCGCTATCGCCGTGCGCGACATCGGCGGACTGACGCAGATCACCGTCGATCTAAGCCAGCGTGCCGAGTACCGCGCGCTATTTCTCAGCGAGCCGATGCGGCTGGTCGTCGACTTTCCGGTGCTGGATTTCCGTCTGAACAGCGTGACGCACAGCCCAAAGGGCGTTATCGCCGGCTACCGCTACGGCCAGTTCGACACCGAAACGTCGCGGCTGGTGTTCGATCTTTCGGCGCCCGCCCGAATCCGCAAAGTCGGCTACGCGCTTGCCGGCGCCAAGAAGGCGCAGCGCCTGATCTTCGAATTGGAGCGCGCGTCGCCGCTTGAGTTCCAGGCCGCCGTCCAGCCGTGGGCGCCATCGGGAAGCGATCTCAAACAGGTTGCGGGCGAGACAGCCCGCGTTGTCGACACGCCCCAACTTGCCGCCGCACCGGGATCGCGCATAACGGTGGTCCCCAAGCCGACCCCGACGGCGGTGACGGTACCGCCCAAGCCCGAGGCGACCAAGCCAAGCGCGCGGCGGAGCGGCGACAAGCGGATCATCGTCATTGATCCTGGCCACGGCGGCGTCGATCCCGGCGCCATCGGCGCGCGCGGCACAATGGAGAAGAACGTCACGCTCGGCATTTCGCGCGAGGTCAAGCAACAGCTCGAGGCGACCGGCCGCTACCGCGTTCATCTGACGCGCGACAGCGACATTTTCCTCCGGTTGCGCGACCGCGTCGCCAAAGCGCGCGCACTGAACGCCGATTTGTTCGTGTCGATCCACGCCGATTCGATCGGCAACCGTCACACTAGCGGCGCGTCCATATACACGTTGTCGGAGACCGCCTCGGATTCCGAAGCCGCGGCGCTGGCGCAACGCGAAAATCGCGCCGACATCATCGCCGGCGTCGATCTGTCCAACGAGACGCCCGAGGTGGCGACGATCTTGATCGACCTGGCGCAGCGCGAAACCAACAATCAATCGGCCATCCTAGCCGGAGTCCTGGTACAGGAGCTGGCGCACGACGTCCCGCTTTTGCCGGCGAAGCCGCACCGCTTCGCCGGCTTTGCCGTGCTCAAGGCCCCCGACACCCCATCGATCTTGGTCGAACTCGGTTATCTCTCAAATCCTGACGAGGAGCGCCTGCTGAACCGCCAGCACCACCGCAGAAAGGTCGCCGCCGGCATCGTTCGCTCATTGGATAAATATTTCGCCAAACACTCCGTTCGGCGTTGACCGGTCATTTCTCGGTCACTTTTTTTGTGGTCAAATGGGCGCCATGACGATGCGCCCCTGCCGCCGCCGAGAGATCGCTCCCCGTTATGCGTAAGCTGCTGACCGCATTGTTCATTCTTCTCGTGCTCGCGATCGTCGGCGGGGCCGGAGCGGTGGCCCTGGCGATATGGCATTTTGGGCGTGGACTGCCCGATCACCAGCAGCTGGCGAAATATCAGCCGGCGATCTTGACCCGCGTCCACGCTGGCGATGGACGCATCCTCGCCGAGTTCGCCACCGAACGGCGGCTCTACGTGCCGATCGAGGTCATTCCCAAACTCGTCATCGAGGCGTTCCTGTCGGCCGAGGACAAGAATTTTTACAGCCATCACGGCATCAGTTTTCCCGACATCGTTCGCGCCGCGCTGACCAACCTGGCGCAACTCGGCCAGAACCGGCGTCCGGTGGGCGCCTCAACAATCACCCAACAGGTCGCCAAGAACTTCTTGCTGACGAACGAGGTGTCGATCGAACGCAAGGTACGCGAGGCGTTGCTTGCGATGCGCATCGAGGAAGCGCTTAGCAAGGAGCAAATCCTCGAACTGTATATGAACGAAATCTACCTCGGCGCCAGCGCCTATGGCGTGGCGGCCGCCGCGCTTTACTACTTCGATAAGTCGCTCGACGACCTGACCATCGCCGAGGCGGCGTTCCTCGCCGCGCTGCCGAAGGCGCCCAACAATTATAACCCCGCCCGCTATCCCGAGGCGGCGAAGGCGCGTCGCGACTGGGCCCTCGGGCGCATGCTCGAAGACGGCATCATCTCCGCCGCCGAGGCCGAGGCGGCGCGCAACACGCCGATCACGCTGCGAGTGCGCGACGAGTCGGTGCTGGTCCGTGCCGACTATTTTGCCGAGGAAGTGCGGCGCGAAATCTTGGCGCGTTACGGCGAGAACCAGCTTTACCGAGGCGGGCTCTCGGTGCGTACGACGCTCGACCCGCGGCTGCAGGCGGCCGCCGATCGCGCGCTGCGCAGCGGCCTCATCGCCTATGACCGGAGGCACGGCTACCGCGGCGCGCTGGGCCAGATTGAACCAGGGCCGGCTTGGCGCGAACGGCTCAATGCGATGCCTCGCGTCCCTGCGCTAGCACCTTGGGAGATCGCCACGGTTCTCGCCCTGACGCCGAATGTCGCCGACATCGGCTTCGCCAATGGCGCCAAGGGCTCGATTCCCTTTGAGGCGATGCGCTGGGCGCGAAAGACGCTCGAAGATCAGAAGCTTGGCCCGCCATTGCGCCAGCCGGCCGATGCGCTTGCGGTCGGCGACATCGTCGTCGTCGAGCGCATCGAGGGCAAAAGCGACGAGTACGCGCTGCGTCAGATTCCCGCCATCGGCGGCGCCGTCGTTTCGCTCGATCCTCATACCGGGCGCGTGCTGGCGATGACCGGCGGATGGAGCTTCGAGGCCAGCCAATTTAACCGCGTGACGCAGGCGCAGCGCCAACCCGGCTCGGCGTTCAAGCCGTTCGTTTATCTGGCCGGGCTCAATTCCGGATTCACCCCGACCAGCATTATCCTCGATGGACCGGTGGCGCTGGAGCAAGGCGTGGGACTCGGGCTGTGGAAGCCGAAGAACTATGGACGCGATTTTCTGGGTCCCGTCCCCATGCGCGTCGGCATCGAGCAGTCGCGCAACCTGATGACCGTACGGCTCGCCGACAGCATCGGCATGGAGAAGGTGGTCGACTACGCCAGGCGGTTTGGCATCGTCGATTCCATGCCGCCGCATCTTTCGATGGCGCTGGGGGCCGGCGAGACGACGCTGCTCAAGCTTACTGCTGCGTACGCGATGCTGGTCAATGGCGGTCTCAAGATCACTCCGACCTGGATCGACCGGGTGCAAGATCGTACGGGCAGGACGATCTTCAAGCATGACAGGCGCCCATGCGAAGGATGCAGCGACGCGCAATGGTCGCCAGGTCTGCCGGCGCCGCAGATTCCCGACCTGCGCGAGCGCGTGGTCGACGCCCCCACCGCCTACCAAATGGTGTCGATGATGCAGGGCGCCGTGGAGCGCGGCACGGCGCGCCGATTGGTCGAACTGCGACGGCCGCTCGCCGGCAAGACCGGCACGACCAACGACAGCCACGACACCTGGTTCATCGGCTTCACGCCCGACTTGGTGGCGGGAGTATTCATGGGCTTCGACACGCCGCGCACGCTCGGCGAGCGCGAAACCGGCAGTTCGGTAGCGTTGCCGGTGTTCCGCGACTTCATGGCCGAAGTGCTGGAAAACCGCGCGTCGACGCCCTTCCGTATTCCGCCCGGCATCCGGCTGGTGCGGGTCAATCCGACCTCGGGGGAGTTCGCGCGGGCAAGCGATCCCAAAGCGATCTGGGAGGCATTCAAGCCCGGCAGCGAAAACTCGCCGCGCGGCCCGCTGGTCGACGGCGGCCCTGGAGTCGCCGGCGCGGTCGCGACGCCGGTTCCGGCGAGCGAGGGCGGCGGGTTATACTAGGGCCGGTGATCGACTGACCAATCACGGACTCCCTTGAGACATGCGCGCAGAAATTTCCACGATCGCCGCCGAAATCAAGCAGTCGCTCGAACTGCTGAGGAGGCACCTTTGACTGGGATCGGGCGGTCGCGCGTTTCGCTGAACTGAACGAGATAGCGAACGATCCGGGGCTGTGGAATGACGCGCAAAAGGCGCAGGCCTTGTTGCGCGAGCGGGCACAGCTCGACAAGGCGCTCGCCAGTTTCCGCGCGCTCGAACGCGAGCTTGAGGACGCCATGACGCTGATCGAGCTTGGCGAGGCCGAGGGCGATCCGGCGGCGATCAAAGAGGGCGAACAGGCGCTCGCCAAGTTGCGCGAGACGGCGGAGAAGCGCGGTCTCGAAGCGCTGCTGTCCGGTGAGGCCGACGGCAACGACGCCTATCTCGAGATTCACGCCGGCGCCGGCGGCACCGAATCGCAAGATTGGGCGGAAATCCTCCTGCGCATGTACATGCGCTGGGCCGAGGGTCACGACTACAAGGCTGAATTCGAGGAGGTCAGCCCAGGCGAGGAAGCGGGAATAAAGTCGGCGACCCTCAAAATCGTCGGCCCGAATGCCTATGGCTGGCTCAAGACCGAAAGCGGCGTGCACCGGCTGGTCCGCATCTCGCCGTTCGATTCGAACGCGAGACGCCATACCAGCTTTGCCTCCGTATGGGTCTATCCGGTGGTCGACGACACGATTCAGATCGAGATCAGCGAAGGCGACGTGCGCACCGACGTCTATCGCGCCTCGGGCGCGGGCGGCCAGCACGTCAACAAAACGGAGAGCGCGGTGCGTCTGACCCATGTTCCGACGGGAATCGTGGTCGCCTGCCAGACCGAGCGCTCGCAGCACAAGAACCGCGAACGCGCCTGGAAAATGCTGCGCGCGCGGATGTACGAGGCGGAGCTGCAAAAGCGCGAAGCCGCCGCTTTGGCCGAGCACGAGTCGAAGAGCGACATCGGCTGGGGCCATCAGATACGATCCTACGTGCTGCAGCCCTATCAGATGGTCAAGGACCTGCGCACAGCGGTCGAGACCAGCGACACCGCCGGCGTGCTCGATGGCGACATCGACCGCTTTCTCGAAGCATCGCTCGCGGCGCGACTCAAGGGCAGCGGCGGCGCCGCGGCAAGCGCCGCGGAATAGCTGACCGCTCGACGACGCGGCGCCAGCACGTGTTAAATCAGGCCCAAACCGGCAGGAGGTCCCAGCAATGAGGTACGTACTTCTCGGCACGCTCAGTCCGCAATTCCTGACCAAGCAAGAAAAACGCACGACGACCGCGCGCGCCAAGCTGAAGCTGCTCGGGATCAGGCTCGAGAGCGTGTACTACACGCAAGGTGTCTATGATTTCGTCGACGTGGTCGACGCGCCGAGCAGCGAAGCGATGCTGGCCTTCTCGGTGTGGTACGGTGAGCAGGGCTACGGCAAGATCGTCAGTTGTCCCGCCTTCGACGAACGGACGATGGTGACGGCGCTCAAGAACGCCGGGATGCGCGGCAAGAAAAAGCGGTAATCCCGAAGTCGGCAGTGGGCCTCGCGCTGGCTGCGGCCAGGCGCGAGGACCCTGGCTGCCCGTGACCTTTAACGCGTAATCGGACTGGGACGCTCGATACCGATCGAGGCTACAAGGCTTTGGCCGCGGCCAAGACGGCTTCGACGTGGCCGGGGACTTTGACCTTGCGCCAGACTCCGCGTATCACGCCCTTTTCGTCGATCAAGAACGTCGCGCGATCGATTCCCATGTATTTGCGGCCATACATGCTTTTCTCGACCCATGTGCCGTAGGCGGCGCATGCCTTGCCGTCGACGTCGGCGACGAGCTTGAAGCCGAGGCGGTATTTCTTCCTGAAGCCGTCGTGGCTGGTGATGCTGTCGCGCGATACGCCGACTATTTCCGCCTTTAACTTGCGGAAGTCGGGCAGTTCCTCGTTGAATCGGCAGGCCTCCTTGGTGCATCCGGAGGTGTTGTCCTTGGGATAGAAATACAGCACGACCCTGCGACCGCGCAGGTCCGACAGGCGCAGCTTCCCCGCTCCGTCGGTCGGCAGGTCGAAATCCGGCGCCTTGTCGCCGATCTCGAGCTCACGCGCGTCGGTAGGCATGGCGATTGAGTCCTTTCTCGTTGGGTTCGAACGACATGGCAGCTAGGCTCGTTTCACGGCCTCGCCGCCCTCGGCGGAGGGAATCATTCGATCGAAGATCAGTCTGACACGCGATGCGTCGGCGAGCATGCGCGCTTCGAGCGCGGTGAAATCGCTTGCGCCCGCCGTACGCGCCAGCGCCCGTTTCAGCGCGTCGGGCGCGTTGCTGGCGTCGAATGGTCCCTCGACGCAAAGTCGCAGCAGGCTCTGCACCGCCTGCCAGAGGCGATGCGCCGCGATCAAGGCATCTCCCGCCTCCTCGTCCAGCACGCCAGCCGCCATCGCGGAGGCCAAAGCCTCCCGCGTATTGGTCGCGAGGATCTGAGGCCGCTCGGTTCCGTGCCGAAGCTGCAAATATTGCGCGATGAATTCGACGTCGATCAGTCCACCACGCCAATGCTTGACTTCCCACGGATCGCGTGACGGATGCTCGCGGGCGATTAGCGCGCGCATTGCCGCGATGTCCGAGATCAGCTTGGGGGGGTCGCGAGGGCGGGTGAGAATGTCACGGATCGCAGCGGCAATCTCGGCCTGAAACGCCGGCGGTCCTGTAATCGGCCGAGCGCGCGTCAGCGCCATAATTTCCCAAGTCCACGCCGAATCGCGATTGTAGACGAGAAACCCATCGAGATTGGTCGCCAGCGGACCCTTATTGCCCGACGGGCGCAGTCTCATGTCGACGTCGTACAGGCGGCCCTCGCCGGTCAATGCGGTCAGCGCGTTGATCAGTCGGCTGGCGAGGCGAGCGTAGAAAAGCGGCACTGGCAGGCCGCGCGAGCCGGTCGATTGCTCGATATTCGGCTCGGCGGCATAAATGAAGATCAGATCGAGGTCGGACGTGATCGTCATCTCCCGGCCACCGAGCTTGCCCATGGCGACGACCGCGAGCCGTCCGCCCTTGACTTGACCGTGCTGGCGGGCGAAATCGGCTTCGACCGCCGGCTGCATCGCCGCGATCACCGTCTCGGCGACGTCGGCCAGCGCCGCGCCGGCGCGTTCGGGCGTCGCGGCGCCGCGCAGGAGCTGCACGCCAATCTGGAATTGCCGCTCGGCGTTCCAACGCCGTGCGATGTCGAGCACGTCCTGAAAATCGCGCGCCTGCTCGAGCGCGCGGCCCAGATCGGCGTCAAGCGACGCGCGGTCAGGCAGCGCGGTGAGGAATCCCTCGCTCAGCACCGCGTCAAGCAGGTGGGTGTGACGGGCAAGCGTCTCCGCCAGTCGCGGCGCGCCACCCATGATCTCGGCGACCAGATCGAGCAGGCCGGGATTGGCGTGAAACAGCGAAAAGAGCTGCACGCCGGCGGGCAGCCGGGCAAGAAATTCGTCGAACTTGCGCAATGCGGCGTCGGGTTGCGGCGTGCGGGCCAGCGCCTGCAGCAACGCGGGCACCAGTTCGGTCAGCAATTCGCGCGCGCGGACCGAGCGCATGGCGCGGACGCGGCCATGATGCCAGCCGCGGATCGCCCCGGCGACGTGTTTGGGATCCGTGTACCCCATTTCGGCGAGCGTTCGCAGGGTCGCCGGGTCGTCTTCGGCGCCGGTGAAAACCAGATTTCCGGGACCCGATAGGGTGGGCGCTTCCTCGAACAGCCGTGCGTAATGTCCCTCGACGCGCCGCAAATGCTTCAGCATCTCGCTCCCGAACTCCTTGCCGTTCTTGAAACCCAGAAAGACGGCCAGTGCGTCCATTCGCGGGCCTTCGGAGGGCAAGCTGTGGGTCTGCCTGTCGTCGACCATCTGCAGGCGGTGCTCCACCTGCCGAAGGAACCGATACGATTCCTGCAGCTCGGCCGCGGTATCGGTGCGTACACGCCCAGCTTCGGCGAGCGCGGCGAGCGCATCGCACGTCGCCGCCTTGCGTAGCGATGGGGTTCGGCCACCCCAGATCAGCTGTTGCGTCTGCACGAAAAATTCGATCTCGCGGATGCCGCCACGGCCAATCTTGATGTTGTGTTCGCCGAGTTCGATGCGCGCTCCGCCGTGATGGGCGTTGATCTGCCGCTTGATCGAGTGGATGTCTTGAATCGCCGCGAAATCGAGGTGCTTGCGCCAGACATAGGGCCGCAGCCGAGAAAGGAATGCTTGTCCGGCGGCGATGTCGCCGGCGACGGCGCGCGCCTTGATCATCGCCGCGCGTTCCCAGTTCTGGCCGAAGCTTTCGTAGTAAATCTCCGCCGCGGTCATCGATATGGCGAGAGGGGTGGAACCGGGATCGGGCCGTAGCCGCAGATCGGTGCGCAAGACGTAGCCCTCGGGCGTGCTCTCCTGCATGATCTTGACCAGCCCGCGCGCCAGCCGGACGAAATGATGTCGCAACGCCTCCGGTGAATCGGTTTCGATCGTCTCGTCGTCGTACAGAACGATGATGTCGATATCGCTCGAATAATTGAGCTCACGGGCGCCGAGCTTGCCCATGCCGATGATCGCCAGACCCGAGTCGCGCGCCGGATCATCGGCATGTGGCAGTCGGAACGCCCCGGCGGATGCCGCCTCGCGCAGCAAATGTCGCGCCGCGAGGTCGAGGGCCAGCTCGGCGAAGTCGCTGAGCGCCGCAGTGACCCGCTCGAGTGGCCAAAGCGCGGCGATATCGGCGAGCGCGACCGTCAGCGCGGCGCGGCGCTTGGCGATCCTGAGGCCAGCCATTAGGTCGGCGATCGAAGCCGACGCGCGGTGCGTCGCGGCGAGTTCGGCCGAGAGACGGCGAAGGGCCTCGTCGGGGCCGGCGCTTAGCAGGTCGACGAGGAACCCCGGCTGGCGTAACGCGCAATCGGCGAGATAGGGAGAATTTCCGAAAACGGCGGCGAGCGCATTCCTGACGAGTTTCATGCCGCTAAGTCGCTTGGCGCGGCTGCGGGTCTCCGGATCGTCGATCTCCTCGGCCGCCGCCAGCCAAGCGGCAAGCTCCTGGGCGACGCGATCGCGGTCGCCGGGCTGGGGCCATCGCGCCTCGGCAAATCCGGAAAAGAACTCGGTCATTTCCTCTCGCACGATTTTGGCTCACACTGGAGCGCATGCGCGGCGCGAGGGTCAAGTGGCGCGAACAATTTATGGCTTGAGCGTGAATTGAGGAAATGCAGGGCAAGCGCCAATGGTGATCCGCCTCTCCAAGCTTGTCGTCGAAGTACTCGTGAGCATAGTGGTCATCGTCGCGGCTGCGGCGGCGATTTTCGCCTGGCGGCTGTCGGCCGGACCGATCCCCCTCGGCTTCCTTGCGCCGATCATCGAGCGCAGCCTCAACGCCGAAGTGCAGGGCGCCCAAATCACCTTCGACGAGACCGTGCTGGCCTGGACAGGGTGGGAGCGCAATCTCGATCTTAAAGTGCTGAACGTCACCGTCTCTCGCGGCGAAGGGGCGATGGTGGCGCGAATCCCCGAGTTGGACCTGAGTCTTTCGGCCACCGCGTTGCTGCGCGGGGTGGTAGCTCCGGTGGCGATCGACGTTCGCCGGCCGCGTTTGACGATCATTCGCACCAAGGAAGGCGGACTTCGCTTCGGCGCCGATGCCGAAGGCGGGGCGCCGCAGGGCGTCGAGGAGGCCGGCCGGGCGATCCCGCTCATAATCGGCAACTTCCTGCGCGAACCTGATCCGACGCGCCCCGGCGGATACCTGCGTCAGATCAGCATCACCGATGGTGTCACGACAATCTACGACCTGGCGGACGGTCGGACGTGGAGCGTCCCCGATACGGACGTGACGCTGTTTCGCAATCCTGCCGGACTTCGCGCGGATTTGGGCCTGACGGTCAAGATCGAGGAGAATGAGGCGCGCCTTGCGGCCAATGTCAGCTATTCCACGGGCGCCGATCGCATTGAGGGGCAGGTTCGCTTCACCGATATCGGCCTTGCCCAGCTTCGGGTCGTCGATTCACGGCTCGACCGGCTCAGCGTTCTCGAAACCACGGTGAGCGGAGTCGTCGATCTCGCCATGGCCCTCGACGGCCAAGTTCGTTCGGTGGGCTTCAATCTTGCCGGGCCCAAGGGGCGGATCGTGTCTCCCGCTTTTTTCTCCGAGCCCATCGAATTCCGCCAAGTCCGACTGATGGGCGAGTTTTCGGAGGGGACTCAGCGACTGAAGATCGACGAAGCGGCGCTCGATCTGGGCGAGACAAAGATCCAAGCGAGCGCGGAAATCGACGGGCTCGACGATCACCCGCGCTTAACGGCGACGGCGGCAGTTCGCAAGGTGTTTGTCGACGACGTGGGCCGCCTGTGGCCGATCAACGCTTCCGCCAACGCCAGGCGGTGGATCATCGAAAACCTCTCCAAGGGCGTGCTCGAGGAGGGGCGCTTCCAATTGTCGGTAGCCACGGATTCCGGCGGTGGACTTGTGGCCGAGCAGGTGGACGGATCCTTTCGATTCACCGGTCTATCCGTCCAATACCTCAAGGGGCTGCCGCCAGTGGAGAAGGTGGCGGGGACCGGAAAAGTCGGAATCGACCGGGTCGATCTCGACGCCAGCGCTGGCGAACTGGGACGACTCAAAGTGGAAGGCGCCAAAATCGCGCTCACCGATCTTGGTCGCGATATCGAACTGGCGTCGATCGACGTCGCCGTGCGCGGCCCGTTGCGCGAACAACTCGAATTGATCGATCGACCGCCGCTCGAGTTCATCAAGGCCATCGGCCTGACGCCCGCTCAGTTCGACGGCAACTCGATGGTGCGAATCGGCTTCAAGTTTCCCCTGCTCGATCGGCTCAAGGTCGAAGAGATCGACATGGCGGTGACCGCCGATGTCTCTGAATTCGGCCTGCGTGATGTCGTTCTCGGCCAGGATGCCCGCGACGGGACGCTGGCGATGCGGCTTAACAACAAGGGTCTAGACATCCGCGGGACGCTTACCGTCGGTCAAGTGCCGGCACAGATTGAGATGGTCCGCAACTTCCAGGCGGGCGCGCAGGTTATCGGAGAAACCAAGGCACGCGGCACCATTTCGTCGGCCGATCGCTCCGCATTCGGATTCGATCTCCGTCCAGTGGTCGACGGCCCGGTCGACGTTTCCCTCGTCTACACCGAGCGGCGCGGCGGACGCAGCCAGCTCGCGGCCGACATGAAGCTCGACGCCGCGACCCTGGCGATCGTCGAACAAGACTGGAGCAAGCCGCCAGGAGTGCCGGCGAATGCGCGCGTCGAGATGCGTCTCGAAAACGGTCGTCCGGTCGATTTGCCGCTGTTGCACGCCAGTGGCGGCGGCTTGCAGGTCAACGGCCGCGGCGCATTCGCGGCCAACGGCAAAACGCTTTCGCGCATCGACGTCGACACGCTCAAGGTCGGGCTCACCGACGTACGCGGCAGGTTTGCGCGCGAGCGGCACGGAATTTCGATCGATGTCGAGGGAAAGGCCTTCAACGGCGAGCCATTCCTGCGCGATCGCGGCGTCGGGACGGCGGGAACGAACCGAACCGCAGAGCGACCCGAATTGCGCGTCGTCGCGAAAGTCGATCGGCTCTATTTGGCGCCCGATCGATTTTTCGATCAATTGAGCCTCGACGGCTTTCGCTCGGCGCGACGTTGGGAGCGCATCGATCTCCATGCTCAAACCCCCGTCGCCGGCGGCACCAGCCAACCAGCGGCGATCGATCTCAAGACCGACGCCGCGGGGCGTCAGACGCTGTACGCCCATGCCGACAACGCGGGCGCGCTGTTGAAGATCGTCGGTGCAACGCCCAACATCGTCGGCGGAAAATTCGAGCTTAAAGGCGCGACCGACGAATCGATCGCCGGCGCGCCGATGGTCGGCAAGATCGAAATGGGCGAATTCCGGGTGGTGAATGCGCCGGGCCTGGCGCGGATACTCAGTATCGCCTTGCTCACCGGGATTCTCGATTCGCTTAAGGGCGAAGGCATCGGCTTCACCCGTCTATACGGCGAATTCGAAGCGTTCGATGCCGAGATCAAAATTCGCGACGCACGCGCCTACGGGTCGGCGATGGGAATCACCGCCAAGGGGACGCTCGATCCGGATGCCGAATCGGTCAAGGTGGGCGGAACGTTGGTTCCGGCCTACGCGCTCAACAGCGTTTTCGGCAACATTCCGTTGCTCGGCCGCATTCTCGTGCCCGAGAAGGGGGGCGGATTGTTCGCCGCCAATTACACCATTAGCGGTCCGATAGTCGATCCCGAGGTGTCGGTGCAGCCACTGTCGACGCTGGCGCCAGGATTTCTTCGCGGGCTGTTCGATCTATCCGAGGACGGCAAGGGATCGCCGCCGAGCTTCGAGCCCGATCCCAACCAGCGCCGCGACGGGCAGTAAACGCCGTATCAGACGACGCGCACCAGCGCGTGGCGTTTCTTGCCGGCCGTAAGCTTGATGACACCTTCCCGAGAGAGCTGACCGCTGGTCACGGATTGTTTCGTATCGCGGACGACCGCGTCGTTGATGCGAGCGCCTCCTTGCGAGATCAGACGTCGCGCGTCGCTGTTGGTTGCACTCAGCCGCGTTTCGACGAGGAGCTCGTATAACGGCACGCCAGTATCAAGCTCCGCCCGCGTCTTGTGCACCGTCGGTAAATCGCCGCCGGCCGTCCCTTCCTCGAAGGTGCGCCGCGCCGTCTCGGCCGCCTCGCGCGCGGCGTCGCCGCCATGACACAGCTTGGTTGCCTCGAAGGCCAATATCTTCTTCGCCTCGTTGATCTCCGCCCCGGCGAGCGCCTCTAGGCGGGCAATCTCATCCAGCGGCAAGTCGGTGAAGAGCTTCAGGAACCGGCCGACATCGCCGTCGTCGGTGTTGCGCCAGTACTGATAGTAGGCATAGGGCGCAAGGCGCTCGGGGTTGAGCCACACCGCGCCTTGCGCCGTCTTGCCCATCTTGGCGCCCGACGCGGTGGTGATCAGCGGCGTCGTCAACCCGAACAACCCGAAATCGGCGACGCGGCGCCCCAGCTCCACGCCCATGACGATGTTGCCCCACTGATCCGACCCTCCCATCTGCAACCGGCAATCGTGACGACGCGCCAATTCGACGAAATCGTAGGATTGCAGCACCATGTAGTTGAACTCGAGGAAGGTGAGCGGCTGGTCGCGCTCGAGCCGCAGCTTGACCGAGTCCATGCTCAGCATTCGGTTGACCGAGAAGTGTCGGCCGATATCGCGCAGAAACGCGATGTAGCGCAGATCATCGAGCCAATCGGCGTTATTCGCCATGATCGCGCCGGTCGGTCCGTCATCGAAGGAGAGAAAGTTGGCGAAGCTGCGCCGAATGGCCGCCATGTTGGCGGCGATCGTCGCTTCCGACAGAAGCTGCCGCGTTTCGTCCTTGCCTGAGGGATCGCCAACCTTGGTCGTTCCGCCGCCCATCAGCGCGATCGGCCGGTGCCCGGTGCGCTGCAGCAAGCGAAGCATCATGATCGAGACGAGGTGGCCGACATGCAGCGAATCGGCGGTACAGTCGTATCCGACGTAAGCGGTGATGCGGCCTTTTGAAGCGGCGAGATCGAGCGCCGCGGAATCGGTGCATTGATGGATGTATCCGCGTTCGGAGAGGGCGCGGAGAAGATCGGATCGGGACTTGGCCATCGCTTGAACGACTGCGCCGGGCGCGCGGAATGCTTGCCCGCGGCGGCGGTGATTTAGCACAATCGCATGCGGACCGACAACGACATGGGTCGCGTTCCGCACCGGTCTACGAGAGAACGCCATTGCCCCAATCGACCCCCGTATTGCGCGCCCTCGGCTTGATGAGCGGCACGTCGCTCGACGGCGTCGACGCCGCGCTCGTCGAAACCGAGGGGCATACGATCGCCGCCATCGGCGCGGCGCGAACGTATCCCTATTCGTCGAGCTTGCGCGAACGACTCAGGCGCGCCCTAGGCGGCCGCCAGCCGGTCAAGGCGGTGGAGCGCGACATGACGCTCGCGCACGCCGCCGCGGTCAGCGCATTGCTGAAGGAGGCTGGGTTGACCCCGGCGGGCGTCGACGTCATCGGCTTTCATGGCCAAACGCTGGTCCACCGCCCACGCGAAGGGTTTACCTGGCAGATCGGCGATGGCGAGTTGCTCGCGCAGCGGACCAAGATCGACGTGGTCGGCGATTTTCGCAGCGCCGACGTCGCGGCCGGCGGCGAAGGCGCCCCATTCGTCCCGATCTTCCACGCCGCTCTTGCGGCTCATTTGCCGCGGCCGCTGGCCGTCTTGAACGTCGGCGGCGTCGCCAACGTTACCTGGATCGGCCCGCAGGCCGACACCGGGGCAGCGGGTCGTGGACTGCTGGCCTTCGACACCGGTCCAGGCAATGCGCTGATCGACGATTGGATGCTGGCGCGCCAGGGCACCGCATGCGACGCGGGCGGAACCGCGGCGGCCGCGGGACATGTCGATCTTGCGGCATTGGCCGCGCTCATGAGCCACGTTTATTTCAGCCGGCCGCCGCCGAAATCGCTCGACCGCAATGCCTTCGATCCGGCGCCGGTCGCCGGGCTATCGACGCAAGACGGCGCCGCGACGCTGACCGCGTTCACCGCCCATTCCGTCGCGGCGGCGGCGCCTCACTTTCCAGCGCCGCCCCGCGCCTGGATCGTCACCGGAGGCGGTCGCCGCAATCCGACCCTGATTGCCATGCTGCGTGCGGCCCTCGGCGCCGAGGTCCGAACGGCGGAGGAACATGGTTGGAATGGCGACGCGCTCGAGGCGCAAGCCTTCGCATTCCTGGCGGTACGGTCGCTGCGGGGCCTGCCGCTGAGCTTTCCCAGCACCACCGGCGTTACCCGCCCTATGCTCGGCGGCCGGCTGTTTCGCAAGCCTTGAACTCCGGCATTAGCGCGCTGAAGCCTTGCTCTTTTCGCGCTCCCGCGTATCGCGCGCGGCGCTACGCCCGGGGGCCGGCGGCTTCAGCGCCTGCGTCAAGTAGTCCTCGACCAGCGTCTGCAGCTTTTCGAGACGGTCGGTGAAGAAATGGTTCGCGCCTTTTATCACGCGGTAATCGATCTTGATGTCGCGCTGCTTGCTCAGTTTCTCGGCGAGGCGGCGGGACGCATCCTCGGGCACGACCTCATCCTTGTCGCCGTGAACAATCAGGCCCGAAGACGGGCAGGGAGCGAGGAATCCGAAGTCGTAGATATTGGCCGGGGGCGCTATCGATATGAAGCCGTCGATCTCCGGGCGGCGCATCAATAGTTGCATCCCGATCCAAGCGCCGAAGGAGAATCCGGCGATCCAGCAACCCGAGGCATTGGCGTTGTAAGCTTGCAGCCAGTCGAGGGCGGAAGCCGCGTCGGTCAACTCGCCCTCGCCGCGCGCGAAAGATCCCTGCGAGCGGCCGACGCCGCGGAAATTGAACCGCAAGGTCGAGAAACCAAGCCGCGTAAACGATTGGTTGAGGGTATAGACGACCTTGTTGTGCATCGTTCCGCCGTGCTGCGGATGGGGGTGCAACAACAATGCGATCGGCGCCCGCTCGCCGCGCGCCGCCGGCAAGTAGCGGCCCTCGAGGCGACCGTCGGCGCCATTGATTATCACGTCAGGCATTGCCGCTCCCAGGGCGCGCCCGAGAGGCCGCGAATGCCCCGCGAGGCCAAGCAATTCCGATCAAGTTGGTCGGAAATATAAGTATTATATTTCAAGTGGTTGAGTATTCTTTCGGTTCAATACTTGACTAACTAGCTCGGGTAAAATATACCTGCCCAAAGCAGACCTCGGCCGGGCTCGCACGCGGGCTCGTTTGACGGTGCGCCCTCGCATCGGCGAGCGCGAAGCATACTAGGTAGTCGAAGCCATGAACTTCAAGAATCTTCGTGACGACATCGACGCGATCATGGCCCGCGATCCTGCAGCCCGCTCGCGGCTGGAGGTGGTGTTCTGTTACCCCGGGTTCCATGCCGTGTTGCTTCATCGACTGGCGCATGGCGCTTGGCGTCGCGGCTGGCGGCTTGTCGGGCGGTTTCTGTCGCATGTCGGGCGCGGATTGACCGGGATCGAAATTCACCCCGGCGCCGCCATCGGCCGGCGCCTGTTCGTCGATCACGGCATGGGCGTGGTCATCGGCGAAACCTCCGAGCTCGGCGATGACGTTACGCTTTACCAGGGCGTCACGCTTGGCGGCACCTCGCTCAGCCAAGGAAAGCGCCACCCGACGCTAAAAGACGGAGTCATCGTCGGAGCCGGCGCAAAGATACTCGGGCCCTTGGTGATCGGCGCAAATGCCCGCATCGGATCGAACGCGGTCGTGCTGGCGGACGTGCCGGACGGCATCACCGTTGTCGGCATCCCCGCCAAGGCGGTGATGCGGCAGGCGGCGCAGGCCAAGGACTTTTGCGCCTACGGATCGACCCCCGACATTCCCGATCCGGTCGCGCGCGCCATGGACGGTATCTGCGCCGATGTCGGCGCGCTGCGAGTGCGCGTCGCCGAGCTGGAAGGCTTGTTGGCAGCGTTGCGCGAACAGGTCGAGGCGAGCGAACTCCCCGCGGCGGCCAAGGCCGCCGACGTCAAAGGGGTCGAATTCGCCATCAAGGGAGAAAATCGGTGAAGCTCAGCACGAAGGGACGTTACGCCGTCATGGCGATGGTTGACCTTGCGAGCACCAGCAAGGGCCAGCCGGTCGCGCTCGCCGACATCGCCGAGCGGCAGGAGATTTCCCTCTCCTATCTCGAGCAGCTTTTTTCGAAACTGCGCAAGGGCGGCTTGGTCAAGAGCGTGCGTGGGCCAGGCGGCGGCTATTTACTAGCGCATCCGGTCGAGGCGACGCGGATCTCCGATATCATCCTCGCCGTCGACGAGCCGATCCGCGCCACGCGTTGCGCGCCAGGGTCGCCGTCGGGTTGCGTGTCCAACCGCAGCCGATGCTTGACCCATGATCTATGGGAAGAGCTCGGCAATCAGATCCATCTTTACCTGAGCTCGGTATCGCTCGCCGATGTCTGCAACAAGCGTGTTCTCGGAACGAGCGGGGTGATCGAACATGGGCCGCGCGAGAAATCGCCGATGGTCGCGGCGGACTGACTACGCCATCAACGGAGCAATGCCGGTAAAATGACTCGTTCGGTGTACCTCGACTACAACGCGACCGCGCCACTGAGGCCAGCGGCGTTCGAGGCGATGCACGCGGCGCTCCTCGAAACGGGCAACCCGTCTTCGGTGCATCGATTCGGGCGGTTGGCCCGGCGACGCGTCGAGGAGGCGCGCGCCTCGGTCGCGGCGCTGGTCGGCGCACGGTCGGCCCAGATCGTCTTCACCAGCGGCGGGACCGAGGCGAACAACCTCGCATTGGCACAACCCGCCGCGCGCGTGCTGATTTCGGCGATTGAGCACGATTCGGTCCGCGCCGCGGCGCCGACCGCCATCGCGATTCCGGTCGACCGCGCAGGAGTCGTCGATCTCGATGCCCTCGATCGGCTGCTGGCGAGTGAAACCGGTCCGGCTTTGGTCGCGGTCATGCTGGTCAACAATGAAACCGGGGCCATCCAGCCGGTGGCCGATGTGGCGCGCCTCGCGCGGGCCCGCGGCGCGCGAATCCATTGCGACGCGGTTCAGGCGGTCGGCAGGCTCGCGGTCGATTTCACCGCGCTCGGCATCCACACGATGGCCATTTCGGCGCACAAGATCGGTGGGCCGCAGGGCGTCGGCGCGCTGGTTGTCGACGACGAAGTGGCGTTGTCGGCGATGCTGCGGGGCGGCGGACAAGAACGCGGATTGCGCGCCGGAACCGAGAACGTCGCCGGCATCGCCGGATTTGGGGCGGCCGCCCGCATGGCGCTAGCCGAACTTTCCGACATGCCGGCGGTCGCCAAAATGCGCGACGCGCTGGAGGGGCGGCTTGATGCGGCGGCTACGGTTCTCGGCCGCGAGGCGCCTCGGGTCGCCAACACCAGTTGCATCGCCATGCCCGGTGTCGCCGCCGAAACGCAAGTCATGGCGTTCGACCTCGCCGGAGTGGCGATCAGCGCCGGCGCCGCGTGCTCGTCTGGGAAGGTGCGCGTCTCGCACGTGCTGCAAGCGATGGGCGCCGGCGAACTTGCGGGAGAGGCGATCCGCGTCAGCCTCGGCTGCGAAACGACTCAGGCCGACATCGATCGCTTCGTCGAAACTTGGACCGCGCTGTGGGCCCGCCTCGGCGCGCGTGTCGCGGCCGCCGCGAGCGGCGTCGGCGCGGCCCCGGCAGCTTGAAAGAGGGAACAGGACTATGAGTACCGTATTGCCAACTGCCGCGACCAATGGCGGCGCCGATCTGCGCAACGCGCCGACGAAGTCGGTCTATCTCGACTACCAGGCTACGACGCCGCTCGACCCACGCGTGCTCGATGCGATGATGCCTTATTTCACCGAGAAATTCGGCAACCCGCATTCGCGCAACCACCCCTATGGCTGGGAGGCCGAGGAAGCGGTCGAGAAGGCGCGCGAGCAGGTAGCCGAGTTGATCCACGCCGATCCGCGCGAAATCGTTTTCACATCGGGCGCCACCGAATCGAACAATCTCGCCATCGCCGGGGTCGCGCGATTCTACAAGGACCGCAAGAACCATATCGTCACGGCGGTGACGGAGCATAAATGCGTGCTCGACACGTGCCGGCATCTCGAGCAAGAGGGTTTCGAAGTCACCTATCTGCCGGTCAAATCGGACGGACTCATCGACCTCGAGGCGCTGAAACAGGCGATCACCGCGAAGACCGCCTTGGTATCGATCATGGGCGTCAACAACGAGATCGGCGTCATTCAGCCGCTCGCCGAGATCGGCGCCGTTTGCCGCGCGGCGCGCGTGTTATTCCATACCGATTGCGCGCAGGCCTTCGGCAAGATTCCGCTCGACGTCGAGGCGATGAAGATCGACCTGATGAGCATTTCCGGCCACAAGATATATGGGCCGAAGGGCGTTGGCGCGTTGTATGTGCGGCGCAAGCCGCGCGTCCGCCTTGTCCCGCTCATACATGGCGGCGGACAAGAGCGCGGAATGCGCTCGGGCACGCTGCCGACGCCGCTTTGCGTCGGCCTGGGCGAGGCGGCGGCGATTGCCAAACGCGAAATGGCGGCCGAGGCCGAGCGGCTGACCGGTTTGCGGGATCGATTTTACCGCAAGATCACCGAACGTCTTCCCGAGGTGTACCTCAACGGCGATTTGGGCCATCGCATCCCTGGAAACCTCAACCTCTCCTTCGCCTACGTCGAAGGCGAGGGACTGATGATGGGAATCAAGGACCTTTCGGTATCGTCGGGATCGGCGTGCACGTCGGCCTCGCTCGAACCGTCCTATGTGCTGCGCGCCCTCGGCGTCACCGAAGATCTGGCGCATACGTCGTTGCGGATCGGGTTCGGACGCTTCACGACCGAGACCGAAGTCGAATACGCCGCCGACCGCATCGTCGAGGCGGTGCAGAAACTGCGCGATCTCAGCCCGCTATGGGAGATGGCCCAGGAAGGCATCGACATTAAGTCGATCAAGTGGGCGGCGCACTGATCGGACTGGCAATGACCCGATCGGATCGCCATATTGATATGTGAGCAAGGAGCACGGACTATGGCCTACAGCGAAAAAGTCATCGACCACTATGAGCACCCGCGCAATGTGGGCGCGCTCGACAAGGATGATCCAAGCGTCGGCACGGGATTGGTCGGCGCGCCGGCGTGCGGCGACGTCATGAAGCTGCAGATCAAGGTGACCCGGGAAGGGATCATCGAGGACGCGAAGTTCAAGACGTTCGGCTGCGGCTCGGCCATCGCTTCGAGTTCGCTCGTCACCGAATGGGTCAAGGGTAAGAGCGTCGACGAGGCGGCAACGATCAAGAACACCGAGATCGCGCAACATCTCGCGCTGCCGCCGGTCAAGATCCACTGCTCGGTCTTGGCCGAAGACGCGATCAAGGCGGCTGTCGCCGACTACAAGAAGAAGCGCGAAGGGAATTGATCGCAAGCAAGTCGGTGCGGAGCAAGACGTGAACGACATCGTACCAACAGATGCCGGCGCCAAGCCGCAACCGGCGCCGCAACGTGCCCCGCGCCCGCGGCCGGCCGCGATCGGCGTGACGCCGGCGGCGGTGGCCCGCGTCAAGCAGTTGCTCGACAAGCGCGGCAAGCCCTCGGCCGGCGTGCGCATTGGCGTTCGTACCCGTGGCTGCTCGGGATTGCAGTACACGCTGGAGTACGCCGATCAGCGCAACCCGATGGACGAGGCGGTCGAGGTCGACGGCGTCACCATCCTGATCGATCCCAAGGCGTCGATGTTCGTTTTCGGTACCGAGATGGATTACGTCGAAGAGGCGTTGAAGGCGGGCTTCGTGTTTCGTAACCCAAACGAGAAGGGACGATGCGGGTGCGGCGAGTCGTTCCACGTTTGACCATTCGGGCGCTGGGCGCCGACAAACGGCCGGCGCTCCGCCGGCCGTTCGATTTTTTCGAACCTACGCGGACGGCCGCGCCGTGCCGTGAGACGATCTCGGAGCGACGATGAACGAGGCCATGCCGCTCCCGGTCCAATCTCCAAGTGCGTCCGGAGCAGCGCGATGCTGGTCGTGCGGCGAGGCGCTGGCGCACGCGGCGTTGTTCTGCAGCGCTTGTCGGTCCGTGCAGCCGCCGCGTGCCCTCGATCATTTCACCCGGCTCGGACTTTCGGTCGATTTCGCGCTCGACGAGAATGATCTCGACCGCCGATATTTCTCGTTTCAGCGCCAGCTCCACCCCGATCGCTTTGCGACGCGCAGCGCCCGTGAGCGGGCGATCTCGCAGAGTCAGGCGGTCGCCTTCAACGAGGCCTACCGCGTCCTCAAGGATCCGCTGACGCGCGCCGACTATCTGCTGAAGCTCAAAGGCATCGCCGCCAATCCCGACGGCTGCCATACGATCAACGATCCGACGATCCTGATGGAACAGTTGGAGCGGCGTGAAAATCTCATGTCGGCCAAGACCGTCGAGCAGGCGGCGGCGATCGGCAACGAGGCGCTGTCGCACGTGAAGGAGAGCGTCACCGCCATCGCCGACGCCTTCCATCGCGACGATCTGGACGCCGCCGGGCGCGAGACGACGCGGCTCAAGTATCTCGTCAAACTGGTCGATGAGGCGCGCGGCCGCAAACACGCGCTCGCCGGCGAAGGCGCGGACGCGGACTGATGTCCGAGGTGCTGCTTCAGATTCACGAGCCCGGCGAGACGCCGATGCCACACGACGACCCGCGCGGGCTCGCCGTCGGCATCGATCTAGGCACGACGAATTCGGTCGTGGCGATCGCGCACGAACAGAAACCGGAAGTGCTGCGCGACGAGGCAGGCCATGGCCTCGTGCCGTCACTCGTCGCCTATCGCGAGGACGGCCAAGTGGTCGTCGGCGCGCCGGCGCGCCGGCTCCTTCTCGACCATCCGGGGATCGTCGTCGGGTCGATCAAGCGCCTGATGGGGCGGGGCGCCGAAGACTTGAAAGCGCTCGCCGGTTCGCTGCCATATGAGCTGGCGTCGCCGGCCGAGGGCGGCATGGTGCGCCTGAAGATTGGCGACCGCGTTCTCACTCCTGTGGAGATTTCCGCCGACATTCTGCGGGCGGTAAAGGCGCGCGCCGAGGTGGCGCTGGGCCAAACGGTGACCCGCGCGGTGATCACGGTTCCCGCCTATTTCGACGACGCCGCGCGCACCGCGACGCGCGATGCGGCGCGGCTGGCCGGCCTCGACGTGCTGCGTCTGGTGAACGAACCGACTGCCGCCGCTCTCGCCTACGGCCTCGACAAGGGTGCCGAGGGACTCTATGCGATCTACGACCTCGGCGGCGGGACGTTCGATTTTTCGCTGCTGCGGCTCGAGAAAGGCGTATTCCAGGTGCTCGCCACCGGCGGCGACGCACAGCTCGGCGGCGACGATTTCGATCATGCGATCGCCGAGCGCTTCCTCGCCGAGCGGGGCGGCGAGGTAGACAGCGTGCGCGCCAAGCTGGCATTGGCGACGGCGCGCGTTGCCAAGGAATGCCTGACGACGCAGAGCGAATGGCAAGGGGCGCTCGATCTCGACGGCCGGCCTTCGCTCCACCGCATCGATCGCACGACCTTCGAGCGCTTGATCCAATCGTGGGTCGGTCGCACCATCACGATCGTCGAGCGCGTGCTCGAGGACGCCGGCATCGAGCCGGCGTCGGTGAATGGCGTGGTATTGGTCGGCGGCTCGACGCGCGTGCCGCTGGTGCGGCGCAGCGTCGGCGCGTTGTTCGGCCGGCCGGCGCTTGCCGACATCGATCCCGACGAGGTCGTGGCGCTTGGCGCCGCGCTGCAAGCGGAGGCGCTGACCCGCGGCTCGGACACGCTGCTCTTGGACGTGACGCCGTTGTCGCTGGGAATCGAGACGATGGGCGGCATCGTCGAGAAGATCATCGAGCGTAATACGGCGATTCCGACGGCCATGGCGCAGGAGTTCACCACATATCAAGACGGCCAGTCGGCGATGATGATTCACGTCGTCCAAGGCGAACGCGAGACGGTCGACCGATGCCGCTCGCTCGCTCGATTCGCGCTCAACGGAATCCCACCGATGACCGCCGGGGCCGCGCGCATTCGAGTCTCGTTCGCCGTCGACGCCGACGGACTGTTGACGGTCAGCGCGCGCGAGAACACCACCGGCGTGGAAGCGCGCGTCGAAGTCAAGCCCACATACGGACTCGCTGAGGATGAGATGGCGGTGATGCTGCGCGACAGCCTCGAGCACGCGCGCGAGGACATGGAGCGGCGCCTTCTGCTCGAAGCCCAGGTCGAGGCCCGCCGCACGGTCAATGTCGTGCGCTCGGCCCTCGCCAGCGATGGCGAGCTCTTGAGCGCGGAGGAGCGAGCGCTGATCGAAAATACGGTCGCCCGCGCCGAGGCGACCGCCGAAAGCGGCAACCGTCTCGCGATTCGCGCCGCCGCCGAGGAGTTGGAGCGCATGACCCGGCCGTTCGCCGAACGGCGCATGGATCGCGGCATTCGCGCGGCCCTTGCCGGACGCCATGTCGACACACTACGTTCCTGACCGGACCGCCAAGCAAGAGCGACGAGAGAGACCCCGGCGACATGCCCAAGATGGTTTTCATCGATCCCGATGGCACCCGCCATGAAGTCAATGCGCCGATCGGTTTGTCGGTCCTCGAAATCGCGCATCGCAACAACATCGACCTGGAAGGCGCGTGCGAAGGATCGCTCGCCTGCTCGACCTGCCATGTCATCGTCAATCCGGACGACTATGAGCGGTTATCCGAGGCCAGCGAGGACGAAGAGGATATGCTCGATCTCGCCTTCGGTCTGACGCACACCTCGCGGCTCGGCTGCCAAATCATCATGACCGAAGAACTCGACGGCCTTACCGTCACGCTGCCGGCGGCTACCCGCAACATGATGGTCGACAAGACGAAGTAGTCGGGCAAAAGGAGTCAGGGGAGAAGTTGATGCCGGGACGCAAGCTGCGCTGGACCGACGTCGGCGAGATCGCCATCGCGCTGGAAGAGGCGAGGCCCGACGCCGACGTCGTCAACCTGCGTTTCACCGATCTCTGGAAATGGGTCCAGGAACTCCCCGATTTCGACGACGATCCGAACCGCTCCAACGAAAAGATCCTCGAAGCCATACAAATGGCCTGGCTCGACGAGCGAGACTGAATCGACCGCATGGCGCAGCAATCGAGAGCGCAAACCGGCGCGCCGCCGTGGCCGCGTGACGGCCTTTTTGCTCGTCTACGCGCCGCCACCGCGGTCGAATGGAGGCGTTTTATCGATCATGAGTTTGTCCGCCGGCTCGGGAGGGGCACGCTCGCCGAGCCGTCGTTCAAACATTACCTTGGGCAGGATTATCGCTTTCTGATTCATTTTGCCCGCGCCTGGGGGCTCGCCGTCTACAAGAGCGAAAATCTCGCCGAGATGCGGCACGCCAACGCGGCCCTCAGAGCGATCCTCGACGTCGAGATGGGTCTGCATGTCGCATTTTGCGCCGGGTGGGGGATGCGCGAGGCGGACATGGAGGCATTACCGGAAGCCGATGCGACGACGGCCTATACGCGATTCGTCCTCGATCGTGGTCTCGCCGGCGATCTGCTCGACCTCGAGACGGCGCTAGCGCCCTGCATCATCGGTTACGCGGAAATCGCGCAGACGCTAAAATCGGACCCAGCGACGAAGAGTGCCGGCAACCCGTACCGCGACTGGATCGAAATGTACGCCGGCGACGAATACCGAACAGTGGCGCGAGCGGCGGCAGAAGAACTCGACCGGTTGTGGCACGCCCGCGCCGGCGGCGGCCGCTTTGATTCGCTGCTTAAGACGTTTCGTCAGGCGACGCTACTCGAAGCCGCGTTCTGGCAGATGGGGTTGGACGCCGGCTGACGCCGCGCCGCATTTCCGCCATCGGCATGCCATATATGATCCGCGATGGAAATCCCCTCGATACTCGATCTCGCGCGCACGCCGGCAGGACATCTCCTGTTCCGGCCGTGGTTCGACCGGGTTGCGCTAGCGGCGTTGACACGCTGGGTGTTTCCCGCTTCGCGGCTGTGGGCGTCGGCGGAAGCGGCGGAATATCGGCTCGAGCGATTGCTGGCGGCCAATCCGGGGTTGTCGCGGGCGCGCATCGCGCCCGATCTGTTGCTTGGCGCAATGGCCGAAACGCAGCGCATCCGGGCGCGCGCGATCGACGCCGAACGCCGCTGCGACGATCTGTTCTTCGGCGGCGTCACGGCCGACCAATCGGTGTTGGCTGGCGCCGAAACCGCCCGACGGCGCACCGGCCAGAACTTCGTTGCGACACGGCTGCGGTTCATCTATCCGGCGCGACGCGCCGACATTGCGGCGGTCGATTTCGCGATCCCTGCGGAGGATGAACTGGTGGCGCGGTTCGGCAAATTTCGCGATCACCCATCGCACGCGTTCCTGCCGCCGGCGGAGTCGCCGAAGATCGATGAATCAGCGCAGTTCACCGACAAATGGGGCGTGCGATCGATGCTGCGGTTCGTCGCGCCCAGCGCCGATGTCGGCGATGTCGCCTATGCCAGGGTCTATGCGCCGCCCAAGACCGCCGACCCGCCGACCCTCATCCATTGCCATGGAGTCGCAGTCGAGTCGGACAGCATCGACCTGGCGATGGATGAGATCATGCCGCTAGTGGGACAAGGCGTGCGCGTCGTGCGGCCGATCGCGCCATGGCACGGCCGCCGGAGGCTGTTCGGCACGTGGAGCGGCGAACCGTTCTTTCGGCGCGCGCCGCTTTCGGCGTTCACCCTGCTGTGCGGTCTAGTCCAGGAACTCGCCGTGCTGATCGCTTGGTGCAAGCGGACGAGCGGCGGGCTCGTCGGCGTCAGCGGTGTCAGCCTCGGTGCGCTCACCGCGCAGCTCGCGGCGGCGCATCTCGCTGCGGCGCCGGCTGCGATGCGCCCCGACGCGCTGTTTCTAGTGGCCACCAGCGACCGCCTCGATCGGGTAGCGCTCGAGGGAACCTTGACCCGCGCGCTTGGTCTCGACCGGGCGTTGCGTGCGGCCGGTTGGACCGACGCGCGGCTCGAGCCATGGCGGCCGTTCAGCGATCCGCTCGGTCCGCCGTGCGTGCCGCCGGAGCGCATCGTCATGCTGCTCGGCACCGAAGACGACGTGACGCCTTATGACGGGGGCACGGCGCTCGCCGAGCGCTGGCGCGTGCCCAAGGCCAATCGCTTTCATCGCCGGCAGGGCCATTTCAGCGTATCGCTCGGATTGCTGCCCGACGCGGCGCCGTTACGCCGTGCCGCCGCGATCCTGGCCGGGCGCGGTTGAACCTCGGCTGGGAGACCGTATATTGCGACCATGACCGTCGCCCTTGCCCCGTCCGCCTCGCCCCTCGATGGCGTTTCCGCCGGAGCGCGCGTCGTCGTCGCCATGTCGGGCGGTGTCGACTCCTCGGCAACCGCGGCACTGCTGGTCGAGCAGGGCTACGAGGTCATCGGCGTCACGCTGCAGCTTTACAACCATGGCGCGGCGGTCGGACGCAAGGGCGCATGTTGCGCCGGCCAGGATATCCACGACGCGCGCCGCGTGGCCGACCGCCTCGGCATCGCCCATTACGTGCTCGATTACGAGCGACGATTCGAGCGCGAGGTGATCGACGCCTTCGCCGACGCTTATGTCCGCGGCGAGACGCCAATTCCCTGCGTCGATTGCAACCGCACGGTCAAGTTCCGTGATCTCGTGCGCTTGGCGCGCGACCTCGGCGCCGCATGCATGGCGACGGGCCACTATGCGCGTCGCGTCGATGGCGCCGAAGGCGCGGAGCTTCACCGGGCCGACGAAGCCAATCGCGACCAGAGCTATTTTCTTTTCGCAACGACCCAAGCGCAGCTCGATTTTCTGCGCTTTCCGCTCGGCGCGCTGGCAAAAGAACGCGCCCGCGCCGCGGCGCGTCGCTTTGACCTACCGGTGGCGGCGAAGCCCGACAGCCAGGACATTTGCTTCGTGCCGAATGGCCGCTACGCCGACATTGTCGCCAAGCTCCGCCCCGGCGCCGCCGAGCCGGGCGAAATCGTCGGCCTCGACGGCGCGGTGCTGGGCGAGCATCCGGGCGTCATTCATTACACCATCGGACAACGACGCGGTCTCGCATTGGGTGCCGCCGCGACGATGGATGACGAACCGCTTTATGTCGTCCGACTCGATCCGGCGAACCGGCGCGTGATCGTCGGTCCGCGCGCCGCGCTTGCCGTGACCCGCGTGCGTCTGCGCGACGTCAACTGGCTCGCGGGCGGCGAGGAACCGCCGGCCGAGGCCGTCGAAGTGGAGGTCAAGTTGCGCTCGACCGCACCATCCGTCGCCGCGAGCCTTTGGCGCACGCAGGCCGGCGCCGCCGAGGTAGCGCTCGAGCGGCCGGAGTTCGGCATCGCCACCGGACAGGCCTGTGTCTTCTACCGGGGCTCGCGCCTGCTCGGTGGCGGGTGGATCGTCACGACCGGTTCGGAGTCCATAAATATCTGATTTATCGTGGCGATTTGCGCTCCTCAGAGTGTCTGGCCCGGCTTGACATCGGCGCGCGGCAAAGCGTATAGCCGAGGGCCTTTTTCGCGCCTGGCAATGCCGCCCTTGCAGGCATGCCCGGTCACGCAATCTGGTCCGGCGGCGTAGCTCAGTGGTAGAGCAGGGGAATCATAATCCCTTGGTCGGGGGTTCAAATCCCTCCGCCGCTACCAGAATGAACCATCTGAAATTGCAGCGATAATGGACAGGTTCGGTGTCCATTCCGGGGCGTTTTGGCGTTTCGGGCATTCCCAGATTTGCTTACGTTTTCCGACCGCTCCCGCACGCTCCTGAGGCTGGCGGGCACACGTTGGGCACATGGGCGGCGAACGGCGTTCGCCAGACGATTTACGGCGCGGTCTTGTTTCTTATCCAACAAGCACGCGGTTTGAATGCTTTGTTGCGGGTGTCGCTGCCATCGCCATCGCCATTGTCAATGCCAGCAGCGTTCATCCCTTTTCGGAGGCGCTGGCAGAGTCGATCCAGGATCGCCACCCGCCTCTGGCCGTTCACTTCGATGCAAGGCTTCACCTCGGCGCTCACGGGGACCGCATCGGGCGCCATCACAAGATCGGCGCCGACGAACGTCGTCGTCGGTTCGACGGTGGTCGACTTCGTGGCGCTCGACACACGACTAGTTCACGGCGCTGGGTGTTCGATCGCGGAGAAGCGCGGCGAGATCGATCTCGCCCGCTACGGCGCCGAAGGGTGGCGCGCGCCGGTGAGCTTTCACGGATGGCTGACTGGCCGCCCGAACGCGCGGATTGTAATTCAATGACGGAGTGGTTACATTCCATTCGTCAGCTCCATTTGAGTCGGCTCCGGTTTTCGGTTCCTTTTGATCCGACTCCGTTACCCTTCCAAGTTCTGCTGTCTCCGTACGCACATGTGTGCGGCCGGAAATCAACTTTGGAAGGACTCCATTATGTCTATTGGTATCGTTAAGTGGTTCAACCCGATCAAAGGGTTCGGCTTCATTGCGCCTGAGGACGGCGGCGGCGACGTGTTCGTACACATGTCCGCGGTCGAGGTGGCCGGAATGCAGACGCTCAAGGAAGGGCAGCGCGTGCGCTACGAGCGCATCGAGGCCAAGAACGGGAAGTTCTCGGCCGAGAATCTGTCCGGAAACGTCTGAGCAACTGGAGCTGTAATGGCGCGTAAGCCAAACTATCGCTTCGAGCGCGCCGAGCGAGAGCGCTTGAAAGCGGAGCGCAGTGCGCAGCGCGAGCGAAAAAAGTCCGAAAGCCGCGGCGATCCTTCGACTCCGTCCGAGAAGCCAGCCGCGACGCCGCGCGAGCCATTGGAATCCTAATGCCGCCCTTTCGCTCCGGCATTGGCGGGCAACATCATGGCTAATCCGCGATGGGGGCGTAAGCGTGCATGTACCGCGTGCGGCGCGGCGTTTTATGACATGCTGCGCAATCCAATCACGTGCCCCAAATGCGGGATAAGGCACCAGCCGATCGTACTGCTCAAGTCCGGGGGAAGAGCGTCACGCACGAATTTCATTCGGTCAGCATCCACTTCGGCCCCGATCGCGTCGTTGGAGCCACCGCCCGCTTCGCGGGTCTCGGAGGTACGGGAGCTCGATAAAGCGGCAGGACATGACAACAATTTCAATGTCGCGCTCGCCGACGAACCTGTTGGCGATGGTTGAGTGACGACTCCTGGATGTATGGCGCACCGCTATGGATTGGCGTAGCCGGCATGCGTTTCAATTGAGGCGTACGCGAGGAGCCTCGCATGTTCGGTACTACGGATAAGCGTGGCATGCAGCTGCGTCACGCGATGTAGTCCACTTGATGGCTTGCCGCCCTGGCCTGCGATGCGTACGCGGCATTGGGTTCACACGCGCTGTCCGTCTAATCGACGCAAGGAAAGGACGTTTCAATGCGAGGAATTCAACGTCTCTATGGGGGCGGGCCGATCATCGAGGCAACGGTCAAATGGTTCAGCACCGCCAAAGGGTTCGGCTTTGTCGCTCCGACCGACGGATCGCCGGAGGCATTTCTGCACATGGGTGCAATGGAGGCGGCCGGCCTTCCGGCGCCTCAGGCGGGAGCGACGATCAAATGTGAGATTGGCGCCGGCAAGAAGGGTCCCCAAGTGATGCGCGTTGTGGAAACGGGCGGCGGACCACCGGCCCCGCCACGGAGCGCGGAAAATAATATGCACATGGAGATCTCCGGGGCTGAAGAAGTTGCCTGCATCGTTCGCTGGTACTGTCCGGTACGCGGATATGGATTTCTTTCACCCGAGGATGGAACAAAGGATATTTTTGTCAGCTCGAAAGTTCTCGAGCGGTCCGGTGTCGCCCTGCTCAACAAGGACCAGCGCATCCTTGGGGTGGTGGTTGCTACACCCCGTGGCCGCGAAGCGCAACGCCTTCGATTGGTGTAACTCGATCGTCGGCCGAATGCGGGAATGCAGCTCGAGCTCTTTGTGGTGGCGAGGGATCTTCACTGGCGCCGCGATCATTGGGCGTTCGCACTTGCGATATTTTGCCGACGAACGATTCTGTAGATTTCACGGCGGCCATCGTGACAAGAACGAGACACTTTCGTCGCTCGGAGTGCGTCGGCTTGGGGTCGTGAACGTCGAATTCGATAAGCCGGAAGATCGGTCGCATCGAGGACGCGACGCAGGCGACGGATCACCCACGACTGCAGATTTAACACGGGAGGTTTTCGCAAGTGCGAGCACCGCCAAGAGTCCGTCCGGGGCTGCAAATACGTTGCGGACGATGCCGCTGATCAGCGGACATAAGCAGGATTGCATAAATAACTTGGGAACGTCTGTGCTTGGAACCACGGCCGGGTAGCCGAGCATTGAAACACCGACCTCGCATCGCCCATCACGGCGCCGCTTAATCCGGCCATCGGCTTGATTGTCGAGTTCGCTCGGCGCGCGATTGATCGGCGTAGAAGTTGCGAGTCATCGTCGTTCGGGTAACCGAACTAAATACGATCGTATGTCTTTGAAAGTAAGAAATGTATTTTGCATGTTTTCAGAAAAAACAAATAAAGACAGATGAAATAAATAAGAATATTATAATGCGACTTCCCGCAGAATTTGCATCGTCTCATTAATCACGATTTGGGAGAGCGTCATGCCGTTCCAGAAAGCGGCAATCGATAAGTGGGAGGCGGCAAGGCCTAAAGTCGTCGCTTTGGCGATCGGTCTCGTCGCCGGCCCGCTAATATCGCACTTCGCCGGGTGGCAGGTCACTGCGGGCGCCGCTCAGACGCAACTGCGGGACGGTCTTGTCGCGCAAGGCGCGTTGTTTTGCGAACAGCGCGCGCGCGCGGACATCAAGGACCCTGCGGCGCTCGACTGGAATGCTCGCAGCGAACTCGCCAAGAAATGGGCGACGGTCCCCGGCGAGACATTGGCCGATTCGAACATCGCATATGAATGCGCCAGGAAACTTGGCGCATAACGGGCTTGGTGGGGACGATGCGTTGATATGAGCCGCCGGCCATGCGACCGAACCGAGCGTCATCGGATCAGCGCAGCGACGCGGTCGCCGGGTTGCCGCATGTGACGACGCTCCTGGCCACGAGGCCTCAATGAAGGCAGGTCGGACAACCGAAAGTTTACTCGACTGCGCAGCGCACGAGGTAAGCAATGCATCACAAATACAAGACGGGCGAATCCGTAACGCTCGTAACAAAGCGGATGTATGAAACAAAATCGCTTGGCGTGTTTCAAGTCGTTCGGCTCTTGCCCATGGAACATAGCGGTAACCAGTACCGGATACGATCGGTGACGGATGGGCACGAGCGAGTCGTCGTCGAGGGCGAACTTTCCAAATGGAACGACGGCTGATCGGACGCGAACTTGACAAGGATGAGATCGACTCGCCGAGATGCATTCTACGACGGACTCTTGTCGCAGTTGGCCGCGGTGAACACGACACACGAATTTATACGTGATGCACGCCGCGTCGGCGAGCGTGGTGATTCGAGTGCATACGCTTGAGGAGGACACGACCATACGCTTGAGGAGGACACGACGATGATCGAATTCGAGACCCCGCATCGAATGCGCTGGAACATGGACAACCAAGAGGTACGGTTCGCCGCGAGGCTCGATCAAAGTGTCGTGCTCTGCCGAGTTAGCGGCGAGGCGATAAGAGCTCACTTGGTCATTAAGGGATCGAACGAGGCGCCCCTGCAGGCTGCACGACGGAATTTCGACAAGCTATTTGGTCTGGC
>DATIBC010000056.1:0-31393 GCA_035457725.1 Alphaproteobacteria bacterium | reverse complement strand
TGACGGCACTTCGATCATCGTGCCCACTCGCACGCGTTGCGGCACCACGTGGCCGCGCCGGCGCTCGCGAGCCAGTTCGAGTTCGAGTAGCGCCCGTGCTGCATCGAACTCTCCCACCTCGGAGACCATTGGAAACATGATCGATAGCTCACGACCAGCCGCCGCGCGCAACATGGCGCGTAATTGCTGCCGCAGCATTATCGGGCGGTCCAGCGCAACGCGAATGGCGCGCCATCCCATCGCCGGGTTTTCATCGTCGCCGTTCGGCAAGTATGGCAACTCCTTGTCGCCGCCGATATCCAGCGTGCGAAAGATGATCGGACGCCCGGCGGCGCGATCGAGCACGCGGCGATATATGTCGGTCTGTTCGCCGACATCAGGGAAGGCGGAGCGGATCATGAACGGAATTTCGGTGCGGTACAGTCCGACGCCGTCGGCGCCGGTGTCTTCGATGTGCGCAAGATCGATCAGCAGCCCCGCATTCAGGCTGAGCGAGATCTGGACGCCATCGCGCGTTACCGCCGGAAGGTCGCGTAATAACGCGAGGCGTACCAGACGTTCGGCGCGCATCCGCATCGTGCTGGCGAACATTTCGCGGACATCTTCGCCTGGCCGCAGAACGACCTGGCCGTTATCACCGTCGACGATCACCGTGTCCAAGGGTTCGACTTGTGACAGCAAATCCCGGATTCGCCCGACCATGGGAATATCGAGGGCCCGGGCGATGATCGCGACGTGCGAGGTGGCGGAGCCTTCCTCGAGCGCGACGGCCTTGAGTTTGCGTCGATCGTAATCGAGCAAATCGGCCGGCCCCATAGCATGGGCGATGACGACGGTGTCGTCGGGAAGATCGGCGTTGCGGGCGGCGGTGCGATCGCCGATCAGGTGGCGCAGCAGCCGATTCGCCAAATCGTCGAGATCCGACAGGCGCTCGCGCAGATACGGATCGCTGATTTGACTCATCCGCGCCCGCGTATCCTCTTGCACCTTCTGCACCGCGCCCTCGGCGGTCAGGCCCGATTTGATCGCCTCGCTGATACGACCGAGCCAGCCGCGGTCCTCGGCGAACATGCGATACGTCTCGAGGATTTCGCGACTCTCGCCCTCGCCGAGGCCGCTCGCGGCCAGCATGTCGTCGAGCGCGGTGTGCATGCCGGCCAGCGCCTCCTGAAGGCGCGTCAGCTCGGCGTCGGGATTCTCGGCCACCATCTGGCGCACCGTGACGCGCGGCTGGTGCATCACCACGCGTCCTATCGCCAAGCCTTGGTTCAGCTTCAGCCCATCGAGTCGCGCCGGCGGCAGCGCCGTTCCTTCGACCCTTTGTATCTCGTCGAGGCTGACCAGGTCGCCGCTCGACACCAGCTCGGCAAGCACCATGGCGATGGTCTGGAGGGTCTCGATTTCCTCCTCGGAATAATCGCGGAACGTGCGGTTCTGAACCACCAGCACGCCGAGCACCCGCCCGCCGCGTAGGAGCGGGACCCCCATCAGCGAGTGAAATATTTCCTCGCCGGTCTCGGGCCGATAGGCGAAATTAGGATGCGATTGCGCGTCGGCGAGCGCCAGCGCACGCGCATGGGCGGCGATATCGCCGACGATGCCTTCGCCGACGCGAAGTCGGGTCTTGTGCACGGCCTCCTGTTTGAGCCCTTCGGTGGCGAAAAGTTCGAGGACTTCGCCCGGCCGCATGATGTAGGCCGAGCACACCTCGGCCACCATGTCGGCGGCGATAATCTTGACGATGCGATCGAGCCGCTCCTGTCCGCTGCCGCTGGCCGCCATCATGTCGCGGATCCGCTTCAGCAGGCGGCGGGGACCGACCGTTCCCGCGCCGGTTTGCATCAGTCGGCGACCTTGGCGTTGATGCTGGCGTCGGCTTCGCGGGCGATGAGCGTGTCAAGCGCCTGCGCGATGAGCTCGTCGATGATCTCCTGGGTCGACTGTTCGCGTGTGACCAAGCCGACGCTCTGGCCCGCCATCAACGAACCAGTTTCGATGTCGCCATCGATGACCGCGCGGCGCAACGCGCCGGCCCAGAAATGTTCGATCGCCAGTTGCGCTTCTTTCTGGCTGAGGTCGCCTCGATCGAATTTCGCGATGACCTCGCGCTGGGCGTCGAGAAATCGGTCGGTCGCCTTGTTGCCGAGCGCACGGACGGGGATCACCGGAAAGCGCGGATCAAGCTGCACCGATGGCACCGCATCGCGCGCCGCGGCGCGGATAAACGCGCGCTTGAAGCTGGGATGGGCGATCGACTCGTTGGCGCAAACGAACCGCGTACCGAGCTGACATCCGGCCGCGCCCATCTCGAGGAACGACAAAATTGCCTCGCCGCGACCGATCCCGCCGGCGACGAAGACTGGCACCTCGCGGACATGCGGCAGAATCTCCTGCGCCAGAACGCTGGTCGACACCGCTCCGATGTGGCCGCCCGCCTCCATTCCTTCGATAACCAGCCCGTCGATGCCGGAGCGCACCAGCTTCCTGGCGATGGCTTGCGCCGGCGCGAAGGCCATGACTTTGGCGCCACCCCTCCTGAGAACCTGCAACAGCTCCGCCGGCGGCAGGCCACCGGCCAAAACGACGTGACTTACTTTGTAATCAAGGCAAACTTGGGCGAGCTTCATCAATTCGGGATGCATGACGATCAGGTTCACGCCGAAGGGCCTGTCGGTCATCGCGAATGTGGCGGCGATCTCCTGGCCCAAAAGGTCGCTCGACATGGAGCCGCAGGCGATGACGCCAAAGCCGCCGGCGTTCGAGATGGCGGCAACCAGATTTCGCTCGGAAACCCACGTCATGGCGCCGCCCATGATCGCCGCCTCGCAGCCGAGGAAGTTACTGCCTCGACGCCAGAGGTGGTCGAGCCTGGCGCGAGCCGTTCGCCGATCCATCGCCGGCCTACGCCGCGTCAAGCCCGTAGGCGGTGTGGAGAGCCCGTAAGGCAAGTTCGAGGTATTGCTCGTCGATCAGCACGCTTACCTTGATCTCCGACGTCGAGATGACCTCGATGTTGATGCCTTTATCAGCCAGCGTGCGAAACATGGTCAAGGCGACGCCGGCGTGGCTGCGCATGCCGACGCCGATCACCGACACCTTCACGACGCTGGCGTTGGGCTGCAAGTCGGCATAACCCAGCCGGGCGCGATGCTCGGTGAGCACCTTTATCGCGCGGTCGAGATCGCTGCGGCTCACCGTGAACGTGAGGTCGGTGGTCTTGCCATCTTCCGAGACGTTTTGGACGATCATGTCGACATTGATGGTCGCCTCGGCGAGCGGGCCGAAAATCGCTGCCGCCACGCCCGGTTTGTCGGCGACTTTGGTCAACGTGATCTTGGCCTCGTCTCGGCTGTAGGCGATTCCGCTTACGATTTCCTTTTCCACGATTTCGTCCTCATCGACCACCAGCGTGCCCGGCCCATCGCCGAAGCTTGACAGCACCTGGAGGCGCACGCGGTTGTTCATCGCCATCTCGACCGACCGCGTCTGGAGCACCTTGGCGCCCAAAGAGGCCATCTCGAGCATTTCTTCATAGGTGATTTTATCGAGCTTGCGCGCCTTCGCAACGATCCGCGGGTCGCAGGTGTAGACGCCGTCGACGTCGGTATAAATGTCACAGCGCTCGGCCTCGATAGCCGCCGCCAGGGCCACGGCCGAAGTGTCGGACCCGCCGCGCCCCAGGGTCGTCACGCGGCGATCGGGACCGATGCCCTGGAAGCCAGCGACGACGGCCACCTGGCCCTCGGCGAAACGCCGCAGGAGTTCGCCGGTTTCGATGACCTGGATCCGGGCCTTGCCGTGTACTCCGTCGGTGGCGACCGGGATCTGCCAGCCGAACCACGATCGGGCCGAGACGCCAAGTTCCTGCAGCGCCAGCGCCAGGAGGCCAGACGTCACCTGTTCGCCGGTGGCGACCACGGCGTCGTACTCGCGCGCATCGTGCAGCGGGGATATCTGATTTACCCAGTTCACCAGCTGGTTGGTCACCCCGGCCATGGCGGAAACGACGACCGCGACGTGATCGCCCTGATCGACCTGGCACTTGATCCGCCTGGCGACATTCTTGATTCGCTCGACGTCGGCCACCGAGGTGCCGCCGAACTTCATGACGATGCGGGCCATGGAACTGCGTTCTTGCCGTCAGCGGCCTTGCGCGATGGTCGGATTTGCCGCAGCAAGGCAGCCGAGCGAAAAGTTGCCGCAGCCGGGGCGGCCCATACATACTTGGTTTGTCGCGCGCGAGGCAAGCCGCCCGGCCTGCCCGGCGACTGGAGCCAATGTCGCCATGGCAAGCGCCGCCCCGCCAGCCCCCCGGGACAGCAGCGTCGACCCGCAGGAGATCGCCCGATTCTCCGCCATTGCCGAGGAATGGTGGGATCCCGACGGCAAGTTCCGGCCATTGCACAAGCTCAACCCGGTGCGGCTCGGATTCATCCGCGATACGCTCGCCCGCCACTTCGGTCGCGACGCCACGCGGCCGCGGCCGCTGGCGGGGCTTGACCTTCTCGACGTCGGCTGCGGGGGCGGGCTGGTGGCCGAGCCGATGTCGCGGCTCGGCGCCCAAGTCACCGCCATCGACGCCGCCGAGCGCAACGTGCAGGTGGCGCGCGCGCATGCCGCACAGAGCGGTCTCGGCATCGATTACCGGCAAGCAACGGCCGAAGATCTCGCGGCGGTAGGCACGCAGTTCGATGTCGTCCTCGCGCTGGAGGTGATCGAGCACGTCGCAGATCGCGACGGATTCTTGAGCGTGTGCGGTCGACTGGTGCGACCCGGGGGTGCGCTCGTCCTCGCCACGCTCAATCGCACGCCGCAAGCCTTCCTGCTGGCGATCGTCGGCGCCGAATACATCCTCGGCTGGTTGCCGCGAGGCACCCATCAATGGAGTAAATTCGTCCGCCCATCCGAGTTGGCGCGGCCGTTGCGGGCGTGCGGCGTCGTGGTCAAACGATTGAGCGGCGTGAGCTATAGCCCGCTCGCCGACGCGTGGACCCTTACCGGCGATTTATCGGTCAATTACATGGCTTTCTGCATCAGGCGCGACTGACCCCGACGGCCTGGCATTAGGAGCCGCCGACCGGCCGCGTCGTGCGGCCTCGAAGGGAGCCGCCTCAAGCGTCGCGGCGGGAAAACCACGGGACGCGCGAAAACTCGACCCCTTCGTCCGACAGCTCGGCGGCCTCGGCGTCGCTCGCCTCGCCGTAGATATTGCGTTTCTTCGCTTCATTGTAATGGATCTTGCGGGCTTCTTCGGCGAAACGCGAGCCGACGTAGTCGCAGTTCTTTTCGATGTGAGTGCGCAACTCGGTCAACTCCTTCATCAGCTCCGCCGCCCGCGTCGCCGCGGGTTCGTTGGCGTACGACTTCGGCTGTGCGTCATCGTTCTTGCCCGCGCGCGCGATTCGCGGAGCCATCGGCGCCTTGTCGATGATCGTCGATCCGCATTCCGCGCAGCCGATCTGGCGGCGCTTTCTTTGGCGGACGAACGCCGCGTTGTCCTTGAACCACGCCTCGAATACGTGGCCCTTGTCGCAGCGAAGGTCGAAGACGATCATGCGATCCAACCGTGAGAATTAACCAATGCTAGCCGCCGCGAGACGCCAGTTTGACATGGTCCGAGGCGACCCGCAGTTCAAGGAATTAACCGACACGTGCGGAAGTTTCAATGCGGTACGCCGCCCGAAGGCAGTCCGGACCGCCATGGCACGGAGGCCGCGCCGTCGGCTTGGGTGACCCGGTTCGCGTCGCTGGTCCCTTCGGGTGGACGGATTCTCGACCTCGCCGCAGGCGGCGGACGGCACGCCCGTTACTTCCTCGCCCGTGGCCACGACGTGACGCTGGTCGATCGCGACACCAGCCAGCTCGACGACCTCATCGGACATCCCGGCGCCGAGATTCTCGCCGCGGATCTCGAAACGGCGCATGGTTGGCCGTTGGCAGCGCGGCGCTTCGCCGGTGTCATCGTAACGAATTATCTGCATCGTCCGATCATGGCCGATATCATTGCCGCGGTCGCTCCCTCGGGCGGGCTGATATACGAGACCTTCGCCGTGGGAAACGAGCGCTTCGGAAAGCCTAGCAACCCCGACTTCCTGCTGCAGCCGGGCGAATTGCTGGCCGCGGTCGCCGGCCATCTGCGTGTCGTCGCCTACGAGGATTGCGAGGTCGACGTGCCGCGCCCGGCGATGGTGCAGCGCATCGCCGCCGTGCGGGTCGTTTGACGGCGCATTCTTGACTTACTCCCCGGCGGCCCGGCGGATCGTCGCGCGAGGGATCGAAGCGGGCGGCGAAAATGGTCGATCGTGCTGCAACGAAGGCACCATGCGCCGCGCCTCGTCGACCTTGGCGGGGTCGATTTCGGCGGTGATCACGCCGACTTCCTCGCCGGCTTCGGCGAGGATTTCCCCCCAGGGAGCGACGATCAGCGAGTGGCCGTAAGTCCTGCGGCCTTCGGCGTGTTCGCCGCATTGCGCGGCGGCGAAGACGAAACAGCCGGTCTCGATGGCGCGTGCGCGGACGAGGACCTGCCAATGCGCGCGGCCGGTCGGGCGGGTGAATGCCGCCGGAATGGTCAAATACATCGCGCCCGCTTGCGCCAGCGCGCGATAAAGCTGCGGGAACCGCAAGTCGTAGCAGACCGTCATCCCGAGCGGCCCCCACGGCGTATCCGCCAGCATGGCGGTTTCGCCGGCCCGAAACGTCGCCGACTCGCGATACGATTCGCCGCCTTCGAGGCTGACGTCGAACATGTGGATTTTATCGTACGAGGCGCGCACCGCGCCATCTTGATCGATCAGATACGAACGGTTGGCGACGCGATCGGGCCCGACCTTGACCGAAAGCGAACCCACCAAGAGCCACAATGACAGGCGCTTCGCCGTCTCGCGGAATCCCGCCAACCCGCGGTTCGTCTCCTCGGTCTCGACTTTCTCCAGCAGCAGTCGGCGCCGCGGCTCGATCATGCCCACGACTTCGGGCAAGCAGACGAGCGTGGCGCCGCGTCGGCGCGCCTCGCCGATCATCGGTACGATAGCGGAAAGATTCTCCGCCACATCACGCGTCGAGTTGGTCTGCACGCAGGCCACGGTAAATTTCCCGCTCATTCCTATCCGCTCCTCATGGCCGTTCGCCGCCTTCCGGGCCATAGAAAACGACCCACAGCGCCAGATCGTCGCTGAAATCCTCGAAGCGATGGACGACTCCCGCCGGAACGAACAGAAGATCGCCCGGCCCAAACTCGGTGCGCTGGCCGCCGTGGACGAACGTGCCACGGCCGCTCGCCACCACATAAATCTCGTCACGGGTATGCGGCGTCTGCGGATCGCTGCCGCGCGGCGCGTAAAGCTTGGCCAGCATCGTGCCGTGCTCCAGCACGGCCACCGAGCGCACGCCTTGGCCCGGCACCCGCGGCCGCCAATCGGCGATGGTGCGCCTTGCGCCTTCGCCCTCCGCCCCCTTCGCGGAATCGTTCATGCCGAGCCTGCAAGTTTCGCGTCGAGGCTGCCGTCGCGCTCGAGCGCACGGAGTTCCTCGTATCCGCCAACATGGTGGCCATCGATGAAGATCTGCGGCACCGTCGTCCGGCCCTTCGCCCGGGCGGTCATCTCGGTCCGTTTGGCCCCGTCCATCAAAATATCGAACTCGTTGTAGACGACGCCCTTCTCCTCCAGCAGTCGCTTTGCGCGATGGCAATAGCCGCAAAACGGGCTGGTATAGATTTCGACCTTCGCGGTCATGATATGGTTACGCCTTGGTAAATAGCGTCAGTCGCCGCGCGACGGCCGACCGCCTTAAGATAAGGACTAGAGGCTTGTTTGCCTAGCCGTTACCCCCTCCCCCCGGTCTGACGACCCGTGCCAATGTCAGCAAATCGACCGACGCCGCGCCGGCGCCAAGCAGGGCGCGAGCGCAGTGCCGCGCCGTGGCGCCAGTTGTGAGGACGTCGTCGACCAGAACGACGCGCGTGCCGGCGACGGCTGAGGCATGACGGCGGTTGACGGCGAACGCACCCCGAACATTGCGCCATCGCTCGTTGCGCCCCAAATCGCCCTGCGGCGGCGTCCGCCGGCGCCGGATCAATAAATCGGGAGCGCATCTAAGGCCTGCAGCGCGCGCTACCGCGAGCGCCAACAGCGAAGATTGGTTGTATTTTCGCCACGCCAGGCGGGTCCAGTGCATCGGCACCGGCGCCACCATGTCGGCGTCGGCCAGCGATTCGGCGCCGGCGCGGGCGAGCCAGCGGCCGAATGCTGGTGCGCTGTCGGTGCGGTCGCCGAATTTGAGCCCGAGAATCAGACGCTTGCCGCCATCGTCGTAACGGAACGCGGCGCGGGCACGGCGGAACTCCGGAGGTTCGGCGAGGCAACCCGTGCACAAGATCGCATCGGCGCGCGACGCCGCCGGATCGAAATCAAACGGCAGCCCGCAGCAGGCGCAATACGGCGCGGCGATCCAGGTAATTCGCGACCAGCAGCTCGCGCACAGCGCGTTGGCGCTTTCCACCAACGCGCCGCACGACAAACATTGCGGCGGCAGCACGATGTCGAGCGCACGGCGCGTCAACATCGCAAGGACGTCGCGCAACTGCGAAGCCATAATCATGATCCGATGCGATCACGGGTTGATCGCCGGTGTCAACGGCGCGCGACGGTCATAATCTTGCTTTTGCGCGACGCCGGCAACCGCGGAAGATTCACGGTTTCTTTTCCATCGATCATGCGATAGTTGGACGATGGCTGGGTCTCCCCACGTGTTCGACCGTCGTATCGTGCGACTTCATATGGCGCGCGCGGCGCGCGTCTTCGCCGACCACGATTTCCTTTTCCGCGAAGCCGCAGGTCGCTTGGCGGAACGGCTCGATGACGTTCGCCGGACATTTCCGGTGGCGTTGGCGCATGGCGGGCACGGCGGGTTGGTCGAGGCGCTCGCCGGGCGCGACGACATCGAGACGCTCGTCGAATGCGATCTTTCCGACGAGGCCGCACGGCGGCCCTGCGCGCGGTCGAGAACGCGGTGCGCCGTCGTTGCCGACGAGGAGTTCCTCCCCTTCGGCGAGGCGAGCTTCGATCTTGCGCTGAGCTGCCTCTCGTTGCACTGGACCAACGACCTGCCGGGCGCGCTGGTGCAAATCCGCCGCGCGCTTAAGCCGGACGGATTGTTTATCGCCGCGTTGCTGGGCGGCGAAACACTCAAGGAGCTCCGCCAAGCGCTCATGGAGGCGGAGATCGCCGCGTCGGGCGGCGTCAGTCCGCGCGTCTCGCCGTTCATCGATGTGCGCGAGGCGGGCGCCTTATTGCAGCGGGCGGGATTCGCCTTGCCCGTCGTCGACGCCGACACCTGGACGGTGACGTATGCGAGCGCCGTCGACCTGATGCGCGACCTGCGCGGCATGGGCCAGACCAATGCCGTGCTCGAGCGCCCGCGCCATTTCACCCGCCGCACCACGTTGCTCCGCGCGGCGGCGATCTATCATTCGATGTTCGCCGATAAGAGCGAACGCATCCCGGCGACGTTCCAGGTCATTATGCTCACCGGCTGGGCGCCGCACGGCTCGCAGCCGAGGCCGCTCAAGCCCGGTAGCGCCGTCGAGCGTCTGGCCGCGGCGCTGGGTACGCGCGAACACTCCGCGAGCGACGGCATGCCGCGGCGCTCCGACAACGAGCCGTAACGCGCGGCGGGCGTTCGGTTCTTGCCGGCAAGCCGTCACCGTCAAACGATCACGCCAGGTTTGGACTAGAGAAGATCGCGCAATAGCGCGATCAGCGGGACATCGGCGGGCGGCATCGGATAGTCGCCGAGCCGCGACGGCCGGACCCATGCGAGCTCCTGTCCCTCGCGCGCACGCGCCGTTCCCTGCCATTTGCGGCAGATGAAAAGCGGCATCAGCAAGTGAAAATCCGGATAGCGATGCGAGGCGAAGGCAAACGGCGCAAGGCAGGCGGCACGGATGTCGATGCCGAGCTCCTCGTGGAGCTCGCGCCCGAGCGCAACCTCGGGAGCCTCGCCCTCGCGCACTTTACCGCCTGGAAACTCCCACAGCCCGGCCATGGGCTTGCCCGGCGGCCGGCGGGCAAGAAGCACGCGGCCGTCGACATCGATCAGTGCGGCTGCGGCGACCAGAACGATCGGCGCGACGCTCGCTGGCGGGTCGGGTATCCCCTCGCACCCCGCGGGCGCATCAGCTCCGATAGCTGCCATTGATGTCGATATACCCGTGGGTCAAATCGCAGCTCCACACCACCGCCTTGCCTCGACCAACGCCGATGTCGACCGCGATGTCGATCTCGCGCCCGGCCATGTGCTTGGCGACCGGGGTTTCGTCATAGCCCGGCACGGCCTCGCCGTTGGCGGCGATCGCGATGCCGCCTATGGCGATCTTGAGACGATCGCGATCGGCTTTTTCGCCCGATTTGCCGACCGCCATGACGAGCCGCCCCCAATTGGCGTCGCCGGCGGCGATTGCCGTCTTGACCAGCGGCGAGTTACCGATGGCAAGACCGATCCGCCGCGCCGCCTGGTGGGAGGCGGCGCCGCTCACCCGGATCGTCACCAGTTTCTGCGCCCCTTCGCCGTCGCGCACGACTTGCAGCGCCAGATCGCGCATCACCTCTTCGAGCGCAGCGCGGAAGGGGGCGAGGACGCGATCGCTGGCGCCGCTCACGCGGCGGTTTTGCGCGCGACCCGTCGCCGCGACCAGGAGCGTGTCGCTGGTCGACGTGTCGCCGTCGACGGTGATGCAGTTGAACGTACGCTCGGCGCTTTCGCGCGTCATGGCGCGCAGCGCCGAGGCGGGAATCCGCGCGTCGGTGGCGATCACGGCGATCAGCGTCGCCATGTCGGGGGCGATCATGCCCGAGCCTTTGGCGAACCCGTTGATCGTCACCTCGGTTTCGCCGATCTTCGCCTTGCGCGTGGCGCCCTTGGGGAAGGTGTCGGTGGTCATGATCGCTCGCGCCGCATCGGCCCATGAGGCAGGCGACAGCAATTCCTTGGCGACGGGCAGCGTCTGGACGATCCCCTCAACCGGCAGCTGCACGCCGATCACGCCGGTCGATGCCACGAACACGTCGTCGCGCGCCGCGCCGATCTGTTTGGCGACGGCGCCGGCGGTGATCGCGACCGCGGCGCGCCCGCGCCGCCCGGTGAAGGCGTTGGCGTTGCCGGCGTTGACGATGATGGCGCGGACGCGCCCGCGGCCGATTCGCGATCGACACCACTCGACCGGCGGCGCTGCGGTGAGCGAACGGGTGAAAACGCCGGCGATGGTCGACCCCGGCGCCAGCTCCATCAACATCAGGTCGGTGCGCCCCTTGTATCGCATGCCCGTCGCCGCCGCGGCGAGGCGCACGCCGGGGATGGGCGGCAGATCGGGAAAGCGCTCGGGCGCCAAAGGCGAGATGGTATATGCCGGCATTGGGGTCGACTGGAATTAGGAAGGAGGATGGCGTAAGCACCCGGCGCGCGTAGCAACTGCCGCCGGTTCTTCGAGGTGGATCGTCGTCAGTTCGGACGCGGGCTGCCGTCGAGGTTGAAGCGCTCGATTTTGGTGCCCTCGCGCAACTTGGCGATCACGCTGTTGACGGTTTCCTGCTGCACGTCGGAGGCGAGCTGCTCGCGAACTTCCTCGAATCCCGGCTGCTGTTGGCGGCGCGAATCGACCCGTATGACGTGCCAACCGAACTGGCTCTTGACCGGCGTGGCGGAGAGTTCGCCCACCTTCATCGCGAACGCGGCGGCGGAGAATTCGGGCACCATCTCTTCGCTGGAGAAGAAGCCGAGATCGCCGCCGTTCTGCTTGCCGGCGGGATCGATCGATTTTTCGGCGGCGAGCTTGGCGAAATCGGCGCCGCCGTTGATCTGCACGATTATAGCCTTGGCTTCGTTTTCGCTCGCCACGAGAATGTGACGGGCGCTTACTTGCTCCTTGGCCGGGTTGTCTTTGACGAATTGGTCGTAACGCGCGCGCAATGCTTCCGGCGTCGACGCCTCTTCGATGCGCCGGTTGAGATATACTTCCTGTATCACCCGCTCCTCGAAGATCGCCACGCGCCGCTTGACGTCGGGCGAGGCTTCGAGATTTTCCTTGCGACCGGCATTGGCGATCAGCTTGGCGTCGATCATTCGCTCGATCAGAGCCGGGAAGAGCACCTCGATCGGCATCTGCTGAAATTGCTGCGGCAGGGTTTGCTGGACCTGCAGCACCTCGGAGCGGCGAATCGCCGTGCCGTCGACGACGGCGACGACCGGATCGGCGGCGGCGTCCAGCGGCTGAGGCTGCTGAGCCAACGCCGGAAGCGCCGCCAGGCCGACGATCATATTCGTAATGGCGATGCCGATTCTCAACTTCATGTGAACCTCTCGTGCGGCGGATGGCGTGACGACGGGCCGACCGGTCGCAGACGCCGCCGGGGCTGAGTCGGGCGCGAGCGGCGGCCATCATGCACTTACAGCCCCGCTCGGCACAAGACGCGAACCCGCGGAGCCAAATTCGCCCGACTCGGCTCGCCGGTGTCGTTGACAGGCGAGCGCGGCGCCCCTATCTCTCAGTCGCGCCGCCGATTTCGCGGGCCGTCCGGCCCGCATGTCCCGGCTTTCCGCGTTCGCAAGACATCGAAAGGTTTAACACCGTTTATGTTCGGCGTCATCGCCCGACGGTTGTTCGGCACCACCAATGAACGCGTTCTCAAGGGGTTGCAGCGCGACGTCATCGCGATCAACGCCGCCGAGCCCGAGCTTGAAAAGCTGTCGGACGACGAGCTGCGCGCGCGCACTCCCTGGCTGAGGGAACGCGTCGCCAGCGGCGAGAGCCTCGACGAAATTTTGGTCGACGCGTTCGCCACCGTGCGCGAGGCGGCCAAACGCACGCTCGGCCAGCGGCATTTCGACGTCCAGCTCATGGGCGGCATGGTGCTCCATCGCGGCATGATCTCGGAAATGAAGACCGGCGAAGGCAAGACGCTCGTCGCGACGCTGCCGGTCTATCTCAACGCTCTCACCGGCAAGGGGGTGCACGTCGTCACGGTTAACGATTACCTCGCGCGGCGCGACTCGGAATGGATGGGCCGAATCTACGGCTTCCTCGGCCTCACCGTCGGCTGCATCGTCCATGGTCTGACCGACGACGAGCGGCGCGCCGCTTACGCCTGCGACGTAACCTATGGTCAGAACAACGAGTTCGGCTTCGATTACTTGCGCGACAATATGAAGTTCCGGCTCGACCATATGGTCCAGCGGCCATTCAACTACGCGATCGTCGACGAGGTCGACAGCATCCTCATCGACGAGGCGCGCACGCCGCTTATCATCTCGGGCCCGGCCGATGACTCCTCCGAGATGTACAACGCGGTCGACAAGCTCATCCCGAAGCTCGACAAGGACGATTTCGAGAAGGACGAGAAGATGCGCGCCGTCTCGCTGACCGAGCGCGGCACCGAGAAAATGGAAAGTCTGTTGCGAGAGGCGGGACTGCTCAAGCTGGGATCGCTCTACGACATCGCCAATGTCAGCTTGGTCCACCACGCCAACCAGGCGCTGCGGGCCCACAAGCTGTTCACGCGTGACACTGACTACATCGTCAAGGACGACAAAGTCGTCATCATCGACGAGTTCACCGGACGGATGCTCGAGGGCCGCCGCTACTCCGAGGGCCTGCACCAGGCGATCGAAGCCAAGGAGCACGTCTCGGTGCAGATGGAGAATCAGACGCTCGCCTCGATCACCTTCCAGAATTATTTCCGTCTTTATCCAAAACTCGCCGGGATGACCGGCACGGCAATGACCGAGGCCGACGAGTTCGCCGAAATCTATAAGCTCGAGGTGGTCGAGATTCCGACCAACGTCGCGGTGCGGCGGGCCGATCACGACGACGAGGTGTACCGGACGCTGCGTGAGAAGAGCACGGCGATCGTCGCCCAGATCGCGGAGGCGCGGGCGCGCCAGCAGCCGGTCCTGGTCGGCACGGTCAGCATCGAGAAGTCGGAAGCGCTGGCGGCGGTCCTCAAACAGAAAGGGATTCCGCACAACGTCCTGAACGCGCGCTATCACGAGCAGGAGGCCTACATCATCGCCCAGGCGGGCCGGCCCGGCGCGATCACCATCGCCACCAACATGGCCGGCCGCGGCACCGACATTCAGCTCGGCGGCAACATCGACATGCGGCTGAAGCAGGAACTGGCCGGAATCGAGGACGACGGCGACCGTCAGCGCCGCGCCGAGGCGATCCGCGCCGAAGTCGCCGCGGCGCGCGACGTCGTGGTCAAGGCCGGCGGGCTCTACGTCATCGGCACCGAACGCCACGAAAGCCGGCGGATCGATAACCAGCTTCGCGGCCGTTCGGGCCGCCAAGGCGATCCCGGCGCCTCCAAATTCTACCTTTCGCTCGAAGACGACCTGATGCGCATCTTCGGCTCGGAGCGCATGGACGGCATGTTGCGCAAGCTGGGCCTGCAGGAGGGCGAGGCGATCGTCCATCCTTGGATCAACAAGGCGTTGGAGAAGGCGCAGCAGAAGGTCGAGGCGCGCAATTTCGACATCCGCAAGCAGCTTCTCAAATACGACGACGTAATGAACGACCAGCGCAAGGTCATCTACGAGCAGCGCCGCGACATCATGCGCGCCGAGGAGGTTGGCGATCAGATCGAGGACATGCGCCACGAGGTGATCGAGTCGCTGATCGCCGCCTGCATCCCCCCGGATGCCTATGCCGAGAAATGGAACGTCGCGAGTCTGCACGAGGAATGTCGGCGGCTGTTCGCCCTCGACCTGCCGATCGCCGATTGGGCCAAGGAGGAAGGCATCGCCGACGAGGAGATCAAGTCGCGGCTCTACGACGCGGTCAATCGCCGGATGGCCGAGCGGGCGGCGAATATCGGTCCTGAAATCATGCGCATGGCCGAGAAGTCGCTGTTGCTCCAGGTCCTCGATCAAGTGTGGAAGGACCACCTCCTTCATCTCGACCACCTGCGCCAGGGCATCACGTTGCGCGCCTATGGCCAGCGCGATCCGCTCAACGAATACAAGCGCGAAGCGTTCGGGCTTTTCGAGGAGATGCTGAAGAATCTTCGCGAGACCATAGTCTCGCTATTGAGCCATATCGAGATCCGCGTCGCGCCCGAGCCGCCGCCGCTGCCGCCCGAGCCGGATATGTCGCGCTACGAGGAGATCCACGAGCCGGCGATGGCCGAGATCGGCGGCGACGCAGGACCACCGCCGGGCGCCGGAAAAAGCGGCACCCTGCGCCAGCCGGCGCGCCGCGCCGCGGCGGGCACCGCCTTCGACGCCGGCGACCCGAGCACCTGGGGCAAGGTATCCCGCAACGCCGTATGCCCCTGCGGCTCAGGGCGTAAATTCAAACACTGCCACGGCCGCGCGTAGCGCGGCGCCGGCATTGCCGGGTCGCCGCGAATCAGCCGGGACCTTCGCGCGGATCTGCGGTCCTGCCAGGCGGTAGCTGCCGCCGCGCTCCCGGCGATCAAATGCCGGCGCGGCGCCGTGATTGACACCCGTTCGATGCACGGCGTACGGTCGCTTAGCTTCACGCCGTCGATCCCGAAGAATGGTTGCGGCGTGGGCGGGAGGACCACTTGAAGTACGGGAGACCTGAACATGAAACGACGCTTGATTGGCGCCGTCGCGGCCGTGGCGATTGGGCTCGCGATGATCGCCGCGCCCGCACTGGCTCAGACCAAGGTGCTAAAGATGCAGGCCACCTGGCCGGCGTCACTCACCCTATACGACAATTTCACGTTCTTCGCCGAACGCGTCGGCAAATTGTCGGGTGGCACGCTTAAGATCGAGGCGATGCCGGCGGGCCAAGTAGTACCGCCTTTCGAGGTGCTCGATGCCACCCACAAGAAGGTGCTCGATGGCGCACATGCGTGGGCGGGTTATTGGACCGGAAAGAACAAGACCGCGATCCTGTTTACCGGCGGGCCGGGCGGCACTTTCGGCATGGACTTCATCGACGTCATGGGCTGGCTCCAGCATGGCGGCGGTTGGGAGCTGTACCAGGAGTTCTATCAGAAGGAGCTCAAGCTCAATCTCGTCGTGTTCCCGATCCTGCCCGCCGGTCCACAGGCGTTCGGCTGGTTCAGCCGGCCGATCCGGACGGTCGAGGACATGAAGGGCATGAAATGCCGTCAGACCGGCATCGCCGGCGAGATCTGGCAGGCGTTGGGCTTCACCGTCGTCAACATGCCGGGGGGTGAAATCATCCCGTCCGCCCAGCGCGGCGTGATCGACTGCGCCGAATGGGTGGGTGGCGTCGAGGACCAGCGGCTCGGTTTCCAGAATGTCTGGAAGTACCACTATTCGCCTGGCGTGCACGAGAACGTGACGATCGGCGAACTGGTCATCAACGGCGACGTATGGAAAGACCTGTCGGCGCAACATCAAGAAATCATCAAGTCGGCGGCCAACGAGGCATTCCTCGTATGGTGGTCGAAATGGCAACTGCAGAACGCCGACGCGCTGAAGGAGATGCAGGAAAAGGACGGGGTTCAAATCCTGCGTACGCCGCCGGAGATCTTGATGGTCTTCATCAAGAAGTGGGACGAGATCGCCGCGGCCGAAGCGGAGAAGAATCCGTTCTTCAAGAAGGTGCACGAGTCGCAGAGGAAATACGCAAGTACAGTCGTGCCGTACAAGCGGTCCTATTTCCCGCCATACTCGTTCATGGCGAACCACTATTTCCCGCAGCGATAGGCAGGTTCCTGCCGAGGGGGTGGTCATCGGGCCACCCCTTCCGTTTTGACGCTCTCCAGGCATCCGCCGCCGGCGTCCGTTCGAACGTCATACGCCGCAACGTAATCGAGGAGCTTCGGGAGCAAGCAGGGGGCGCCCTTGATTGATCCATCCGGCCGGCCGTCGCCGGTCCTATTGAAGACCATTCGGACGCTCGATCGGTTCACCGACGTGACCGGAAAGATCGTCTCCTGGTTGACCGTGCCGCTGGTCGGCTCGATCACCTTCGAAGTCGTATCGCGCTATTTGTTCAACGCTCCGACGATCTGGGCGTTCGACGTCACCTACATGCTGTACGGCTCGCTCTTCATGCTCGGCGCCGCGTTCGCGCTTCACAAAGGCGCGCACATCCGCACCGACTTTTTCTGGGAGGCGTTCTCGATCCGCAAGAAGGGCCTCATCGACACGATATCGTACGTGGTGTTCTTCTTTCCGAGCCTCGCCATGCTGTTTCTGATCAGCTGGAACGAGGCAGTCTATGCCCTCGGCATCAACGAGACGTCGGACCAGACGGCATGGCGGCCGGTTCTTTGGCCATTCAAATTCGTCGTTCCGATCGCCTGCCTGCTGTTGCTCGTGCAAGGCGTCTCGGAGCTGCTCAAAAGCATCTACATGCTTCGTACCGGGGTCGAGCTCGAACATAAAGAAAAGGTCGAAGTGTGAGCCCCGACGCCCTCATCGGATTGGTCATGCTCCTGGTTCTGCTGGGAGCGATCTTCATCGGCGTACCAATTTCCTTCACGTTGCTCTTCCTGGCGTTGACGTTCGGTTATTTCGGGATGGGCCAGACGGTATTCGATCTCGCCTACTTCCAGACCATCGGCTTGATGAAGGAAGAGCTGCTCGCGGCCGTCCCGCTCTTCATTTTCATGGGATTTGTGACCGAGCAGGCCGGCCTCATGGGACGCCTGTTCACGGCGTTCCGCATGTTGCTCGCCCCCGTACGCGGCGCGCTCTTCCTGGTTGTCATCCTGACTGCGACGGTTTTCGCCATGGCGACCGGCATCGTCGGCGCGGCGGTGACCGTACTTGGGATCATGGCGTCGCCGATCATGAACAAGGCCGGATACGATCCGAGGCTGGCTTCGGGTGCAATCACCGCCGGCGGTACGCTCGGCATCTTGATTCCGCCGAGCGTGATGCTGATCGTCATGGGGCCGGTGCTCGGCGTATCGGTCTCCGATCTGTACGCGGCGGCGTTCGGACCAGGACTGCTGCTCGCCGCCTGCTACATCACCTATCTGCTTGGGCGGAGTTTGATCGATCCGAAGCTCGGCCCGCCGGTGCCGATCGACGAACGAATCGGCTCGGTGCGTGTCATTCTCACCGAAGTCGTTCTCGGCACCGTGCCGCTGCTCTTGCTGATCACCTTTACGCTCGGCTCGATCCTCGCCGGATTCGCGACTCCGACCGAGGCCGCCGGCATCGGCGCCACCGGCGCGCTGGTCCTGTCGGTTGCCTATCGGAAGTTCGACCTATTCAGTCTGCAACGGGCGCTGGTGGCGACCATGGCGACGTCGAGCATGGTGCTTCTGCTGGCGGTGACGTCGAACATCTTCGGCGCCGTGTTCGCCCGGCTTGGCACGGCAAACTGGCTCACCGAGTCGTTGCTCAGTTTGCAGCTTCCTCCGACGCTGATGCTGATCATGGTCCTCGTCCTTATCTTCCTCCTCGGGTGGCCGTTCGAATGGCCGGCGATCATTCTGGTCTTCCTGCCGATCTTCTATCCGGTGGTCAAGGCGCTGGAGATCGATTTGATCTGGTTCGGCGCGCTTGTCGCGGTGGTGCTGCAGACGGCGTTCCTCTCGCCACCGGTGGCGATGTCGGCGTATTACCTCAAACAGGTGGTCAAGGAATGGAACCTGATGACGATCTACGCCGGGATGTTCCAGTTCATGATCATTCAGGTGATTTGCGTCGCGCTTATGGTCACATTCCCGGGCATCGCGACATGGTTTCCGGCGCGGCTTCAGGAAGCGGCACGCTCCCAGACCATCCCCGAGGAGTATCAGAAGATTCTCGAGGAACAGCGGCACGCGCCGTCGCTCGAGGACGACGAGTACACAACACCGCGCCGGCCATGAGCTGCCGGCAAGCGGCGGGTTCTTCCGGCGACCGGTTTCAGCAGGCGTCGCCGGGCGTCACCGCTCAAAACGTCCGCTGGCGATCGCGCGGGCCGTCCCAATCGAGACCGACGAAAAGCTGGCTGACGCGCCGGCCATCATCCGATAACGGGCAGATCAGTTTGTGCCAAGCGAACAGACGGTCGCCGAACGCGCCGTGATCGTATTTGTAGAAGGGCCTCCCCTCGCGCACGACTTGGCGGTATTGCTGGCTGACGGCCCTCACCAGCTCCGGCGGCCGCGCCTCGTCGAGATAGCGTCCGGTGAGCTCATCGCCGAATCGCAGGGCCGCGCCCGAGGCGAACACGCAGAATCGGAAACGCTCGGTCTCGACAGCGATCAAATGCAGCGAACCCAGCCATGGAGATAGTTCGAAAACGTTGAAGTCTCCACGCGCCGGCATTCTCCGCCCGGCGCGCTTGTCGCGCCACAGTTCAAGAAGCCGACCGAGCGGCGCCGGCATGTCATCGCAAGCGCCGATCAGCGAATCGTCGTCGGCAAAACAACCGGTTCGGGCCAAATTCTCGAGCGCCATCGTCACGCCGCCACATTAGTCAGGAGGCCCGCAAAGACCGGGCCGCGCCAATCTGCGAAGCCTACCTGAGGTGGCGTTAGCGAAGCGTTAAATGCTGCAGTAGTGCCGCGGCCGCGCTACGCCGCTTTCTTCCGCCTACGGATGAGGTTCATGATCTCGGAGGCGGCGTGCGGGATATTGGTGCCCGGTCCGTAGATCGCCGCGACGCCGGCGGCGATCAGCATGTCGTAATCTTGCGGCGGAATCACGCCGCCACACACCACGAGGATGTCGTCGCCGCCTTGTTGCCTGAGCAGGGCGATCAGCGCCGGGACCAGCGTCTTGTGGCCCGCCGCCTGCGATGACACGCCGACGACGTGGACGTCGTTCTCGATCGCTTGGCGCGCCGCGTCCTCGGGCGTCTGGAACAAGGGCCCGATATCGACATCGAAGCCGATGTCGGCGAACGCGGTGGCGATCACCTTGGCGCCGCGATCGTGTCCGTCCTGGCCAAGCTTGACGACCAGCATGCGCGGCCGCCGGCCCTCCTCGGCGGCGAACGCCGCCGTCTCGCGCTGAATGCGCTGGAATCCTTCGTCGCCTTCGTACGCAGAGCCATAGACGCCCGAGACGCTGCGGATCACCGCACGGTGTCGGGTGAACACCTTCTCCAACGCGTCCGAGATCTCGCCGACCGTGGCGCGCGCCCGCGCCGCCTCGATCGACCCTGTCAGCAGATTGCCTTCGCCGGTGGCGGCGATCTTCGTCAGCGCGGCAAGCGCGGTCCGGCATGCCTTGTCATCGCGTCGCGCGCGAATCCGCGCCAGCCGCGCCACTTGCTGCTCGCGAACCTTCTGATTGTCGATGTCGCGGATTTCCACCGCATCGGCCTCGTCGGGGCGATACTTGTTCACTCCGACGATGACGTCATCGCCGCGGTCGATGCGGGCTTGACGGCGCGCCGCCGACTCTTCTATGCGCAGCTTCGGCATGCCCGATTCGATCGCCTTGGTCATGCCGCCCAGCGACTCGACCTCGTCGATCAGTTTTTGCGCCTCGGCCGCGATCGACGCTGTGAGGCTCTCGACATAGTAGCTACCGCCCAGCGGATCGACGACCCGCGGCACGCCCGATTCTTCGGCGATAATGAGCTGGGTATTGCGGGCGAGCCGCGCGGCGAACTCGGACGGCAGGGCAAGCGCCTCGTCGAAGGAGTTGGTGTGCAGCGACTGGGTGCCGCCAAGCACGGCGGCGAGCGCTTCGAGCGTGGTGCGGATGATGTTGTTATACGGATCTTGCTCGGTGAGCGACACGCCCGAGGTCTGGCAATGGGTGCGCAACGCCAGCGACTGCGGATTGGCCGGCTCGAATCGCCGCATCAGCCGCGCCCACAACAGTCTTGCGGCGCGCAGTTTGGCGATCTCCATGAAGAAATTCATGCCGATGCAGAAGAAGAACGACAGGCGCGGCGCGAACGCGTCGACCGCAAGGCCCTTCGAGCGCGCGGCGCGCACGTATTCGATGCCATCGGCGAGCGTGAAGGCGAGTTCCTGGACGCACGTCGCCCCTGCCTCCTGCATGTGATAGCCCGAAATCGAGATCGAGTTGAACTTCGGCATGTGCTTCGCCGTGTGCTCGATGATGTCGGCGACGATGCGCATGCTGGGCGCCGGCGGATAGATGTAGGTGTTACGGACCATGAACTCCTTGAGGATATCGTTCTGGATTGTGCCGGAGAGCCTGTCTTGCGGTACGCCCTGTTCCTCGCCGGCGACGATGAAGCTCGCCAACACCGGCAGGACCGCGCCGTTCATCGTCATCGACACGCTCATCCGCTCGAGCGGGATGCCGTCGAACAGGGCCTTCATATCCTCGACCGAGTCGATCGCCACGCCTGCTTTGCCGACGTCGCCGATGACCAACGGATGATCGGAGTCATAACCGCGATGCGTCGCCAGATCGAAGGCGACCGACAGTCCCATCTGGCCGTTCCTCAGACACTCGCGATAGAACGCGTTCGATTCTTCGGCGGTCGAGAACCCGGCGTACTGACGAATCGTCCATGGCCTGTTGGCGAACATCGTCGCGCGCGTGCCGCGCAGATAAGGAGGGAGGCCCGGCAGCGTGTCGAGCGTTTCCAACTTCTCGAGGTCGGCGTCGGTGTAGATCGGCTTGACGACGATCCCCTCGGGCGTCGTCAAGCACAGGGTGTTGGGATCGGCACCTTTCAGTTCGCCCCGCGCGCAAGCGACCCAGTCCTCGTAGCTCGGGACCTTGAATTCGTCCATGGTTCGACGCTCCCGTTTCGCCGAGGCCGATTTTAACAGACGCGAAGGCGTCCTCGGCCAGGCAAATTTCGCCCGCGGCCGGCGGCATATTGGGCAACCGGATTAATCGGTTAGGCCGACGCCGCCGCGTCGGGCAGCAGGCGTCGGAACGGCACCGGTTCGGCGAAACCCTTGATCGCCGCGCTTTCTTGGGTCATCGCCAGTGCTTCGATAATCGCCGCCGCGGCGGGGTCCCCGGCCACCATCTCGGAAACGACGATGTCGCCGCCGCGGCTCTGGCCCTGCAGCCGCGCCGCCAAGTTCACGGTCGAGCCGAAATAATCGAGCCGATCGTTGAGGGTCACGGCAATGCAAGGGCCGGCGTGCAGCCCAAGCTTGATGACGATGCCCTCCGCCATACCGGAACCGTCATGGCTGGAATTGAACCGGGCAACGTTGCGCTGCACGTCGAGCGCCGCGGCGAGAGCATCGGCCGGATTGGCGAACGCCGCCATGACCGCGTCACCTATGGTCTTGATGATCGCCCCGTCGTGCGCCCTCACCGCCGCACCGAGATAGGCGAAGTGGTCGCGCACCAGGCCGTAAGCGCGCGCATCGCCGATGCGCGAATAGAGCGCGGTCGAACCGCGAAGGTCGGTGAACATCAAGGTCACATGGGCGATCGCCACCTCGTCGCCCGGCCGCAGGATCTCGGTCGGAAAGAGATCACGGAACGCCTGCAGCGAGATGGCGCGATGCGCGGTGAGGGCGTCTTTCACCCATTCGCGCGACTCGATGACGGCCGTCGCCGGTCGGTCGCGCCGGTTGACCAAGCGGACGGATCCTTGCGGCGCTGGCCCGCCGTCCACGACGCTCTCGGCGTCGACGATCAGCGTCGGAAAGCCGCCGGACGAAAACTCGACGTCGCATGGCTGTGCAGGATGGAGCAAGCGCAAGCGATAGCTTCCCGGCGGCAGCACGGCCGGCACCTCGCGCGACTCGCCGGGCGCGAGAGTCTGCTGGATCGCCACATGCGGCGTCGACATGGGACCGAAAAGGCAGAATTCTCCAGCCATAATCGGCCGGATCGCCGGAGACGGCCGGAAGGTCAGTTCGACGTTGCGCATGAAGTCGCGGCCATAGTCGATATTGCAGGTCCCGCAGTGCACGCCATTCGGCAAGCGGTCGAGCGACGCGACGGCGGTCTTCGCTCCCCGACAGTTCGGACAAAGCAGGTCCCACTGCAGCTCGAGCAGCCCGCACTTGGCCGCAGCCAGGCAAAGCTCGATCGTCGCGCGCTCCGGCACGCTCCACTGGCGCGCGAGCCGTCGCGGACGTAGGTGCATCAAGTCGAGCTCGGCGCCGTCGACGAGGTAGCGGGCGAGACGGTCGGCCAGCGCCGGATCGGCGAGTCGGGGCCTCAGTTCAGCCAGCCCGGTTTCGAGCCGCGTTTTCGCCGCACCGTTCAGCGCCGCCGGACGATAGTGAAACGGCTCCGGCGTCTCGCCACGCGTGAAAGCGACCGCATCGGCGACCAGACGATCGAGGGTTTTGCCCGTCCGGCGCATGAATCCGGCGGCGAGCATCAGGCGGCCGAGAATATTCGCCGGCACGATTTCGAGCGTGTAGTCGGCACGGCAGCCACCGCCCTCCGTCGCCAATTCGAGCGTCGCCACCAGCGAGCGAAACGGTCCGTTCTCGAATTCGCGGGCGTGCCGAAATCGCTGGTTGGCGACCCAGTCGACGGGCAGGTCGCGCCAACGGATCTCGATCGGTCCAAACCGTGCCCGGCCGATATACACGACGCTCCCGTCAGGCTGCGGCAGCTCGTCGATGACGTGCTTGGGGAACCCCGCCGCCTCGTTGAAGCGGGCCGTGTCGGCGAGCGCCGGCCAAAGGCGTTCGCGCGGCGCCTCGAAGCGCCAGGTCCATACGCGTCGGGAGATTTTCGACATTGGCGGGAGCGCAGCAAAATCGTCCTGCCAATCATACGCTATCTCGCGTCTATTGGATGTCCGCGAGGGCTGGCGCCGCTTGCGCCGATGGCTTAAATCTGGGCCGGTTTAACGGCGGAGCCCGGCGCATGGCGAAAAAGCGCAACCCCCTCAACCTCAACCCACTGCAGTTGAGGACACTCACGTTGCTGCAGGCGCTGGCCGAGGTCCCAGGCCACGGCAGCGCGGCCGACGAACCGGGCGCTTACATGGTGGGCAATCTGCCGCAGCCGCACGGCGATCATTTCCACCTCGGCAAGTGGGCGGTTCTCGCGCGCGATGCGACGGGTCTCGCCAACCCCGCGGCCTGGGTGGCGCTGGAGCGCAAGGGCCTCATCAAATCGATGTTCCCGCTAGGCTGCGTCGTCACCGCGGCGGGGATGAACTACGACACCGGGCTCAGGCAACAGATCCTACATGGCAGCGATCACTGAGCGTTGACGTTAGGATTCGCGGGCGCGTTCACACGCGTCTAGGAGCGCCACGAGATCGCGCCAGACGATTCGTATCTGGGAGATGCGCGCCCCGGCAAAGTCGATGACGCTCCGGTCCTCGACGCATCCGCCGAGCGTCTCATAAAAGCGGCGTGCGGCCGCATTCTTCTCGAATAGCCACAGGTAAACCGAGCTGCAGCCTATAGCACGCAGTCGGGCAACGGCGGCGGCAAGGAGTCGGCGACCGAGCCCGTTGCCGCGCAAATCCGGCCGAACGTGGAGATTGTCGATATACGCCTCGAAGCCTGGGTCACCGACGCGCCAAACGGCGATAAAACCGAGCGAGTTGGCTTGGTCTTCGATGATCAGCACGATATCGTCGGGGCGCTTGGCGGCCAATGTCGCCCGCCAATGGCGGCGGCGTTCGTCGTCGATGGGGCCGTCGAGATATGCGGCAGGAAGAATTCCGCGATAGGCCACGCGCCAGCTCGCCGCGTGTAGCCGGGCGATTGTCTCGGCGTCGGCCTCTCCAGCATCACGGATATTCAGCGGCGCGGACAACCCTACCAACGCAGCTCCGGCAAAAGGTAAGTCGGGCTGGCGCCGTATTCGGCGTGCAGCCGCGGGCCGACTTCGGCATCGGGATGATCGCCCATGGCGACGCCGAGCTCCTCGCCATGCACGCCGCCAGCAATGAACGCCGAGGCGATGCCCGCGAGGTTGGCGCCGAGGATGTCGGTACGGATGCCGTCGCCCACGGCGAGGATCCGCGACCGTGCGACGCCGCCGAGCAGCGCGAAGGTGGCGTCATAGACCGAAGCGTGCGGTTTGCCGTGGTAGCGGACATCTCCGCCAAGAAGCGCGTACCGCTGGGCGAGCGCCCCGGCGCAAATGAGGCGCGCTTCGCCGCGGATCACCTCGAGATCGGGGTTGGCGCAGACCATTGGCAGACGGCGCGCCGCCGCCGCAGTAAGAACGTCCTGGTGGTCGTCGACGCTCATGTGGTCCTCGTTGGGGCCGGTGGCGAGGACGAAGTCAGCGCGATCGACCGGCGCGCATTCGACGCCGTTACCAGCGAACAGGCTGAGATCGCGCGGCGGCCCGAGATGGAGCGCCAGACGTCCGAGGCGGGCGTGCCATGGGTCGCTCCGCTCCGCGAGCGCGCGCCAAGTGACCTCTCCCGATGAGAGCACGGCATCGTAGAACTCGGCACCTACGCCGAGCTTGGCCATCCCCGAGGCGACCGCGGCGGAGCGGCGCGGCGCGTTCGACAGGATGATCACCTTTTTGCCTCCGGCGCGCAGACGGCGCATCGCGTCGCATGCCCCCGGAAACGGGCGGACGCCGTTGTGGACGCACCCCCAAAGATCGAGCAGCACGGCGTCATATCGACCGGCGATTTCCGCAAGCCCGGCGATTGGCTGCGGCGCGAGAAGTTGAACCGGCTCGCTCATGCTTCTCGTCGTTCGTCGTTACCGCGCATCAGCGCCGATTGCCTCGCGGATGTGCCCAAAACCGTCGCCGCGAAGCAGCGCCGCCAGGTCGCGACAAATCTCGGCAACCAAGCCAGGCCCGCGATAGACCAGCGCGGTGTATAGCTCAACGAGCGAGGCTCCGGCGCGAATTTTTGCGTAGGCATCGGCGCCCGAGGATATGCCGCCAACGCCAACCAGCGTGAGCTTGCCGCGGGTCGAGCGAAACGCTTGGCGCAGCGCCTCGGTCGACGCCGCGAACAGCGGCCGGCCGGAAAGACCGCCTGCCTCATTGCGATACGGGCTCCTGAGGTCAGCCGGCCGCGCCACCGTAGTGTTCGAGACGATTAGGCCGGCCACGCCGCGCTCCAGCGCCAAGTTCGCGATGTCGCCGAGTTGCCCCGGCGTGAGATCGGGAGCGACTTTCAGCAGCAGCGGTGGCGGATGCCGCAACCCGAGCGCGACCAGGACAAGCTGGACGCGTGTCAACAGATCTTCGAGCGCCTCGCGACCCTGCAATGCCCTAAGCCCGGGCGTATTGGGCGACGAGACGTTGCAGACCAGGTAATCGGCATACTGCGCCAGTGCGCCAGTGCCCTTCGCGTAGTCGTCGGCGGCATCGGCGGTGTCCCGGTTCTTGCCGAGATTGACCCCCACGATCCCTTCGCGCTCACGCCGCTCCAGACGCCCCGCGACCGCCTCGGCACCCTCGGAGTTGAACCCGAGGCGGTTGATGATCGCCTCTTCGTCGGGTAGACGAAACACGCGTGGTCGCGGGTTGCCGGGCTGCGGCCGCGGCGTGACGCTGCCGATCTCGACGAACCCGAAGCCGAGACGCAACATGACGTCGGCCACCTCGGCGTTCTTGTCGAAGCCAGCGGCAAGTCCCACCGGGTTCGGAAAATGAAGACCCCACAGATCTTGAGCGAGAATGGCGTCGGGAGACCGTCGTGGCCGCGGAACCAAGCCATGCTTGAGGGCATATAGAGTGACGGCGTGCGCCGTTTCGGGCTCGAACCTCCGCAGTACCGGCCCAGCGATATCGTACCAGCCGCTCAACAGCAAAGCCCCCATGGAAAGACGTGGCGCCCATCGGGGCCGAGCGGCAATGCCGCGACGCGGCGCACCGCGGTGAGCGGCAAAAGTCCATAGAGGTGGGGGAAAAGTTCGCCGCTGCGCGATCGCTCCCACCGTAAAGCCGCCCCAAGCGCCGCCGGATCGACTTCGACCAACAGCAGGTCGTCCTGCCCGGCGCGATGCTTGGCGGCGCTGGCGACGATCTGGGCGGCGGTCGAGAAATGGATGAATCCGTCCTCGGCGTCCTGCGAGGAGCCCGAATAGCGTCCGTGCGAAGCGGCGGCATCCCACTCGGCACGGCGACACATGTGGAACACCGAGTTCAGAGTCATGGCCGGTCAACACCTTAGCTGAGGTAGCGGCGCCGCGACAGCTGACGTAGCGGCGCCGCGACACCGGTCTCGAATTTGTCCTAGCCGACCGGGGCACGCAGGTCTGGACTTATGAAATATGTCGCCTAGTTTGAGCGTTTAAGGAAGATATGCGGTACCGCGCAGATTAAATAAGAGAAGAATCCTAAATGATGCGCCACGAAGACATCTGGCGGGCAATCGATTCGCTGGCGCGGCACCACGGATATTCGCCTTCGGGCCTGGCGCGTCGCGCAGGTCTGGATCCGACCACGTTCAACAAGAGCAAGCGGATTGCCCCGGACGGTCGCCCGCGCTGGCCGTCGACCGAAAGCATCGCCAAGATCCTCGAAGCGACCAACGCCTCGATGGCCGACTTCGTCGCCCACTTCGACACCACGTCGAGCTCCGGCGGAACCGGTCGACGTTTGCCGCTGATACGCTTCGCGGCGGCCGCAAGCGAGGGCCAATTCGACGCCGAAGGGCGGCCAACGGGCACGAACTGGGACGAATTGTCGTTCCCGGACATCACCGATCCGCACGCCTACGCCCTCGCCGTCGACGGCAACGGTTTGGTACCGATCTATCGCGACGGCGACATCCTGATCGTCTCGCCACTCGCCAATCTCCGCCGTGGCGATCGCGTCGTGGTCAAGACCACCGGCGGTCCGATCCTGCTCCATACGCTCATCCGGCGCGGAGGTCGCAAGCTCGAAGTCGCGGGATTGGCGCCGGGCACGGCCGAGGCCGGGATCCCGATCGAATCGGTCGTCTTCGTCCATCGCATCGTCTGGGCGAGCCAATAGCGCATTTGTCGGCCGACAATTCGGGGGCGGCGCGCCTCGCTCGATTTCGCTATTCTGCGGCGAAACGGCCGAGGGCAAAGACCATGGCGAAGTCGATCACGTGGCACGAAGGCGCATGGCACGATGGAAACGTTCCGCTATTGACCGCCGATGACCATGCGACATGGCTTTCCTCGATGGTCTTTGACGGTGCGCGTTCGTTTCAGCGTCAAGCGCCCGATCTCGATCTCCATTGCGCGCGCGCCATCCGCTCGGCGACGACGATGGGGCTCGCTCCAAGCGTGCAGATCGATACGATGCTCCGCCTTTGCTGGGAGGGCATCGAGCGTTTCCCTCCGGCGGCCGAACTCTATGTACGCCCGATGTTCTTCGCCCGCGGCGGCTTCCTGGTTCCCGACCCGGCGACGACCGCGTTCGCGCTAACGCTGTGGGAACTGCCCATGCCCGGCGCCAAGGGCTTCTCGGCCTGCATCACCCGTTTTCGCCGACCCTCGCCCGAGACCGCGCCGACCGACGCCAAGGCCTCGTGCCTCTATCCCAACGTCTCGCGGATGTTCGGCGAGGCCAAGGCGCGCGGGTTCGACAGCGCGGTGGCCCTCGACCTCAACGGCAATGTCGCCGAGTTCGCCTCCTCGAACCTGTTCATGGCCAAGGATGGAGTGGTGGCGACGCCGGTGCTGAACGGCACCTTCCTTGCAGGCGTGACGCGCCAGCGCGTGATCCAGCTCCTGCGCGACGACGACAAACGGGTCGAGGAGCGCACCATCACCGTCGCCGATCTAATGGACGCCGACGAAGTGTTCTCCACCGGCAACTACGGCAAGGTGCAGCCGGCGACCAGGATCGAGGATCGCGTCCTGCAGCCGGGACCGTTCTTCCGCCGCGCGCACGAGCTATATTTCGACTACGCCAAGCGCTGCACCAGACCGGCGGCGCCGTGATGGATCGCGGCGCTACGCCTTCGCCAATTCGCCTGAAAGCGCGCGGCGGATGAGCGCGATCGTCTCCTTGATGCCGTAGAGGGCGATGAACGACCCCATGCGCGGTCCCTGCGAGGTGCCGAACAGCACCTCGTAGAGCGATTGGAACCAGCTTTTCAGGTCTTGAAACGGGTGACGCTTGCCGACCTCGTAGACCTCGAACTGGATCGCTTCCGCCGCAGCGTCGGGCGATAGTTTCTCCAGTATCGCCACCAAGTCGCCGAGGGCGGCGATTTCGACCTCGTTTGGCGCGCGGAACTTGCGCGTCGGCTTGATGAAATCGCGATAGTAGTTGATCGCGTAGCCGACCAGGCGATCGAGGATCGGGTGCGTCGCCGGCTTGGCGTTCGGGCGATATCGGCTGATGAACCCCCACAGCACCGCCTTGTCCTCGCTGTTCGCCACGCCCGCCAGGTTGAGAAGAATGTTGAAGGTGAGCCCTGCCGATTCGTGGGGCGGCGCTCCAGCGTGGACGTGCCAGACCGGGTTGTCGAGCTGCTCGATCGGTTTTTGGTTGGGGTATCGCTCGAGTGCGGCGAGATAATCGTCGACCTGACGCGGAATGACATCGAAATGGAGGCGCTTGGCGCTGCGCGGACTGCCGAACATGAAGAACGACAGGCTTTCCGGCGGGGCGTAGGTCAGCCACTCTTCGACCGTGAGGCCGTTCCCCTTCGATTTCGAAATCTTCTCGCCTTTCTCGTCGAGGAACAGCTCATACGTGAATCCTTCGGGCGGGCGGCCACCGAGGATGCGGGCGATCTGGCTCGACAGCCGCACCGAATCGATGAGGTCCTTGCCCGACATTTCGTAGTCGACGTCGAGCGCCACCCAGCGCATCGCCCAATCGGCTTTCCACTGCAACTTGCACTTGCCGCCGGTGACCGGTGTTTCGACCAGCGCCCCGTCCTCGTCGCGATAGACGATGGTTCCAGCCGCGGCGTCGATCTTGACCACCGGCGCCTGCAGCACGCGGCCGCTCTTCGGGCACACCGGCAGGAACGGGCTGTAGGTCGCGCGCCGCTCGGGACCGAGCGTCGGCAAAATGACGTTGGTGACCCTTTCGTAACGACGAAGTACGTCGAGCAGAGCCTGGTCGAACAGGCCCGATCGGTAGCAGTCGGTCGCCGACTTGAACTCGTACTCGAAGCCGAACGAATCGAGGAACGCCCGCAGGCGCGCGTTGTTGTGATGGCCGAAGCTGGCGTGCGTGCCGAAGGGATCGGGGATCGATGTAAGCGGCTTGCCGAGATGCGGTTCGATCAGTTGCGGATTCGGGATGTTGTCGGGAACGCGGCGCAGGCCGTCCATGTCGTCGGAAAAGGCGAAAAGCCGCGTCGGTATGTCCGACATCGCCTGGAAGGCGTGGCGGATCATCGTCGTGCGCACGACCTCGGCGAAGGTGCCGATATGCGGCAGCCCCGAAGGCCCGTAGCCGGTCTCGAACAGCACGTAGCCCTTCGCCGGTACGGCACCGTCGATGCGCGCCAGCACCTTGCGCGCTTCCTCGAACGGCCAGGCACGGCCGGTGAGCGCCAGTTCGCGGTCGATGGGCATGTTTTCTGCCGTGATCCCCGGATTGGCCGCGCACGCTAGGGTCTAGGGCGGCGGCCGTCAACGCGGGAGGATCGCCAGCCGGGCGGCTTCGTTGTGCGGCTATTTCGCTAAAATCGTTTGACTGTGCGATTTTTTCGTGTCGCATGCTCGTATAGATAGCGGGCATAATGTACGGCAATCATGAGTAGAACAATGAACCGGCTGTGGAACGAAGCGCCGCCGCTCTGCGCGGATGGCAACGGGCTTTGGTGCGACGAAGACGGCGTGCGCTTGGGCAAGAGCGTCGGGTTGGTGAGGCGCGTCGGTCGGCCCGAAGCAAGCGGTCGGGCGACGTTTCGCCGTTTGCCCCATGGCGAGATTCGCGCGTTGCTCGATGCGGCCTATGGCAGGGATGCCATCGATGCCGATCGGGTGGTGCGCGCGCTCGACGCGGTGGTGCGCGCGCTGGAGGCCGATTCGCCGGTTCGCGCCATCCTGGTCGCGACGTTTCTCGGCCTGCCGCGGCTCGACGAGCCGGGGCTGGCGCGACTGGATCGCCACATGAGGTTCATCAAGGCCGGCTACGATCCCGCCCAACCGCGCGACGAGGGCGGGCGGTGGTCCGGCGGCGGGGGCGGAGACGCAACCTCCGGCGATGCCTCGCCCGCGCGACGGCCGGTGCAGGTGGCGAGCGCCACGCCGGAAACCATGTCCGACGCGGTGCAAGTGGCGGCGGCGCCCGACCGGCATTGGGAGCGCCACCCGAACCCCGAGTTCCGTCAAGGCATCGCTGAGGCCGAACGCTCGACCGAACACAAGAATCACGGTTACGAGCAGCGCAATCCCGATTCGAAGGCGCTCGGACGATATCAGTTTACCAGGGACGCGTTAGCGGACGTCGGTCTCAAAACAATGGACGGTCAGTGGACCGGCAAATACGGAATTCGCTCCGATCAGGATTTTCTCGCCGATCCCGAGGCGCAAGAGCGGGCGTTGTCGGATTATCTCAAACGAAACGAAGTTCAGCTCCAGCAGAACGGCGCCAAGCGCTTCATCGGTCAGTCGATCGCCGGCGAGAAAGGCCGCTTCACGATCACCGA
>DATIBC010000055.1:0-22505 GCA_035457725.1 Alphaproteobacteria bacterium | reverse complement strand
AAGGGCGTGCTGGACGCGAGCCACGGCGTGCCGGTGTACTGGTACGGCAAGTCGAAGGTGGCCTCGCTGTTCGGCTCGGGCCCGATCAACGGCATGGACGCGCACCAGACGCTGGCCTGGATCTATCGCGGCGGCGGGCTCGATCTCTACAAGGAGCTGCTGACCAAGCTGGGCCTGGACGTCGTGGGCTTCTTCGCCATGCCGATGCCGACCCAGCCGCTGGGCTGGTTCAAGAAGTCCGTCAAGACCGCGGGCGAGATGAAGGGACTCAAGTACCGCACGGTGGGCCTGGCCGCCGACCTCATGCAGCAGATGGGCCTGAGGGTGACGCAGCTCCCGGGCGGCGAGATCGTGCCGGCGATGGAGCGCGGGGTGATCGAGGCCTTCGAGTACAACAACCCGACTTCCGACCTGCGCTTCGGCGCCCAGGACGTCGCCAAGAACTACATGATGGGCAGCTACCACCAGGCGACCGAGTACTTCGAGATCATGATCAACAAGGGTAAGTTCAACGCCCTGCCGGCCGAGCACAAGGCGATCCTGCAATATGCGGCCGAGGCTGTTTCGTCCGACAACGAGTGGAAGGGCATGGACTATTACTCGAAGGACCTGCAGGAGCTGATCTCCAAGGACAAGGTCAACGTAATCCGCACCTCGAAAGACATCTTCGAGGCGCAGATCAAGGCGTGGGACGGCCTGATCGCCGAGCTGGCCAAGGACCCGTTCATGAAGAAGGTCATGGACTCGCAGAAAGCCTGGGTGAAGCGGGTCGTCTACTACAACATGTTCAACAACGCCGATTACCGGACCGCCTACGAGCACAATTTCGGCAAGCTGGACATCTGACGTCTACGCCCGGTTCGTCCCGGGTGCGATCGGGGCGGCGCCCACGGGCGCCGCCTCGCCTTTATCGCGGACCGTCCGGTCCGCGTTTTGAGGAGCGAGCGTGAACCGGTTCTTGTTTTTCATCGACCTGGTCAGCGCCTGGGTCGGCAAGAGCTTCGGATGGCTGATCCTGTTGCTGACATTCGGGATCAGCTACGAGGTGTTCGTGCGCTATGTCTTGGCGGCGCCGACGACCTGGGCCTTCGACATCAGCTACATCGCCTACGGCGCCATGTTCTTGATGGCCGGGCCGTACACGCTGTCACGCAACGGGCACGTGCGCGGCGACATGCTCTACCGGCTGTGGCCGCCGCGCGTGCAAGCCGGCCTCGACCTGACGCTCTATATCATCTTCTTCCTGCCTGGGGTTCTCGCGCTCATTTACTCGGGCTACGTCTTCGCGCGATTCTCGTGGCTGTTCAAGGAAGTCAGCATCTTCAGCCCGGCCGGCACGCCGGTCTTCCCGTTAAAGATGCTTATTCCGTTGACCGGATTCCTGCTTCTTTTGCAAGGCTTCGCCGAGATGGTCCGTTGCGTCATCTGTTTGCGCACCGGCGCATGGCCGCAGCGTTTGCATGACGTCGAGGAGACCGAGACGGTGATCATGCGCGAGCGCGAGTACGCGGCCAAGCGCGAAAAAGAGCACAAGTCGATCGGGACGGGGGCCTGAATATGACCGACCCGCAAGTCGGCTTGATGATGCTGGGGATCTTCCTCTTCGTCATCATGCTCGGATTCCCCATCGCCTTCTCACTCATCGCCATGGGCGTGACCTTCGGCTACTACGCCTTTGCGACGCCGGGCCAGCTCGACGACATCTTCAACAACCGGATATTCACCCTCCTGGTGCAGAAGGCCTACGAGGTCGCGACCAACGACGTTCTCGTCGCGGTGCCGTTGTTCCTGTTCATGGGCTACGTGGTGGAACGGTCGAATATTCTCGATCGCCTGTTCCATTCCTTGCAGGTCGCCGCCAAGCACGTGCCGGGCTCGTTGTGCGTCGCGACCTTGCTCACCTGCGCCATGTTCGCCACGGCGACGGGCATCGTCGGCGCGGTGGTGACGCTGATGGGTCTGCTCGCTTTTCCGGCGATGCTGCGCGCCGGCTACGACACCAAGCTCGCCGCTGGCGTGATCTGCGCCGGCGGCTGCCTCGGCATCCTGATCCCTCCCAGCATCCTGTTGATCGTCTACGCCGCTACTGCAGGAATCTCGGCGGTCAAGCTTTATGCCGCCGCGCTCATCCCGGGTTTCATGCTCGCCGGGCTGTACATTCTCTACGTCATTGCGCGCGCGCTGTTGAATCCCAAGCTGTGCCCCAAGCTGCCGCGCGAGATGACGGACGTCCCGTTGGGCGAACTGATCTGGGGGTTGATGACCTCGTTCTTCCCGCTCGCCGTCCTCATCATGGCGGTGCTAGGCGCCATCCTCTTCGGCTTGGCGACGCCGTCCGAAGCGGCGGCGGTCGGCGCGTTCGGCTCCTTGATCTTGGCGACGGCATACGGGCAGTTGCGCTTCGATTTGGTCAGGGAGTCGGTGTTCTTGACTGCGCGCGCCACCTCGATGGTCTGCTATCTGTTCATCGGCTCGTGGACCTTCTCCTCGGTGTTCGCCTATCTTGGCGGCCAGGGCGTCATCGAGCGGTTCTTCCTTTCGCTCGACCTGTCGTCGACGACCTTCCTGATCCTCACCCAGGTCCTGATCTTCTTGCTCGGCTGGCCGCTGGAGTGGACGGAGATCATCATCATCTTCGTGCCGATCTTCCTGCCGCTGCTCGACGATTTCGGCGTCGATCCGATTTTCTTCGGCATCCTGGTCGCGCTCAATACGCAGACCGCGTTCAACACCCCTCCGGTGGCGATGGCTGCGTTCTACCTGAAGGGCGTGGCGCCGCCGCACGTCAAGCTGACCGAGATTTTCAGCGGCGCGTTGCCGTTCGTGTACATGATCTTCCTCAGCATGGTGATCGTTTATATCTTCCCCCAAGTCGTACTTTGGTTGCCCGATTATCTTTACGGGCCGCGATGAGCGGCGCGGCCATGCGTCCTGCATGAGCAACGACGGGCTCGACAACCTGTCGGCGATCGAGGCAGCGTCGGCGATCCGCGATGGCCGCATCAAGTCGCGTGAATTGGTCGAAGCATGCCTGGCCGAGATCGATCGCCTTGAGCCGACGGTGGGCGCGTGGACGTTTCTCGATCGTGACCATGCGTTGGCGCAGGCCGAGGCCGCCGACGACCTGCACCGCCATGGCCGGCCGCACGGCAGGCTGCACGGGGTTCCGGTCGGGGTTAAGGACATCTTCGACACCACCGACATGCCGACCGAGGACGGCACGCCGGTCCACGCCGGCCGTACGCCGCGCCGCGACGCCGCCGTGGTGGCCAAGCTGCGCCAGGAAGGCGCGGTGATCATGGGAAAGACCGTGACCACCGAGCTGGCCTGTTACTTTCCGGGCAAGACCGCCAATCCGCGCGACCCCTCGCGGACGCCAGGTGGCTCGTCCAGCGGCTCGGCCGCCGCCGTTGCGGCCAACATGGTGCCGCTTGCCATCGGCAGCCAGACCAACGGATCGACCATTCGCCCGGCGGCGTTTTGCGGCGTCTACGGATTCAAGCCGAGCCATGGCCTGATCGCGCGCTCCGGCATGCTGAGAACGTCGCGGGCGCTGGATCACGTCGGCGTCTTCGCGCGCTCGATCGAAGACGCCGCATTGCTCGCCGAATGCCTGATCGGCTACGACGAAGGCGATCCCGACACTCGCTTGCTGGCGACGCCGCCGCTGTTGGCGACGGCGACATCCGAGCCGCCGCTCCAGCCCAAACTGGCGTTCGTCGCCTCGCCGCAGTGGGACAAGGCGGAAGCCGAAACCCAAGAGGCCTTCGACGAGCTTGTCAGCGCGCTCGGCGACCGCATCGAGCGCCTCGAACTCCCGGGCCCGTTCTCCCATGGGGTCGACTGGCACCGAACGATCATGGAGGTCGATCTCGCCGTCTGCTTGAACGAAGAGTACGAGCGCGGCCGCGACAAGCTGAGCGAGAAGCTCCGCGAAATGATCGAGAACGGCCGGCGCCATCTCGCCTACGATTATCAGCGCGCGCTCAGCGCCGTGGCGCCGCTTAACCTGGCGCTCGACGAAGCGTTCTTGCATTTCGACGCCATCGTCACTCCCGCGGCGCCCGGCGTTGCTCCGCTCGGCTTGGCAGCGACCGGAAGTCCGATGTTTTGTTCGACCTGGACCCTGTGCGGCGTGCCCAGCGTCGCGCTGCCGATGCTGCAGAACGACGCAGGATTGCCGATCGGCGTACAGCTCGTCGGCGCGCGCGGCAATGATGCGCGGCTGTTGCGCACGGCGCGCTGGCTGGTCAATCTCGATTTGGCCTAATATCGATGCGCCGCAGCGGCGCAATCGTGGAGAAACGATATGCTGGGATTGAATTTGATCACGGGAATCATCGGCATCGGCATGTTGATCGCGTTCGTCGGCACGCTGGTGCTTTGGCTCAAATCCGTGCCGCTCACCATTATCGCCCTCGGTGTGCTCGCCCTGGTCGGCTACGACCTGTTCATCAGTCTCAAGGAGATGAACGGCTCATCGGGCGGCTAGTTTCGCCGCTGCGCCGCTCCTCAGCTTTGCCCGGCCGCCCGGCTGCGGGCGGCGGCAGGCGCCGGAGCCTCCTCGGGAGCGTCCGGGCCGCCGCCATCGACCAACGCCGGCGCGACGCGATCGGGCTGACGCCACTCCAGGCGATCGAACGCGGCGCAGCGGCCGCACTTGGCCTGCCAGCGCGCGTGTGCGGCCCCGCAACCATCGCATACCCACGCCGGATCCGGCGGCGCCTCGGCGGCGCGGGCAAGCCAACGCCGACCGGCCAGTGGATCATCGTTTTCTTCTTCTTCCAAACGCGCCATCAGCCGGCACAGATTGGCCGAGGGCCGGTCGCCGCTCGCCTTAATCGCGGCGCTCAAGTGCCGGCGCGCCTCGCCCCACAGCTTGGCGTCGAGGCACGCAGCCGCCAGCGCTTCGAGGCTTTCGCGATGCAGCGGCGCCAAGCGCACCAGGCGCTCCACCTGTTTCACCCACTGCAACGGTTCAGCCACCGGTCGCGCTTGGCGAAAAGCGACGAGCAGTTCGGGGTGCGGATGGCGCGCCCATTGATCCTCGACCAGACTGGCGGCGGCGCGGCCCTTTCCCGCGGCGACATTAATCTCGGCCAGCCAGGCGACGGCGGCAGTGTGCTCGCGATCGGCGCGATGAGCCTGTTCGGCGAGCCGGACCGCCGTTCGCATGTCGCCTTTAACCCGCGCCGCGCGCGATTGCTCGATCAACAACGCCGCCTCGTGCCGGCGCGCCACCGCCTGCGGCAAGGCGTGAACGCGCGCCGCCTGCCGCAATGTCGACGCGCCTGCTTGCCAATCGTCGGATTGCGTTTCCAGCTCGAACAGCGTCGTCAGCACCCACGGCGTGCGCGGTCGCAGCTGGTGCGCGCGGCGCGCCAGCTCGAGCGCTCGCGCGCGATCGCCGACCTTCATCGCCTGGACCAACAATCCGCGCACACCGAGGAACTCGGTCTCCGGCCGCTTGAGCATTGCGCGAAAATGGCCTGCCGCCTGATCCTCGTTGCCGGCCAGTTGCGCAGCCTGGGCCGACAGCAGCATGGTGAGCGGCGGTTCGTTGAGCAGGACGTCGGCACGCCTGGCGTGGCGCAACGCCTCGCGCGGGTCGCCGGCCGCGACGGCGACCAGACCTTGAGTGAGCGCTACATAGCCGCGCCGGCGCTGGCGCTCGCGTCGCCAACGGCCGAAATCGCGCGGCACGCGGATGAGGCCGCCCCACAGACGGAACGTCCACGCTGCAGCCAGCGCCACGAGCACGATGACGGCGAGCATGACGCCGAGCGAGGTGTCGATCCGCCAACCCTGCCAGACGATCGACACCGCGCCCGGCCGGTCGGCGATCCAGGCAACGGCGATCATCAGCGCCGCGAGCAGCGCGAAGAGGAGCGTGCCGCGGATCAAAGGACTCAGCCTCCTTGTGCGAGCGCGTGGGCGGCGAGCCGCGCCAGCGCATCTTCGAGCGCCAATCGCGCGCGCGCTTCGGCGAGCCATGACGCTGCAAGATCACGCGTCGCCGCATCGCCGTCGAGCGCGGCGACCGCGCCGGCCAGATCGTCCGCGCCAAGCCGCGCTTCGGCGCGCGCAACGCGCGCAAGCACGCCATCGCCCTCGACCTCGCCAACCGGACGAATTGCGATTAGGCCGGACAGCCGAGCCAGCCCGCGGTCCCACCACGTTTCGCCGCCGGCGGGTTGGACATTGCGCGCGGCTTCAAGCGCGACCGTTTCGAATCGAAGGCGCAAGGCGGCGCGTGTCGCCACGCCCTTGGCGGCTAGCGGCTCGATCGTCGCCATTGCTGCGACCATGCCAGGATCGTCGCCCGCAAGCCCGCGGAGCGTTATCAGCTCGGGCGCAAAGCCCGCGCCGCGACCCGCAGCCTCGCGAAGCTGGCCGACCGCAAGGATGACCGATTCGCCGCGACGAACGGCGAGCCGTTCATTGAGTGTCGTCGACAGCGTCGCGACGCTTTCCTGCAGTCGGGCAAGCTCGTTCGATACGCGCCGGTTCTCCGCGGTCAGCGACGCGATCTGCATCGCCTCGCCCGCCGACCGATTGCCCAGCGCCGCCTCGATCTTGTCGAGGCGCTCGCGCAAGCCCGAATCGATCTGGCCCGATGCCGTCGACGGGGGCAAGGCCGGCCGGCCCTCGAGCGATGCGAGTCGGTCGCTTACCAGGGCCAGCTTTGCCGCCAGCTCCGCCGTCACGCCAGCGGCGGCGTTGCCGGCGGCGAGGCGTTGTTCGAGCTCGGCAATGCGCTGCGTCAGCGGTCCCAAGTCGGGCGACGGCAAGGCAAGCGGCGGATTCAACTCGCGCCAAGCGATCCAAGCGACTGCGATCGCCGCCACGCCAATCGCGATCGCCGTCAGCGGAGATCGTTGCCGCGTCGATTGAGCGGCCGAACTCTGGGACGCACCCGAACGCGATTCGCTTGGCGAGGGCGCGGCGGGTATGGATTCGCCCGGCGTCGAATCGTTTGGCGTCGCATCGGTCATGCCGTCCCCCACCGAGTCCGCTGCATGATCGGCCAGCGCGTCGAGCAGCGCCGCCTCATCGGGCCGTGCAGCGGCCAGCCGGACCGCCCACGTCGAATCGCCGAGCGCCGCCACGACCGCCGGACTGAGCCCGATAGCGGCGACGTTGGCGAGCGTATTCTCGACGCCACCCTCGCGGGCGAGCCTAACAAACGCCGACGCCGTACGGGGAGAGAAAAAAAGCGCCGCATCGATCGTCCTTTCGCGGAGCGCCGAAAGACACTCCCCGCTCAGGGCGGCGCGCGGCTCGGCACGATAGAGCGCCGCACGGCGAACTTCGAACCCGGACGCAGCGAGCGCTCCGGCAAGGTCGCCGGCGACCTCGCTGCCGGCCACGTGCAGGAGGTGGCCATCGCCGGGCTTGAGCCGCTTTGCGGCCAACCTCGCCAGATCGCCGACGTCGCCGTCGGCGCTTTCGATGGAAGCAAAACCGAGCTCGCCGGCTGTCGCGGCCGTTGCGGCGCCAACGGCGAGTACCGGCAGGTCGCGCCGATCGCTGGCGTGGACGAATGCCCGCACGCCGTTGGCGCTGGTGAACAATAGCGCCTGCGCGCCATCCAAGGGCAGTTCCGGCGATGGCGCGAGAACGATATCGAACACCGGCGCAAGGACCGCATCGTGACCGAGCGACGCCAGTTTCGCCGCCAGCGCCTCGGCGTCGGCACGCGGTCGTGTGACCAGTACGCGCATTGGCGCCGCTCCTTTCAGCCAACGGAAAAGAAAGTCGGCCCCGCCTCGCGCGCCAGCTCTTCGCCAGCGTCATGGCCCATGGCCTCGGCATCGATTTCGGCGCCCTCGCGCGCCGTGCGCAACAATTTGGCGCCGTCGGGCCGCGCGACAAGCGCATCGAGCCTAAGACGCCCGAACGTGCGTATTACGGCGAGCGCCGCGATCGGCGTACGGCAGGATCCGTCGAGGCGCTCGAGAACGGCGCGTTCGGCCGCGACCGCAAATCCGGTCGCTCGATGATGAATCGCCGCGACGAGTTCGGCGATCCGCTTGTCCCGGGAGCGGATTTCGACGCCGATCGCGCCCTGGCCAACGGCCGGGAGCATTTCGTCGGTCTCGATGACGATGCCGCGCGTCGATTCGACGAGTCCGAGCCGCCTAAGCCCGGCCAGCGCCAAGAGCGTGGCGTCGGCCTTGCCTTGTTCGAGCCGCCGCAATCGGGTTTCTACGTTGCCGCGCAGGCTGACGATCTTCAGATCGGGCCGACGCGCCAGGACTTGCGCCGCGCGGCGTAGCGACGAGGTGCCGAGCATGGCGCCGTGCGGCAGGTCGGCGAATCGGCGCACCGCGCGCGCGAGTTCTTGCCGAACGATCAGGACGTCACGCGGATCCTCGCGCGCCAATGTACATGGGATGGCGAGGCCGGGCGGTAACGCCGTCGGTACGTCCTTCATCGAGTGGACGGCGATGTCGATCGCCCCGGCGATGAGCGCCTCGTCGATCTCCTTGGTGAACAATCCCTTGCCGCCGGCGTCGGCCAGCGCACGATCTTGGATGCGATCGCCGCTGGTACGGATCGTGACGATTTCGATCGCCCCCGGGGCGGCAAGTTCCGGCCGTACGGCCGCCAGTTTGGATCTGACCTGCTCGGCCTGCGCCAGCGCCAATGGCGAACCGCGGGTGCCAATCTTGACTTTTGCCGCTTTGGCCATGGGCTTCCTTGAACGGGGGATGGAGCCTGCGCCACTTCCTAACAGGTCGGTGTGGCCGGCGACCAGAGCGGTCTGGAACCGGACGCAGCGGTGAAAACTAAGTCATTGCTATTATTGATAGAGTATCGACCACGATATACCCCTTCTGGCGTTGCCAGGCCAAACGCGCTACAGCGAATGCCATGATCGTGCTGGGGATCGAGACGAGTTGCGACGAGACGGCGGCGGCGCTGGTCGACGACCGGCGGGTCATCCTCGCCGACCTGGTGCTGTCGCAATTGGCGCTGCATACGCCATTCGGCGGCATCGTGCCGGAGATCGCGGCGCGCGCGCATCTCGATCATCTCGATGGCTTGATCGCCCGCGCGCTGGCCGAGGCGCGACTCGACCTCGGGCAGATCGACGCCGTCGCCGCCACCGGCGGGCCGGGGCTGATCGGCGGCGTGATTGTCGGCGCGATGATGGGCAAGGCGATCGCCCTCGGCAGCGGCAAGCCATTCGTCGCGGTCAATCATCTCGAAGGTCACGCCTTGTCGGCGCGCCTGTCCGATGACGTGGCGTTCCCCTATCTGTTGCTGCTGGTCTCGGGCGGCCATTGTCAGCTGCTGATCGTCGAAGACGTCGGGCGTTACGCTCTACTCGGTACGACGATCGACGATGCGGTCGGCGAGGCTTTCGACAAGACGGCGAAACTGATCGGCTTCGGCTATCCCGGCGGTCCGGCCATCGAACACGCGGCGCAGGGCGGCGACCCGACGCGGTTTGCGTTTCCCAGGCCGCTCAAGGGCCGCCCTGGTTGCGATTTCTCCTTCGCCGGCCTGAAAACCGCGGTTCGCGTTGCCGTCGAGGCCCTCGGAACGCCATTGTCGGCCGCCGACGCCGCGGACATCTCCGCGTCGTTCCAAGCCGCAGTGGCGGACACGTTGAGCGATCGCACGGCACGCGCCATCGCGGCGTTCAAGACGCGTCATCGCGACGCCGCGACGCTGGTCGTCGCCGGCGGCGTGGCGGCAAATGCCGCGCTCCGCGCGCGCCTCGCCGCCTTGGCGACGACCCATGGACTGACTCTGGTGGCACCGCCGCCACGTCTGTGCACCGACAACGCGGCGATGATCGCCTGGGCGGGATTAGAGCGCTATCGCCGCGGTTTTCGCGACGGCCTCGATTTTTCGCCACGTCCGCGTTGGCCGCTCGATCCCGGTGCCTTGCAGTCGCGCCGCGCGTGAGCGACTTGCGCCGCGCAGTCGGCGCATCAAGAATGCCGTCGCGACGAGGAAGCCGAACATGAATGCGAGCCAACCCCCGGCGCCGGGTGAATTCGAACTACGGCGCTATTTTCCGACGCCGGTCGCGTCCAGCGAATTGCCCGACGCGGCGGCATTGAATCGCGCGCTGGCGCCGCTCATCCTGGCGCGCGCCGTAGCCACGCCGGGCACGCAGCACAGCAATCTCGGCGGCTGGCAGTCAAGCTGGGACTTCGCCGATTGGGGCGGCGCCGCGGGAAAGCGCGTCCTCGACGCCGCCAAGGCGCTCGCCGACACGTTCACCTGCGATCGCCACGGTCAGCCGGTGTCGATCGCGTGGCGACTCAACGCTTGGGCAAACGTCAACCGTTCGGGTCATGGCAACGAGTTCCACACTCATCCCGGAAGTTTCTGGTCGGGCACGTATTACGTCGACGACGGCGGCATCGGCGCCGACCCAACGCTCGGCGGCGAGTTCGAGATTCAAGACCCGCGCGGTGTCGCTCCGGCGATGTACGCGCCACTGTTGTGCTTCAATTTCCCCGGCGGCCATTCGGTCGGCGCCAGCGAATTGATCCGCCCGCGAACCGGGCTGATGATCATCTTTCCGGCCTGGCTGTCGCACGCGGTGCGCCCCTATCGCGGCGATCGGGCGCGGATCTCGATCGCGTTCAACCTGAGTATCTGAGCCGCACGTGCGCCCGGCCGCCCATAAGCCTATCGAGCGTCTTGCCGTGGTCGGCGCCGGGGCGTGGGGGACCGCGCTGGCGACGGTGGGGCAGCGCGCCGGCCGCACGGTGAGCTTGTGGGCGCACGAGCCGGAAATCGCCGCAATGACGGTCGCCAAACGGGAAAACGTCGTCTACCTGCCGGGCGTGGAAATCGACCCGGCGATATCAGTGACCAACGATTTAGCCCGCGCCGTCACCGACGTGGAGGCGATCCTGCTCGCGGTGCCGGCGCAGCATTTGCGCGCCGTCGTCCGGGAAATCGCGGCCGCTTCTTCAACCGCCGCGCCGATCGTGATCTGCGCCAAGGGAATCGAACGCGGCACGCTCAAATTGATGAGCGACGTGGTGGGCGAGTGCTTGCCCGAAGCGAAACTTGCGGTTCTGTCCGGTCCGACGTTCGCCGCCGAGGTAGCGCGCGGATTGCCGACGGCGGTGACGTTGGCGAGCGGCGATTCCCAGCTCGGTGCCCGACTTGTGGCGGCGATCGGCACGGCGACGTTTCGGCCGTATCTCGGCGACGATCCGATCGGCGCGCAAGTCGGCGGCGCGGTCAAGAACGTCATCGCCATCGCGTGCGGCATCGTCGAAGGTCGTGGCCTGGGCGAGAACGCGGGCGCGGCGTTGATGACGCGCGGCCTGGCCGAGATCATGCGGCTCGGCGGCGCCTTGGGCGCCAAGCGCGAAACGCTGATGGGACTGTCGGGTCTCGGCGACCTGTCGCTAACCTGCAATAGCGACCAGTCGCGCAACATGTCTCTGGGCATTGCGCTTGGGCGTGGATGGCCCCTCGAGCAGGCCGTCGCCGCCAAGCGTTCGATCGCCGAAGGCGTCGCCAGCGCCGAGTCGGTGAGCGATCTAGCCGCCAAGCTCGGGGTCGACATGCCGATCGTCAACTCGGTGGATGGTATCTTGCATCATTTTGCCGATCTCGACGCGACCATCGCCGCGCTGCTGGCGCGGCCATTCAAGGCGGAGCGTTGAACCGAACATGCGCTACTGGCTGATGAAGTCCGAGCCCGAAGCCTATCCATGGTCCAAACTGGTTGCCGACGGGCGCGGGCATTGGGACGGCGTGCGCAATCATCAGGCCAAAAACAACCTGATGGCGATGAAGGTCGGCGATCGCGCATTCTTCTATCACTCGGGCGAGGGACGCCAGATCGTCGGCGTGATGGAGATCGTAGGCGAGTATTACCCCGACCATACCGATCCGACCGGAAAGTGGGGCATGGTCGACGTGCGGCCGCTCCATCCGGCCAAGCGCCCCGTGCAGCTCGCCGAAATCCGCGCCGAAAAGCGCCTCAAGGATCTGGCGCTGGTGCGCCATACGCGACTATCGGTCATGCCGGTCGCCGCCGAGGAATGGCGCGTCTTGTGCGAGATGGCGGGCGTGAAACCGTGACTTTGGCGAATTCCGGTCATGTCCTGTGCCGGTTCGACGACATCGCGGACCCAGGAGGCAAAGGGTTCATCTTCGGAGAAGGGACCGAGCGGCGCGAAATCTTCGTCGTTCGCCGCGGCGCCGAGATCGTCGCCTACGTCAATTCATGCCCGCATATCGGCACGACGCTCGACTGGAGAGCGGACCAGTTCCTCACTGCGGACAAGCGGTTCATCCTCTGCGGCACGCACGGGGCGATTTTCGACATCGCCAGCGGCCTGTGCCTGAAAGGCCCGTGCATCGGAAAATCGCTGACGCCGATCGCGGTCCGCCAGGACGGCGCGGTTGTCGTGCTCGATCGCCCGCTCGAGTGAGCGACATCGCGTATGCGCCGCCGTTTCGCCGTTCGCGCGCTGTTCGGCGGGAGTTCACCCGCCTTCGAGCCATTTCTTGTAATCGGCGGCGAGTTCCCTGACCGCGACCTCGTGGAACCGCTTGCCGGCTGCGGGTGACGCAAGGTTCGGGTTGGAGCCGATACGGCCGTCCGGGAAGTTGCGGCGATAATCGTCGGCGTCGGCGAAATCGCCGCGCGGCGCGATTTCGGGCGTCATGGCGAGGTGACGTTCGGCCTCGGGATGAACGAACCAAGTGAGCGAGACCTCCGACGGCGTGGCGTGACTGCCCTCGGCCTCGCCATAGAGTTCGCGCGATAGCGCGCCGACGCCAGGCGCCTGCCACCAGTTCTTGAGCCGACACTTGATCGACCCATCGTTGCCGGCGGGCGCCAGCGCGGAATCGGCGTAAATCTCCGAAAACGCGGTGGTTACGGTGGCGATATTGCCGCCGTGGCCGTTGACGAAATAGAAGCGCTGGAAGCCATGCTTGGCGAGCGAGGCGACGTAGTCCTTGATCACCGCGATCAATGTCGTCGGCCGCAGCGTCATCGAGCCGGCGAACGCCAGATGATGCTGCGCCATGCCGACGGCGATCGTCGGCGCCACCAGCGCGCCTGCCGCCTCGCCCACGCCCTTGGCGATCGTTTCGGCGCAAATGGCGTCGGTGCCGATAAGGCCGTTGGGTCCATGCTGTTCGGTCGAGCCGATCGGCATGACGATGCCGCGGCTCGTCTTGAGATAGTCGTCGACCTCCGACCAACGTCGCAAATGCAGCAGCATCTCCCAGCCTCCGAAGCCAGTGCCGGCCGATCATACCGCCTTGCCGTCCGATCGCCATCGTCGCGATCCCTCGATTGCGCCGCCGCGCAAGCCGAGCCATTCTTCAGCCGGCGCGGGCCGGCAGGCGGCCGCGCCAGGCAGGGCAGGGCGCGAGGGGCGCTTGATCCGCATTTTCATCGGCTTCGATCCGCGCGAGACCGTGGCATTCAACGTGCTCGCATATTCCTTGTGGATGCGGGCGAGCGTCCCGCTTTCGATCACGCCGCTCATCTTGCCGCAGCTCGGGCCGGCGTTCGAGCGACCGCGCGAGAAGCTGCAATCGAGCGATTTCTCGTTCTCGCGCTTCATGACGCCGTATCTCTCCGGTTTCGAGGGTTGGTCGCTGTTCATGGACTGCGACATGCTGGCCCGCGCCGACATCGCCGAGCTGTGGGCGTTGCGCGATGAGCGTTTCGCCGTCATGTGCGTCAAGCATGTCCATGTGCCGAAGGAAACCGAAAAGTTCCTCGGCGAGCCGCAAAGCCGCTACGCCAAGAAGAACTGGTCGAGCGTCATGCTGTTCAATAACGCCAGATGCGCCGCCCTCGCGCCGGCCTATGTCAATCGCGCCTCGGGCCTCGAACTGCATCAGTTCAAATGGCTGCCGGACGAGGGTCTGATCGGCGCGCTACCCGGGCGCTGGAATCATCTAGTCGGCGTCGAGCCCTATCGCGCCGACGCGGCGATCGTGCATTTCACGATCGGTGGGCCGTATTTCGCCGAGTATCGCGGCATCGATTACGCCGAGGAATGGTTCGTCATGCGCGAGGCGATGCTGCGTTGCGACCAGCGTCCCGCCGCTAAGCCCCAGTCCTGACGAAGAAAATCGCCGCCGGACCGGCCCTTGTCTTGGGCCCGGGGTTTGGCCAATATCGGCGCGTCAGGGGCCAACATACGCGAAATTCCAGGACGATCGACGAGGGAGACGCTCGCAATGAGCAACACGACGCTGTTCCCGGTCTCGCCAGAATGGGCCAGGAAGGCCTGGGCGGACGAGACCAAGTACGCGCAGATGTACGAGCGATCGATCAAGGACCCCGAAGGGTTCTGGGGCGAACACGGCAAGCGCATCGCCTGGATCAAACCCTATACCAAGGTCAAGGACGTTGCGTATTCGGGCAACGTGCATATCCGCTGGTTTCACGATGGCACGTTGAACGCGTCGGCCAACTGCATCGACCGCCATCTCGCCACGCGCGCCGACCAGACGGCGATCATCTGGGAGGGCGACAGCCCATCGGAACACAAGCACATCTCCTACAGCGAGCTGCACCAGAACGTCTGCCGGCTCGCCAACACGATGACGAAGCACGGCGTAAAGAAGGGGGACCGCGTCACCATCTATCTACCGATGATTCCCGAGACGGCGTACGCCCTTCTCGCCTGCGCGCGCATCGGCGCCATCCATTCGGTGGTGTTCGGCGGCTTCTCGCCCGATTCGCTGGTGGGCCGCATCCAGGACTGCGACTCGAATTTCCTCATCACCGCCGACGAGGGCCTGCGCGGCGGACGCAAAGTGCCGCTCAAGGCGAACGCCGACGAGGCGCTGAAAAGCTGCCCTTCGGTCAAGAACGTGCTGGTCGTCAAGCGCACGGGCGGCACGGTCGGATGGACGCCTGGGCGCGATCTTTGGTACGACGACGAACTGGCGTCGGTGTCGTCCGACTGCCCGCCGGTCGAGATGAAGGCCGAGGATCCGCTGTTCATCCTCTACACTTCGGGCTCGACCGGGAAACCCAAGGGCGTGCTGCACACCACCGGCGGCTACCTCGTCTACGCCGCGCTGACGCACCAATACGTCTTCGATTATCACGACGGCGACATCTACTGGTGCACCGCCGACGTCGGCTGGGTGACCGGGCATACCTACATCGTCTACGGCCCGCTCGCCAACGGCGCCACCACGTTGATGTTCGAGGGCGTGCCCAACTACCCTGATTTCTCGCGCTTCTGGCAGGTCGTCGACAAGCACAAGGTCAACATCTTCTATACCGCGCCGACCGCGATTCGCGCGCTGATGCGCGAGGGCGAAGGCCCGGTCAAGCGAACCAGCCGGCGATCGCTGCGGCTGCTCGGCACAGTCGGCGAGCCGATCAATCCCGAGGCATGGCTGTGGTACCACAGTGTGGTCGGCGACGGCCGCTGTCCCATCGTCGATACCTGGTGGCAAACCGAAACCGGCGGAATCCTCATCACTCCGCTGCCGGGCGCCATCGCCCAGAAGCCGGGCTCGGCGACCAAACCTTTCTTTGGCGTGCAACCGGTCATTGTCGACAACGAGGGCAAGCAGCTCGAAGGCGCCGCCGAGGGCAATCTGTGCATCGCCGATTCGTGGCCAGGGCAGATGCGCACGGTGTTCGGCGACCATAAGCGCTTCGTCGAGACGTACTTCAGCACCTTCAATGGCAAGTACTTCACCGGCGACGGATGCCGGCGCGATGCCGACGGCTATTATTGGATCACCGGCCGCGTCGACGACGTGATCAACGTCGCCGGGCACCGGCTCGGCACCGCCGAGATCGAGAGCGCGCTCGTCGCCCATCCGAAGGTCGCCGAGTCGGCGGTCGTCGGCTACCCGCACGACATCAAGGGCCAGGGCATCTACGCATACGTCACGCTGAACGCCGGCGAGTCGCCGACCGAGGATCTGCGCAAGGAACTCGTTGGCTGGGTACGCAAGGAGATCGGACCCATCGCCACGCCCGATCTTATTCAGTGGGCGCCCGGCCTTCCCAAGACCCGCTCCGGCAAGATCATGCGCCGTATCTTGCGTAAGATCGCCGCCAACGAGCACGAACAGCTCGGCGACACTTCGACGCTTGCCGATCCGGCGGTAGTCGACGATCTGGTCAAGAACCGCATGAACCGCGCCTGACCGCGGCGCCCTTCGCGCCGATCCGGGCGGGGTCGGCGACAGTCGCGCACGGTCGAATCACCGCGCGACGAGCGGCCATACGTGCGCGATCGCCGGCACCGCCACGGCGATGACGATCAGCGACAGCGGCAGACCCAACCGCCAATAATCGGTGAAGCGATAGCCGCCAGGTCCCATCACCAGCGTGTTCGACTGGTGGCCGATCGGCGACAGGAAATCGCACGACGCCCCGACCGCGACGGCCATCAGCAGCGCGTCGACGCCGAGCCCGAGGCGAATCGCCAGATCGGCGGCGATCGGCGCCATGATCAGCACCGTCGCCGCATTGTTGAGCACCGGAGTGATCAGCATCGTCGCCACCAGCACGACGCCGACGACCGACAGCGGCGACAGGTATGGAGCGAGCCTGGCGACGGCGGAGGCGATCAGGGCGGCGCCGCCGGTCGTCTGCATCGCCTCCGTCACCGGTATCATCGCGCCCAGCAGCATGATCACCGGCCAATCGATCGCCTCGTAGAACTCGCGCAAAGTGAGTAGGCGGGCGAGCAAGATCAGCAGCACGCCGCCCATGAAGGCGATCGCCACCGGCGCCACGCCGCTCGAGGCGGCTGCCACGGCCCCGAGCAGTATGGCGAGCGGCAACAGCGTGCGCCGCCGGCGGCCGAGTCCGAGATTGCGCTGGGCGAGCGGCAGGCAGCCCAGTTCGCCCAACGTATCCGGCATGGTGTCGAGGCGGCCCTGCAACACGATGACGTCGCCCGGGGCGAAGCGAATACGGCTGAGGCGCTGATGGGCGTGGCCGCTGTGACGTGCGGCAAGCAGGTTGACCCCGAAGCGATCGCGCAGCCGTACGCGCTCGGGCGTTTGCCCGATCAGCATCGAGCGCTCGGTCAGCACCGCCTCGACCACGCCAACGACGTCCGAGCGGACCATCTGCGGATCGAACTCCTCGCTGCCCAAGAGCTCGAGCTTCGCCTGGTCGACGACGCTCTTGAGGGTCATCGGATCCGTTTCGAGCGTCAGGATGTCGCCGGCGACAAGGATGGTGTATCCGGCCGGGACCAGCTGCCGATAGCCATCGCGTACCAGCCCGACCACGGCGAGGTCGCCGCCGCCCAGACGCTCGAGCTCCTGCAGCTTTTTGTCGGCGAAGGGCGATCCCTCAGGGACGCGCGCCTCGGCGGTATAGTCCTCGATATGAAAGCTCGCTTCGGGCGGCGAGGTGCCGCGCCGGTCGCGGGGCAGCAACCGCCACCCGATCGCGAGGTAGAGGGTGCCGGCCACCGCCACCGCCAAGCCGACCGGGGTGAAGTCGAACATCGCGAACGGCACGCCCGCATACTGCGCGCGGATATTGGCGATCAGCAGGTTCGGCGGCGTGCCGATCAGCGTGATTAGACCGCCCAGGAGCGAGGCGAACGCCATGGGCATCAAAAGCTCCGATGGCGAGCGCCCGGCGCGCCGCGCGGCATGAAAGGCCGCGGGCATGAACAACGCGAGCGCGCCGACGTTGTTCATGAAGGCCGAGCTTGTCGCGACCAAGCTCGAAAATGCGAAGACACGGAGCGACGGCCATGCGAGCCATCGCGAGACGCGGGTGACGACAATCTCGATCGCACCCGAGCGCCGCACGGCGGCACTCATGACGAAGACGCACGCCACCGTCGTCACCACGGGATCGGCGAAGCCGCGGAATGCATCGTTGGCCGGCACGACCCCGGCGGCGACGGCGACGAACAGCGCGCAAAGCGCGACCACATCGTAGCGCCAGCGTTCCCAAACGAAGAGCGTCAGCGCGCCGGCGAGTATGGCGAAGACGGTCGCTTGCTCGACGGTCATTCCCGAGACCTATCGTTGTCGTCGATAGTGCGCGCTCCCCCGCGCGCCAATTTTACCATGGTCGCGCCGATGGCCGCAGCCTGCTTACTTCGTTTCGCGCGTCCGCCGCCAGGATCGCCATTTGGCGATGTCGTAACCGAAACGCTCGCCGGTGAGCGCGGCGAGCGCGCCGATGACGTCGCCCCGCAGCCAATCGGGGTCGTCAGGCCGATCCAGTCGGTCGATGAGCGCCGCGATGGTTGCCTCGTCGGCTTGACCGATTTCGGCCGCCGCCCACAACGCCGCCGGCGCCGGCTCGAAGTATTTTTGCGAGCGATTGGCGCGAACCGTCCACGGCGCCTCGATCAATTCCGGCGGTACGCGGCCATGCCCGACACGCGCGATCGCCCACATCAGATCCCAGCGCGCGATGCGCGCGGCGGGAAGATCGGTGTTTCCGCCGAAGAGGTCGACGCGCCGCTCGGGCAGCCGCCGCGTCAGCCGTTCCGATAGCGCGGCACCCATTTCCGGGCTGCGTGTTCGCGCGAGAAGATGAACGAACTCCAGCAACCTGCCGTGCGATGCGCCGAGCGCGGCGGGGTCTTCGAGCGTGCGGTCCAACGCCGCCAGCGCCGCGCCCTGCAACGGTTCGGGCGCCGCCGCCGGCCAAAGCGGAAGATCTCCGGTCAGCGCCGAGCCAGCCCCGGCCGGCGGCGCGGGGCCCCATAGCTCGCCGCGCCCATTCGCTCCCTCGGCGCCGACATAGACGGCGCCGCCATATGCGCCGATCGCCACCGGCATGGAGCTCGTGAAGCGCTGCACGATCGACCAGTCGACCCCGTCATCGCTCCGCCAAAGCGCGCCGCCCGGCCGTTCGGCGCTCGCCGCCCACAGCGCGTCCTCGCCGGCGGCAAGCGCGCGGATGCCTGCGCCGTCGAGCGCCGCGATCCGCTGGGACGCGCCGCCATCGCTTCGCCACACTGCACGCGCGCCCCGCGCGTCGTGCAAGGCGTAAACGTGGCCGCGCCAAATCACCAGACCGCTCGTCGACGCACCACGCGGCCACGTCTCGACTGGGCTGACGCGCCCTTCCTCGAGCCGCAATAGCGTTGCTTCGTCCTCTCCCACCGTCGTGGTGAGACCGGCGTAGAGCGCTTTGCCGTCGCTCGCCAGCGTAGTGATGCGCGTCACTTCGCCCGCGGGCGTCGGATGCTCATAAACGACGGACCAGCTTGCGCCGCGATCGTCCGAGCGCAGCAGGCCCGCCTGCCACGCCGATATCGCCGCCCATAGCGCGCCGCCGTGCCCGGCCATGGCGTGAACATGGAATGCCTCGCCCACCGCCATCGAACGCCATTGCCAACCTACGCCGTCAGTGATCGAGAACTCGCCGCGCCGCATCGAGAATCGCGGGTCTTCGTACGGCCAGTAGAGAAGCCCGGCGAAGACGACGGGATCGCCGGCGTCTTGGCTGAACAGATGGCGTTCGTAGCGCGTGTGTCCGGAACGAGGATTATAGCTATAGATGTCGGCGCTGTTGTGATCGACGAACTTGCGGCTGTTGACGAACCACAGTCGTCCGCCGTAGCCGATGAGCGAGGAGATATGCGGCCATGGACCCGGCTGGGCGACGGGCACGAGCTCGCGCGTCGCTCCATCGCGCGATGCGACAAGCATTAGCGTGACGCCGAAGATCGCCGCCAATCGCCGGATCATCGCGTGCAGTTTCGCCCAATTGGCGATGGGTGGGCGATTCAACTCTTCGTCAGCGTCCCATGCCGCTTGACGTGCCACGCCCAGGCGCTGCGGGCAATGGCGACGATGTCGGTGTGGCGCGGTTGCCAACCGAGCGCCGACCGCGCCGCGCTTATGTCGGCCACTAGAATGGTGGCATCGCCAGCCCGCCGTGGCGCGGTGCGCGTCGGCACCTTGCGGCCCGAGGCTGTCTCGACTGCGCGGACGACCTCGGCGACCGAATACCCGCGCCCGGCGCCGACATTGAGCGGGCCGCTCGCGCCGCCGGCAAGCAGCCGTTCGAGCGCCAGCACATGCGCCGCCGCGAGGTCACTCACATGGATATAGTCGCGAATCGCCGTTCCGTCGGGCGTCGGATAATCGGTCCCGAATACTTGCAGTTCGGGTTCGACCCCTAGCGCCGCAAGACAGGCCCGGGGAATGAGGTGCGATTCCGGCCGATGATCCTCACCGATCGCCCCCGAGGCGTCGGCGCCGGCGGCGTTGAAGTAGCGTAGCGCCCGCCACCGCATACCGTGCGCCGCCTCGGTCCAGGCGAGGATGCGCTCGACCGCCAGCTTGGACTCGCCGTACGGATTGACCGGCCGAGTCGGATGATCTTCGGTGAGAGCCTCGCGCTCCGGCGTGCCGTACACCGCGGCGGTGGAAGAAAACACGATCGCCGGCACGCGCGCGCGTTGGCTCGCCGCCAGCAGATTCATCGCGCCGCCGACATTGTTGCGGAAGAAGCGCAGCGGATCGCGCATCGATTCGCCGACTTCGATGAACGCGGCAAGATGCACGATGGCGGCGAATCGATGACGCGCGAAGATCGACTCGAGCGCCGGCGCGTCGCCCAGATCGGCCTCGATTAATGGCCCCCAGCGCACCGCGTCACGATGGCCATTGGATAGATTATCGACCGCCACTGGAGCGAACCCGGCCTCGGACAGCGCTTTGGCGACATGCGCGCCGATATAGCCCGCCCCTCCGGTCACCAAGATCTCGCGCGGCATGCGTGGTTTCGCTCTCGTCGATGGTCGGGCACGCCACCCTTTGGCGGTCGGCGGCCGCTCTGTCAAGCGGCGGCCGGCCCGGGCAGCGTCACGACGCGGCGGCTACACCGCGCTTCGCCGCCGGGTCGCGCTGTTGCGCTTGCCCACCGGCCCCTTGCGCACGCCACGTTCCCCCTCGGGCGGCGTCGATATTCCCGGCTTCGCGTCGGCATCGGCAGCCCGCAATCGTACCAGTGCGCGGCGTAATATGGCATCGGCCTCCTCGACCTGTTCGGTGGACATGCGATCGAGATCGATGTCGAGCTTGAAGTTTGGCCGGTCGACGCGAATCGAGTCGCGCATCTTGCCCAGCGCCTCGAAGGTATCGACGACCTGATACACGGCGACGGGATAGGCGATTCCCTTGACCTTGATTTCTCCGCGGTCGACGCAATGGATCTCGTCGCTAATCTGGGAATAGGTATCGTACGAGACGAGGATTTGATCCGGCTCGGCGGCCGCCTCGAGTCGCGAGGCGAGGTTTACCCCGCCGCCGATGATCGTGTAGTCCATACGGTCTTCGCTGCCGAAGTTTCCCACCGTGCAATAGCCGGTGTTTATGCCGATCCGGCTGCGCAGCGGCTTGTCGATGCCCGCGCCGCGCCATACGTCCTGGAGCTCGTGCAGTCGTTTGCGCATCGCAATCGCCATCTTGACGCAAGCGAGCGCATCGTTCTTGACGCCGCGCGTCTCGGGATCGCCGAAGAAGATGACCATCGCGTCACCGACGTACTTGTCGATCGTCGCTCCGTATGCAATCGCAATGCGCGACATCTCGGTCAGGTAGTGATTGAGGAGCTGCGTGAGGTCCTCCGATTCGAGCCGATCGGCCGCTTCGGTGAACCCGGCGATATCCGAGAAGAATATCGTCAGTTTCTTGCGCTGGCTGGCGATCTTAACCTCGCTCCTGCCGGCAAAGATCGAGCTGTAGACCTGCGGCGCCAGGTATTTCGCCAGCTGGTTCGACAACACCTCGAGCGATTTCGATTTCGCGGCCAATTGCTCCTCGCGATGCTTGAGCTCGGTGATGTCCGAATAGACCGCGACGGTGCCGCCGTCTTGCGTTCGCCGTTCGCTCACCAGGATCCATCGACTGTCGCCGCGCTGATGGATGTGTGGTTCGCCCGGATTCCGCCGGCGTGCCATGCGCTCGGCGAGCCATTCCTCGACCCGGCCCTGCGCCTCTTTGATCAAGCCGGATTCGGCGGCTCGCCGCACAATGTCCTCGAACTTCATTCCCGCTTTCAGCTCGATCGCGACGCCGGAATACAGGATCGACTTGTACTTGCTGTTGAAGACGACCAGCCGGTCATCGCTGTCATAGAGGCAGAACCCCTCGGAGATGCTTTCGATGGCGACCAGGAGACGTTGTTCGCTCTGTTTCAATGCCAGTTGCGACAGTTCGTGGTCGGTGACGTCGCGCCCGGTGCCGCGATAACCGGCGAACGCGCCGGCCGCGTCGTAGATCGGCTTGCCGCTGATCTGGAGATAACGCACGCTGCCGTCGGGCATCGTCGTGCTGTAGCCGAAGTCACGAAACGGCAGGCGCGCCGCCAAGGTGGCACGGTGGGCTTGCCAATGCGGCTCGTCGAGCGCGCGGCCGGCGAACTCCTCGCGGGTCTTGCCGATGATCCGCTCCGGCGCCACCGGGAAAATCTCGAAGAAGCGCGGCGATTCGTAGGTGAATCGCAGATCGGCGTCCATCTCCCAGATCCAGTCGCCCGCACTTTCCGCCACGTCGCGAAAGCGCTGCTCGCT
>DATIBC010000054.1:0-18282 GCA_035457725.1 Alphaproteobacteria bacterium | reverse complement strand
AATCTTGAATCCGACCTCGGAGCCGGCAAGATGCCGACTTGGATCAGGCTTGCCGACGAGAGCTCCCGTAGTGTGGCACCCGGCGCAGTCCATGATCGCCGCCAGATACTCGCCGCGTTTGACGCGCTCTTGCGAAAGCGCCGGCGCCGTCCAGGCGCAAACCGTCGCCAATATGCCGAGCGCCGCGCCATAGACCTTGTTCGCGGGCTTGTGCATTGTATGTGTCCCCCGCTCGTGTCCGCGATAATTGGATAAATTCTACGATCACTTAGGTTGCGCGAAGCGCCGTACTTTGCGCCGCCGCCGCGCGTCCGCCCACCTGTTCGCTGGCGTTCATTTTCCCAGATCCGACGCGAGTTCCGCGAGCGCGGCGTCCCAGCTGCCCGATGCCGCTTGCCGGTACAACGTCGATTGCGGATACCAAGGCGAGACCGGGCCTTCCGCCATCAACCGCCACTCCGGTGGGTGCGGCACCAGCACGCGCGTCCCGCGTCCGCACGCCGTGCGCAGGTGTACGTTGGTGTTGCTGACCGCGACGTATTCGTCGATGAGCGAGACCAGCGCCAGCATGTCTTCGAGATCGTCGTTGACGTCGCTGAAATTGGCGACCGGCCGGCCGATGGCGGTGGCGAAGGCGGCGGTTTCGTCCGCCGCCGGATTGCGTTGCAGCGAAATGGCGGACCCCGGGTTGCCGGCCAAGGCGCGGCCCAATACGGATGTCGGGATCGTTTTCGTGAACCGTCCGCCGACAACCACGCCGGCACGCCAACTGACGCCTAGATAAGGTCCGGCTCCAATCGACGCAAGACGGGCGCGCATTGCCTCCACTCGCCGTGGCTCGGGTGGAATGACGAGCGGCGAAGGACAATCGCCTGTCGCGGCATGATTTAGCGCCACCGGCAGATCGGCGATCAGGAGGTCGATATCGACCTCTCCCGCTTCCGCGAGCGTGGTCACGACGCGCGCGGCGATTCCTGCCCGTGCGATCATGCCGACGAGCCGACGATCGACCTCGACGACGAGTTCGGCGCCACGCCTGGCGAGATGCGGCGCAAACGCCAGGAAGAAGAGCTCGTCGCCAACGCCCTGTTCGCGGCGCAGCAGAATCGTCTTGCCAGACAGGTCGGCTGGAAGAGGACCTTCGGGCCGCAATGGCGGCGGCCGGGTCAGGTCGCGCGCTAGGTGATCGCGCCAGCCGCCGGCGAAATCGCCAAGCGTAAGCCGTGCCAGGCCGCGGTTTTTCCGTGCGTCGCGAAGCTCGGGCTTCAGCTCGACGGCGCGGCCATAGGCGGCGATCGCATCGGCGAATAGGCCTTGTTCCTTGAGGCAATTGCCGGTGTTGAGCCACGCCTCGGCGAAGCCGGGCGCCAATCGCAACACACGGGCAAGGAGCTTGATCCCCTCCGCGGCGTCCCCGCAGCGCTCAAGCAATGCGCCAAGATTGTTCAGCGCCTGTACGTGGTCGGACTTGCGAGCGAGTGCAGCACGGTACTCCGCCTCCGCCGCCGCCAATTCTCCCTTGCCCTCGAGCACGACTGCCATGTTGTAGTGCGCTTCGGCGTGCTCCGGAGCGAGCGTCACCGCGCGTGTCAGCGCCGCCTGCGCCTCCTCGAGACGGCCGGCGCGCTGCAACGCGGCGCCGAGATTGACGAAACCAAGCGCCGATTGCGGGTCAAGAATCGTCGCCCGCTGAAATGCACCAAGCGCCTCGCCGGCGTCGCCGATCATCTGCAACGCGTAACCGAGGCCGAACTCGGCGGCCGGATTGCGCGGCGTGATCTTGAGCGAGCGACGATATGCGTCGACCGCATCGGCAAACTGATCGTTCGCGGCTAATGCCTCGGCGTGCGTGAATTGGAACTGCGCGTTGCGCGGATCGAGCTGCACGGCGAGCGCCGCGCGCTGCAGCGCCCGGGGATACTCGCCCTTTTTCAACGCGACGACGGCCGCCAGTCCGAGGGCCCCGGCGTGCATGGGGCGAATGCTCAGCGCCTTTTCGCACGCGCGCTCCGCCTTCTCCAGCTCGCCGCGCTGCAAATGGTCAATCGCCGCGCGTAAGGGATCGCCGGTCAACTTTCGCCCCCCTTTCCGCTCCGCCGCATAAGGCGAAAAGCGATCGGCGCCAGGATCACGACCATTACGATTCGGGCGATGTGATGGCTGGCGACGAACGCGGCGTCGACGTCGAGCGCCAACGCGACCAAGCTCATTTCGGCAAGTCCGCCTGGGGCGAAGGCGAGGATCAACGCCGGCAATGGATAACCGGTTATCTGCGATAGCACCCACGCGAATAGAATTGTCGTCGCCAGCATCGCGACGGCGGTCACCACCGAATGGCGAACCGCGTGACCGATCATGGCGAGCGAGACGCCGACGAACCGGCAGCCCAGCGTCGTGCCGATGACGACCTGCGCCGCCGAGACGATGGCGTAGGGCGGTTTCGACGCGGTCACACCCGCCAAATGCGCGGCTGCGCTCAATATCATCGGTCCAACCAAATACGCCGCCGGAATGCGCAGTCTCGCGAAACCGAACGCACCGATGACGGCGCAAAGAGTGAGCACCGCGACGTCGACCGGCGCCACGTCGAGCAGACCGACGCGTGCCGCCTGTGCCGCTGGCCCGATATCGTGCGTCAGCCGATACCAGATCGGGATGGTGAATACCACCAGCATAACCCGCGAGGCGTGGGTGAGCGAGATTATACGCTCGTCGCCGCCGAGCAGGCCTCCGACGATGACCATCTCGTTGAGGCCGCCAGGCGTCGAGCTGAAATACGCCGTGACCGGGTCGTATTTGGCGACGCGGCGGAAATAGAGCAATCCGACCGCGCCGGCGAGGACCGACCAAAGGACGAGCGCCGAAAACGTGATGATCCATTCGCCCATGCGCGCGATCACCTCGGGCGTGAACGCGCTCCCCAGCATGACCCCAAGCACGGTGATCATCACCGCCCGGGGCTGCCGTGGCATCCTTAGCCTGAGCCCGGCGACGGCGGCGATGGTGACGAACGCCATCGCTCCCAGCATCCAGGGCAGCGGTAAGGTCAGCCGCTCGAAAACGAAACCGCCGAGCCCGCCGACGGCCAATGCGAGAACGATTGGCGGCAGCCAACGCCAGATGCCGGCAGGCGGCGCGTTGCCCGGAGCGCTATCGTCGCGCGCCATCGATCGTGCCGGACGCGACCGAGACTTCGGTTACTGCACGAAGCGGCCGAGGCGCACGGCGGTCTGTCCGCGCGACAACCGGCGCGACGGCATGATCAGCACGCAATCGTCGTAGGGCGTGCGTACCGGCGCGCCGCCGTCGCGGCCGATCACCGTGCCAGCCTTGGCGATCACTTCGAGACCGCGAAACTCGCTGGCGAAATCGAACCTGTCGGAGCGAATGGTCACTGCTTCGGTCACCTCGATCAGCCGCTGTGTGCTCGGCTTGGGCAGCCTGGCATGCCGGCGCGCGGTCGCGTCGTCGATCGCCCCGGTGCGTTGCAGGAACCGTACCATCGTATCGATGGCGACGTCGGCGCTCGAGCCCTCCCAATGCTGGCCGCATTCGACGAGAAGCGCGTTCTTGGGGCTCGCTGGATCGCCGAAACCGCCGTAGTCGCGCATGCGCCGTCCCGCCGCGTGACCCTCGTCGGAGACGATCGTCTTGGGCGCGCCGATCTCGCGCGCGAACTGCCTGCCCTTGGCGAGCGGCCCGCACATCATCAGCGGTTCGGTCGCCTGCTGCATCGAGTGAATATCCAGGAGGAAATCGGCCTGTTCGATGATCGGCCGAAGTGCCCGCGCCCGGCGGATTTCGGCGCTCGATCGCGCCCCGTCGAGAACCTCGGCCGACCAGACGCGATTGAAATCCTCGTCGATGAACCGCGACGCCGTAGGGCGGGACGGATCGAAGCTGTTGAACGCGGCGACATTGCAAAAGGCCAGGGTCAATTTTCCCCGGAGCGGCGATATCTTCTGCTGGAACGCCCAATCGAGCGCGATCGCGCCGCAGAGTTCATTGCCATGCACGACCGCGGTAACCACGACATGCGGTCCAGCCCTTCCGCTGTCCAAGGTCGTCACGTATTCGATCTCGGTGTTGCCGACCCGATACGCGGCGATGTCCGGCGCCTGCAGCTGCACGGGATAGTCGTCGTCGACCAAGGGGGCTCCTCTCCTCGCTCGCGTGCCTTATCGCCTAGACGGCGGCGACGGGCAAGCCCAGCCCAGCTAGCGCGGCGCGCAGTTCGCCGGGCGATCGGAACTGGATCGCCGGCAGTCCGGCCGCGACGGCGCCGGCGACGTTCTTGGGCGAAGCATCGATGAACACGCTTGCCGCCGCGTCGATTTTGGTCTTGGCGAACAGATGGTCGAAAATCCGCCGATCCGGTTTGACAAGGCCGATCCGGCCCGACACGACGATGTCGCGAAAGGTGCCGAGAAACGCGAAGCGGCGCATGGCGTGCGGAAAAGTCTCGGCCGACCAGTTGGTGAGCGCGTAGAGAGGCACCTCGGCCGCCGCAAGTTCCTCGAGCACCGCGACGGTGCCCTCGATCGCGCCGCCGAGCATGCGATCGAACCCGGCGTAGTACGCGCGGATCAGGCGCTCGTGCCCAGGAAATCGGCCGATGAGCTCCGCCTCCGCCTCGGCGATTGGGCGGCCGGCGTCCTGGCGTTCGTTCCATGCCGGCGAGCAGACTCCGGAGAGGAAGGCCTCCATCGCCGTGTCGTCACCGGCGAACAGGTCGCGAAAGAGATAGCGCGGATTCCAATCGATGAGCACGCCGCCGAGATCGAAGATGACGTTGAGCGGCGCGCGATCCGGTCGACCGCTCATGCCCGCGGCGCCGCCAAACGTACAAGCCGTCGAATGAAGTCCTCGCATAGCGCGATCTGCTCCAGTGCAACGAACTCGTCGGGCTTATGCGCCTGGTCGATGCTACCGGGTCCGCAAACGATCGTCGCGATGCCCGATTCCTGATACAGCCCCGCCTCGGTCCCGAACGCCACCTTGCCGGTCGAGTTGCCGCCGGAGGCGGATTTGACGATCTGGGTGATCTCGGCGTCCTCCGCAGTGGACAACCCCGGAAAGCGCGATAATTCGCGCCATGTCACGCCGCTGGAAGCCGCTACCCGCCGCATCTCGGGCGCAAGCGTGGCATCGACGAAATCGCGCAGGCGGTTATGAATCGAGTCGGGATCGTCGGCCGGAAGGTGCCGGAACTCGAAATCGAACCAGCAGTCCTTGGGCACGATGTTGAGCGCGGTCCCGCCTCGGATCACTCCGGCGTGGACCGTGGTGTAAGAAACATCGAACTCGGGGTCGTACGGGCCGACATCGCGGAACTGCCGGCCGATGCGATTCAGCTCGGCGATGATCTCGGCGGCATATTGGATCGCATTCACGCCGCGTGGGGCAAGCGCGGAATGGCACTCGAACCCGTGCACCTCGCAGCGCAGACTGAGCTTGCCCTTGTGGGCGCGGATAGGCCGCATCTCCGTCGGTTCACCGACCACGCAACCGAGGGGACGGATGCCGCGCCGAACCAATTCCTCCAGCATCCGGCGCACGCCGATGCATCCGACTTCCTCGTCATACGATAACGCGAGATGAATCGGCGCGCGGGGCTTTGACTCGATAATTTCGGCGGATAGCGCGAGCGCGACCGCGATGAAGCTTTTCATGTCGCACGTGCCGCGGCCGTAGAGGCGTCCGCCGCGCTCCGCGACGGCGAACGGATCGCTCGACCAATCCTGTCCATCCACCGGCACGACGTCGGTGTGGCCCGACAAAACAAGCCCGCCGTCTCCGGGCGGACCGAGCGTCGCAAACAGGTTCGCCTTCTTGCCGCTTTCGTCGAAGAATAGCTCCGATGCGACCCCTAGCTTGGCAAGGTAGTCGCGCACGAAGTCGATGAGGGCGAGATTGGAATCGCGGCTGGTGGTGTCGAAGGCGATCAGCCGCCTGATCATGTCAAGAGATGCGGCGCTTGGTCGTCGCATGAAGTTCGTTCGCTCTGGCACGGTAACGATCGGGCCCTTACTATGTCCGAGAACGTTGGCTTTCGCCAGATTGCCCACGCATGGCCGGGGAGAGAAAATCGCATGAACCCGAGCCCAGGCGCCCGCGTCGCTATCCTCGGTCTCCACCTCGAAAGCAACGGCTTCGCGCCGGTGACCGATGAGCAAGATTTCCGCTCATTGTGCTTTCTCGAAGGCGCGGCAATCCTGCGCGAGGCTCGTAGCGTGGCGCCGGCGATGCCGGCAGAAGTCGTCGGGTTCCTTGCCGCGATGGACGACGGGCCGCGCTGGACACCCGTACCGATCCTGGTCGCCGCAGCTGAGCCGGGCGGGCCGATCGACCACGATTTCCTCCTTCGCGTACTTGGCGAGATTGCCCGGCGCCTCGCAGAAGCCGGCCGGCTGGATGGCGTCTACATCACCAATCACGGCGGAATGACCTCGACCGGAACTCCCGACCCCGATGGCCTGCTTTACGCCAAGGTCCGCGAAATCGTCGGACCCGGCGTGCCGGTGGTCGCTACCGTCGACTTGCACGCCAATATCTCCGAGGCGATGGCGTCGAGCGCCGACATGATCGTCGCTTATCGTACCAATCCTCATGTCGACCAGCAGGAGCGCGGCGCAGAAGCGGCGCGACATCTCCGCGAACTGATGTCGGGCGTCAAGGCGCATACCGCGTTCATCCGCCTGCCATTGACGCCGGCCAGCGTGACGTTGCTCACCGCCGCCGGGCCGTATGCCGACATCATCAACGAGGGCCAGCGGCGGATCGACGCCGCGATCATGAACGTATCGATCGTTGGTGGCTTCGTTTTTTCGGACACGCCGAAGAACGGCATCGCCGTGCTTGTCGCCGCGCGCGAAGCTGCGGCGGCGCGGCGGCTGGCGTTGGAGCTTGCCCGCAGAATCTGGAACGACCGTCATCGCTACGTGAAGGCGCTGATGCCGCTCAACGAAGCCGTGGCCATGGCGATCGCCGCCAGCCACGATCGTGACCGACCGCCGCTGATTTTTTCCGACGCCGGAGATAACCCCGGCGGCGGCGGCCGCGGCGACACGACATGGCTGCTGTCGGCGCTGCACGGCGCTGGCGCGCGCGATGTCCTGCTTGGCGTATTCATCGACCCCGCGCTCGCCGCCGAGGCGCACCAACATGGCATCGACGCCGTGTTCGAAGCGGTTTTTAATCGCCAGGGCGACAGCGAGTTTTCGAAGCGGTTTTCGGCGCCGGCGCGCGTGATCGCGCTTTCCGACGGCAAGTGCATCGGGCGGCGCGGCATTTGGGCCGGGCGAAGCCTCGATTTGGGGCCAAGCGCGGCGATTGCACTCAACGGCATCACCGTGGTTGTCGGCACACGGCGCAAGCAATGCGCCGATCCGATCTTGTTCGAGATGTTCGGGCTCGACATCGGTCGGGCGCGGACCGTGGTCGTAAAGTCGCGTGGCCACTTCCGCGCCGGCTTCGACGAGTTCTTCGGACCCCAACAAGTCCTGGAGGTGGATACGGCCGGGTTGACATCTCCGGTATTGACGCGTTTTGCCTTTAAGGGGCTGCCACGACCGGTGTTCCCCCTCGATCCGGACGCGGCGTGGCGCGAGCCCGCGTGGGCGACAGCGGCGGCCTGAGCCGCATGGAACGCTGAGCCGCGAAACGACGCGCAAGGCAAAGCCCCGAGTTCCTTGCAATGCTTTGGGATTCCTGCAATCTTGAATGCAGCGGACGCGCTTCCAGGCGCGTCGCAATGACGTTTTTTCACCACAGTCGCCAGCGAGGTCGCCAAGAATCTCGGCGGCGGCGAGCGACAGGGAGAGTCGACGAATGGGGCGTAGCTTATCTCGGTTTGCGCTGGGCGCCTTCGCGGCGGCGGCGTTTGCGGCGGGTGCTGCGGCGCAGGACTTGACGATTGGCCTGGGCGCCAACGTCACCTCGATCGACCCGCACTTCCACAATCTGTCGCCCAACAGCAATATCGCGGCGCACATCTTCGATCGTCTAGTCCACCAGGACGAACAGCAGCGGCTGCAACCCGGCTTGGCCACCGAATGGAAGGCGGTGGACGACACGACCTGGGAATTCAAGCTGCGGCGCGGAGTCAAGTTCCACGACGGCAGCGACTTCACCGCCGCTGACGTACTGGCGACGTTGAAACGGGTGCCATGGGTGCCGAACAGCCCGTCGTCGTTCCGCATCTACACCCAGGCGATCAAGTCTTCCGAAACGCCCGATCCCTACACCATCTTGTTCAAGACCGAGAAGCCGTATCCATTGCTTCCGGTCGACTTGTCGACGATCAACATTGTCTCCGACAAGCACGAACAGTCGCCGACCGGCGATTTCAACGGCGGGTCGGCGGCGATCGGCACCGGGCCCTTCAAGTTCGTCGAGTATGTACCGGGCGACCGCATCGTCGTCGCCCGCAACGACAATTACTGGGGCGCAAAGCCGCATTGGCAGAAGGTGACGCTCAAGCTGATCACCAACAACGCAGCGCGGGTCGCGGCGCTGCTTGCCGGCGACGTACAGATCATCGAAGCCGTGCCGAGCGTCGACTATGCCAAGCTGAAGTCCAGCACCAACGTCGCGATATGGCAGGTGACCAGCAATCGCGTCATCTATCTCCATGTCGACAGCTTCCGCGATCAGACGCCGATGGCGACTGACAAGCAGGGCGCGTTGCTGCCGAAGAATCCGCTCAAGGACCCGCGGGTCCGCAAAGCGCTGTCGAAGGCGATCAATCGTCCGGCGATCGTCGACCGCGTGATGGAAGAGCTTGCGATTCCCGCCGGTGGCTTGCTTCCCGAGGGCTTTTTCGGCGCCAGCCCCAAGCTGAAGCCCGAGCGCTTCGATCCCGAGGGCGCGCGCAAGCTGCTCACCGAGGCCGGATATCCCAATGGCTTCGGCCTCACCATTCACGGGCCGAACGACCGTTACCCCAACGATGAAAAGATCCTACAGGCCATCGGTCCGATGTTTTCGCGCGCCGGTATCGATACCAAGGTCGTCACGTTGCCTTGGGCGACATTCGCCGCGCAAGGCAGCAACCCAAATTACGCGTTCAGCGTCATGCTGGTCGGATGGGGCTCGGGCACCGGCGAGATTTCCTCGCCGCTACGCTCGTTGATCGCCACGGTCGGCCCGGGACGAGGCGCGTCCAACCGCGGCCGCTATTCGAATCCGAAAGTCGATCAACTCCTCGAGCAGGCGCTGGCGACCGTCGACGATGGCAAGCGCGAGAAACTGTTGCAAGAAGCGACCGAGCTCGCGATCAACGATACGGCGCTGATCCCCTTGCATTACCAAATCAATGTCTGGGCGACGCGCAAGGGGTTGCAGTACGTGCCGCGGGCCGACGAATACACGCTGGCGCAGTTCGTGACGCCAGCGAAGTGAGGGAAAGAGGGGCGCGGGCGCCCGGCAGACGGCCCGCGCTCCTTGCTTCCGCCCCATAGGGGCGACGACCATGAGCGTTTTTATCATCCGGCGGCTGATACAGAGCGCCTTGGTGCTCGTCGTCATGTCGCTGTTGGTGTTCGTCGGCATCTACGCGATCGGCAATCCGGTCGAAATCTTCATCGCCGGCGACGCCGATCAGGCCGAACGCGAGCGCGTCATCGCGGCGCTGGGCCTTGATCGCCCGATGTGGGAGCAATACTGGCTGTTCGTGCGCAATGCGGCGCTCGGCGACCTCGGCAAGTCGTTCATCTTCAATCAGCCCGCATTGTGGCTCATCGTCGAGCGAATGCCGGCTACGCTAGAGTTGGCTTTTTCCGCCATGCTGATCGCGGTCCTGCTCGGCATTCCGCTCGGCATGTACGCCGGGTATCGACCCGACTCGTTCGCCGGCCGCTCGATCATGGCCGGATCGATCCTCGGGTTCAGCCTGCCGACGTTCTGGGTCGGACTGATGCTGATCATGATCTTCGCGGTATGGCTCGGTTGGCTGCCGTCCACCGGCCGCGGTGAACTGGGAAGCCTGTTCGGAATAAGGACCAGCCTCGCCACCTGGGATGGTCTGGCGCATGTATTGATGCCTGCAGTCAATCTGGCGCTGTTCAAGCTCTCGCTCGTCATCCGGCTTGCCCGCGCGGGAATGCGCGAGAACCTGCCGATGGATTACGTGAAGTTCGCGCGCGCCAAGGGATTGCCGACGCGCCGCGTGATCTTCGTCCACGTCTTCAAGAACATCCTCATACCGATCGTCACCGTGCTCGGTCTCGAGACGGGATCGGTGATCGCCTTCGCGGTGGTCACCGAGACGATTTTCGCCTGGCCGGGAATGGGCAAGCTGATCATCGATTCGATCAACAACCTCGACCGGCCGGTGATCGTCGCCTATCTGCTGATCACGGTTTCGATGTTCGTCATCATCAACCTCGTCGTCGATATCCTCTATTCCATCCTCGATCCGCGCGTGCGGCTCGCGGACGTGAAAGGCTGAGCCGAGCGATGGCCACCGTCGCGACGCGTCCCGACGAAATCCTGCCGAGCGCCGGGGCGCGCATCGAATCGCCGCTGCGGCGGTTTATTTCCGATTTTTGCGAGAGCCGGCTTGCCGTCGCCGGGCTGGTCGGATTCATGTCGATCGCCCTCGTTGCGGTGGTGGCGCCACTCCTCTCGCCGCAAAATCCTTACGACCTCAACCAGCTCGACATCCTCGACGGACGGCTGCCGCCTGGCAGCGAGGCGGCGGCCGGGTTCACGTACTGGCTGGGCTCCGACGATCAAGGCCGCGACATGCTGTCGGGAATCTTTTACGGACTGCGAATCTCGCTCGGCGTCGGGGTCGCAAGCGCCGCCATCGCGCTGATGCTCGGCGCCGCGATGGGGCTCATCTCCGCCTATTTCGGCGGCAAGGTCGACACCTTGATCATGCGCGTCGTCGACATCCAGCTGAGTTTTCCGGCGATCCTTGTGGCGCTGATCCTGCTCGCCGTTCTCGGGCAAGGAACCGGAAAGATCATCATCGCGCTCGTCGCCGTCCAATGGGCGTACTACGCGCGCACGGTGCGCGGCACCGCGCTCGTCGAACGCCGCAAGGAATACATTGAAGCCGCGCGTTGCCTTGCGCTGTCGAACACGCGGATCTTGTTCCGGCATCTGTTGCCGAATTGCATGCCACCATTGATCGTCGTCGGCACCGTCCAGGTGGCGCATGCCATCGCCCTCGAGGCGACGCTATCGTTCCTCGGCATCGGCCTGCCGATCACCGAGCCATCGCTCGGCCTGCTCATCGCCAATGGCTTCGAGTACCTGCTGTCGGGCAAATACTGGATCAGCTTCTTTCCCGGCGTGGCGCTGCTAATCACCATCGTCAGCATCAATCTCGTCGGCGACCAACTGCGCGACGTGCTCAATCCCCGTCTGCAGAAGTGACGTGCCGGAATCGGAACCCACGCTCCTCGTCGACGACTTGCGCACTTGGTTCTTCACCAAGGCCGGAATCGTCAAGGCGGTGGACGGCGTGTCGTTTTCCGTCGACGCGGGGAAGGTGCTCGGCCTCGTCGGAGAGTCGGGTTCAGGCAAGACCGTAACCGGTTTTTCGATCCTCGGTCTCGTCGACCCCCCGGGTCGAATCGCCGGCGGCCGTATAGTATTCAAGGGCCGCGAGTTGATCGGCCTCGACGAGGACGAGATGCGCAAGCTCCGCGGCTCGCGCATCGCCATGATCTTCCAGGACCCGATGATGACGCTCAACCCGGTGCTGCGCATTGAAACGCAGATGATCGAGGCGGTGAAGGCGCATGCGCGGGTAAGCGACGACGATGCCCGCCGGCGCGCGATCGACGCCCTCGGCCAGGTCGGGATTCCGTCGCCCGAGGAGCGATTGAAGGCCTATCCGCATCAATTCTCGGGCGGCATGCGACAGCGGGTCGCCATCGCCATCGCCTATCTCAACAAACCGGACTTGATTGTCGCCGACGAGCCGACGACCGCGCTCGACGTGACAATCCAAGGTCAGATCCTGTTCGAGGCGCAGAAGTTGTGCCGTCTGACCGGCACGGCGCTGATATGGATCACGCACGATCTCTCGGTGGTCGCCTCGCTCGCCGATCAAGTGTGCGTCATGTACGCCGGCAAGATCGTCGAGCAGGGCGGCGTCGACGACGTACTCGACCGGCCGGCGCATCCATACACGCACGGCCTCATCGGCTCGGTGCCGAGCCGAAACGCGCGCGGGCGCCCGTTGTCGCAGATCCCCGGCATGACTCCCTCGCCGCTGAACCTGCCGTCGGGATGCAGTTTTCGCGAGCGCTGCCCCCGCGCGGATCGCGACTGCCTCGAGCCGCCAGCGATGGCCGAGATCGGCCCCGGCCGCCTCGTCCGCTGCGTCCACCCACTGGCCGGCCCGACGTCATGAGCGCAGGCGCGATGCCGACTTCCTCGCTCGACGGCGCGCCGGCGATCATCCAACTGGAGGGCGTGTCGCGGCGCTTCACAAAGCGGCTCGACGCGGCGATGAAAGTGGCCAACTTGCTCGGCGCCGGACTGCACGAGGAGACAGTGCACGCCGTCGACAAAGTCGACCTCGCGGTCCGCGCGGGCGAGGTCGTCGGTCTGGTCGGCGAGTCGGGCTGCGGCAAGTCGACGCTCGGCCGCATCGTCGCCGGAATTCTCGAGCCGAGCGAAGGCCGAGTGCTCTATCGCGGCCGCGAGCTGTCTAAGCTCTCGGGCGCGGAAGCCAAGGCGGCGGCGCTGGCGGTGCAGATGATCTTTCAGGATCCGTTCGCGTCGCTCAATCCGCGGCTTCGCGTCAAGGACATCGTCGGCGAGGCGCCGCTCTTCCACGGCCTCGTCGAGCGCGAGGGGCTCGACCGGTACGTCGACGATGTTATGCGTCGCGTCGGTCTCGACGCGGCCTATCGCCGCCGCTACCCGCACCAGTTCTCCGGCGGCCAGCGGCAGCGTATCGGCATCGCCCGAGCGTTGGCGGTGAAACCCGAGTTCATCGTCTGCGACGAGGCGGTCGCCGCGCTCGATGTCTCGATCCAGGCGCAGATCCTCAATTTGTTCATGAAGCTCCGCGAGGAGCTCAATCTCACCTATCTCTTCATCAGCCACGATCTCGGCGTGGTGCAGCACCTTTCCGACCGCGTGGTGATCATGTATCTCGGCCGCGTCGTCGAGGAAGGACCGGCCGATGAGCTGTTCGCCAAGCCCAATCATCCCTACACCTCGGCGCTGCTCGCGGAGATTCCGCGATTGGAATCGCGGCGCCGGAAGTTCGTTCCGGTCAAGGGCGAGATCCCATCGCCGCTGCACCCGCCATCGGGCTGCCATTTCCATCCGCGCTGCCCTCACGCCATGGAGCGTTGCAAACACGAAACGCCGGCGCTCAAGGAGATCGTTTCCGGCCGCCGCGCCGCGTGCCACTTGAATGACGCGGTTTGATTCGGTGGTGCACGAGGTTCCCGGCGTGTTGCGGCGGCACGACCCGACCGGCGCATCTCTGCCGCTCGTATTCGACAGCCCGCATAGCGGCACCGACTATCCCGGCGATTTTGGCTACGCGGCGCCGCATGACATCCTGCGCACCGCCGAGGACACCCATGTCGCGGTCCTGTTCGCGGCCGCGCCCGCGAACGGCGCGGTGCTGCTCGAGGCGCTGTTCCCGCGCAGTTACATCGACACCAATCGCGATCTCTCCGACATCGATCCGTCGCTGTTGGCCGACCGCTGGCCGGGCGATCTCGCGCCCGGCGAAAAAAGCGCACTCGGCCTGGGGCTGATCCGCCGGCTGGCGCGGCCGGGAGTTCCGGTCTACGACCGCAAGCTATCGGCGGCGGAGATACAGGCTCGCATCAGCCGCTGCTACGTTCCGTATCATCGGGAACTGCAGCGACTGATCGATGATGCCCATGCGCGGCACGGGGTCGTATTCCACGTCAATTGCCATTCGATGGCATCCCGAGGCAGCGCGATGACGCCCGATGGCGCCCGGCGGCGGGCGGATTTCGTGCTCGGCGATCGCGACGGAACGACGTGTGCGCCGGAATTCACGGCGTTGATCGCCGAGTATTTGCGCGGCTTCGGTTACGAGGTGCATATCAACCGACCCTACAAGGGGGCCGAGCTCGTTCGTCGGTACGCCGACCCGACGAAGCGGCGCCACAGCCTGCAGATCGAGATCAATCGCCGGCTTTACATGAACGAGACGACGCGGGTCGAAAACGCGAATTTCGCCCACCTTGAAGGCGATTTGACGCGACTTGTCGCGCGTATCGCCGATTATTGCCGCGACCGGACGGGCTGATCGCGGCAAGATTCTACGACGGGTGCGCCTCGACCTCGAGGAAGCTGGCGCGAGCGCGGCGCTCGGTCGCGCTCGCCGCGGGGTCGCGGCATAAAATGACGCTCGGCCGCCCGATGACGCCCGCCTCTCGCATCGCCCGCCTGAGTTCGTCGGACGCGGCGAACTTCCTGAACCGGCGCGGATCGTCGAATTCGAGGATGACCAACACGTCGTTGGGGGCGTCGACCGTCCGCAAAACCCAGCCATCGCCAAGCCCCGCGGCGCGGCGCGCCTTGTGTCCGTCGTAGACCCGCTTCCAAGCGGCGAAATTGCGCACCTTGTGTCTTATGATTCCGACATACATGGGCGCCTCTCCTGCGTTTCCCGCCGATATCGACGGACCTCCCCGTCGCCCGTCAGTCCGCCGCCGGCGCCGATCCGAGCTTGCCCGCGGTCCAACGATCGAGCTTCGCCCGCGCGCCATTGCTTTCCGGATCGACCGCGCGATCGTGCCCCGGTTTCTTGGCCGTCAATTCGATGACATAACCGTTCGGATCGCGGAAGTAGATCGAGCGGATGAATCCGTGGTCCGAAACCCCCCGCGTTTCGACGCTCGAGGCCTTGCCCTTGGCGAACATGCGATCGAGCGTCGCATCGTCGACTTCGAGCGCGATATGCAAATCGTAATCGTGTTGATGCTTGAATTCGAACGGCATGTCCGGCGTCTCGAAGAAGGCGAGAAACGAGCCATCGCCCAATCGATAGAAGGTGTGCAGCGCGCTGGTCTTGCGCCCGGTCATCGACTCTTCGATTTCGAGCGTGTTAACCAGACGCAGTTCGAGAAAATTCTCGTAGAAGCGCCGCGTCTCCTCGGAATCGCGGCAGCGGTAGGCGTTGTGGTGCAGGCCCTTGATCATCGCCGCTCCTCCTCCCGCACTCGCGGGCTCTCAGATCGAATCGTGTTTCCCGCTGCTCATCGACTTGGCCAGTTCGTTGAACGTCTGATTGACCTTGTTCCAGTTGGGCAACGCCCGCATGTTGGCGAGCCAGCGGCAGACGTTCGGGTAAGCGGCGTATTTGCAGCCGACCGTGTCTCCAGCGGTGAGGATGGCCGCGCCGAAATAGTCGGCAATGGTGATCTCGTCGCCCAGCAAATACTTGTTGCGCGGCCCGATATAGTTCTCGTCGAGAATCTTGAGCCAGCCTTGTGCCCGCTCCTTGGCCCATGTCAGCGTCGCCGCCTGGACCTTTTCGTCCGGCCGCTTGTGATGGGGAAATATCTGCGGGTAGATAAATCCGTAGCCCAGGTCGCGATAGAGGTTGGAATTGATCCAATCCATGATCTCGTTCACGCGGGCGCGTTTCTTGGGGTCGGTCGGATACGCAGACGAGCCAAGCTTGTCGGCCAGGTATTTCAGGATCGACGAACTCTCGGTCAGTCGAAAGTCGCCATCCTCGAGTACCGGAACCATGCGATTTGGATTGATCTTGGAGTAGGGCTCCTTGAGATGCTCGCCGGAGAAAAGATCGACGACCTGGAGATCGATCTTGGCGCCGCTGTCGGCGGCAAACATCAGAATTGGCCGGCTGGTCGTCGAAATCGGATGATAGTAGAGCTTCATGGAACCTCCCTGCGGAACACGATTTTGGACGGCGAGCGCTCGATCCCCGCCGGCGGCGAGGCCGACGGTGGTTCTTGGCGCGGGCGCGTCGAGATGGCGCACATTAGCACAGGAACTTCGCGAACGACAATCGGCGCGCCGGCGATCCGTCCGGCGTCTCACGCGTATTTAAGCGTGATGCCGCCATCGACCGGCAACGCCACGCCGGTGACGTACTTCGCTTCGTCGGAGGCGAGGAACAGCGCCGCATAGGCGACGTCCCACGCGTCGCCCATCTTGCCGCTCGGGCATTGCGCGTCGCGCGCGTCGATCATCTTCCGCACGTCGCCGCCGCCGTAGGCGTCCTTCAGGGGCGCGACGATCATCGGCGTGTTCATCAGCCCCGGCAGGATGCAATTGCAGCGGATCCCCTGGCGCGCATATTGCAGCGCGACCGCCCGCGTGAATGGAATGACCGCGCCCTTGCTCGTCGTGTACGAGATATAAGGCACGCCGGTCCACCGGATTCCCGCCACCGACGATATGTTGACGATCGCCCCGCCTTGGCCGCCCGCTTCGAACTGCTTGACCATCTGCGGCAGGACGTACTTGCAGGTCAGGAACATGGATTTCATGTTGACGCGCACCACGCGGTCCCAGCTTTCCTCGCTCGCCTCGACCGGGCCGCCGACCTCGACGATGCCGACATTGTTGTGGAGGATGTCGATCCGCCCATAAGCCGACACGCAGCGTTCGACCAATGCGCGCACCTCGTCGTTGCGCGACACGTCGGCGGCGTGCACGGTGCAAGCACCGCCCTCGCCGTCGATGATCTGCTTGGTTTCCGCCGCGGCGTCGATGCTGAGATCGACGGCAAAGACCTTGGCGCCTTCGCGCGCGAAAAGGGTCGCCGCCGCCTTGCCGTTGCCCCAGCCGGGCCCGACGGATCCGGCACCGGTCACGATCGCCACCTTGTCCTTCAGCCGTCCCGTCATGTACGCCTCGCTCCCTTCCTCGCGCCCGCCGCCGCCGACTGCCGCGCCACGGAATCGGCCGGCGCTTGCAAAATCCACTGCCGCAGTTCCGTCTTGAGGATTTTCCCGTAGTTGTTCTTCGGAAGGTGGCTCACAAATCGATATTCCTTCGGACGCTTGAAGCGGGCGATGTGTTCGAGACACAGGCGATCGAGCGCCTCGGCGTTGACCGCGCCGGCGCCGCGCGGCACGACGAAAGCGACCACTTTCTCGCCCCACTCGGGATCGGGCGCGCCGACGACCGAAACCTCGGCGACGCCTTCGTGGCGCTGAAGCACGTCTTCCACCTCGCGCGGATAGATATTGCTGCCGCCGGAAATGATGAGGTCCTTCGAGCGGTCCTTGAGGGTGAGAAAGCCGTGCGCATCGAACGTTCCCATGTCGCCGGTGTGAAGCCATCCGCCGCGCAGCGCCGAGGCGCTCGCTTCCGGGTTGCGCCAGTATCCCTTCATCACCGAATCGCCGCGCGCCAAAATCTCGCCGACCTCACCGCTCGGAAGCGGGCAATCGTTCGCGTCGACGACCTTGACTTGCACGACGGTCTGCGGCACGCCGGCCGAAGCGAGGCGCGCGTCGTCGCCGGCCTCGAAGGCGTCCTGGATCATCGCCCGCGTCATGCCGGTGATGGTCATCGGTGATTCGCCCTGGCCATAGAGCTGCGCCAGTTTGATGCCAAGTCGGCCGATCGCCGCCTTGATGTCGGCGAGATACATCGGCGCACCACCAAAGATTATGGCCCGAAGGTTGCCGGTGTCGGCGTTCGCCCCGGAAGGATGTTCGACCAGGCGCTTCACCATCGTCGGCGCCGCGAACATCGAGGCATGCCGCCAACGGCGAAACAGTTCGTAGATCTCCGGGGGATCGAAGTGCCCGCTTTCCGGCACCACTTGCGTGTTTGCGATGGCGACCTGCGGCACCATGTACAGGCCCGAGCCATGCGACATCGGCGCGGCGTGAATGATCGCGCCTCCAGGCTGCGGCGGGTCGATGTCGATGAAGTAACTCGTCGCCATCGCGAGGATGTTGCGGTGCGTGAGCATCGCGCCCTTGGGCCGACCCGTGGTGCCGCTGGTGTAGAACAGCCACGCCATGTCGTCGGGCGCGACATCGGAAATAGGAATCGCCTCGCCGGCGTGTAGCGCCGCGAACTCGCCGCTCTCGACATCGATGAGCGGCGCTTGCGAGCCTGCCTCGAGCCTGGCGCTGGCCGTGGCATCCAGCATGTCGGGCGTCGCGAGGATGACCGCCGCGCCTGAATGGTCGAGGATATAAGCAAGTTCGCGCGGATGAAGCTTGGCGTTGACCGGCAGCGCCGCAAGCCCGCCGTGCCAGCAGGCATAGAGTATCTCGGCATAGGCGGGACAGTTCGCCATCACCAGCGCCACCCTATCGCCGGACGCAATCT
>DATIBC010000053.1:0-18039 GCA_035457725.1 Alphaproteobacteria bacterium | reverse complement strand
GACGATGCTCCAGGAGGGCTACGCGCTGTTCGCGCAGCACGGCTTCGCCAAGGACGTCGGCATCACGGTGTGGCGCGTGCTCGGCGGCTTCGCGCTGGCCGCCGCGCTCGGCGTGCCGCTCGGCATCGCGATGGGCGCGTACAAGCCGGTCGAGGCCTTCTTCGAACCCTTCGTCTCGTTCGCGCGCTACCTGCCCGCCTCGGCCTTCATTCCGCTGCTGATCCTGTGGGCCGGCATCGGCGAGGCGCAGAAGCTCGCGGTGATCTTCATCGGCAGCTTCTTCCAACTGGTGCTGATGATCGCGGTGACGGTGGGCAACACGCGCCGCGACCTGGTCGAGGCGGCCTACACGCTCGGCTGCACCGACACCAGCCTGATCCGCCGGGTGCTGCTGCCGGGAGCCGCGCCCGAGATCGCCGAGACCCTGCGCATGGTGCTCGGCTGGGCGTGGACCTACGTCATCGTCGCCGAGCTGATCGGCGCGTCGTCGGGCATCGGCCACATGATCATGGATTCACAACGGCTTCTCGACACCGGCCAGATGATCTTCGGCATCTTCATGATCGGCGTAATCGGGCTCGTTTCCGATTTGATGTTCAAGTGGGGAAACGAGCGCCTGTTTCCCTGGTTCGCCGCCAAGTGAGCAAGCTCAGGATCGAGGGGGTTTCGCGGATCTTCCCCGGCGTCTCCGGCCGCGCCCCGGTGCACGCGCTCGAGCCGATCGATCTCGGCGTGGCGGACAACGATTTCATAACCATCCTGGGGCCCTCGGGTTGCGGCAAGTCGACGTTGCTGCGCGTCGTCGCCGGCCTGAGCGCGCCGTCGAGCGGCCAGGTCGTGCTCGATGGCCAGACGGTCACGCGGCCGGGTCCCGACCGTGGCATGGTGTTCCAGTCTTACACGCTGTTTCCGTGGCTCACCGTGCGCGAAAACATCTGTTTTGGGCTCCGCGAGAAGGGCATGCCGATCGCCGAACAGCGCGAGCGTGCCGATTTCTTCATCGCCCGGATCGGCCTAAAAGGCTTCGAGGATCACTATCCGAAGATGCTGTCGGGCGGCATGCAGCAGCGCACCGCGTTGGCGCGTGCGCTGGCCAACGATCCAAAGATATTGCTGCTCGACGAGCCGTTCGGCGCGTTGGACAACCAAACGCGCGCCCTGATGCAGGAGCTGCTGCTCGGGATCTGGGAAGCCGATCGCAAGACGGTGCTTTTCGTCACCCACGACATCGACGAATCGATTTTCCTTGCGAGCCGCGTCGTGGTGATGACCGCGCGCCCCGGACGCCTCAAATGCGACATCGCCATCGATCTACCGCACCCCCGCCAGTATACGGTCAAAACGACCCCGGAATTCGCCGCCTATAAGGCGCGGTTGACCGAGGAGATCCGTGAAGAGTCGATCAAGGCGATGCGTCAGTTCGAACCGGCGGCCTGAGCGACCAGCGGTCGTCAATCCAACATCGGCAGTCTCAGTCCCTGCTCCTTGGCGCATTGGATGGCGATGTCGTAGCCGGCGTCGGCGTGTCGCATGACGCCCGAACCGGGATCGTTGGTCAACACACGCTCGAGACGCCGCGCCGCGGCCGCCGTGCCGTCGGCGACAATGACCATGCCTGCGTGCTGGGAGTAGCCTATGCCGACCCCGCCGCCGTGATGGATCGACACCCATGTCGCGCCGGAGGCGCAGTTGAGCAGCGCGTTCAAAAGCGGCCAGTCGGCGACGGCGTCGGAACCGTCGCGCATTGCCTCGGTTTCGCGGTTGGGGCTGGCGACGGAGCCTGAATCGAGATGGTCGCGGCCGATGACGATCGGCGCGCCAAGCTCGCCCTTGGCGACCATATCGTTGAAGGCAAGGCCGAGCCGCGCCCTTTCTCCCAGGCCCACCCAGCAGATTCGCGCCGGCAGGCCCTGGAATTTGATCTTGGTGCGCGCCATGTCGAGCCAAGCGTGTAGATGCGGATTGTCGGGGATCAGCTCCTTGACGCGGCGATCGGTGCGATAGATGTCGTCAGGGTCGCCCGACAGCGCGGCCCAACGAAACGGTCCGATACCACGGCAGAACAACGGCCGGATATAGGCCGGCACGAAGCCGGGAAACTCGAACGCGTTTTGGACCCCGACCTCTTTGGCCATCTGGCGAATATTGTTGCCGTAGTCGAGCGTCGGCACGCCCATATGAAAGAAATCGAGCATGGCGCGAACCTGAACCGCCATGGATTCCTTGGCCGCCCGCTCGACCGCCTTGGGATCGGAGGCTTTCATCAGCTCATGACGATCGAGCGTCCATCCGGCGGGAAGATAGCCATTGATCGGATCATGGGCCGAGGTCTGATCGGTGACCATGTCGGGTCGCGCGCGTCGATCGCCGGCTTTGGCGCGGTGGACCAGCTCGGGGAAAATCTCGGCCGCATTACCGAGCAGACCGACCGAGATGGCTTGCTTTTTGGCGCAGGCCTCGGCGACGATTCCCAGCGCCTCGTCGAGCTCCTTCGTCCAGCGATCGAGATACTTGGTTTCAAGCCGCTTTTCGATGCGGCTCGGCTGGCATTCCACGGCGAGCATGGATGCGCCGGCCATCGTCGCCGCAAGCGGCTGCGCGCCACCCATGCCGCCAAGTCCGCCGGTAAGGATCCAGCGGCCCTTCAGATCGCCGCCATAATGTTGTCGCCCGGCCTCGACAAATGTCTCGTAGGTTCCTTGGACGATTCCCTGACTGCCGATGTAGATCCATGAGCCAGCGGTCATCTGGCCGTACATCATCAGGCCCAGGCGGTCGAGCTCGTGGAAATGATCCCAGGTGGCCCAGTGCCCGACGAGATTGGAATTGGCGATCAGGACGCGGGGAGCGTCTTCGTGCGTCTCGAACACGCCAACCGGTTTGCCGGATTGGATAAGCAGAGTGTCCGTCGCGCCCAGCGTCTTGAGCGCGGCGACGATGCGATCGAAGCATTGCCAGTCGCGCGCCGCGCGCCCTATGCCGCCGTAGACGACGAGTTCCTCCGGCTTCTCGGCCACCTCGACGTCGAGGTTGTTCATCAGCATCCGCAACGCAGCTTCCGTCTGCCAACTCTTCGCCGAAATGACTGGCCCACGCGGACTCTTGATCTTGCGCGCATTGTCGAGGCGGGGGTTGATCGTCATAACCGGTCCTCCCGTATCGGCGGCCGAGAATGCTCAAGCTTCAACCAGCTCGACATGAACATTATCGCCTCAGACCCGGCCTGTAGATGAACGAGGTGACGTCGCGTCGGGGTTCATGCGACAAGATTCTTGACGACACGCCGATACGCCGCGGCGGCCTGCTCTTCATGGACATGCGTTCCGTCGCGCACAAGCCATTGGCCGCCGACCATTACATCACGCACCGGCGTGCTATTGCCGGAAAAGATCCAGGAGTCGAGGATCTGATCACCGTGCCGTCCGGCCAGCGCCGGGTGCTCGCTGTCGAGCGCCACCACATCGGCCCGCCGCCCGACCGCGATTGCACCGACCGGGCGTCCCGACGCTTGCGTCCCGCCAGCAAGCGCGCCATGGAACAAAAACGCGCCGGTCGAGGCACCGAGGGTCTTTTCGGTGAGATTGCGTGCCCGATGGAACAGGCGCTGAGCGTATTCGAGCCAGCGAAGCTCCTCGACCGGGCTGGTCGCGACGTTCGAGTCGGTGCCGATGGCGAACCGTCCGCCGGCGGCGAAGTATCCCGGAAGCGGGAACAATCCATCGCCAAGATTGGCTTCGGTGGTGGGACAAAGGCCGGCGACCGCGCCGCTGGCGGCCAATGCCCGAGTCTCGGCGTCGTTAATGTGCGTACAATGCACCAGGCACCAGCGCCGATCGATCGTCGCATGCTCGAGCAGCCATTCGACCGGGCGCTTGCCGCTCCAAGCAAGGCAATCGTCGACCTCCTTGGTCTGCTCGGCGACGTGGATATGGATCGGTGCCGTTTCGTCCAACCCCGTCAGCGCCGTCGTACTTTCTTCCAGTGCATTCGGCGGCACGGCGCGCAACGAGTGGGGCGCCACGCCGATCCGCACTTGGCGATCGCGGCCATGTCGGCGAACCAGACGCTCGACAAGGGCGTTGAACCTTTCGGTCGTCATTACGAAGCGGCGCTGCCCTTGCGTCGGGGGGCGGCCGCCGAAGTTCGACGACTGATAGAGAACCGGAAGCAGCGTCAGGCCGATTCCGGACGCGCCGGCGGCGGCGAGGATTCGCTCCGCGAGTTCAGCCGGCTCGGCGTACGGGTTGCCGGCGGGATCGTTGTGGAGATAGTGAAATTCGGCGACCGTGGTGTAGCCCTGCTTCAAGAGCTCGACGTAAAGCTGCGCGGCGATCGCCTCGACATCGTCCGGCGACAGCCGCGCGAGAAAACGGTACATCACCTCGCGCCAACTCCAGAAGTTGTCGCCCTCGGGTCCGGCCCGCTCCGCGAGCCCGGCCATGGCCCGTTGGAAGGCATGGCAATGGACGTCGACCATGCCGGGAATGACGATTCCGGCGATTGTCTCGGCGCCGTTCGCCACGGCGTCCTTGATGACGCCCGCGATATCGCCCGCGTGCGTCGTCTCGATGCGCACGTTTCCGGCCCAGCCGTCGGGCAGCAAGGCGAGTGGCGCGAAGTAAACCGGCATCGACGGATCGTCCGTGGCTAGGGTAGATACAGATGGCTTGGCCGAATTTAATGCCTGCCCAAGCTGCGCGTGGCAAGACGTATGGGCTGGGAGGAAAAGAGGGCAATTTGATCGTCTGGGATACACTATGGCTTGAGGCCAATGCAGCGACAATGGCCGCCGGTGGCAAGGATTACGGCGCGATATTCGACGTCGCAATCGCGGTGAAGGACGGCCGCATCACATGGATCGGGCCGCGCGCCGAGTTGCCGCATGGCGAGGCTAAAGCGACCCACCGGCTTGGCGGACGGTGGATCACCCCCGGCCTCGTCGATTGCCACACGCATCTCGTGTTCGCGGGCGATCGCGCCGGCGAATTCGAACAGCGTTTGAAGGGCGCTACTTACGCCCAGATCGCGCGCGCCGGTGGCGGCATCCGCGCGACGGTCGCCAACACGCGCGCGGCGAGCGAGGAGCAGTTGCTTCTCGAGAGCGAGACAAGACTGCGAGCGCTGATGGCCGAGGGCGTGACGACAATCGAGATTAAATCGGGATATGGCCTCGACGTCGTGAACGAACGCAAGATGCTACGCGTCGCCCGGCAACTCGCGCGGCGAAATCCGGTGACGGTCAAGACGACGTTTCTCGGCGCGCATGCGCTGCCGCAGGAATACGACGGAAGGCAAGACGAGTACGCGCGTCTCGTCGCCGGCCCGATGCTCGAGACGATCGCGCAGGAGGGCCTCGCCGACGCCGTCGACGCCTTCATGGAGACCATCGGCTTCACGGCGTCGCAGACGGAGATGGTTTTCGCCGCCGCACAGGGGCGAGGACTGCCGGTCAAACTTCACGCCGACCAGCTTTCCGATTCGGACGGCGCCGCGCTCGCCGCGCGGTTTGGCGCGCTATCCGCCGACCATCTCGAGTACGCCAATGAGGATGGCATCCGCGCGATGGCCGCGGCTGGAACCGTCGCCGTGTTGCTGCCGGGGGCATTCTATTTCCTGCGGGAGACCAAGCTGCCACCGGTCGAGGCGTTTCGCCGTCACGAAGTCAAAATGGCGGTCGCCAGCGATATCAACCCCGGCTCGTCTCCGGCTCGGTCGCTGTTGCTCATGCTCAACATGGCATGCACGCTGTTCGGCCTCACGCCGGCCGAAGCGTTGGCCGGCGTTACCCGCAATGCCGCCGCGGCGCTGGGTCTTGCCGACGATCTGGGCGCGCTCGAGGCCGGTAAGCTCGCCGATTTCGTCGTTTGGGACATCAATCACCCGGCGGAAGTTAGCTATTGGATCGGCGGCAGTCCGGCGCGGACGATCGTGCGCGGCGGGATCGTCGTTGGCGGAGTCCAATGACGGCGGAGACGTATAGATTCATTGCCGGGACGACCCCGGTGCTGATCAGCATTCCACACGCGGGAATCCAAGTGCCCGATGCCTTGCGGGCGCGACTCACCGCCGAAGCTTTGGCTCTACCTGACACCGACTGGCATGTCGATCGCCTCTACGATTTCGCCGCCGTTCTTGGCGTGTCGGTGTTGAGCGCTCGCTACTCGCGCTACGTGATCGATCTCAACCGCGATCCCGAAGGCCGCGCGCTCTATCCAGGCGCCGACAATACCGAGCTTGTTCCCTCCACGACTTTCGCGCGCGCGGCGATCTATCGCCGCGGGGAGGCGCCGACCGCCGATGAGATGGCCCGTCGCAGCGCGGAATTCTGGCACCCGTACCACCACCGCCTCGCGCTCGAGATCGACACGATCAGGCGGCGGCATGGATTGGCGGTGCTTTGGGACGCGCATTCGATCGCATCCGAGCTGCCGCGGTTCTTCGACGGGCGTTTGCCCGATCTCAACCTCGGCACGGCCGGCGGCGTCAGCGCCGATCTCGGCTTGGTGGAGGAGGTTCGCAAGGTCCTCGCGGCGGCGCAGACGTTCAGCCATGTCGTCGACGGACGATTCAAGGGCGGCTACATCACGCGCAGGTATGGTGCGCCGGCGCAGGGCATCCACGCGCTCCAGATGGAATTGGCGCAAATCGCCTATATGGATGAACGCCCACCCTTTGCCTATCACGATGAACGCGCGGCGTTGCTGCGGCCCGTGTTGCGGCGCTGCATCGAGACGTTGATCGCTTGGGCCATGAAAAGGAATGCCGCCCGGTCGTGAACGCCGGGCCCGTGGCTATCGCGGTTTGGCCCGCGGTTCGACGATTAGGCGCGAGCACCCGCCCGCATTGGCTGATGAGTCACGCGTGATTGCGGCAACGCGACGCGGACGGTCGTGCCCTCGCCAAGCTTGCTGTCGATAGTCAACGTTCCGCCGTGCAACTCAACGAGCGTCTTCGATAGCGAGAGGCCGAGACCCGTGCCGTCGTATCGCCGCGACAGATTGCTGTCGACCTGACCGAACGGTTTGAGCACCCGCGGCAGGTCCGCTGGCGCGATGCCGATGCCAGTGTCGCGGACGACGATCGCCAGCCCCGCCCCGACATGCGCCTCGGCCGAGATCCGTACCTCGCCATTCGACGGCGTGAACTTGACCGAGTTCGAGAGCAGGTTGAGTAAGACCTGCTTCAACCGCCGTTCATCGGCGCGGATCATCGGCAGGTTGCCGGGAACCGATACCACCAAGCGGACGTTCGCCTCCCGCGCGCGCTCGGCCACCAGTCGAAGCGAGGAGCGGATCATCGTTTCCACGTTCACCGAGTTTTCGTCGAGATCGAGCTTGCCCGCCTCCATCTTCGAGACATCGAGGATATCGTTGATTACCTTGAGGAGGTGGCGGCCGCTGTCAATGATATCCTGCGCGTATTCGACGTATCGCGTCGAGCCGATCGGTCCGAAGGTCTCCTGATGGATCAGCTCGGAGAATCCGATAATCGCATTGAGCGGCGTCCGCAATTCGTGGCTCATGTTGGCGAGAAACTCGGTCTTGGTCCGATTGGCGACCTCCGCGCTCTCCTTCGCCTCGCGAAGCGCCAGCTCGGCGCGCATACGCTCGGTGCCGTCGGAATAGAGCGTGACGAATCCGCCATCGGGCATCGAGCTGCGGCGATACTCGATGTAACGCCCGTTCGCCTGCCACAGTCCAAAGCGTCGATCGTCGGCGACCCTGGCCGAGGCGACGCGTCGGGCGACCTCGTCGTCACCGTTGAATTCGCCCAGCTCGCCCTTTGCGGCGTGGTGACGAACCAACTCCTCGAAACTCATGCCGCGATGTAGAAATCCGACGGGAAGATCGAGCAACTCCGCCATGCGGTCGTTCCACGCGATGAGCCGCATGTCCGCGTCATAGACGCATATTCCTTCCCCCATGTTCTCGAGTGTGGCCTGCAATTGCGTCGTTTTGGCCGCCAACTCGGCCTGCCGCCGCTTCACCTCGGTGATGTCGGTGGCGACGATCGCCAAGGCTCCGTCGGGGAGGCGCTGTTCGCGGACCAGCAGCCAGTGCCCATCGGACAGGCGACGCTCATATTGTCCCGCGCCGCTCCGATGTATCGCCATCCGCTCGGCGATGAAACGCTCGGGGTCATCGTCGCGAAAGCGTCCAAACGTTGCGTTGGCGCGCAGCAGTTCCTCATACTTGACGCCGGGAACACAAAGCTTGGCGGCCGGGCCGAGTATCCCGCGATATGCATCGTTGAACACCACAAGGCGATCGTCGGCGTCGAATATCGCGATGCTGTCGGTCAGATTTTCGACCGCCGCGACGAAGCGCCGCTGCGTGAGATTCGCCCGTTCCTCGGCCGCCACGGCCGCCGTGATGTCGCGACCGGTTCCGCGGTAGCCTTCGAACGATCCGTCGTCACCGAGGATCGGCCAACCGCTCAACATGACCCAGCGCTTTTCGCCGCTCGGCGTCGTACGTGTCATGCGCACGTCGCGGAATGGGCGGCGCGCCTCGAGATTGGCCAGATGGGCTGTCCACTCCTCCGGCGATAGCCCCCCGAGGTTCATGTCGGCTCGCGTCCTGCCGATAAAGTCTTCGAGCTTCAGGCCGAACGGCTCGAGTCCGCCGTGCGAGATGAAGGTGAAACGGAGATCCGAGTCCTGCTCCCATAGCCAATCGGAGGCCGATTCCGCAAAGTCGCGAAATCGCGCCTCGCTTGCGGCCAGCCTCGCCGCCGCCTCCTTGCGCTCGCTGATGTCGGCGTAGGTCGTTACGAATCCGCCGTCCGTGAGCGGAGCGCCGCGGATCTCGATGGTTCGTCCGTCCGGACGGGCCCGCTCGAAGCAATGCGGCTTGGCGTTGGCCGCCAGTGACAGGCGTTCGCGCACCAGCGTGTCGACATCGCCCGGCCCGTATTCGCCGCGCTCGGCGTTGTAGCGGATGAACTTTTCGAACGGGTCCCCGGGCTTGAATCGCTCGCTGGGGAAGTCGAGCAGTTCGAGAAAGCGCGTGTTGAACGCGACCGCGTTGTGTTGGCGGTCGACAAAGCTCACCCCGATGGGCAGGTTCTCGATCAGGGCCTGCATCAACTCCGTCTGGCGCCGGGCGCGGGTCTCGAGTTCGTGCTCCGCCGTGATCTCGCGGCCGACGCCGCGATAACCGAGAAACGCGCCGTCCTGCGCGAAAATCGGCTTGCCGCTCACTTGAATGAAACGGGCGCGCCGGTTGGGTAACAGCACTTTGTAGGTGAAATCGCGAAACGGCGCGCGCGCCTCGAGTTGGGCGAGGTGCTCGCGCCACCGCTCGGGTTCGATTGTCATGTCGGCCACCTCGTCGCGGCGCTTGCCGATGAGGTACCCCGGCTCGGCTCCCAGCACCTCGCGCACGCGTTCCGACATGAAGGTGAATCGCAGGTCGGGACCCATCTCCCAAAGCCAGTCAGAGGTTGACTCGGCGAAATCGCGAAAGCGCGCCTCGGACGTGTCGGCGCGCGCGCTGGCGGCGCGGGCGATCTGACGCTGCTGCTGCTGGGCGAGTATGGCGAGCGAAATCGCCAGCCCGAACATTAGCGCCGGCATAAGAAGATTCGCCAAGGTCGCACCCTGCGGCCAGACAGAGCGCGCCGGCGTGGAAAGGATCAGCAATCCCCAGGCAATCAAGCACAATCCCGCCGGCCCGTGTCCGCGAGGTCCCGCGTGTCGGGTGGCGGCGAGAAACTTGGCGCCGAGCGCTGCCAAAGTCCCGCCCACGATCGCGTATATGGGGACAGCGCGCGCTATCGGCGGAATGCCGAGGACGCTGCCTGCCGCGTGCAGAATGCACGCGGCGCCGCCGGCGCCGATCAGCGCCAGCACCGGCACCGAACCTCCGAAATAGACGAACGAGCCGGCGAGCAAGTAGCTGACGACGGCGACGGCAAGTAGGTCGACGCCGGCGACCGATGCCTGCATCCACAAATCGGGTCGGTCGGCGGTCACTCCGTCGACGACGTATAGCAACAAATAACGCGTCGCGTTCAGCGCGAACGCTGCGGACCACCATCGGAGCGCCGGATGGGCGTGCTCCTCGCGGCAAAGGTAGGCGAGAATCGATGCGAGAACGCTCGACTCCAGCGCTGCGCCAATAAGGGCCGTCGGCACGGAAAACTCCGGCACCCGATTCTCTCCCACGACCGTGGAGCTACGCCATGCCAGGCGCGCTGTGATCGGGCCCGAACTGAAAATGATCGCGACAAGGGACAGAAGGGCGCGCCCGGACGAAGCAAATATCGTCCGGGTTAGGTGAGTATTTGGTTAAAATTTAAGGTTAAGATTTCCTGTACGGCGCTAAAGCCGGTGAGAAAAGCGTCGCCAAGGTTCAATATGTCATGAGCGAACCGAAGGGCACGCCGACACGGCCGCGCCCATCGAGAAATTCGAGCTCGATCAGGCAGGCCGCGGCCGGGACCACGCCGCCGACCTTGCTCAGCAATGCGATCGCCGCGGCCATCGTACCGCCGGTGGCCAGCACGTCGTCCAGGACGACGACACGTTGTCCCGGTTTTACTGCGTCCTTCTGAACCTCGATCGTGTCGGTTCCGTATTCCAGATCGTAGGTATAAGGGATCGTTGCGCCGGGCAGCTTGCCGCGCTTTCGCACCATTATGAATCCGCAGCCGAGTTCGAGCGCCAACGGCGCCGTCACCAGGAATCCCCGCGATTCGATGCCGGCGAGGAGATCGGGTCTGTGCGGACGCACGAATAGGGCCAAGCGATCCATCGCCGCCTGCCAGGCGCGGTGGTCGGCGAGCAGCGGCGAGATGTCGCGGAACAGGATCCCCGGCTTCGGAAAATCGGGGACGTCACGAATCCAATTCTTGAGATCCATGCCGGATCCTTTCCGAGTCCTCGCGGGCGTCGGCGACTATTTCAGCGACACCAGGTAGGCAATAACGTTGGCGCGGTCCTCGGCTTTTTTCAGGCCGGCGAACGCCATGATCGTGCCGGGAATGACCTTTTTCGGATCGGCGAGATATGGCTCAAGCGTTTCCGGAGACCAGACGATGTTGGCGTTCTTGTTAGCCTCGGAATAGCGAAAGCCGTCGACCATGCCGGTCTTGCGGCCGGCGATCCCGAACAGGCTTGGGCCCAGCCGCTTCGGCCCTTCCTTCGTGACGATGTGGCACGTGGCGCAGGCGCGCTTGAAGACTTTCTCGCCTTCGCCCACGTCACCGGCCGCCAGCGCGACGTTGGCGGCAGCTAGGAGCAGGCCGGCGGCAACTGCGACAAGTAGAAAAATGCGCATCGAAGATTTCCGATCGGCAGCGTACGGGCGCAACGAACCAAAGAATCCAGTCGCCGCGGTTGAAGCGCTTCGATATATCGCGATGTCGCCGCGTGTCAATGGCGCAAGCGGTTGGCACGATGGCTGGGTGTTACCTGCCCTGGTAGAGCTCTCTCACTTGAGCTAATGAAATGGTTGTAGTAAAGCAATCGACGATTCGGGAAGCATGGTGGTCGATATTCGGGAGGGTGAGATGCTCGGGTTGCACTTGCGATTCGCGCGTCTGGCGCTGTGCGGTTTGCCGCTGCTCGTCGGCGGCTGCACCACGACGCCAGTCGATCTGGCCTATGCCTCATCGGCGATCGCAGCCGCGCCGGTCGAGCAACGTGCGCTGGTCTCGGTCGGGCCGTTTACCGACACCCGCAAGCATGCGCCAAACTGGCTTGGCGCGATCCGCGGCGGTTTCGGCAATCCGCTGAAGACGCTGGAAACGCCGGTTCCGGTTCGCGAAGTCGTACGTCAAGCCTTCGTCGATGCGCTCCGAGCACGCGGCCTTCTCAATGAGAGCGGAGAGGGTCGCTTCGTTCTCACGGCAAACGTGGTCCAATTCGACACGAATCGCTTTGTGCGGCGCGAAGCGCACGCGAAATTCGCGATGTCGCTCATCGAGCGGGCGAACAGTCGCGAAGTTGTGGTCGAGCTCACCCAGGTCGATACCATCGAAGGCTCGCTGGTGGCCCTCGATACAGGGATTTTCGGCTCCGTCGACGAGTTGCGCGCTGACGCCGAAAAAACGTTGCGGCAAGCAGTCGACAAATTTTTGGACGGCACCGCCTTTCGGCAGGCCATCGGCGCGCCACAAGGCTGAAGCACGCGAGAGGAGTGCATATCCACGCTGCGGCCGAAGCGCGTCGTGTCGGTTGCCAATCGATCCCGTCCGGCACTGGCCGGTTTGTCGCTAGTGCGTATTGTGCTGAATTGGTCGGAGTGAGAGGATTCGAACCTCCGACCCCTAGCTCCCGAAGCTAGTGCTCTACCAGGCTGAGCTACACTCCGACCCGGGCCGTGCGCCGGCGCATGGCCGGCAGGGGCGTCCTTATAGCTCCTCGTTTGCGATGCCGCAAGCGTCCGCTAAGGGATTGTCATAGCTCGGAAATTAGCCGTGGCGATGTGTCGTCAGTAGGCCCGGTGAATGGCGAAATCGATGACTTCGACAAGGGCGCGCTTCTCGACACTGTCGGAGAACACGCCAAGCGCATCGCGCGCCATGGCGCCGTAGTGGCGCGCCCGCTCGACCGTGTCACGCAAGCTGCCATGTCGCTCCATGAGCTGGATGGCGCGCGCAAGGTCGCCGTCCTGCTGCTGCTGGTCCTCCAGCGTACGCCGCCAAAATCGCCGCTCCTCGGCGTCGCCGCGCAGGAACGCGAGCACCACCGGGAGCGTGATCTTGCCGTCGCGAAAATCGTCGCCGACCGTCTTGCCGAGCGTCGCCTGATGAGCGGCATAATCGAGCACGTCGTCGACCAATTGGAAGGCGATGCCGAGATTCATGCCATAGCTCTCGAGCGCCTCTTCCTCGACGCGCGGGCGCTCGCCGACGACCGCGCCGATCCGGCATGCGGCGGCGAACAAGGTCGCGGTCTTCGCCTTGATCACGTCGAGATACGCGGCCTCGGTGGTCTCGGTGTCGTTCGCGGTCATCAGCTGCATCACCTCGCCCTCGGCGATTACGGCCGAGGCGTTGGCCAGGATGGACAGAACAGCGAGCGAACCATCCTCGACCATCAACTGGAATGCGCGGCTGAACAAGAAGTCGCCGACCAGCACGCTGGGTTTGTTGCCCCACACGGCATTGGCGGTGGCAAGCCCGCGCCGCAAATCGCTCTCGTCGACCACGTCGTCGTGCAGCAGCGTCGCGGTATGAATGAACTCGACGCAGGTAGCCAGCGCGATATGCCGCGTCCCACGATAGTCGCACATCCGCGATGCGCCCAATGTCAGCATCGGGCGTAGCCGCTTGCCGCCCGCAGCGACGATATGGCCGGCGAGCTGCGGGATGAGCGTGACCGGACTGTCCATCCGCCGGACGATCAACGCGTTCACTTGGCTGAGATCGGCGCCGACGAGCTGCATCAGCGCCGCGAGCGATGCTCGGGGCGCTCTTCCGCGCTCTTCCTCGAGGCTGACGACGACGGCCACCGCTGTCCCCGGCTGTTCGTTGCAGTTGTACCGCGCCGCTTGACGACGCGCCGATTGGACCCGAGCATAGTCGGCAACGCCGAGGGGTCAAGCCCGATCCTGCCCGCCGTGACCGAGTGACGCGATACATGAGGGAATTGCTCCGCAGCAACGATCCGGTCTTGCTATCTTGGGTTCAGGCGCTGCTGACCGACGCCCGGATCCAATCGGTCGTACTCGATCTGCACACCTCGATCATCGAGGGTTCGATATCGGCGATCCCGCGCCGCGTCATGGTCGACGACGACGACTTTACGCGCGCTCGCGCGTTGATCGACGCCGCGGCCGGCGAGCACGCCGGTGCCTGAGCGGGCAAGCGAGCACGCCTGCGACACGACCTGCGGCACGCTTCTTGACGGGCGCGTGCGCTTCGCCCAGCCGGTCAAGGGCTATCGCGTCGCGATCGATCCGGTGCTGCTGGCCGCGGCGGTCACCGCGCCCGAGCGCGGACGCGTCGTCGAGCTGGGTTGCGGCGCTGGCGCCGCGTTGCTTTGTCTGGCTACACGCCGGACGGACTTGCGGCTCGTCGGAATCGAAATCGACGCCGATAGCGCCAAATTGGCGCGCGCCAACGTCGCCGCCAATGGCATAGGCGAGCGGATCGAGGTGCTCGCCGCGGATGCGCGGCGGCCGCCGTCATCGCTCAAGGCGTCGTTCGACGCCGCCTTCTTCAACCCGCCGCACCTGATCGATGCCAGCGTGGCTCCGCCGCCCGATGCGGGGAAGCGACGGGCGACCATAGGTACTCGCGGCGACATCGCCCGATGGGTGGGCGGAGCGCTGGCATTGCTGCGGCCCAAGGGGTCATTGATCGTCATCCATCGCGCCGATCGCCTGGACGAACTGTTGGCGGCGCTCGGACCCGCGGCAGGCGAAATCGTCGTCTTCCCGTTTTGGCCAAGGCAAGGCGAGGCGGCGCGGCGGGTGATCGTGCGAGCGCGCAAGGGACTCCGCAGTCCTTTACGTTTGGCGCCCGGGCTCGTCCTGCACCGAGCCGACGGACGTTATACGGAGGCGGTCGAACGCATCCTGCGTCAAGGCGATGCGCTCGCCATCTGATGGGACGAGGTTACGGCTTACGAAACTTGTTGTGGCAGGACGAACAGACGGCATCGACGACGAGGAACTGCGCGGCGAAGCCTGATTGGTCGTCGGCGTTGGCTCGCGAGAACAGCCGTCGGCTCTCGACGTCGAGCTGCGCGGCCAGGGAGAGAAAATCGGCGTGCGACTCCCAGATGACGGGAAGCGCCGCGGTTTCGCCGGGCTCGCTCAGGCTGGCGGAAGCGAAAAGCTCGGGGATGCGTTGCGCCACCGTGTTGAAACGGATCGCGATCTGACGCGCCACGTCGCGGTTCCAAGGCCGCGCGCCGCTTGCCATCTGCTCGGCAATGCGGGTCGCCGCCAAGTTCGCCTTCATCGCTTCCTGACGCTGCTGTATGAGCGTCGGTTTGCTTTCCTGCGCCGATGGCGACCCGACTACCGATGCGCACAATGCAGCGGCCAGCGCGATACCGACTCGTCCGCTCGCCGACCAAGAGCACGCCATGAGTCCCCCGATTCGAAGGCGATCATAGTCGAAGACCGCGGCTGCGGCATATCGCGAATCGACGATTCGCCGATTGGCAACCGACGGTCCGCCGCCTAGTGTAAGGCGATGGAACGGTTATTCGAGCGCTTGCGACCCCTGCTCGCGACCTTGCCGATCGAACGACTGCGCAATCCGCCGCCGACCGTCGCCGTTCTGCGCTTGGCGGGACCCATCGGCCAACTTGGACCATTGCGGGGCGGCTTATCGATTGCGCGCTTGGCATCATTGATCGAGCGGGCGTTCGCCATGCCGCAGCTAAAGGCAGTCGCGCTCGCTATCAACTCGCCGGGAGGTTCGGCTGCGCAGTCGGCGCTCATCGCCCGGCGCATTCGCGATCATTCGCGCGAGAAGAAAATCCCGGTCATCGCCTTTTGCGAGGACGTCGCAGCCTCTGGCGGTTATTGGCTCGCCTGTGTCGGCGATGAGATCTATGCCGACGCCAACTCGATCGTCGGCTCGATCGGCGTTGTCGCCGCGACGTTCGGCTTCCCGGACCTGCTGCGCAAGATAGGCGTAGAACGGCGCGTGCACACTGCGGGCGAGCGCAAGGCGATGCTCGATCCGTTCCGCCCCGAGGACCCGGACGAGGTCGAGCGACTGCAGGCGATCCAGCGCCAGATCCACGAGAACTTCATCGACTGGGTGCGCGAACGTCGCGGCGACCGGCTGAAGGGGAGCGACGCGGAGCTGTTCTCGGGCGAGTTCTGGACCGGCCAGCGGGCGGTGGAGCTGGGTTTGGTCGATGGGATCGACGATCTGCGCGGCGCCATGCGCCGCCGCTTCGGAGATCAGGTGAGGCTGCGTCCGGTGGTAAGCGACACGCGCATGTTGCGCCGCTGGCTCGGCCTGCCGCGCAACGCAAGCGACCTCGCATCAGGCGGGTTGCCAATCGGCTGGGCGGACGAGTTGATCGCCGCGGTCGAGGCGCGCGCTCTCTGGTCGCGCTACGGACTTTAAGCGCGAGGTTCGGTTCGACATGTTCGGATTCAGCTTCTGGAAAATCGTCGTTCTTGTCGCGGTGATCGCCATCGTGTGGTTCGGCTTTCGTTGGCTGCAGAGAATCGAGTCGGAGCGGCGAAAGGCCGCCGGATCGTCAGCCTCACGCATCGACGGCCGTCGCCCGGTGGCGGCCGAAGATCTGGCGCCGTGCCCGGTTTGCGGCGTTTACGTTGTCGCCGGGTCGCCTGCCTGCGGCCGCAAGCGCTGTCCCCTCGCGCAGCAGTGATCGCGGCCAAAGCCGCGTCAGCGGCGGCTTGATCGGATTCGGGGCGGCGGTTATGTTGCGGCGCAACCTCCGTTCCCCTCCGCACCTCCGAGAATGGCCAAGAAAGATCAAAGCTTCCAAGGCCTAATTCTGCGACTCCAGCATTTCTGGGCCGGCCAAGGCTGCGTCATCCTCCAGCCATACGACATGGAGGTCGGTGCGGGTACGTTTCATCCGGCGACAACGTTGCGCGCGCTTGGGCCCAGGCCATGGCGCGCCGCCTATGTGCAGCCCTCGCGCCGGCCGACCGATGGCCGCTATGGCGAGAATCCCAACCGCCTGCAGCACTACTACCAGTTCCAGGTGATCATGAAGCCATCACCAGCCGACAGTCAGGACCTCTATTTGCAAAGCCTGGCTGAGCTGGGGGTCGATCCGCGACGGCATGACATTCGGTTCGTCGAGGACGATTGGGAGAGTCCGACGCTTGGCGCCTGGGGCCTTGGCTGGGAGGTGTGGTGCGATGGGATGGAGGTGACGCAGTACACGTATTTCCAGCAGGTCGGCGGGATCGAATGCGATCCGGTGTCGGTCGAGCTGACCTACGGCCTCGAGCGCCTGGCCATGTATATCCAAGGCGTGGAGAACGTCTACGATCTCGATTTCAACGGCGCCGGCGTCACCTACGGCGATGTCTTCAGGCAGGCCGAGATCGAGTATTCGGCGCATAATTTCGAATATGCCGACGTCGCCATGCTGCGCCGGCATTTCGAAGACGCCGAGAAGGAATGCCAAGCGCTGCTCGCCAGGCGCCTTCCATTGCCCGCCTATGACCAGTGCATCAAGGCGAGCCACCGCTTCAACCTGCTCGACGCCCGCGGCGCGATCTCGGTCGCCGAGCGCCAAGCCTATATCGGCAAGGTGCGGGCTCTTGCCAAGGCGTGCTGCGAGGCGTGGCTGGCCAGCGAGAGCGGGCGGGGGGCCTGATGCCGGAGCTCCTGCTCGAGTTGTTTTCCGAGGAGATCCCAGCGCGCATGCAGGCGCGTGCGGCCGATGATTTGCGGCGGCTGTTCGAGGAGCGCCTCAAGGCGGCAAGCCTGAGCTTCGAGCGCATCCGCGCATTCGTGACGCCGCGCCGCTTGACCCTGGTGGTCGATGGGCTGCCGTTGAAGCAGCCCGACATCCGCGAGGAAAAAAAGGGCCCGCGGGTTGGGGCGCCGGAGCCGGCCATCCAAGGGTTCCTCAAGAGCTTGGGCCTGTCCGGTCTGGACCAGTGCGAAAAACGAACGGTCGGCAAGGCCGAGTTCTGGTTCGCCGTCACGAACAGGAACGGGATGCCGACGGCGGACGTAATCCGGTTGTTGCTTCCGCCGACGATTTGGAACTTGTCTTGGCCCAAGTCGATGCGATGGGGAAGCAGCCGATTGACTTGGGTTCGACCGCTAAGCCGCGTGCTTTGCCTTTTCGAGGGTCAAACCGTCAACGTGCAGATTCAGCCGTCGACAAGCGACGACGTTGCCAGTTTTGATGATTTACTGAATCTTGATTTGGTCGACGACAACAAGCGCCACGAGCTACCCGTAACGGATCGCACGACGGGCCACCGTTTCATGTCGGGCGGCGAAATTGCCGTCACCGGCTTCGCGGATTACGCGAGGAAGCTCCGCGAGCGCTTCGTGATCGTCGATCAGGACGAGCGGCGCGAGACGATCCGCAAGAAGACGGACGAGGCGGCGCGTGCGGAGGGT
>DATIBC010000052.1:0-3844 GCA_035457725.1 Alphaproteobacteria bacterium | reverse complement strand
CATCCCCGAGGACATACCCGGCGGCCGCGAGCTCAAGCGCGATATCGTCGCCTTCTACGAGCGCCACGGCTTCCGCCTCTATCCCAACGCCTTCAGCCATTACTGGAACACCGAGGATTCGCTCGCCAACCTGCTCAACGGCACGCTGTCTCCGATGATGCACGCGGACGTTGCGGTCGATCGGACGTTTCGCATGCTCCGCAATCACTGGTTCGATAAGCTCAGCGGCCGCGGCTATCGCATCGATGTGGTGCAGAGCAGTTATCTGAGTTTCTGCGCTACGCACGACGTGGATCGATGCATGACCTACGCCGTCAATAGCGTCGGCGCGCTGCGTCGAGAGCCGGGCGTCAAACGATCGAACTCGGTCGCGTCGATACTCCAGTCGTATCTCGAGCGTCGCGCGATGTTCCATTTTTTCTCGCCGTTATATGAAGACAAGATCCGTCCGGCCGCCGCATCGGCGGCTGGCCTTGAGCTTCCGGGGTGGAACTGGGATCATTTGGTGTTCGGGCCGGTCACCTCGAGGCAGTTGCTCGCCGACATGGCTGAAACGATTGGCGAGCGGCCGGGTGGGACGGCGCTGTTCGCGCACCTCATCCTCCCGCACAATACCTATCTTTACGACGCCCGATGCGAGACTAATCCGGATTTCCTGAAATGGGTCGATCGCAATCGAACCGTTTTTTGGCCCTTCATTTCGAACACGCCGGAAGATCGCGCGCAGCGATACGTTCGGTACTTCGATCAGCTTCGATGCACTTACCGAATGCTCGATGCGCTTTTCGACGCGATGCGCGCGAGCGGGAAATTCGATCGGGCGATGATCTTTGTCCATGGCGATCATGGTTCGCGGATCGCTCTCACCGATCCGTTGCCTCAACTCGCCGACCGCCTGACATCACAGGACGTGATCGACAGCTACTCGACCCTTTACGCCGTCCGTATCCCCGGCGCCGGAGCTTCGCTGTCGACGGAAACACGTTCGATCCAAGACCTGTTCGCGGAGCATGCGCTTGGCGAGCCGCGACGCACGGCGTTCCGTCGGGTGTTTCTTGTCTCGCTCCCGAAGTGGCGACTGCAGCCGCTTGACATCTACGCCAACGAGTTCGATCTGGAGCGCGAGCAGGGCGGCCAACACGCCTCGCAACGCTGATCGGCCGCACTCCTCCGGCGGGGCACTGGCATTGAATAGGCGGCCCGTGCCGTGCCAAGCTAGCTTTCTCCGCTTAGCCGCTGGAGCGGGCGCCTCGCAAGGGCGACGCGCCGGATGCCGGTCGGGAGGGTGGTGACTTCGGCGCCGAATTCGACTAGACGAACCTTCCCATGTACAACCTCCGCCCTCCGCCGTTGGACTTCGATCCGGCCTTCCAGATCGACACGCCGCCGCGCCAGACCGCCGCCGTCGTCTTCGCTTCTCCCCATAGCGGCAATTTTTATCCCGAGGCATTCGTCCGCGCCTCCAAGCTCGACCGGCTGACCTTGCGCCGATCGGAGGACGCCTTCGTCGACGAGCTTTTCGCCGCGGCGCCATCAGTCGGCGCGCCGCTAATCAAAGCACTGTTTCCGCGTGCATTCGTCGATCCGAACCGCGAGGCCTACGAGCTCGACCCAGCGATGTTCGGCGAGGCGCTCCCCGAATTCGTCAATACCGCCTCGCCGCGCGTTGCCGCCGGGCTCGGCACCATCGCCCGGGTGGTCGCCAGCGGCGCCGAAATCTATTTCGGCAAGCTAAGCTTCGCCGAGGCGCGCAGCCGCATCGAGCATCTCTATCGGCCCTATCACGCGGCGATCGCGCGGCTGCTCGATGAAACCAAGTCGCGCTTTGGCCGCGTCCTTCTCGTCGATTGCCACTCGATGCCCTCGGTGGGCGGCCCGATGGACCGCGACCCCGGAAAGCGGCGCGTCGACTTCGTGCTCGGCGACTGCCACGGCGCATCGTGCGCACCGCGATTGGTCGATCAGGCCGAACGGTGGCTGCGCGCCCGCGGCTATACGACGGCGCGCAACGATCCATATGCCGGGGGCTTCTGCACCCGCCACTACGGCCGCCCAACCGAGGGTCGCCACGCATTGCAGATCGAGATCAACCGCTCGCTATACATGGACGAAACGCGCATCGAGCACAGCGAAAACTTTTCGCGGCTCGCGGCCGACATGAGCGCGCTCGCCGGGTTCCTGACGGATGTCACGGCAAGGGAGGTGGCCGCGCCGTGAATTTTAGCGCCGGGCCCGCGGTCGTGATTCGCGAGACGACCGATGCCGATCTGCCGGATATCCGAGCCATCTACTCGCATCATGTTCTCCACGGGCTCGGCAGTTTCGAGGAAATCCCCCCCGATCTCGCCGAGATGCGCCGGCGGCGCGGCGATGTACTGGCCCGCGGTCTGCCCTATATCGTCGCCATGCTGGACGGGCGGGTGGCCGGGTACGCCTACGCGGGACCCTACCGGACCCGCTCTGCTTATCGCTACACGGTCGAAGATTCGATCTATGTCTCGCCCGACTTCCACCGTCAGGGTATCGGCCGGGCGCTGCTCGCCGAACTGATCTCCCGCTGCACGACGCTCGGATATCGCCAAATGCTCGCCGTCATCGGCGATAGCGCGAACAACGGCTCCATCGGCCTGCACGCGGCGCAGGGGTTTGTTCAGGTCGCGCTCTTGCCGGCGGTCGGCTTCAAGTTCGGTCGCTGGGTCGACGGCGTGTTGATGCAACGCGCGCTCGGCGAGGGACAGACAACCCTGCCCGCTACCCGTTGACGGACGCGGCGGAAAAGGTCGCCATGCGCGACCAAAGCATGGCTTCGCGCCGGACCCGTCTCGTTTGCGGGCTTTGTGTCACGGCGCCACCTCGAAGATAAAAACGACGTCACGGCCGTTCAGTCGCCCGACATGGACCGGCGGCGCGCAAAACCGCGTTGTCATTCGCGGAGATTCCTGGCCGGCTTGCGCGCTCTTGGGCTCGGAAACCTCATAACAGGCGCCATCGCGTTCGAGGACGCCGAAGACCACGTAGTAATCGACTTCCAGGTCGCGCAACACGATGCGCAAATCGTCAGCCCGCTTAATACGCTCGAGTAGCGCGCGGTCCCCCACCAGCCCCTCGAGTTGGACCACGGGACTCTCGACAAGGTACGCCGCCAGACCGGCGAGGTCGCCGATGGCGTAGCGGCCGGGATGCCACGAGGCGAAATTCTTAAAGTCTTGCGCCAAAGCCAACCGTACCTGGCCGAAAGGGTTCCCGGCCCGCCATGTTCCCAGTATTCCCGATGCCGTGACGGACACCACGATGCCGAACGCCGCCGTGCACAGCGCGACAACGAATAAGCGCGGTTTCGTGGCAAGGCGTCCCGCCGCCTCGGCCAAGAGCGCGAAGACGACGGGTAGCGCCAGCACCACCGGGTAAAAGTACCAAGGCCAGAGGTGCCACGCGCTCAACAAGCCGACGAGAAAATAGAAGATCGGGACGAACAGCAGCACCGCGCGAGCGGCTATGACAAATCCTAGCGGCCATTGCCGCGGCCAGCGACCGCACAGCATCGCAAGAAGCCACGCCCACATCAGGACGCCAGCAAGAAAGTCGAACCAATCGCCGCCGCGAGCAAAGAACATTGCTGCCGGCAGGAACTCCCATGCCAGGGCGGGAAACGAAACCAGCTGCTTCGCAGCCGAAGACACGGGCGTTGGATCGCCGGTAAGCGCGGCGCCCGCGCCAGCCCAAAGTGCGATCGGCACGAGGCCGGCGACGCCGGCCGCCCAAGTCGACACGCGGCTGAGCGCCGCACGCAGTCCGTCGTCGCGCCACGCCTCGATCGCGGTCACCGCGGCGAGGATCGCGAACA
>DATIBC010000051.1:0-30136 GCA_035457725.1 Alphaproteobacteria bacterium | reverse complement strand
AGATTGGGCTTTCCGGCGAGGTTCGGGCGGTGGGGCAGACGGAGGCACGATTGAAGGAAGCGGCCAAACTCGGTTTCAAACGTTCCCTCGCGCCGCCACGGCGCAACGGCGCCGCCAGGGCCGAGCGCATTGCTGGTATCGAAACGACGGAAATCGCCCGCCTCATCGACCTGCTTGCGGTGTTCGGCCCGGGTGTCGCCAGCCATCGTGGCGTGCGGCGCGCGACATGACCTCCGGCTTTCACATCTGGCTTCCACGATGAACCCAGCCGACGCCGCGGTAATCGGAATCATCCTGCTATCGGGCATCATCGCGCTCGCCATCGGGTTCGTGCGCACGGTGCTGATCATGCTGAGCTGGGGCGGCGCGGCCCTGGTCACGCTTTGGGGCTTCGCGCCGGCGCGGCCGTATGGCAGGAGCCTCATCGATAATCCGCTCGCCGCCGATATTCTCACCGGCGTGGCGGTCTTCGTGATCGCGCTGATCGTGTTCTATGTCATCGCCCATTTCATCTCGGTGCGCGTTCGCGCGAGCGCGTTCGCAACCCTCGATCGCACGCTCGGCCTCGTGCTGGGCCTGATCCTCGGCTGCGCGATGGTCAGCCTGCTTTATCTCGGCCTTAGCTGGGTGTTGCCACCGTCCGAGCAACCGGCCTGGGCCAGAGAGGCGCGAACCCGGCCCCTGGTCGAAGCCGGAGCGGTGATGGTTTGTCGCATGGCGCCCAAGGAGTTCTGCGCCCAAGGCCGGGCCGCCGGCGGCCGGGCCGGGCAAATCAATGATACCCTCGACCCACAAAGGGTTTTTCGATCGCTCGGCACGCCAGCGGCAAAACCGCCTGCGCCCGCTGGCGAAACCGGCTATAAACAGGACGAGCGCCGGGAGCTCGACCGCTTGTTGCAGAACGTGGGCCCCAGCGGCGTGCGGGCCGGTGAAACACAGCCCGCCGCCGGGCAGCGATAGCCTCGCCAAACCGAGTGGCCGACCGTGCGATGATCACGACCAATCCCTTCGACGACGACAAGTTGCGCGAGGAGTGTGGGATCTTCGGCGTGTGCGGCTCGAAGGACGCCGCGGCGTTCACCACGCTGGGGCTGCATGCCTTGCAGCATCGCGGCCAGGAGGCGGCGGGGATCGTCGCCTTCGACGGCGCGCAATTCCATTCGCACCGCGCTCTCGGCCATGTCGGCGACAACTTCAACACCGAGGGCGTCATCGGCCACCTGCCGGGCGACTTGGCGATCGGCCATGTTCGTTATTCGACGACCGGCGGCACCATCCTACGCAACGTGCAGCCGCTTTTCGCGGAATTCGATTTCGGCGGTTTTGCGCTTGGCCATAACGGCAACCTGACCAACGCCCGCGCGCTACGGCGCGAGCTGGTACGCCAGGGCTGCCTGTTCCAATCGACGACCGACACCGAGATCATCGTCCACCTGATGGCGCGTGCATCGGGCGACGTCGTCGAGCGGTTCACCAAGGCGCTGCGCCAGGTGGAGGGTGCTTATTCGCTCGTCGCAATAGCGCGCGACAAGGTCATCGGCGTGCGCGATCCGCTCGGCGTACGCCCGCTGGTGCTCGGTCAGCTGGACGACGCCCATATCCTCGCGTCGGAGACCTGCGCGCTCGACATAATCAACGCCGAGTTCGTGCGCGAGGTGGAGCCCGGCGAAATGGTCGTGCTCGAGCCTGGCCGGGTCCGCAGCCTCAAGCCCTTCCCGCCCCTCCGGCGTCGCTTCTGCGTCTTCGAGTTCATCTATTTCGCGCGACCCGATTCGATCGTCGAGGGAACCTCGGTGTACGAGGCGCGCAAGCGCATCGGCGCCGAACTTGCGCGCGAAAGCGGCATCGCCGCCGACGTCGTCATTCCGATTCCTGACTCCGGCGTGCCGGCGGCAATCGGCTACGCCAACGAGGCGCGGATTCCTTTCGAGCTCGGCATCATCCGCAACCACTATGTCGGTCGTACCTTCATCGAGCCGACCGACCAGATCCGCCATCTCGGCGTTCGTCTCAAGCACAACGCCAATCGCGCCCATATCCGCGGCAAGCGCGTCGTCCTGATCGACGATTCGATCGTTCGCGGCACGACGTCCAAGAAAATCGTCGAGATGGTGCGCGCGGCCGGCGCCAAGGAGGTGCATATGCGCATTTCCTCGCCGCCGACCACCAATTCGTGCTTCTACGGAATCGATACGCCCAAGCGCGAGAAGCTGCTGGCGTTCCAGTACGACCTCGCCGGCATGGCGCAATTCATCGGCGTCGATTCGCTCGCCTTCATCTCCATCGACGGTCTTTACCGCGCTATGGGCCTGGCGAAACGAGATACGGTGAACCCGCAATTCTGCGACGCCTGCTTCACCGGCGATTACCCGACCGCGCTCACCGACCATGCGGGGGGCGGCGAGGCGCACCAGCTCTCGTTGCTCGAGATAGCCTGAGCCGCGCCGACATCGCGACCGCGCGCCGCGCCTTCATGCCCCTCATGCGAGCGACGAGGTTCCTGGGCGACCTTGGCAGCGGCCTGTTCGGAGCATTGGGCGCGGCGCTGGCCAGCCAGTATCCCGAATTCGTCCAACAATATCTGCAGCGCCTCGGCGGCCATCGCGACGAGGCCGTCCGCCTGGCGGCCACGATCAAGGAGGGCGTGCGGCCGGGCGCCGAGCTGTTTCTCGTCGCCATCGAGGCGCGCGCCGCGGCGCTTTCGAGCGCGCTCGACACCTTGTCGCGGTCGAGCGGGCTCGACCGGCTCGCCCTCTTCGTGCGCCACGTCGACCGCGATATCGCCGAGGCGACGCTGGCGGCGTTTCGCCCGGCCGTGCCGTTGACGCTCGAGGGGATCGTCGCTGCGACGATCGGCCTGCTCCTCGGCGTGGCGGTATTCGGAATGTTGGCCGCGCCGTTTCGTAGCTGGCGCGCCCGCCGTCAGGCCGATGCCGGTGGAGCTCGGCGGTGATGGCGCAAAATCGCCTGGCCAGGCGCGTCGCGCTCATCACCGGCGCGTCGCGCGGCATCGGCGCGGCGGTGGCCAAACGCTTCGCCGCCGAAGGCGCGCATGTCGTGCTCGTGGCGCGCACGGTCGGCGGCCTCGAGGAGGTCGACGACGCGGTCCGCGCCGCCGGCGCGTCCGCGACCCTGGTGCCGCTCGATCTTCGCGATCTCGACCGGATCGATCCTCTCGGCCCGGCGTTGTACGAGCGATTCAAGCGGCTCGACATCCTCGTCGGCAACGCAGGCATGCTCGGCACCCTCGGGCCGTTGTCGCACCACGACGCCAAACTGTGGGACGACGTGATCAAGGTGAACCTGACGGCAAATTGGCGACTAATCCGCACGCTCGAGCCGCTGTTGAAGCGCTCGGACGCCGGGCGGGCGATCTTCGTGACCTCGGGCGCGGCGCACATGGCGCAGGCCTACTGGGGCGCCTATTCAGCCAGCAAGGCCGCCCTGGAAATGATGATCAAGACCTGGGCCGCCGAGCTCGAACGGACCAAGGTGCGCGTCAATCTACTCAGCCCGGGCATAGTGCGCACCGCAATGCGCGCCGCGGCGTTTCCCGGCGAGGACCCGGCCCGCTTACGGCCACCGGAGTCGATCACGGACGCGTTCGTCGATCTCGCCGCGCCCGACTGCACGCGAAACGGTGAGATCGTCACGGGCTATTGACGCCGCGTCGTGCTCGACCCCGGCCCGTCGCGCAGCCGCCTCGTTCGTCGGTCCGACGCGAATGACCCCTAACGGGCTTCCCGCTTGGGTCGGGACTGCTCTATTGATTCATGACGATGCAGATCTTGCCCAAGGACTTGCCAAGGCGTTCAGTATCAGACTGGTAATCTTGAAGATTCGACGTTAGGCTCCAAAGTGCCAACGACAACCCGCCGTAGAACAGGTGGGACGGCAAGGGGACCGATGAGGTGGCGGGAGTTCCTGGCACGGTCGCCGGCGCAGCACATTGGCTGCTCGGCGCGCGCGCGGCAGACGGTGCCGTCCGCGTCGCAGTTTCCCGAATCAGTCTTCGATGCTTCGCCGGCCGATCCGTGCCGTCGTGTGTGCGGTTCGGACTCAAGCTGCACGGAGGATGTAGCATGAAAGTCATAGCTATTCTCCTGGCTGTCAGCGTTAGCTTTTTCCCTGCGCCGCTGGCGGCTCAATACAAATCCGAGTTCAAAATGTCGATCGTCGTGAGCCAGGAGACCACTTGGGGCCGCGCGGCGATCAGATTTGCTGATGCCATCAAATATCGTACACAGGGACGCATCAAGGTCACCAATTACTTCAACGGCCGGCTTTTCGCAGGCGAGCAAGCAACTGAGTTCCAGCTTCTGCAACAGGGGAGCGCCGACTTCGCCATAGGATCAACAATCAATTGGTCTGCGCAGGTGAAGGAGCTGAACCTGTTTGCACTGCCTTTCATCTTTCCGAGCTATTCCGCTGTCGATGCCGTACAGGCAGGCGAGCCGGGCAAACATCTCTTCAACCTAATTGAGCAGAAAGGAGTCGTTCCGATCGCCTGGGGAGAAAACGGGTTTAGAGAGGTGACAAATTCCAAGCGCCCGATTCGCCGGCCGGAAGACCTTGTTGGCCTGAACATACGCGTGCCTCCGATGCCAATCCTTCTGGAGACCTTCCAGGCGCTCGGCGCGAGCCCCGTCAGCATGAACTGGGACGCAGCGCAAACCGCGTTCCGCCAGGGCAAAGTGGACGGCCAGGAGAATCCCGTCGCTCTCATCATTCCGTATCAAATCTATGCGGTGCAGCCGTACGTCACGCTCTGGCGCTACGCCATCGATCCGACGATCCTCGCGGTCAGTGCCAAGACCTGGATGAGTCTCAGCCCCGAGGACCGCAAAAGCTTGCAGCTGGTTGGCAGCATCATCATGATCGAGCAGAAGATTGAGGCGCGGTTGGGACTGGAAAATGCGATGACTGTCGTCGATGTCCTGGAGAAGATTTACAGTATGCAGGTGACCCAACTCTCACCGGCCGAGGTCAACGTATTCCGCGAGAAGACCCGGTCTGTCTACGACAATTGGGCCAATTATATCGGCATTGACCTGGTCCGTAGCGCAGAGGCAATTGTGCGCATTGAAAAGTGATGCCACACGAGCACGGTATCATGATTGCCGGGGCACCGATGTCCGTTCCTGGCACATCCCGGCCTTGGGGCTGGCCGTGTCTCGGGACCGCTTGTCGCCCCAACTCGGAGCCCCGTGCACTGCCGGCGGCGGCAATTTATGAGTTTACGACCTAGTTCGCGCGCCGCCCGCAGGCGCGCATCGCATCGAACCACTTCCGCCGTCTTGCCTCGCCAGCCGGCACCACCATGCCAAAGAGGCTTTCGCGGATCGGACCGATCCCGCAGAACGCCAGGATATTGCGTTCCAGGCTCTTGAGGCTGTGAGCGCCGAAATACCAGCGATATGCCAAGGCTGGCATTCCCATTGTCACGACGATCCGCGCCGCGCGCCCTTTGAGTCGTTTGGCCGGCAATCCGCTCGCTCGGTAGTCGAACGCGAAGTCCGGCCGAAAGACTTGCTCGAAAAATCCCTTGAGCAGCGCCGGCATGGCCCCGAGCCAGAGCGGATAGACGATCATCAGACGATCGGCCCAAAGAATGGCTTCTTGCGCCGCGCGGATATCAATCGGCGGCGACCTTCCTCGAATTCTCCCTTGCCGCTGAGCAGCGTGAAATCGAGATGCGCCACTTCGATGCGCTTCACGTCGTGGCCGCCCTCCTCCGCGCCCTGCGCATACGCGTTGGCCAAGGTGAGACAGAGACGGGCGTCGCCACGATCGGGGTGGCCGTGGCTAATGGCGGTGCGGTGCGGCATGACGAAGCTCCCGGCGGATCGGCGCGACGGCTTGAGATCGTCATCTCCGGTCGTAAGGATTCTCGGCCTGCCGCAGCTGAAATCGAATGACGCAACCGTCGAGACCGAAGCTCTTGCGCAAGCCATTGGCGAGATACCGCAGGTAATCGTCGGGCAGCGTGGTCAGCTTGTTGCCGAATATGGCGAAGGTTGGCGGGCGCGCCGAGGCCTGGCGCATGAACCGAAGTCGCGGCCGGCGACCGCCGACGATCGGCGGCGGATGGGCCTCGTTCATCGCCTCGAGCCAGCGATTGAGTTTCGGCGTCGGCACTTCGCGATTCCACGCCTGGTGCGTGTCGACCACCGCGCGCATCAGCTCGTCGAGTTTTCGGCCGTGCAAGGCCGACACGGTCGCGAAGCGCACGCCCTTGATCTGCGGCAGCGAGATTTCGATGCGCTCGCGAAGCTGGCGCAACGCCTTCTGCGGCGCATCGATGAGGTCCCATTTGTTGACGGCGAGCACCAACGCGCGGCCTTCCTCGGCGGCGAGCCGGGCGATCGCCAGGTCCTGCTTTTCGAGCAGCTGCGCGGCGTCAAGAACCAGGATCACCACCTGCGCGGCGCGGATGGCGCGCAACGCGTCTTGCGTCGATTTGCGTTCCAACGGGTCGTCGATCCGCGCCTTGCGGCGCAGGCCCGCCGTGTCGACGAGGACGAACGACCGGCCCCTCCAACGCCACGGCACTTCGATGGCATCGCGGGTGATCCCGGGCTCGGGCCCGGTGAGGACGCGTTCCTCGCCCAGCAGGCGATTGACCAGCGTCGACTTGCCGACATTCGGCCGCCCGACGACGGCGAGGCGGATCGGCCGCACGGCCACCGTCGCGCCATCCCCCTCCTGCCCCGCCTCGCGCTTGGCCGGCATGATCGCATCGGCTGGCGCCAGTCGCTTGAGCGCGGCGTGCAGCTCGGCCAGACCTTCGCCATGTTCGGCCGAGACGGCGATCGGCGCGCCGAGGCCCAGCCCGTGCGCTTCGGCGACGCCCGACGCCGCAGCCGCCATGCTTTCCGCTTTGTTGGCGAGCAGCATGATCGGCCGGCCCAGCCGCCGCAGCCAGGAAGCGAAATGGCGGTCGAGCGCCGTGACGCCCGCGCGGGCGTCGATCATGAACAGCACCGCGTCGGCATCGCGCACGGCGCGCTCGGTCTGGGCGCGCATTCGTCCCCCGAGCGTCTTGGCCGCGGCATCTTCCAGCCCGGCGGTGTCGACCACGCGAAGGCGCAGGTCGCCGAGCTGGCCCTCGCCTTCGCGGCGATCACGGGTCAGCCCCGGCGCGTCGTCGACCAGCGCCGCGCGGCGGGCAACCAGGCGATTGAACAGCGTCGACTTGCCGACGTTCGGTCGCCCGACGATGGCGATGGTGAAGGCCATGATCGGACGATCACCTGAGCGCGATGAGCGTCGCGCTATCCGTCAGTACATAGATGGTGCCATTGGCGACGATCGGCGCCGCGGTGACCGAGCCGGCGATACTGAAACGCGATTCGATCGCGCCGCTGGCGGCGGAGATCGCGAGCGCCTCGCCTTCGGAGCTGGCGAGAAACAAGCGGCCGGCGACAAGCACCGGACCGGTCCAGACGATGCGGCCGCGCTTGCGCGTCGCATCGCGCCACACCGCAAGCTTCTGCACCCAGCGGACGCGCCCGTCGCGCCTGGTGACGGCGACGACTTCGTTTTCGACCGTGGTGACGAACATGAAATCGCCGGCAATCCACGGCGTGTAAAGGCTGCCGAAATCCTGCTCCCAAATGCGGCCGCCGGAACGCAGGTCGATCGCCGCGACCCGCCCGCTATGCGAAGCGGCGTAGACCACGCCGCGATCGATCACGGGAAACCCGCGGATATCGGCGAGCGACGACACGGCGTCGGCGCGCAGCGCGCCGGCCAGCGATTCGGCCCACAGCACGCGGCCGTTGTCGGCGCGCAGCGCGAACAGCTCGCCCGACGAGTACGCGGCGATGACGGCGTTCTGGAATAGCGCCGGGCTCGAACCGCCGTAAATTCCGGCCGATTCGCTGATCCCGGCGTGCGACCACAGTTTGCGTCCGCTATCGGCGTCGAGCGAGTGCGTCTGATTGTCGGCGGTGATGGCGAAGACGCGTCCGCCGCCGACCGTCGGCGCGCCGCGCACCGGGGCGGTGAGCGTCGTGCGCCAGATTTCGCTCCCGGTATCGGCATCGAGGGCGATGACCTGCGCGAAGCCCGAGCCGACATAAAGTCGACCGTTGTCGTAGGCGACGCCGCCGCCCGCCCCGCCGCTGCCGTCGCCCGACGGCCGCACGTCGAAGCGCCACAACGTGCCGCCCCCTGCGGCGTCGAACGCCGAAACCTGCACGCCCGCGTCGACGGCGAATATCTTTCCCGCGGCGACGACCGGCGCCGCGGTGATGCGGCCGTCGCGGCTGACGCCGGAGCCGACATCGGCCCGCCAAGCGATGGTGAAGCCCTCGGCGGCGAGATGTTGCATCGCATGCGTCGGCGTGCCGCCGGCTTGCGCCCAGGCGTTGTTCGCCACCGGTTCGGGCAGGCGCACGGGCACGTCGGCGAGGCGGCGGTCTGCCTCGACGCTCTGGCTTTGGGCGATCACCGCGATGCGCTCGCCCGCCAGCGGTGTCTTGTCAGGGCCGCCGAACCAATCGCACGCGCCAAGCGCCAACGCCGGGATCACTAGCGACGATACAAGTCTTGAATGCATTTACGCTGCTCCCGCGACCACTACCCGGCAAGCGCCGCCAGCATTTCACTCGCTCGCGCTCGCAGGCCCGGCGGCGCGGTCGGATCGTCGACGATGCGGGTATAGTACTCGCGAGCCTTGGCCGCGTCGCCGGCGCGAGCCGCGGCGATCGCCGCGAGTTCCAGCGCGCTATGGCGCCAGGGGCTATTGGCGACGCTCAACGCCGTCAACTGCTGTTCGAGCCGCGCCGGGTCGGACGAGTCGATATCGTGCAGCCCGGCGAGAAGCGTGGCGACGTCGCGCAATTCCGGCGCCATATGCTCCTCCGCCGCGATGGCGCGGTATGCCGCCGCCGCCCCCGCCGCATCACCCAGTTTGGCCTTAAGCGCTGCCGCGCGGAGCCGGGCGAGCGCGGCGTAGCCGGCGCGGCCCTCGCTGGCGATGACCGCATACGCCGCGGCGGCTTCATCCAGCTTACCGGCCGCCTCGAGCTCGTTTGCCGCCTGGAACCGCATCGCACCGGCTTCGGCCTGCTTGCGGTCCCAGTCGCGCCAGCCAACATAGGCGCCGGTCGCAACGACGACCAAAACCGCCAGCCCCGCGACGTAATTGCCGTAACGCTTCCAAAGCTGGATCGCGCGGTCGCGTCTTACGTCCTCGTCGACCTCGGAGAAGATATCGACCACCGCGCCTACTCCCGTCCGTCGCGATTGGGCGTCGAAAAAAGCGGGCTACCATAGCCCGACGACCACCCTGACGCAAACCTATCATAAGATATTAGGAAAACCATATAACTTATTGTTTTTAGGCCATATATAGACAGATCAACGACGCCATTTTATCGAGCAGCCGACGCTGGGGTACTGGGTCTCCAGACCTTGGCCCGTTTCGGCGATTTTGCGCATCGCCTCGAACAACTCGCGCCGCGCGCCAGGCACCTCGCTCTTGCCGCCGGCGTCGATCCGTCCGCGATACTTGAGCGCAAGGCCGGCGTCGAAGCCGAAGAAATCGGGCGTGCACACAGCGTCGTAGGCGCGCGCGACGCTCTGCGTCCGATCGATGACGTAGGGAAACGTGAACCCGTTGCGGCGTGAAAACGTTTTCATGTTGTCGAACGAGTCGTCTGGATAGGCGTCGGTATCATTCGGCATGATGGCGATGACGCCGACGCCGATCGCCTGCAGTTCCTTGGCGTCGCGTACGATCCGGGCCGCGGCACCTTTGACGTAAGGGCAGTGATTGCAGATGAACATCACGAGCGTGCCCTTGGCCCCCCGGACATCGGCCAGCGACCAGGTTTTTCCATCGATGCCCTCGAGAGTGAAATCGGGGGCGCGGTTGCCAAGCGCCAACGCTGGTGTCGTCACGGCCATAGCATGCTCCTTCGAGCCATTGGGATTTCGGCTGGATATACGCCCTGGAGCGTCGTGCCGCCAGCCGGACGTTGCCCGAGGGCGATCTCCGGCGGCCTGCTGGCCCGTATGGACTTGACCCCGAATTTGCGCCAAACTTCAGCTTCGTGGACGGCGTTCTTGCCACGCCGCTTCGCGCGAGGACCATGGATAAGCTGGTTCGCATCGCCGACTATCGCCGACCCTTCGGGCGGACCTTCTTCGACCGCGGCGAGCTCCGTAAGATCCTCGCCGTGTATTCGGATCGCGTCGCGCGCGGCGAATGGCGCGATTACGCCATCGATCAGCGGCCCGACATGGCGGCGTTCGCGGTATTTCGCAGCTCATACGATTGGCCGCTGTTCGTCATCGCCAAGCTCGGCGCGCGCGGCCGGCGGCCGGCCGGCTGGAGGGTCTTGAGCGGGCGCCAGCCGCTGATCGAGGGACGCACCATCGACGAAGTCCTGTCGGTATTCGACGAACGTCCCGAGACGGCGTAGGCCGTCTTTTTTATTTTCCGGCGCGCTTCGTTATTTCCACTCGATTGTTCCACGCCATCGTAGCGTGCTCATCCATCGGGCAAACTTGTTGCGTGTCCGAAGGCGCGCCGACGCCTGGATCCGTCACAAAACTGCACTCCTGAACTCCAAGGCAAATTTCCACGACATGCGATTGGCTCTCTCGCAACGACGATCGGCGGCGGACGGTCGATTTTTGGCGGCTGCGAAAGCGATCTAGCATCCGCTCGTGCAGGAGGAAGATGCCATCAGCGCATGCGGCACAAACCCATTTGTGATGATCCGCGGGCGGCGCTGCGTCGACGCGACATCAGTTTCAGCCAAGGTCCCGAATGGAATGCGCTCATCAGCGCGTACATCAAGGCCATTCCGCTCAACGGCGACATGCCATGCGCGGCTGAGCACATCATGTCCGCGTCCACGTTCGGCAGGCAGGTCAGGAGCGCCATGACGGCGAAGGTTGGCGCGGCTGCAAGGCCAAGCCAACCGACCGCGCCCTGCGCCGCAGCTTCGCTGCGGCGCTCGCCCTCGTCGCGCGCGGCGATCATCACGCCACCCGCCCGTAGCTGTCGTGGTGACGCCACCAGACGCCCTGCTCGTTGCGCCCTTTAGGAGCGCGGTCGAGCCACGGGTACATGCCCCACAGGGAGTCCAATCCGCGCGCGTACGTCGAATAGGTATGGTAGACGACGCCGTCTTCGAGCGCGAAGGCGCTGAGGCCCGGCCGCTCGCGTACGAACGCGGCAGGCTCGGCGCCGGCGCGCGCCGCGATCTCGATTACGACGGGCGGAAGCGTCGCCTCGGTCATGGCGTGGCCGCCGCGGCGGTAATTGTATTCGCTGCCGCCGTTGCGCTGCTGCTCTTCGGTGATGGAGACGTTGAAGTCGTAGTTGAAGTCGCCATCCCGCGTCGACGCCCAGGGAAAGGTCCAGCCCATCCGCTGTTTGAACGCCCGCAGCTTCGCAAGCGGCGCGCGCGACGCGGCCCAGAGCATCACATCGTGATTGGCGAGGTGCACGGCGATGCCGTTAAAGCCGTCGGCGATCGAAGAGCAGGAAATGCAGCCCGCCTTGAAGTCGGGCCCGAACATGAAGTGATAGACAAGGAGCTGCGAACGCCCTTGGAAGAGATCCGCCAGCGAAGCTTTCCCTCCATCGGTGTCGAACCGGTAGTCCTTGTCCACCCGGACCCACGGGAGATCCTGGCGTCGCCGCGCGAGCTCGTCGCTTTGCCGCGTCAGCGCCTTTTCCGCATCGAGCAGTTCGAGCCGCGCCGCAAGCCATTGCTCACGTGTTCCAATCTTGTGCATCGTCATTGTCCTTCTCCCTCATTCGTACCGATTCCGGTACAGCGTGGTGGTCGATGTCGTGCGCTAAACTAGGATCGCGCCGCGGCATGCTGGGAGTTACAAGTGTGACGGGATTCCGATGGACTCGCTGATCGCAGCCGCCGCTCGGGCGCTTGCGAAGGGTGATCCGCTCGGCGCATTGAACCGAGTGGCGCTCCGCGACGACGCCCCGGCGCTAGCACTTCGCGGCATCGCCATGGCTCAGCTCGGCGATTTCGACCGCGCCAAAGTCCTCGTGCGGCGCGCGGCGCGCGCGTTCGGTCCAAAAGAGGCCCTCGCGCGCGCGCGATGCGTCACCGCCGAGGCCGAGATCGCGCTTGCTTCGCGCGACCTCGCTTGGCCCACGAAGGCGCTCGCCGCGGCGGCGGCGATCCTCGACGCGCATGGCGACCGCGCGAACGCAGCGCATGCCCGCTATCTCCAGGCGCGGCGCTTGCTTCTCATCGGGCGCCTCGACGAGGCCGAGCGCACGCTTGGGCAGCTCGATCTCCCGGTCCTTACGCCTGCGCTGCGCACCATGTACGAGCTGGCGGCCGCCGGCATTTCCATGCGGCGTGTCCGCGCCAGCGCCGCGCAGGCGGCGCTCGCCCGCGCCAAGGAAGCAGCGCGCTGGGCGCGCATTCCCGCACTCGCGGCGGAGGTCGAACAGGCGTGCGCCGTCCTCGACACACCAGCGGCGCGACTGATCGCACGCGGCGAGGAGCGCCCTCTTCTGCTCGGGGAAGTCGAGGCGCTGCTTGCCTCCAAGGCGCTCATCATCGACGCCTGCCGCAACCTCGTGCGCGAGCGGAACGTGCTCGTGCCGCTCGCAAGGCGTCCGGTGCTGTTCGCGCTTGCGCGGGCGCTCGGCGAGGCTTGGCCTGGCGATGCGCCGCGGGACGCGCTGCTCGCCCGCGCGTTCGGCGCCAAGCACGCCGACGAGTCCCATCGCGCGCGGTTGCGGGTCGAAATCGGGCGCTTGCGCAGGCTATTGCGGCCGGTCGCCCGCGTCAGCGCGACCAAACGCGGCTTCGCGCTTTCGCCGCGCGGCGCGCGGGACGTCATCGTCCTGGCGCGGCCGGTCGAGGAGGAACATGCCGCCGTCCTCGGCTTCCTCGCCGACGGCGAGCTGTGGTCGAGCTCCGCGCTTGCGCTCGCGCTGGGAACGAGCCAGCGCACGGTGCAGCGCGCGCTCGACTCGCTTGCTGCGTCAGGCAAGGTGCAGGCGTTCGGCCGCGGCCGGGCGCGGCGCTGGATGACGCCGCCGCCGCTGGGATTCGCGACGACCTTGTTACTCCCGGCGCCGCTCCCGGGTGGCTAGAATGCAAGAATGAAAATGTCAAAGGCGGAAATCATCCGCGAATATGGGCCCTTTCCCGCAGTCGAGCAGGTCCATGGGGTTTCGTTCGACGGCAAGCTTGTCTGGTTCGCCTCGGGTAACCGGCTGAACGCCTTCGATCCGGAGAGCGGCGTGGCATTGCGCTCGCTCGACGTCGCCGGGCATGCGGGCACAGCGTTCGACGGCGAGCATCTGTTCCAGATCGCCGAGCAGCGAATCAATAAGATCGATCCGAAGACAGGTCGCGTGCTCGCGTCGATCCCAGCGCCGGGCGGTGGCGGCGATTCGGGGCTAGCCTGGGCCGAAGGCGCGCTCTGGGTCGGCCAATATCGGGAGCGCAAGATTCATCAAATCGACCCGGAGACCGGAGCGATTCTTCGTACCCTCGAATCCAACCGTTTCGTCACCGGCGTCACCTGGGTCGACGGCGAGATGTGGCACGGCACCTGGGAGGGCGATGCGAGCGATCTGCGGCGCATCGATCCGCGAACGGGAGAGGTGCTGGAGAGGATCGAGATGCCGCGGGGCGTGATTGTATCAGGGCTCGAATCCGACGGCGGCGATCGGTTCTTTTGCGGCGGCGGAAGCAGCGGCAAGGTGCGAGCCGTCCGCCGGCCCAGCCGAGGGCGCGGAGTAGCGTGAGGACTACCGACTACTACCGCCGGTCCGCCATCGTCACTAGCGCGCTGCTCCGTCCCATTCCGCTCCGCAGCGCTCGTCTCACTCCCACTCGATGGTGCCGGGCGGTTTCGAGGTGACGTCGTAGACGACCCGGTTGATGCCGCGCACTTCGTTGATGATCCGGGTGGCGCAGGCCGCAAGGAACTCGTGCGGAAAGGCGAAGCTTTCGGCGGTCATGCCGTCGGTCGAGGTGACGGCGCGCAGCGCGCACACGTGGTCGTACGAGCGGGCGTCGCCCATCACGCCCACCGTCTTCACCGGCAGGAGCACGGCGAAGGCCTGCCAGATCGCGTCGTAGAGTCCGGCGTTGCGGATCTCCTCGAGGTAAATGGCGTCGGCCTTGCGCAGGATCGCCAACTTGTCTTCCGTCACCTCGCCCGGCACGCGGATGGCGAGCCCCGGCCCTGGAAACGGGTGACGGCCGACCAGGCGATCGGGCAGGCCAAGCTCACGGCCGAGCGCGCGCACCTCGTCCTTGAACAGCTCGCGCAGCGGCTCGACCAGCTTGAGCTTCATGCGCTCCGGCAGTCCGCCGACATTATGATGCGACTTGATGGTGACGCTGGGCCCGCCGGTGAACGACACCGATTCGATCACGTCGGGGTAGAGCGTGCCCTGGGCGAGGAACTCGACGCCGCCGACCTTGTGCGCTTCCTCGTCGAACACGTCGATGAAGGTGGCGCCGATGATCTTGCGCTTCTCCTCCGGATCGAGGACGCCCTTGAGCTTGCCGAGGAACAGCGCGCCCGCGTCGCGGTGAACGAGCGGAATGTTGTAATGGCCGCGGAACAAATCGACGACCTCAGCCGCCTCACCCAGCCGCAGCAGCCCGTGATCGACGAAGATGCAGGTGAGTTGGTCTCCTACAGCCTCGTGGATCAAGACTGCCGCGACAGAAGAGTCGACGCCGCCCGACAGGCCGCAGATGACTCGTCCCTTGCCGACCGTCGCGCGAATGCGCTCCACCGCCTCGCGGCGAAACGCGGCCATTGTCCAGTCGCCGCCGCAGCCGGCGACCCGGTGGGTGAAATTCCGCAGCAGCGCCGCACCGTGCGGAGTGTGCGCCACTTCGGGGTGGAACTGGACGCCATAGAACCGGCGCGCATCGTCGGCGATGGCGGCGAAGGGCGCACCATCGCTCACGGCAACGGTGCGAAATCCCGGCGGCAGCGCCACGACCCGGTCGCCGTGGCTCATCCACACCTGCTCGCGCGCGCCTTGCGGCCACAGCCCATCGAACAGCGCGCAGCCGGCGACGACATCGATGAAGGCGCGGCCGAATTCGCGATGGTCGGACGGCTCGACCTTGCCGCCGAGCTGGGCGCACATCGTCTGCTCGCCATAGCAGATACCGAGCACCGGAAGGCCGGCCTCGAACACCCAGTCGGGCGCGCGCGGCGTCCCCATCTCGGCCACCGAGGCAGGCCCGCCGGAGAGGATGATACCGCAGGGATCGAGTTCCCGCGTTCGCGCTTCCGGCGCATTGAAGGGATGGATTTCGCAGTAGACGCCGGCTTCGCGCACGCGGCGGGCAATCAGCTGGGTGTATTGGGCGCCGAAATCGAGGATAAGGATCTTGTCGGTCACGCCGCGAAATCCGCTGGGTCCGCCGGGCGCGCGAATCGCCGGCTGGAAAGCGGGTTAGATAGCCTCAAATCAGCTCGCCGAACAAGAACCGATGCGGGCGATGGTCCTGCGGAGATCGGGCCAGCCATACGCGGTTTCGTCGACCTGGCAGCCCCACAGCCGCTCCCGCCGCTCCGAAATACGGACCCCGCCCAGGCGCTCGTAGAAGAAGCGCGCGTTGTTGGCCCGCAGCACCCACAGCAGCGCCCGCTCGAAGCCGCGGTCGCGCAGGCTGGTGAACGCGGCGAGCAGAAGCTGGCGGCCGATGCCGCGGTCCTGGAACTCGGGCAGGACATATAGTGTGAACACCTCGCCGACCCGCGGCCCCCCCTGGCGCTCGGCGCACGGTCCCTCGGCCGGCCGGTCGGCGGCGCGGCTACGGCCGTAGCTGATGAAGCCGACGACGCCGTGGCCGATTTCGGTGGCGACGATGATTGGCTGGGATTCGGCGCGGTTGCGGATCACCCATGACCAGTCGCCGGTCTGGCGCTCGTAGGACATGCCGAGCAACACTTTGTCGGGCAGCAGCCCGGCATACGCGGTGCGCCACGTATCGACATAAACCCTAGCGATGTCGCCGGCGCAGCGCGCCGACGGCCGTCCGATGATCGCCATCACCTTAAAGCCTAGCACGATTCCGGCGTGCCGCTAGAGCCTCGGGCCGCGGCGGCGGCGTCAATCGCCGTCGCGCATCCGCAGGACCAACGCGGCGCTATTCAATCGCGACGTCAGCGCCGGCGATGATCGATGGCGGGATCGTGACGCCAAGCGCGCTTGCGGTCGTTAAGTTGACATACAACTCGAACTTCCTCGGCCGCTCGATCGGCAGATCGGCGGGAATGGCGCCCTTAACGATTTTGTCGATACAGGTCGGGCCGGAGCGGGCCGTCGGATGCTGGCCCGCCCTCTTCGACCAATTGGCTGCGGCCGCACGTCAGGCCAATGCGCATTGTCATCGCCTATGCGCAACGTCACGTCCGGTTGCGGTTTTCGGTCGCCGCGCCGGTCACGCCACGAGTTAGTCAGCCGTCCGCCGCGAAAGCAGATCTTCGGGGATCGAAGCGCCATTCTTCGCAGTGTCCCAGGCTTGCGCCACGATCCGCCATGCGCCCGCGTCCTTGACGAGCAGCATCATCTCGACACCGCGCGTGACCTTGGTGTCGTTCTCGGTGATCTCGCAAGCGGTCGCCGCCACCGCGACATTGCCGAACGTCCGGATTTGCCCGCCGAGGATCCGCTCGCGAAATGATCGCAGCGCCGTCTGCGACAATTCCTTCATGCGCGCCATGAACGCATCGACGCTCTGGCTTTTCGCCGGACGTGCCGCCGGATACAGCACCGCCTCGGCGGCGAAGTCGCGCGCGAAACCCTCCCAGTCGGCGCTTCGTTCCGGCGTCCAGCAAAGGCTGCCGAACTGCCGCCCGATGATCGCCTCGATCCGGGCGATGTCGTCGTCGTATTCGCCGGGTTTCATAAATCTGCTCCCGTTTCACCCGATATGCTTTGCCTCGCCGTCGTGCTCCGCTCGAAGACGGCGACGAAAAAGCCGTCGGTGCCGTTCCGCGCGGGCGTCAGGTGAAGATATGGCTCCGCCGTCGGGCACGGCGCATCGAGCGTACGCGCCCATACCTCGCCGACCGGGACGTGAATGAATTCGGGCATTCGCTCAAGCAACCACTCCGCCTGCCGCTCGTTCTCCTCCGCCAGCAGCGAGCAGGTGACATAGACAAGCCGGCCACCTGGCCTGACCAGCCGCGCCGCGCTGTCGAGGATCCGGCGCTGCAAATCGATCAGCTGGTCGAGATCATCCGGAGTCATCGTCCACTTGGCATCGGGATTCCGTCGCCAAGTCCCCGCGCCGGTGCATGGCGCATCGATCAACACGCGATCGAAGCTGGCCGCGTGCCGTTTGACCCATGGGTCGCGTTCGCCCGATAGATTCCGTCGCTCGACGTTGAAGACACCGGCGCGGCGCAGCCGTCGCGTCGCGCCTTCGAGTCGCCGCTCGGACACATCGCAAGCGACGACATGTCCCTTGTTGGCCATCATCGCCGCTAGCGCCAGGGTCTTGCCGCCGGCGCCGGCGCAGAAATCGCACACGCGCATGCCGGCTTTCGCATCGACCAAAAGCGCGGCGATCTGCGAGCCCTCGTCCTGCACCTCGATCAGCCCGTCTTGAAATTCGGCGAGGCTGCCAAGCGTCGGGCGGCCTTCGACGCGGATGCCGAGCGGCGAGATCGGTGTCGGCGCGACGCGAAGACCGACGGCGGCGAGGCGTTGCAGCATGGCGCTGCGGTCGGTCTTCAACGGATTGATGCGCAAATCGAGCGGGGCCGCCTGCGCCAGCGCCGCCGCTTCGCGATTGAAGTCCGCGCCGAAGCGCTGCCGCAGCTTGGCCTCCAGCCACTGCGGCAGGTTGAAGCGAACCCAATCCGGCTGCTCGGGATGATCGAGCGTTCGTCCGACAAGCGCGCCAACCAGCGAGACTTCACGCGGCCCGAGCGCCGGAGGCCGAAACTTAGCCCCGTCGAACGACGCCGCGATCCGCTCGGCCTCCCACCGTTCGCCGATGGCGAGCCACGTCAGGACGCGTTGGCGCGCGTCGGGCGCAAACGGCCCCCTGCCAGCGCCTTCGCGCGTGCGCGCGAGCCACCAATCGAGCTGCGCGCGATGACGTAGCACCGCATACGCCAGCGCGGCGATCGCCGGGCGATCCTTGCCGCCAATGTACCTGCGCGCGCGAAAATATGCCCCGGCGACGGTATCCGCCGGCGCGGCCTCGGCAGCGATCAGGTCGAGGATCTCGATCGCCGCCGATACGCGTGCCCCGGGGGTCATCGGATTTTGCGGCGAAGTCGGCGCCGCGGCCTCGGCCTACAGATCGGGACGATAGTTCGGCGCCTCGCGGGTGATCGCCACGTCGTGCACGTGGCTCTCGCGCCAACCGGCGTTGGTGATCCGGTAGAACTCGCAACGCGTCTGCATCTCGGCGATGGTCCGGTTTCCGGTGTAACCCATCGCCGCGCGCAGTCCGCCGACAAGCTGGTGGATGACGTTCCCGACCGGCCCCTTGTACGGCACGCGGCCTTCGACGCCCTCGGGCACCAGCTTGAGCGTGTCCTTGATGTCCTGCTGGAAATATCGATCCGCCGAGCCGCGCGCCATGGCGCCCACCGAGCCCATGCCGCGATACGATTTGTACGATCTTCCCTGATAGAGAAAAACCTCACCCGGGCTTTCGTCGGTCCCGGCGAGCAAGGAGCCGATCATGGTGCAATCGGCGCCGGCCGCAATCGCCTTGGCCAGATCGCCGGAGTATTTCACGCCGCCGTCGGAGATCACCGGAACATCGTGCTTGCGGCACGCGCCGACTGCGTCGAGCACCGCGGTAAGCTGCGGCACTCCTACACCGGCGACGACGCGTGTGGTGCAGATCGAGCCCGGTCCGATGCCGACCTTGACCGCGTCGGCGCCGGCGTCGATCAACGCCTTGGCGCCGTCGGCGGTCGCCACGTTACCGGCGATGATCTGCGTATAGTTGTTGAGCCGACGTACCCGCTCGACCGTGCGCAGGACGCCTTCGGAATGCCCATGCGCGGTGTCGACGATCACCAAATCGACCTCCACGTCGAACAATGCCTCGGCACGCGCCACGCCGGCGTCGCCCACGCCGGTCGCCGCGGCCACGCGCAGGCGCCCTTTCTCGTCCTTGCAGGCGGTTGGAAATCGTTGCGCCTTTTCGATGTCCTTGACGGTGACGAGCCCGATGCATCGGTACGCATCGTCAACCACCAGCAACTTCTCGATGCGGTGCTGATGCAGCAGCCGCTTCGCTTCCTCGCGGCTCACCCCCTCGCGCACGGTGACGAGCTCGTCCCTGGTCATCAGTTCGCGAACCGGCTGGCGCGGGTTGGAGGCGAAACGCACGTCGCGGTTGGTCAGGATGCCAACCAGCTTGCGCGACCCGGGCTCGACGACGGGAATGCCGGAGATGCGGTGCTCGGCCATCAATCCCAACGCGTCGGCGAGCGTCGCGTCGGGAGCGATCGTGACGGGATTCACCACCATCCCGGATTCGAATTTCTTGACCTTGCGCACCTCGTCGGCCTGCTTCTCGATGTCGAGATTGCGGTGCACGACGCCCAAGCCGCCCGCCTGCGCCATGGCGATTGCCATCGCCGATTCGGTGACCGTATCCATCGCCGCCGAAAGCAGCGGAATGCCGAGCGCGATCGACCGCGTGAGGCGCGTGTGGGTTTCGCACTCCGACGGCAGTACGGCCGAGGCTGCCGGCTTCAAGAGCACGTCGTCGAACGTCAATGCTTCGCGGAGATTCATGCCGCCTCCGGATGCGCGAGGTGGCCCGCCATCATACACATCGCCCGGCCCATGCCAAGGTAGATTTCTTTTTTATTATCAGATACTTATACAGAAGCTCGGAAATCTGTGGCGACGAGGTACACCTCGGCGGATTCGGCGCGGCTGGCGGCAGGCTTGAATCTCCGCACGTTGGCGAACGACTGGCGCGCCCGGGCGACAAACGCAGCTTCGCCAGCGCCCTGACGCAACTTGGCGACGAAAGCGCCACCCGGCCGCAGCGTCTCACAAGCGAAGACGAGCGCGGCTTCGGCTAACGCCATGACCCGCAAATGGTCAGTCTCGCGGTGTCCGGTCGCCGACGTGGCCATGTCGCACAGCACCACGTCGGCCGCGCCACCAAGCGCGTCCCGCACTTTCGCCGGCGCCGCCCGATCAAGAAAGTCGCCGTGCAACACGATCGCGCCGGAAACTGGGACCATTGGTTGGATGTCGACGCCGACCACCTTGCCATCGCTCGCTTCCGGCTTGACGCGCGCCACGGCGACTTGCGTCCACCCGCCGGGCGCCGCGCCGAGATCCACCACCCGGATGCCAGGTCGCAGCAGCCGAAACTTGTCGTCGATCTCGATCAGTTTGAACGCGGCCCGCGCCCGATACCCCTTGCGCTTCGCTTCGGCGACGAATGGATCGTTGAGTTGACGTCCGAGCCAGCGTTGCGAGGAAGGCGACCGGCCCTTTGCCGTCTTGAGGCGCTCGGTGAGCCGCGCGTCCTTGCGCCGACGCGAGCCGCTTGGACGTTCGCTCACGGACGATCGCGCGACGCTGTCCCGTTCGCGTCGGCGCGCATTAAGCCGAGCAAGATTCCTTCTCGCAGTCCGCGATCGGCGACGCGCAATCGTTTCACCGGCCACAATTCGAGAATTGCCTCGAGAATGGCGCAGCCGGCGACAACGAGGTCGGCCCGTTCATGGCCGATGCACGGATGCGCGGCGCGCCCCGCCCAATCGAGCTCCATCAAGCTCCGGCTCACCGTCACGGCGTCGGCCAGATCCAGCCACGAGCCATCGACCAGCGCCCGCTGGTAGCGCGGCAGGTTCATTCGCACGCCGGCAAGCGTCGTCACCGTTCCAGAGGTGCCGAGCATCTGGACGCGCCCGGCGGCGATCATCGCGGCGATGCTGCGTCGCGCTTCGAGCGGGCGGAGCATCGTCACGATCTCGTCGATCATCGCTCGATACGACGCCAGCGAGACGCGGTCTCCGCCGAAGCGCTCTGCGAATGGAACGACTCCGCAGCCGAGCGACAGCGAATCGGCGATGAACCAGCCGCGCGTCTCATCGCGCTCGAGCCACGTCACCTCGGTGCTCCCGCCGCCGATGTCGAACAGAAGCGCGTGGGGCGGCGGCAGGTCGAGCAAAGATTCGCAACCAGCGAGAGCCAGGCTGGCTTCTTCGGCCGGGTCGATGATCTCGAACTCCAGTCCCGTCTCGGCGGTGACGCGGGCGAGAAACGCCGCGCCGTTGCGCGCCCGCCGGCATGCTTCCGTGGCCACGCCGCGATAGCGCGAGACGCCGCGCCGCGCCAGCTTCCCGGCGCAGATTCTGAGCGCGTCGACGGCGCGATCCATCGCCGCGCCGGTCAGCTCGCCGGATACCGCCAAGCGTTCACCGAGCCGAACGATCCGTGAGAATGCGTCGATCACCCGGAACGTCTCGCCCGTCGGCCGAGCCACCAGGAGCCGGCAGTTGTTGGTGCCGAGATCGAGCGCGGCGTAAACGCGGGCGAATGTTGCACCGCGCGGGTCGGCCGTGAAGCGACCGGCGACGCGGCCAAGCGATCCATGCACGACGCGTTGCGTCCCTGTTATCCGCCGGTGCGGCGCGGCGGCGCTTTCCTAGCGCGCCAACGGACGCCGATGCTTCGGCGGAAGTTTTTCCAAAGCCTCGCCGCTGAGTGTAGCGGAATCCGCGGCCGCGGCTAGTGGGGTCGGGCGGGGGTACACTTTGCGGGCAGGCTATGGTAAGAGCCCGCCCGTCGCTCCCCTACTCGGACGGCCCTGCTGGGGGATCGTTCAACGGTAGGACAACGGACTCTGACTCCGTTTATCTTGGTTCGAATCCAAGTCCCCCAGCCAATTTCTCCGTAGACCGCTTAGCCGGTCGCCTTGCCGCTCGCCTGCACCTTCGCCCAGGTGTCGCGGAGGCCTATGGTGCGGTTGAACACCGGCCGGTCCCGCCGTGAGTCGACGTCGAGACAGAAATAGCCCTGCCGCTCGAATTGTACGGGAACGCCGGTTGTGGCCTTGGCTAGCGCCGGCTCGATGCGGCAGTCGTGGAGCACTTCGAGCGAGCCTGGATTGAGATCGGCGAGAATGTCGCCGCCGGCGCCGGGATCCGGGCGGGTGAACAACCGGTCATACAGCCTGACTTCCGCGCTCATGGCGTCCGCCGCCGCCACCCAGTGCAGCGTACCTGGCACCTTTCGACCGTCCGGCGCATTGCCGCCGCGCGTCGCGGGATCGTAGGTGCAGCGAAGCTCCACCACATCGCCGCCCGCGTCTTTCACCGCCTCGCGGCAGGTGACAAAATAGGCATAGCGCAACCGCACTTCGCGTCCGGGAGCAAGCCGGAAGAACTTCTTCGGCGGGTTCTCCATGTAATCGTCGCGCTCGACGTACAACTCGCGCCCGAAGCGGATGGGGCGTGCGCCTGCGGCCGGATCTTCAGGATTGTTTACCGCCTCCAGCTCCTCGGTTCGACCCTCGGGGTAGTTCTCGATGACCAGCTTGAGCGGCCGCAGCACTGCCATGCGTCGCATAGTCTGCCTGTTCAAGACTTCGCGGATGGCGTGCTCGAGCATCGCCAAATCGACCACGCTGTTGGCCCGCGCGATGCCGATCCGCCGTACGAACTCGCGGATCGCCGCCGGCGGCACGCCACGGCGGCGCAGGCCGGCCAGCGTCGGCATCCGCGGATCGTCCCACCCGCCGACCCGACCGCTCCGCACCAACTCGGTCAGCACGCGTTTCGACAGCACCGTATAGGCGAGATTGAGGCGCGCGAACTCGTACTGCCGCGGTCGCGACGGCGCCGGCAGGTTGTCGAGGAGCCAGTCGTAGAGCGGTCGATGATCCTCGAACTCGAGCGTGCACAGCGAATGCGTGACGCCCTCGATGGCATCCGATTGGCCATGGGCGAAATCGTATGTCGGATAGATGCACCACTGGTCGCCGGTGCGCGGATGCGAGGCGTGCAGAATGCGGTAGAGCACTGGATCGCGCATGTTGATATTGCCCGACGCCATATCGATCTTGGCGCGCAACACACAGGCGCCGTCGGCGAACTCGCCGGCGCGCATTTTGCGAAAGCGTTCGAGATTTTCGGCGACCGCGCGTCCGCGATAAGCGCTCTCGCGACCCGGCTCGGTCAAGGTGCCGCGCATCGCCCGCAGCGCCTCCGCCGGAGTGTCGTCGACATAAGCCTTGCCGGCGCGGATCAGGTGCTCGGCCCACTCATAGAGCCGCTCGAAATAGTCCGAGGCGTGATGGAGATGCTCGCCCCAATCGAAGCCAAGCCAGCGCACATCCGCTTTGATGGCGTCTATATACTCCTGCTCCTCCTTGGTCGGGTTGGTGTCGTCGAAGCGCAGATGGCAGCGGCCGCCAAACTCCTCGGCGACGCCAAAATTCAAGCAGATCGATTTGGCGTGGCCGATATGCAGATAGCCGTTGGGCTCGGGCGGAAAACGCGTTACCACGGACGAACAGCGTGCGGCCGCGACATCCGCCTGAATGATGTCACGGATGAAGTCGCGCCCCGCCTCGCGCATAGTTGTTTCCAATTCGCTTGCCATGGCGCTCGTACTACTCGATATCGCCGCCCCGCGCCACAATCAGAACTCCGGCGCCCGCGGCTCACATTGAACCGACCGAAAGGGGCGGCGTGCGGCGAGGCGTAAAGTCGCGTAATGTTGAGTCCCGTGAAACGAATCCCGGCTGGACGAATCGCCTGCCCGCTGCTGTTCGCCCTCGCATTTGCGATTGGCGCGCTCAACTCATGGCCCGTCGTCGCGACGGCCAGCGGGCAGCTCCCGGCGGACTTCGACCCGCTGCAGGCGATCGTCGGCCGCTGGGCGGTCGATGCCGCAGATTGCGTGGGCAACCGCTACGTTTGGCGCTTTACGCGCGACCGCATGGCGCTGATCATCGACAACGCGCCCACGCCTCGCGAATACCCGGTGTCGTGGTCGGCGGGCGAGAACGACGTCTCGGCGACCCTCGACGAGGGCGGCCGGGCGGCGACGCTCGTGTTCCGCTTCGTCGCGCCAACCGAATTCGTTACCGCCCGTGTCGCCGTCGATGGCGCCGAACGGCGTCTGGGTATTCGTCACACTCCCGGCGCCCCGCCGCCGGTCCGCCAGCACTGGCGCCGCTGCGGTTAGGCGTTGAGCCGAACCTATCGTCGTTGGACGTCGGGCCTGGGTGGGCCCTCTTGTCCGGTTCCTGCTCCTTCCTCGACTCCGGGCAACGCCGGCGGCGGCATCGGCACCTCCGCGCCGGTGTGGGCGCGGTAGGCGGCGCGCGCACGCCTGAAAACCCAAATTGCGATCGGGATGCTGGCCGAGTAGACGAAGCCAATCGCGATTAACGTCAGCCAGGGCGCGCTCGCCAACGCCGCCATCATGATGCCCATGATCAGCAGAGCCGGAATGACGTGCTGCGAGGGCACGCGTATCCGCTTGATCGAAAATGTCGGAACGCGGCTAACCATCAACAGCCCGACGACGAACAGGACGACGACGTTGACGCTCGGGCGGTCGAACCAACCTGGCCCAAATTCGAACGTCAACATCATCGGCCAGATCGCCAACCCGGCGCCGGCCGGCGCCGGCACGCCGGTAAAAAAGTTACGCGTATATGGCGGTGGATTCGGGTCGGCCAGCGCGGTGTTGAATCGCGCCAAACGCAAGGCACAACACACCGCGAACATCACCGACACCGCCCAGGCGACGCCGCTAAATTCGTGCGTCGACCATAAGTAGATGACGACCGCGGGAGCCACGCCGAAGCTAATGAAGTCCGAGAGCGAATCTAGCTCGGCGCCAAACTTGGTGCCGCCCCCGAGCAGCCGCGCCGCCCTACCGTCGAGGCCGTCGAATATTCCCGCGACGACGATCGCGAACACCGCCGCTTCCCAACGCTCCATCAGCGCAAAACGGATCGCCGTCAGGCCGGCGCACAGCGCGCCGACCGTAAGCACGTTGGGAATGAGCTGGTTCATCGCGCCGCGACGCAGGCGCGGTCGGCGAAGATGGCGGCGTCCCCCGCCATGGTCGATGAAACGAAACATCAGCGCACCTCCCCCGTTCGAGGCCCCTCGGCGCTGGCCAGATCGGCGAGCACCGTTTCGCCACCGATCGCGCGCTGCCCGAGGGCGACCAACGGGCTCGCGCCGTCAGGCAGGTAGACGTCGACCCGGCTGCCGAAGCGGATGATGCCGAAGCGCTCGCCCGCCCGCACGACCGCGCCTTCCTTCAAGTCGCAAACGATCCGTCGCGCAATCAAGCCGGCGATCTGCACGAACGCCATCTCACCGCCATGGCTGAGGGCAAGCCGAACCGATACGCGCTCGTTGTCCTCGCTCGCCTTGTCGAACGACGCGTTCACAAACTTTCCTTGGCGGTAGTGCACCGCCGCCACGGTGCCGTCGGCCGGCGCCCGGTTGACGTGGACGTCGAAGACATTAAGGAAAATGCTCACCCGCGTCCGCTCGCTCGTATCCATCCCCAGCTCGGGCGGAGGCGCTGCGCGGGCGATCATCCGCACGATTCCGTCGGCGGGACTGAGGATCAGCCCCTCGCGCGTCGGCGTCACGCGGTCGGGATCACGAAAGAAATACGCCATCCACAATGTCGCGACGCCGGCGATTCCGCCAGCCGGCTGCCAGATCGCTGCCAGGACCACCGTCACCAACGCGCCGATGCCGATGAACGGCCAGCCCGCGCGGTGCACGCGCAAGTCAGGTACGGTCGAGACTTGCCGCATTCGCCCGTGGCCGTTGCGTTGTTGATCCGGTCGCCATGACGGCCGATATTGTACCGGGCGCGGCGGCGCGGGAGAAGCATCGCGCGGCAGCCGCGGCGCGATTCTCTCCGCCCGCCCCTCGCGCGCCGGCGATGGCTCAGCCCGGCCTGTCGGCGGCGCGTATCGCGGCGGCGCCGCCGTTCAGCTTGATGCGCTGTCCGGTGTCCTCCAGTTTGCTTCCGTCGAAGCGGAATACGACGATGTCGCGCTCGACCATGTTCTGCGCCAGCACCGTCGCGCCGTCGTTGCTGAAGACCACGCCTTGCGACCAACGGCCGATCCTGCCCTCGGCGATGTGCTGGAGGCGCCGGCCTTCGACGCGATAGATCTTCAGCAGGCCACTGTCGGCGAAGAACGGCGACTCGCTGGGTTTATCGCTGCCGTTCATCACCACGACGCCGACGTGGCGGCCGTCGGGAGAGAACTTGATCCCTTCGGGCGTCTGGCCGACGCTGAACGTGTCGACGACGCGCGGCGGCTTGAGCGTCATGTCGATGATGCTCACCGTGTCTGTGTCGCCGGCGCCGATCCCAATATTGGCGACGACAGCGATGTCGCCCTTGGGACTGATGTCGATCCCGTACGGGCGCAGGCCGGCATTGATATCGCGCTTGGCGGGCTCGACCTTTTGTCCGTCGATTGTTAGTAGCGTGATCTTGAAGTCGCCGTCGCGGGTCGCCAGCGCCCATTTGCCGTCGGGACTGATGGCGACATGGCTGACGCCGGATTTTTCGTCGGCGATCTTCACCTTCTCGACTGGCGTGACGCGCTTACCGTCGATCGCGAAAACGGACACCGTGCCTTCCTCGCGGTTGGCGACGAGCGCCAACGTTCCCTGCCGGTTTATCGACAAGCCGGCCGGCGATCTGCCGGTCTCAAGCGTGGCGATCACCGCCGGAGGCGAGGCTTTGAGATCGATGACAGTGAGCTTGTTGTCGGCGGTCTGCTTCGTCGGATCGGCGGGATTGATTTTCATCGCCGCAGTGACGAGGGCCAGCGATTCGTCGGGTGTTATTGCCACGCTGAGCGGCGGCCCGACCGCGCTGGCTGGGGTGTCGAGTTCGGCGAGAACCTTCGGCGGAGACTGGCCGAGGTCGATGATGGCCACCGTGTCGGCCGGCGGGTTCTGCACCACCTGGACCTGGCCGTTGACCCGTCGGACTTTGTTATCGTTCGCTGATACGACGATCTGCGCCTCGACCGTCGCTTGCGCTAGGCAGGCGATCACGCCGGCGACCGCACCGGCGAAAATCGGCGTTTTCAACATGGTGTTCCTCCCGGCGGTCCTTAACAGGTTTTCTGGCGGCCGCCGGCGCGCACGCTACCACCCTTCCCGCCGACGCGGAAATTGCGCCCACCGCTTACGCGCCGTGCTTGGCCGCTAGTTGCGCCGCGTTGGAACGTCGAAACGTTGCCCGGGGTAGATCAAATCGGGATCTTGGATCTTGGTGCGATTGGCTTCGTAGATGACCGTGTAGCGGATGCCTTCTCCATAAATCCGGCGCGCGATCCGCCACAGGCTGTTTCCCGGTTGCACGACGACCACCGTCGTCTGCCCATCGGCGGTAGCAACCGTGCGGGTCAACGACGCCTCGACGCTCGCGACGATCTTGCCATCCCCCGTCTCTTCATCGGCCCGCAAAACGTAAGTCCCCGGCGCGATACGGACTTGCGGCGTCAAGCTCCAGTTGCCCTTGCCGTCCGCGATGGCGGTGCCGATCAGGCGATCGTCGAGATAAATTTTGACCCGGGCTCCCGGTACGGTCGCCGTTCCGCTCATGCTGAGCGCGCCGTGTTCGTCGTATTCGACGATCTCGATGCCGAGCGTACCAGCGGCAAAACGCCCGCCCGGGCGTTGAATGACAGTGCTAGGGCCGGTGCCCTCGCGCGGCGTAATGATCGCCAGCGGCTGCTGCGGCTCGCGCGCCGGGCGGCCGGCTAGGTCACGTCCGCGCTCGGGGACCGCGAGAACGACCACCTGCTCGGAGCGCGTGGCCGCTTGGCCCTCGACCTCGGCCGACAGGCTAAGTTCGCGAGCGCCAGAGGGCAGCGGGCTGCTCGGAACGAAGACCCACTCGCCGCGCGCATCGGCCTTGACCTTGCCAAGTTCACGGTCGCCGTCGTAGATCGTTACCGTGGCGTTGGGCATGGCGCGACCGGCGATCACCGCATCGCCCGCAGGATTGATTCGCACCACGTCGAAACTGGGCGCCAATCGGGCCGCCGGGACCGCTGGAGGCTGCGAACCCGTGGCGCCGGCCGGCGGCGGCGTCGCAGCTTGTTGTGTCGGCTGGCCTGCGGCGGGGGCGCTTGCTGGCGCCGTGAGCGCGACCGGCACCGCCGGCGGCGGCTCCCCGGTCAATTGCAGCCATGCTGAAATTCCACCGGCAATCACGAGCACTAGCCCGATCAGCCCGATGATCAACGGACGTTTCACGACGCCGACGCCTTGTTCGCCTTTTGTTGGCGGCCACCCGGTGCTCGAACCTTAACGATTGCCCGTCAGACTCGCAATGGAAACTACCCACATACGAACGGGTTACGGCGTCTTTCTACCATCGCGCTACGGCGGTGAAGATTTTCCTCGCAAGTCGTTTTGAATCGGCGGTAACGCTCGAAGATACGCCACCATCGCCTTGCGATCGTTTTCGCTTAGCTTGCTAGTGGTCTCGCGCACCACTTCGGCCATGCTCCCGCCGACGAAGTCGCCATCGGGAGTCATGCCACTCTTGAGCAGCTCGGCGAGATCGCCGGTACTCCATCTGCCGATGCCTGTTTCAGGATCGGGCGTGATGTTGGGAACGTTGCTCCCCTCCGGCCCGTTGCGCGTACCGGCAAATGCCAGGCCGCGGTCGCTTGCGCCCATGAGGTTCCGAGGAGTATGGCACTCGCCGCAATGGCCGAGAGCCGTGACGAGATAGGCGCCGCGATTGACCGCTGCCGGACGCCCGGCATCGTCCACGAATGCTCCGCGATCGAAGAACAGAAGTTTCCAGAAATACTGGGCGAAGCGGAAGTTGAACGGAAACCGGATATCGTGCGCCCGGTTCGGTGTCGGCGATGGCGGCAGTGAGAACAAAAACGCCTTGAGATCTCGCATGTCATCGTCACTGATCTTGGTGAACGACGTGAACGGAAACACCGGATAATAGTGCGCCCCACGCGGGCTAACCCCATGGCGGAGCGCGCGGATGAAATCGGCGTCGCTCCATCGGCCGATTCCATGGTCGGGATCGGATGTGATGTTCGGCCCGTAAAACACTCCAAATGGAGTTTTGAGCTCGCGTCCGCCAGCGCCGACCGGGCCTCTATTCTTGATGTCGGTGTGACATCCGGCGCAGCCAGCCGCGCTGAATAGATACTCGCCGCGCCGGACCGCCCCGTGATCGCCCGGTGGAACGTCACCCACCTGCGCGCCCAGCGGGTTCGATATGAACGCCGCCACCAAGAAGCCGGTCAGAAGCCGTGCGAGGCCACGGACGCGAATCGGCCTGCGTCTGTGAGTGGCGAGCCCCTCACCACGGCGTCCCAAATGCCCAGTCCGAGCAAAAATTGCGGCGATCCGCCTCAAGTGAGGCCTCGAAGCGAAGACCGCGATTATTTGGCCCGGTACACCTCGTGGCAGCCGCCACATGCCTTGCCGACGTTGCCGAACTGGTTTTTCACGCCGTCGGAATTGCCGGCCTGGGCAAGCCCGAGCAGCACGCCGCTTGCCTCCTCAAGTGCCTTCGCCTTTAGCTGGTAGTCGGCCGTTTGCTGCCAAATGATTGGCAGCGCCCCCGTCTTGACGCCGCTTTCAGGGCCGCTGCCTGGCGGGAAGACTTGTGGAATCGCTTTTGAGACGTTGTTGATGGTCGTGGCCGCCTTAACCGCTTCGGCTTGGTTCCATGGTTGCTCGCCACGCACCATCGGTGTCAGGGTTTTCATGGCCCCGCCGAGGCCCTTCATGGCGTCCTGCCGCTGGCCGATCACTTGTGACGGAGCTGTCTGCGCTGCCACCGCGCCAGTTCCGACCAATACGGCAAGTGCGATCAACCTTGCTACTGTCTGGGACATCGACATTGTACGAAAACTCCCTTGGATTGTAGGATAATCTACAATCCAACATCTTTAGATTGCGCATCGGCGTTACAAAAACGGGGTGGATGGCACCCCGCCTAGCCGCAGCGGCAATTCGAACGTCGCCGCGACCTAAGTACGAGCCTAACTACTGAGCCGCGTCAGTGGCAAAACACAGCTCCGTGAGTCTTCGCTACTTCGCCCCGTCTCCCGAAGTCGGCACCGCGCTCGGTAACGGGGGCAACGCCTTC
>DATIBC010000050.1:0-40636 GCA_035457725.1 Alphaproteobacteria bacterium | reverse complement strand
GGACGCTTGTGGGCGAACGCCGCGGGCGGAACGATCTTAAGAGGGGCATTGCGATGTCCGAGCGGGTCCGCGTCGTGTGCACCGAGAATGGCCGGGCGGTCGAGGCCAAAGTGCTATCCCGTTCGCCGCGGCGCCTGTTGGTCAGCCTGGCGCTCGGTCCCGGCGAACGCGATATCGAGCTGGTTTTGACCCGCGACGGCGCTGACAAGCCTTACGCCGGGCGGCTTGCCGGGCTCGAATTCACGGTCGCCGCCAAATAGCCATCCGATCGGAACGGCGAACCACGGCATTGGTTGAACCTTCGAACGAAGTTGACGGGCCAAATTTCTGACTCGACGTGAATTTTCACCAAGAATTCCGTTGACGCGCTGACTCGCGTTGTGATTCGCTTCGGTCCATGACGATGTGGACCGAGATCAAGCGGCGAGGGCGCGATGTCGTCGGCCCTGTCCTAGGATTCTGCGCCGCCGGCTATTTCATCTATCACTCGATCGAGGGCGAACGGGGATTGGTCGCCTATGCGCGCCTGTCCAACGACGTGGCCCAAGCCAAGCTTCTGCTCGAGGAAGCCAGCGCCGAGCGCAAGGCGTTGGAACGGCGAGTGAACCTGCTGCGCAGCGATCACCTCGATGCCGATATGCTCGAGGAGCGCGCCCGACTGATGCTCAACCTCGTGCGCCCAGACGAGATCGTCATTCTCGACCAGCCGTCCGAGCCGCGCTAAACCTCCGCTCGCCTCAACGGTACCCGTAACGTCCTGCGACCGCAGCCCTGAAAAAGCGGCTGACGCGGCCACTCGTCTTGCCAAATTAATGAATTGACGCCGTCGGCCGAGCGCTTCAAAAAGTGTATCGCAACAAATGCGCAATAAGCAGTAGGGAGGAAGTTGTGAGATTAAAGACCATTAGCCGATTCGCCGCTGTTGCCGCCATCGGACTGATCCTAGCCGCTCCGGCAAACGCCCAGAATCCGAACTGGCCGAAATCGCTCACGCTCGGCACCGCCTCGGTCGGCGGCGTATTCGCGGTTTACGGCCAGGTGTGGGCCAACATCGCCGGCGATGCGATCAAGGTTCCGATCAGCACGCGGCAGACCGACGGCCCCAACCACAACATCATCCTGACCGACGCCAAGCAAGTTGAGTTCGGTATGACGACGATGGGCGTCGCGCTGCAAGCGTGGAACGGCACCGGCGAGTGGACCAAGGGGCGTAAATTCCAGAACGTCCGCGCCATTTTCCCGATGTACGGCACAGTTTTCCATTTTGTGACCACGGACAGGACCGGCATCACCAAGGTCGCCGACCTCGCCGGAAAGAACGTCGGCGTCGGCCCGCGCGCCGGAACGCCGGGAACGTATTTCCCGCTGATGTTCGAGGCACTCGGTGTCAAGGTCGGGGCCATCCGCAACGGCGGCGCCTCGGATATGTCCTCGCAGCTCGGCGACGGGTTGATAGACACCTTCGCTTTCGCCGCCGGCCTGCCGTTTCCGGCCTATTCCGAGGTGGAGGCGACGCGCACGGTGCGATTCTTCACCTTCTCGAAGGCAGAAATCGCCACGCTCAAGCAAAAATTCCCCGAACTGTCCGACGACGTGGTGCCGAAGGGCACATACAAGACGCTGACCGAGGACCACCTGACGGTCGGCGTATTCAACTTCGCGATTGCGCACAAGGACGTACCGGCCGATCTCGTCTATGGCGTCGTGAAGGCGGTCATGGAGAGCAACGCACGGATGGTTCAGGGTCATGCGGCGGCGAAGGAGACCTTGCCGAAGAACGTCGACAAGAACACTTTTCTGCCCTTCCATCCGGGAGCCGTGAAGTACTTCACCGAAAAAGGGTTCAAGATCGATCCGAAACTCGCTCCGTCGAGCTGAGCGGCGGCCTCGGTCCGAGGCGGGCTGATCGCGCCGCCTCGCAGCCTTGCGGTACCAAGACATGAAAAACGACGGCGCGAATCCGCGTCCCGGAGCGACAGCATCCGACGCGCCTGACGCCGCTTTGAACGTCGATAAAGCGTCCGACATCGAATACGGGGGCCGGCAGCGGACTTTGCCGCCCTGGCAACATCGCCTGTTTTTCGTCGTCTGTGTCGGTTACGTCGTGTTCCACCTCGTTGTCCTGAATCTGTATCCGATCGATCCGTGGCTATTGCGGGTGATCCACGTTTGCGTCGGCTCGGTGATCGGCTTCGCCGTTTTCACTCCCGGGCGGCGGCCGCAGACGTCGGTCGCCTGGTATGATTGGGCGATGATCGCCGCAAATCTGGCGATCCTCGTCTACATCTACGAAAATTTCGACGACCTGCTGTTCCGGGCCGGGGTGCTGCCGACGATTTGGGACTTGGTCGCCGGCGCGGCGGGAACGTTCATGGTGCTCGAGTTGACGCGGCGCACCGCCGGCCTCGCGTTGCCGATCCTTGCGCTGCTGTTCATCGTATATTCGTTCGTCGGTCCATGGATGCCGGGCGTCCTGCACCACGCTGGCATCCAGCTCGACGTTTTCTTCAGCTATATCTACTCCGATAAGGGGATCCACGGCATCACCACCGCCGTGTCGTCGACCTATATCGTCTTGTTCATTACCTTCGCCGCTTTCCTCAATTCGACCAAGGCCGGCGAATACTTCAACGACTTGGCGATCGCGCTGGTTGGCTGGGTGCGCGGCGGACCGGCCAAGGTCGCCGTGGTCTCGGGCGTGTTGTTTGGAACGATCAGCGGCAGCGCCGTCGGCAACGTTGTCGCATCGGGAACCATCACGATTCCGATGATGCGACGGGTCGGCTATGACCGCGCCACTGCCGGCGCTATTGAGGCGACATCGTCGACCGGTGGGCAGATCACGCCGCCGGTGATGGGCGCCGGCGCGTTCATAATGGCCGAAATTCTCGGCATTCCATATACCGATATCGCGGTCGCAGCGATCATACCGACGATGCTTTTCTACATCGCGTGCTACGTGCATTGCGATTTGCACGCCCGCAAGCACGGCATCGAAGGAATTCCGCGCAGCGAGCTGCCGCCGCTCATCGGCGTCGCCAAGCGCGCCTATATGCTGGCCCCGGTCGTCATACTGATCTGGCTGTTGCTCGACGGATATTCCGTCTTCCGCGCCGGATCGGTCGGCATCATCGCCGCGATCGTGGCGAGTTGGCTGTCGACCAAGGAAAACCGATTGGGCCCTTGGGGCGTCATCGAGACGTTAGCGGCCGCCGCGCGCGACACCATCCAGCTCGTGGCGATATGCGCTTGCGCCGGCATCATCGTCGGAGTCATTGCGCTGACCGGCATCGGCGGCCGCTTCTCGGCCATGGTGCTCGCGGTGGCCGGCGGCAGCCAAATCCTGGGCCTGCTGTTCGCGATGGTCATCGCGCTCATACTCGGCATGGGGATGCCGACCACCGCAGCCTACGCCGTCGCGGCGTCGGTCGTTGCCCCCGGTCTTGCGCAGATGGGAATTCCACCGTTGACGGCGCACTTATTCATTTTCTACTACGCGGTGATTTCGTCGATCACGCCGCCGGTGGCGTTAGCTTCGTTCGCCGCCGCCGGAATGGCTGGCGCCGATCCGTGGAAGACGTCGTTCATTGCGGTGAAGCTCGGGCTGGCTACGTTCATCGTGCCGTTCATGTTTTTTTACGGGCCGGGACTCCTGTTCATCGGCGACTGGTGGAGCGTGCTCAGCGTCGCGGTCACCGCCAGCATCGGCGTCTACTTTCTCGCCTGCTCCACCGAGGGATGGATGGCCGGCCCGCTGCCGTTATGGTTGCGCGCGCCGCTGTTCGTCGGCGCGTTCTGCCTGATCATTCCCGGACCGATCACCGATGCGGTCGGACTGGCGCTGGGAATCGGCGTGGCCGCCGTCCAGCGCCTGGTCGTCCGCGGGCGACCGCCGCGGCTAGCGGCGAAGTAACCGCCGCTCGATTGTTGCCGGCGGGGCGGTTTCCGTATGAAAAAACTGCTCCTGCCGCCGTCCGGAGGTCGATAACCTAGAGACAATTTAACCAAAATCGAGTTAATTATAAAATTTTCTTGTTATTAGAATGTTTTAAACTCGATGACAGGTTGTCAGACCAGGGCATTTGACGTAATTTCGCGCGAAACGTCAGGCGCGGCGATAGGACCTGTCGCCACCGCTTCAGGAGGGAGGAGTTCCATGGCGCAGGCCAAGCGCAAGATGCGGGCCGACGAGCCCGAAGTCAGCCCTGCCGAACTGATCAAATTCTATCGCGACATGCTGCTGATCCGCCGCTTCGAGGAAAAAGCCGGGCAGATGTATGGCATGGGGCTGATCGGCGGTTTTTGTCACCTTTACATCGGCCAAGAAGCGGTCGTCGTCGGCATGCAGGCGGCGATCACGCCGGCCGACGGCGTCATCACCAGTTATCGCGATCATGGCCACATGCTCGCCTGCGGAATGGATCCAGGCGGGGTGATGGCCGAGCTGACTGGACGCCGTGGAGGATACTCCAAGGGCAAGGGTGGCTCGATGCACATGTTCAGCAAGGAGAAGAACTTCTACGGCGGGCACGGAATCGTCGGCGCGCAAGTGCCGCTTGGCACGGGCATAGCCTTCGCGCTCAAGTATCGCGGCACCAACAATGTCTGTTTGACCTATCTCGGCGACGGCGCGGTCAACCAAGGCCAGGTCTACGAGAGCTTCAACATGGCGGCGCTATGGAAGCTGCCGGTGATCTACGTGATCGAGAACAACAAATACGGCATGGGTACCTCGGCCGAACGCGCCTCGGCTTCGACCGAGTTCTTTCGCCGTGGCGACGCGTACGGCATTCCGGGCGAGCAGGTCGACGGCATGAACGTCGTCACGGTGCGCGAGGCGGCCACAATGGCGGTGGCGCAGGCGCGCGCCGGCAAGGGGCCGCACATTCTCGAGATGCAGACGTATCGCTATCGCGGCCACTCGATGTCCGACCCGGCCAAATACCGCTCGAAGGAGGAGGTCGAGAAGATGCGCCAGCAACACGATCCGATCGAGCAGCTGGCCAAGCAACTCATCGCCGGCGGGTACGCCGACGAAACGGTGCTCAAGAAGATCGATCGCGAGGTCAAGGACATCGTCAGCACGGCCGCCGAGTTCGCGCAGAACTCGCCCGAGCCCGATCCCTCGGAGCTGTTCACCGACGTTCTGATCGAAGCCTGACGCCGCGCGCCATAACCTGGTTCGCCAGGACTTGGGGGAAACATGCCGATCGAAGTACTGATGCCGGCGCTATCGCCGACCATGACCGAGGGCAAGCTCGCTCGCTGGCTCAAGCGCGAAGGCGATGAGATAAAATCCGGGCAGGCGATCGCCGAGATCGAAACCGACAAGGCGACCATGGAGGTCGAGGCGGTCGACGAAGGAAGGCTCGGCAAAATCCTGGTTCCCGAAGGCAGCGAGGGCGTCAAGGTCAATACGCCGATCGCCGTGATTCTCGGCGAGGGCGAAGACGCGTCGGCTCTCGCCGCCGCGGCCAAGCCGGCTCCGGCACCGGCGGCCAAGGCCACAGCCGCAGCGCCCGTCGCCGCAGCGCCCGTCGCCGCGGCGCCAAGAGCGGCGGCGCCAGCGCCGGCGCCCGATCAAAAGACGTACGCCAAGACAGTCAAGCTCACCGTTCGCGAGGCGCTTCGCGACGCCATGGCCGAGGAGATGCGCCGCGACGACCAGGTGTTCCTCATGGGCGAAGAGGTCGCCGAGTACCAGGGCGCCTACAAGGTAAGCCAGGGGCTGCTGCAGGAATTCGGCGCCAAGCGGGTCATCGATACGCCGATCACCGAGCACGGCTTTGCCGGCCTCGCCGTCGGCGCCGGCTACATGGGACTGCGTCCGATCGTCGAATTCATGACGTTCAATTTCGCCATGCAGGCGATCGACCAGATCATCAATTCGGCGGCCAAGACGCTTTACATGTCGGGCGGCCAGATGGGCTGTCCGATCGTCTTTCGTGGCCCCAACGGTGCCGCCTCGCGCGTCGCGGCGCAGCACTCGCAGTGTTACGCGAGCTGGTATGCGCATTGCCCAGGACTCAAGGTCGTCTCACCGTGGTCGGCCGCCGACGCCAAGGGATTGCTCAAGGCGGCGATCCGAGATCCCAACCCGATCATCTTTCTCGAAAACGAGATTCTTTACGGCCAATCGGGCGAGGTTCCCGACGACCCCGACTTCGTCTTGCCGATCGGGCGCGCCAAGATCGAGCGTCCGGGCAAGGACGTGACCATCGTCGCCTTCTCGATCATGGTCGGCAAGGCGCTGCAAGCCGCCGAGACGCTGGCGCAGGAAGGCATCGATGCCGAGGTGATCAATCTGCGAACCATTCGGCCGCTCGATATCGACACGATCGTCAGTTCGGTGAAAAAAACCAATCGTCTCGTCACGGCCGAGGAAGGCTGGCCGCTCGCTGGCATCGGCGCGGAGCTGGCGGCGCAGATGATGGAGCAGGCATTCGACTGGCTCGACGCACCGGTCAAGCGCGTCCACGGGCTCGACATTCCATTGCCCTATGCGGCCAATCTCGAGCGAATGGCCCTTCCGCAAGCTGAAAATATTATCGCCGGCGCGAAAGACGTTCTCTATCGCAACTGACCTCCCCGGGGGAGACGCCACCATGCCGATCAAGGTGCTGATGCCCGCGCTCTCGCCGACGATGACCGAAGGAAAGGTCGCGCGTTGGCTGAAGAACGAGGGCGACGCGGTCAAGAGCGGCGACGTGCTCGCGGAGATCGAAACCGACAAGGCGACGATGGAGGTCGAGGCGGTGGACGAGGGGACGCTTGGCAAGATCGTCGTGCCCGGCGGAACCGACGCGGTCAAGGTCAACGACGTCATCGCCTTCATCCTCGAGGAGGGCGAAGACAAATCGGCGCTCGCCAAGATGAACGGCGGTGGACCTGCCCCCGCGCCGGCGGCAAAAGCGCCGGCACCGCCTGCGGCGACCGGCGCACCGACGACGCCACCGGTCACGCCCGCCGCGACCGCGGCGACGAGTCCGACGCACACGGGCGAACGCGTATTCGCAAGCCCGCTCGCCAGGCGCATGGCTGAACAAGCCGGCCTCGACCTCGCCGCGCTCAAAGGCAGCGGCCCGCAAGGTCGCGTGATCAAGGCCGATGTCGAGGCGGCGCTGGCTGGCGGCGCCCCAGCTAAGCGTGCTCCCGCGGCACCGGCGCCGGTCGCTGCGGTGGCAGCGGCGCCCGCGCCGGCAGCCGCGGCGATCGCCGGTGCTATGCCGCACCACGTCGTACCGCATACCACGATGCGCAAGGTGATCGCCCGCCGGCTCACCGAGGCCAAGCAGCAGATTCCGCATTTCTATTTGACCATCGACTGCGAGATCGATGCGTTGCTCAAGCTGCGCGCCGATCTGAACGCCAAATCACCCGACAAGGGCGAGGGCGCGTTCAAGCTCTCGGTCAACGATTTCGTCATTCGCGCCGCGGCGCTCGGCCTGAAGAAGGTTCCCGCGGCGAACGCATCGTGGGCGGACGAAGGCGTCGTGATGTACGATCGGGTCGATATCTCCGTCGCCGTGGCGATTCCAGGCGGGCTGATTACACCGATCATCCGCGGCGCCGAAGGCAAGGGGCTGCAGACGATCTCCACCGAGATGAAGACGTTGGCCGAGAAGGCGCGCGCCGGAAAGTTGATGCCGGAGGAGTACCAGGGCGGCACGTTTTCGGTCTCAAATCTCGGCATGTATGGCATCAAACAGTTCGAGGCGGTCATCAACCCGCCGCAAGGGTGCATTCTCGCCGTCGGCGCGGGCGAGCAACGGCCGATCGTCAAGAACGGCGCGCTCGCCATCGCCACGGTGATGAGCTGCACGCTGTCGGTCGATCACCGCGTCGTCGACGGCGCCATCGGCGCCGAGTTCCTCGCCACGCTCAAGAAATTGATCGAAGACCCGATCACGATGTTGTTGTGACCGGGCGGCCTCATGCTTCGACAAGCTCAGCATGAGGCTGCGACACTTACTCGCCTCGCAACGAGCTTGTCGAAGGGCGAGGCGCGTCGGGGATATTGACTCATGGCCGAGCAAAAATTCGATTTGATCGTGGTCGGCGGCGGACCCGGAGGTTACGTCGCGGCGATCCGAGCGGCTCAGCTCAAAATGAACGTGGCGCTCGTGGAGCGCGAGCATTTGGGCGGCATCTGCCTCAACTGGGGCTGCATTCCCACCAAGGCGTTGCTGCGCTCCTCGGAGATCTCGCACCTCCTGCACCATCTCGACGCCTACGGCTTCAAGGCCGAAAGCGTCAGCTTCGACCTGAAGAAGGTCGTCGATCGGTCGCGCAAGGTGGCGGCGCAGCTTTCGGGAGGCGTGAAGCATCTGCTCAAAAAGAACAAGGTCACCGTGTTCGACGGCCACGGCAAACTCGCCGGCGTCGCCGGGGGCTTGCGCAAGGTCGCGGTCGGCAATGACGGCAAACCGGTGGCCGATCTTGCGGCGAAGCACGTCATCCTCGCGACCGGTGCGCGGGCGCGTTCGCTGCCCGGACTCGAGCCGGACGGCAAACTGGTGTGGACTTACAAAGAGGCCATGGTGCCGCCGACCATGCCGAAATCGCTGCTGGTCGTCGGTTCAGGTGCAATCGGCATCGAGTTCGCCAGCTTCTTCCGCAACATGGGGGCCGAAGTGACGGTGGTCGAGGTGCTCGATCGTATCCTGCCGGTCGAGGACGAGGAGATTTCCGCCTTCGCCAAGAAGGCGTTCGAGAAACAGGGAATGAAGATACATGTCTCGGCGAGCGTGAAGGCGCTCAAGAAAGGGGCCGACAACGTCGCTGCCACGGTCGAGGCCGGCGGCAAGTCGAGCGACATCACCGTCGATCGCGTGATCCTCGCCATCGGCATCGTCGGCAACGTCGAGAATATCGGCCTCGAAGGAACCAAGGTGAGGGTCGAGAAGGCGCACGTCGTGGTCGACGAATGGCTGGCGACGGGCGAGCCGGGCGTTTACGCGATCGGCGATCTCGTGGGGCCGCCATGGCTCGCCCACAAGGCAAGCCACGAGGGCGTCATCTGCGTAGAAAAAATAGCCGGCGTGAAGGGCGTTCACCCCCTCGACGTGACGAATATCCCCGGCTGTACGTATTGCATGCCGCAGGTGGCAAGCGTCGGGTTGACCGAGAAGGCGGCTAAGGAGAAAGGCCATCAGGTGCGCGTCGGACGCTTCCCCTATATCGGCAACGGCAAGGCGATCGCGCTCGGCGAGCCCGAGGGCATGATCAAGACGGTGTTCGACGCCAAGACCGGCGAGCTGTTGGGCGCGCACATGATCGGCGCCGAGGTCACCGAGCTGATCCAGGGCTATGGCATCGCCAAGACGCTGGAAACCACCGAGGCCGAGCTGATGCACACCGTCTTCCCACACCCGACGTTGTCGGAAATGATGCACGAGTCGGTGCTTGACGCATACGGCAGGGCGATCCACTTCTGAGCCAAGAGCTTTCGGCGCATGATGCGCGAAACCCTGCTAGGATGATGGAAATGAGCGAGACGATGACCGCATTGACGCGCACGGGCGCGCTGCGCCATCCCGAAAAGGCGCATCGGCCGGACAACCCGGTCGCCCGTAAGCCCGACTGGATTCGCGTCAAGGCGCCGACTTCGCCCGAGTATCACGAGACGCGCCGGCTGATGCGCGCGCTCGACCTCGCCACGGTGTGCGAAGAGGCGGCGTGCCCCAACATCGGCGAATGCTGGAAGAAGAAGCACGCGACGGTGATGATTCTAGGCTCGGTGTGCACCCGCGCCTGTGCGTTTTGCAACGTCGCGACCGGCAAGCCCGATCAACTCGACCCGCACGAGCCCGAGCACGTCGCCGAGGCGGCGGCGGCGCTCGGCATGCGGCACATCGTCATCACTTCGGTGGACCGCGATGACCTCGACGACGGTGGGGCGATGCAGTTCGTGCGTTGCATCGAGCTGATACGCAAGTCGTCTCCCGGTACGACGATCGAGGTGCTGACGCCCGATTTCCTGCGCAAGGACGGCGCGATCGAGATGGTCGTCGCGGCGCGGCCCGACGTCTATAACCACAATCTCGAAACCGTGCCGCGGCTTTATCCGACGATCCGGCCGGGCGCGCGCTACTATCACTCGCTGCGACTGCTCGACCGCGTCAAGCAGCTCGATCCCGGCCTTTTCACCAAATCCGGGATCATGGTCGGCCTGGGCGAGGATCGCAATGAAGTGATGCAAATTATGGACGACCTGCGTTCCGCCGAGGTCGACTTTCTTACCATCGGCCAGTACTTGCAGCCGACACCCAAGCATGCGCCGGTCGCACGCTTCGTCACGCCCGAGGAGTTCGATGGTTACAAGTCGCTGGCACTGTCGAAAGGCTTCCTCGTCGTCGCCGCGAGCCCGTTGACGCGATCGTCCTATCACGCCGACGCCGATTTCGAGCGCCTCAAGGCCGCGCGCGCGGCGAGAGCGGCCGAGCGTGCATGAAATGGCGGCGGGGTGACGGCGCCCGCGAATGCCCACCCACGCCGAAAAACGGATCCTGCCGTATTCGCCCGAGCAGATGTTCGACCTCGTGGCGCAAGTCGAGCGTTATCCCGAGTTCCTGCCGTGGTGCATCGCGGCGCGTATCCGGCAGAAGGACGACAAACTGCTGGTCGCCGATCTTATCATCGGCTTCAAGATGATCCGCGAGCGCTTTACCTCGCGGGTCGAATTCGACCGGCCGCGCCGCATCGACGTGACGTACGCCGAGGGTCCGTTCCGCTACCTCAACAATCACTGGGTCTTCGAGGCCATTTCGCCGTCGCCAGAACTTCCGAGCGGCGGGACGCTGATCGATTTCTATGTCGATTTTGAGTTCCACTCGAAGCTGCTGCAGTCTTTGATCCTCGTCCTCTTCAACGAGGCGGTGAAGCGGATGGTCTCGGCCTTCGAAGCGCGCGCCCGCGCGTTGTATGGCGCGCCCGGCCCGGCGGTCGAGCCAAAAACCGCTTCGTCGACTTGAACGCCGGCGAAGAATAGACAGCGTCGCGCCGCTCGTCCGGCTCAGCTCGACGGAGCTCGTTTCTCGACCTGCAACATGATCATCGCCAACGCGCGTTCGACCGAGGCGCGCCGCACCGCCGCGCGATCGCCGGCGAAGGTATGCCGTTCATGAAGCGTGGCGCCGCCGCGCCGCGCGCAGGCAATATGCACGAGGCCGACCGGCTTGGTCGCGCTGCCGCCGCCCGGCCCGGCGATGCCGGTGACCGCGACGGCGATCTCGGCGCGCGCGCGGGCGAGCGCGCCTTCCGCCATGGCGCGAGCGACCTCCTCGCTTACCGCCCCATAGAGGGCGATTTCCGACGCCGGCACGCCGAGTTGTTCGGTCTTTGCTTCGTTCGAGTAGGTGACGAAACCGCGCTCGAGGACGTCGGACGAACCGGCGATTTCGGTCAGCGTCGCGGCGACCAGGCCGCCGGTGCACGATTCCGCCGTCGCGAGCTTGGCGCCAGCGCGACGGCACGCATCGATCACGCGCCCCGCGCGTTCACCCAAGGAGCCGTTCGACATGGGCGAAAACTCCGAGTTTGGCGAAAAACCATACCGCAACCCCCGCATATACGCCGGCGACGATGTCGTCGAGCATGACGCCGAATCCTCCGTGGAGGTTGCGGTCGCACCAGTTGGCGGGAAAGGGTTTGACGATGTCGGCGGCGCGAAAGAGGAGAAAGGCGGCGAGCCATGACGCGAGTCCGACCGGGGCAAACAGCAGGGCGAGGAACTGGCCGGCGACTTCGTCGATAACGATAAAGCCTGGGTCGCGTACATTGCCGCGCCTGACGATCTCCTCCGCCGCCCAAACGCCGAGCAGCGCGAGCGCCATCGCCGCGATCGCCATGCCGCTCCAGCCAAACCAGTAATGGATCAGCCATGCGCACGGCAACGCCGCGAGCGAGCCCCAGGTGCCCGCGGCCAGCGGCGCGAATCCGACCCCGCCGAAAGTCGCGACCAGGCTCGCCGGATGGTCGAAGCGCATCCCCTCGGGGAGCGCGCCTGGGCGCAGCTTGAGCCTCATTGTCGATTTGCCCCGTTTACCCGGGCAAGCGCACGGTCACGCTTGCCTGCGCGGCGATTCCCTCGCCGCGACCGGCGAAGCCGAGCCCTTCGGTGGTCGTCGCCTTGATCGAGCAGCGCGACGGCTCGACGCCCAGAAGCTCGGCCAATCGCGCGGCCATCGCCGCGCGATAGGGGCCGACTTTCGGTAGCTCGCAGATGATCGTCACGTCGACATGGGCAATCCGGCCGCCGCGCGCGGTGACCATCGCCGCCGCTTGACGAAGAAAAATGCTTGAATCCGCGCCACGCCACCGCGGATCTCCTGGCGGAAAATGTTGGCCGATATCGCCGGCGGCGAGCGCGCCCAACACGGCGTCGGTGATCGCATGCAACCCGACATCGGCATCCGAGTGTCCGGCCAAGCCTTGCGTGTGCGCCATCCTCACTCCGCACAGCCAGACGTGACCGCCCGGGCCAAAGCGATGGACGTCGAACCCGGTTCCGACCCGCACGTCGCCGAGCGCGGCGCCGGCTAACGTCTCGGCGCGTTCGAAATCGTCGGCGGTGGTGAGCTTGATGTTGCTTTCGTCGCCCGCGACCAGCGCGACGGCTAGTCCGCCGCGCTCGGCGACCGCCGCGTCGTCGGTCAGATCCAGGCCGGCCGCAGCGCGATGCGCGGCGAGAATGTCGGTGAAACGAAACCCCTGCGGCGTCTGGGCGCGCCATAGATTGGCGCGATCGACCGTTGCGTGCACGCGACCATCGCCGCCGCGCTTGAGCGTGTCGGCGACGGGTATGGCGGGAAGCGCGCCGGGGGAGCGATCGAGGGCGGCAAGCACGCGATCGATCAGCACCGGACTGACGAACGGGCGCGCGCCGTCATGGATCAGCACGCGCTCGGGCTCAAGGTCGGCCAGGCTTTCGAGCCCATGTCTCACCGAATCCTGCCGCGTCGCGCCGCCGGCGATCGGCTCCAGCAACTGCAGGTTCCGCACCGCCTCGTCATAGTATGTGCGATCGTCGGGATCGATCACCACGCGCACCGCGGCGATGGCGGAGTGGCGGATGAAAGTCTCGAGACTGTGGCGCAACATCGGGCGGCCAGCGATCGGGCGATATTGCTTCGGTAATCCTTTGCCCGCCCGTAGCCCGCGGCCGGCCGCGACGATCAACGCCGCGCTCGCGATCATTGTCTTTGCGCGCGGCTCGGGTAGGCTCGCGCGACTGAGAAGTGGGGGACCATCGCAGGGAGGACGCCAACCATGCCCGCTTACTTGATCGCCGACGTCGAAGTGACCGATCCGGTCAAATACGAGGACTACAGGAAGCTTACGCCTGGCGCCATCGCCAAATTCGGCGGCAAGTTCGTCGCCCGCGGCGGACAGACCAGCGTGCTCGAAGGCGACTGGCGTCCTCACCGCGTCGTGATCATCGAATTTCCTAGCTTCGAGCAGGCCAAGAACTTCTACACCTCGGTCGAGTATACGGCGGCACGACGCGCCCGCGCAGGGGCGGCGCATGCGCGGATGATCGTCGTCGAGGGTGCGTAATCGCTCGCCTCAGCCTAGGCCGTCATAGCGGCGCGGGCTATAGTCCCGGCGATGAACGGAACATTGCTGTTGAGCCTATCGGCGCTAGCGGCGCTCGTGCCGGCGGCGCTGGCGCCGTCCTCGCGAATCTATTGGTGGATGCTCGGCGTCGCCGTCGCCGGACCGGCGCTGTGGCTGGCATTTGCGCTGGGCGGCGAATGGCGCACCGGTTTGGCGACGGCGCTATGGCTCAGCGTACTGGCGAGCCTCGTGCTGTTCATTGCCGTCGCGGCAGTGAACCCGGTCGCCCAGCGGCTGACCACGCTGTTGTTGGCCTATCTGATAGTTCTCGGCGCGCTGGCGACGATCTGGCAGCACGCGCCGGAACGGCCGCTCGCCGGCAATCCGCCGCCCGCATGGCTGCAGGTGCATATCCTGGTCGCCGTGGCCGCATACGGCCTCCTGACATTGGCTGCGGTGGCCGGGGTCGGCGTCGTCATCCAAGAACGCGCGCTGAAGCGCAAGAAGCCGACACGGTTCAGCCATGGCTTGCCATCGGTCGCCGAGGGCGAGGGCCTCCAGGTGCGCCTGCTTACCGCGAGTTGGATCGTGCTTGCCGCCGCGCTCGCCACCGGCGTCGCCATCGATTGGGTTGAGCATCGCATCCTGCTGAAGTTTGACCACAAGACGGTTTTATCGCTGCTCGCTTTTGCCGCAATCGGCTCATTACTTGTCATTCACCATCGCACCGGGCTGCGCGGGCGGCGTGCTGCACGCTATGTGTTGGCGGCCTATCTGCTGCTGACCCTGGCATATCCGGGTGTCAAGTTCGTCACCGATGTGCTGATTGGCTAGCGTCCGGGTCGGGACCTGCATATCGCGGCGGCCGGCCGAAAAGGACCGTATTGCATTGCAGCAAAATTCGCGCTAGGACTTGCGCAAAGCTTAGTCAGCCAAGCCTATTGCCCAAATTATGAGCATTCTGATCGATAAAGTATCGTTAGATGCCCCGGTGATTCTTGCGCCGATGTCGGGCGTCACCGATCTGCCGTTCCGCCGCCTCGTCAAGCAGCAAGGCGCCGGATTGGTCGTTTCGGAGATGATCGCCAGCCAGGCGATGATCCGCGAGACCAGGCAGTCGTTGCTGATGGCCAAGACTTCGCCCGAGGAGTTTCCGATGGCCGTCCAGCTCGCTGGGTGCGAGCCCCAAACGATGGCCGAGGCGGCGCGACTAAACGCCGACCGCGGCGCGGCGCTCATCGACATCAACTTCGGTTGCCCGGTGAAGAAAGTCGTTAACGGCCACGCCGGATCGTCGTTGATGCGCGACGAGACGAATGCCGCGCGCATCTTGGCCGCGACGGTGAAGGCGGTGAATCTCCCTGTAACTCTTAAGATGCGCATGGGGTGGGACCATTCGAGCTTGAATGCGCCGCGCCTCGCGCGCATCGCCGAGGAATGCGGGATCAAAATGATCGCCGTCCATGGCCGCACGCGTTGCCAGTTCTATGACGGGCGCGCCGATTGGGCGTTCGTCCGCAAGGTCAAGGAATCGGTCGCCATTCCGGTGGTCGTCAACGGCGATATCACCTCGCTCGACGAGGCGGCGCGCGCCCTCGCCCAATCGCAGGCCGACGGAGTGATGATCGGCCGCGGCGCATACGGGCGGCCGTGGTTCTTGCGTCAGGTCGCGCACTTCCTCACGACCGGCCACAGGCTGGCCGATCCCGATCCTTCGCAGCAACTGGCGATCGTGCTTGGTCACTATGACGACATGCTGACGCATTACGGCATGGCCGCTGGTCTGCGCGTGGCGCGCAAGCATCTCGCTTGGTACGCGCGTGGGTTTCCGGGCGCCGCCGAATTTCGCGCCCGGATCATGACTTTGGCCGATCCGGCTCAGGTCGTGGCGGCACTGCGCATGGCATGGGCGCAGGTGATCGAGCGGCGCCCGGCGATGGCCGCGGCATGAGGACGCGCATCGCTGCGTCACGGCCGCCGTCGCCGTCGGCGACCGATGTCGTCGATCCCGCCAGCATCGTTGGCGCGCTTCCCGATATCGTCTTGGTGGTCGGCGAGGGCGACGTTATCCACCATGTGAATCCGGCGGCCGAGCATTTCTTCGATTCGAGCGCCAACCACCTTTGCGGCCTGAAGCTCGCCGAAATCGTTCCGGCCGACAGTCCGCTCGCCGCCGTCGTCGCCCAGGTGCGGTACGCCGGGGCGTCGGTGTCGGAGGAGGGGGTAACGATCGAAAACCCGCGGATCGGTGCGCATTTCGTCACCATACGCGCCGCGCCACTCTCCGACGACGCGCGATCGGTCGTTATCTCGATCCATGAACGGTCGATTGCCCGCAAGATCGACCAGCAGCTGATCCATCGCGGCGCCGCGCGCTCGGTTACGGCGATGGCGGCGTTACTGGCGCACGAGGTGAAAAATCCACTTTCGGGTATTCGCGGCGCAGCGCAGCTGCTCGAGCAATCTTTGCCCGACGAAGAGCGCGAGTTGACGCGCCTCATATGCGACGAGACCGACCGTATTTGCGCGCTCGTCGATCGCATGGAGGTGTTCTCCGACCGGCGGCCACCGGAACGCGGCGCGGTCAACATCCACCAGGTTCTCGAACATGTGCGGAAGTTGGCGCAGAACGGGTTCGCGCGACATGTGCGCTTCACCGAGAACTACGATCCTTCGCTGCCGACGGTCTTGGGCAGCCGCGATCAGCTCGTCCAGGTGTTCCTCAATCTGATCAAGAACGCCGCCGAGGCCTGCCCTCCGACCGGAGGCGACATCGTCCTGGCGACGGCCTACCAGCACGGCGTTCGTCTGGCGGTGCCGGGGAGCGACTCGCGGCTGAAGCTGCCCTTGGTCGTCTCGGTGCAGGACAACGGCGAAGGAATTCCCGACGACCTGCGACCGCACCTGTTCGATCCGTTTGTCACGACAAAGGTTAACGGCACCGGCCTGGGTCTTGCATTAGTGGCCAAGATCGTCGGCGACCATGGCGGGGTGATCGAATTCGACAGCCAGCCGCGCCGCACGATCTTTCGGGTGATGCTGCCGATTCACGGCGGCGCCGACGAGACATAGGGATCGCGACATGGGTCAATCGACGATCTTGATAGCCGATGACGACCGCGCCATCCGCACCGTGCTCGCACAGGCGCTGGGGCGTCTCGGCCATGACGTGCGGACGACCGGACACGCGGCGACGTTGTGGCGGTGGGTCGCCGACGGCGACGGCGATCTGGTGATCACCGATGTGGTCATGCCGGACGAGAACGGCCTCGATCTCATCCCGCGCATCCGGAAATTGAGACCCGAGTTGCGTATCATCGTAATGAGCGCGCAAAACACGCTGCTGACCGCGGTCAAGGCGACCGAACGCGGCGCCTTCGAATACCTACCCAAGCCGTTCGATCTCAACGAACTGATCCGCGTCGTTGAACGCGGGCTCGAGGCGCCGCGCCAAACCGCGGCCGTGGCGCCAACGCAGGACGGCGCGAACGGCGAGGAGAAGATGCCGCTCATCGGCCGCTCGCCGGCGATGCAGGAAATCTACCGCGTGCTCGCGCGGCTGATGGGCACAGATCTCACGGTGATGATCGCCGGCGAGTCGGGCACCGGCAAGGAGCTTGTGGCGCGGGCGTTGCATGCGTATGGCAAGCGCCGCAACGGTCCCTTCGTCGCCATAAATATGGCGGCGATTCCGCGCGAGCTGATCGAAAGCGAACTGTTCGGCCACGAGAAGGGCGCCTTCACCGGCGCGACACAGCGGCTTGCCGGGCGATTCGAGCAGGCGCAGGGCGGGACCCTTTTCCTCGACGAGATCGGCGACATGCCGATCGAGGCGCAGACGCGGCTGCTGCGGGTGCTGCAGGAAGGCGAGTACACCACCGTCGGCGGCCGCACGCGCATCCGCGCCGACGTAAGAATCATCGCCGCGACGCACCGCGATCTGCGCCAATCGGTCCGCCAGGGACTGTTCCGCGAGGATCTGTTCTACCGCCTGAATGTCGTGCCGATTCGCCTGCCGCCATTGCGCGAGCGGACTGAGGACATTCCGACGCTCGTCCGGCATTTCCTCGGCCAGTGCGCCGCGGAGGGACTGCCGGCCAAGTCGCTCGACAACGCGGCGATGGACCGGCTCAAGACCTACCGCTGGCCCGGCAACGTCCGCGAACTCGAAAACCTGATGCGGCGACTGGCGGCGCTATACACCCAGGATGTCATCGGTGTCGACGTCATCGAGGCCGAGTTGACCGACGCGGCGCCGCCGCCAGCCGCCGACGCGCCCGCCGCTGGCGACTCGCTCGGCTCCGCGGTCGAACGCCACCTCAGGACCTATTTCTCGGCCCACCGCGAGGCGCTGCCGGCCACCGGGCTCTATGATCGCGTACTTCGCGAAATCGAACGGCCGCTGATCTCGCTGTCGCTGGCCGCCACACGGGGCAATCAGATCAAGGCGGCGCATCTCCTTGGCCTCAACCGCAATACTTTGCGCAAGAAAATCCGCGAGTTGGACATTCAAGTCCTGCGCGGAATAAAATAACGAACGGCAGAATCGGGCCGCCCTCGCTCCGGCAACAGTGCGATGACGATGGAGCAGTGGCGGTCGCTCATGTTGCGCGATTGCTCCGGTATGACCACGGATTCATCGGCGATCGGCAGGACTATCTTCGTGCGCCTTCGCCTATGGGCGTCGCGCATCGGCCTGTCGCGCAAGCTGGCGATCGCGCTGACGCTCGCGGCGGTCGCGGCGGGGATGGCGACCTATGGCGCGTTGACCGGAGAGGACTTCGCGCCCGATCCGCGTACCGTCCTGCTGCTGCTCAATCTGGACCTGGTCCTGCTCCTGACGCTCGGCGTCGTGGTGGCGCGGCGCATCGTCCAGCTATGGGCCGAGCATCGCCGCGGGTCGGCGGGGTCGAAGCTCCATGTTCGACTGGTGCTGATGTTCAGCGCGCTTGCCGCCGCGCCGGCGATCGTGGTCGCCGTCTTCTCGGCGCTGTTTTTCAATCTCGGCGTGCAGGCGTGGTTCAGCGACAAGGTGCGCTCGGCGCTTGGCGAATCGCTCGCCGTCGCCGAGGCGTATCTCAACGAGCATCGCAACACGATAACCACCGACGTGCGCGAGATCGGCGCCGATCTCGATCGCGCCGGCGTGGCGCTCATCACCAATCCACGGCAACTGCAGCAGTTCATCGGCGTCCAAGCGGCCGTGCGCTCGCTGTCCGAGATCGTCGTCTTCGACGTCAACGGCCGCGTGTTGGCTCATTCGGGGCTAACCTTGTCGTTGGTCTTCACCGAATTGCCCGGCTGGGCGATCGAGAAGGCGCGCGGCGGCGAAATGGTAGTCTTCAACCCCGACGCCGACGATCCGACCGGCGTTCTCGGCGACCGCGTTCGCGTGCTAGTTCGTCTTGAGCGTATCCGAGACGTGTTCCTTCTCGCTGGCCGGTTTATCGAAGCGCGCGTGGTCGCGCATGTCGATCGCACGCGCGACGCGGTCGCCGCCTACGAGAGTCTCGAGGGCCGTCGCTCGGGGCTGCAGATCACGTTCGCGATGATTTTCGTTCTGGTTGCGCTGTTGTTGCTGCTCGCCGCGGTGTGGACGGGCCTGGTCCTCGCCAATCGGCTGGTGCGACCTATCGGCAGGTTGATCGACGCCGCCGAACGGGTGCGCGAAGGCGATCTCGGCGCGAGAGTTCCGGAAAGTCCCGATGACGATGAACTGGGGTCGCTCTCGCGCGCCTTCAACCGCATGACGACCCAACTCGAGACGCAGCAGCGCGAGGTGGGCGAGGCGAACCGCCAGCTCGATTATCGCCGTCGTTTCACCGAGGCGGTGCTGTCGGGCGTGACCGCGGGTGTGATCGGCCTCGACGGGGTAGGGCGCATCAACTTGCCGAACCGTTCGGCGTCGACACTGCTCGGCATCGATCTCGACCGCATGATCGGCGCCGATTTTGCCGACGTCGTGCCGGAAATGGCGCCGCTCCTCGAAGCGGCGCGCACCGCTCCGGGACGCGTCGCCCATGACGCCATCGCCGTGCAGCGCGACTCCCGTCGCCGCATGCTAACCGTGCGCATCGCGGGCGAACCGCTCGAGGGCGGGGCGATCGGCTATGTCGTCACGTTCGATGACGTTACGGCGCTCGAGGCGGCGCAGCGCACGGCGGCGTGGGCCGACGTCGCGCGGCGCATCGCGCACGAGATCAAGAATCCGCTGACACCGATCCAACTGTCGGCCGAGCGGCTCAAGCGCAAATATCTTGGCGAGATCAGCAACGATCCCGAGACGTTCCGCATTTGCACTGAGACGATCATTCGCCAAGTCGCCGACATCGGACGCATGGTCGACGAATTCTCGTCGTTCGCGCGTATGCCGCAGCCGGTGATGCGGCCCGATGATATCAACGAACTGGTGCGGCAGACCGTCTTCCTGCAGCGCAATGCGCGGCCGGAGATTCGCTTCACGAGCCTCGTTCCGCCGACGCCGATCGTATTGTTGATCGACCCGCGCCAAGTGGCGCAGGCACTGACCAATCTGCTGCAGAACGCGATCGACTCGATCCATGCTCGCGAGCTGCCCGAGACTGGCGCGATCCCGCTTGGCGAAATAACGGTGCGCGTCGAAATGGCCGACGGCGGCTGCATCGTCAGCGTCGAGGACAACGGCAAAGGTCTGCCGGTCGGCGACCGTGACCGCTTGACCGAGCCTTACGTTACGACGCGCGCCAAGGGCACCGGGCTCGGGCTGGCGATCGTCAAGAAAATCATGGAAGATCATGGCGGCGAATTGATCTTGGCCGATCGCGCGGGCGGCGGCGCCCGCGTTTGTTTGCGATTCCCGGCGCCGCTCACCCGCGAGGCCGAACCGGAATCGGACGACGCCGACCAAACGCCGCCGCCAAAAGCGAAGGCAGCAATCCATGGCGCATGACATCTTGATCGTCGACGACGAGGCGGACATCCGCATGCTGATCGCCGGCATCCTTGAGGACGACGGGCATCAAACCCGTGCGGTCGGCGATTCCAACGCTGCGCTTCAGGCGATCCGCACGCGCCGACCGACCCTCCTCGTACTCGACATCTGGCTGCAAGGCAGTCCTATGGACGGGCTTGAGTTGCTCGACGTCGTGAAACGCGAGCATCCGAGCTTGCCGGTCGTCGTCATAAGCGGGCACGGCAACATCGAGACCGCGGTGGCGGCGATCAAACGCGGGGCGTACGACTTCATCGAAAAGCCGTTCAAGGCGGACAGGCTGCTCCTGGTCGTCGAGCGGGCGATCGAGGCGGCGCGTCTCAGGCGCGAGAACGACGAACTACGGCTGCGCGCGGGCGCGCCCAACGAGCTGGTCGGTACATCGTCGTTGATCAACGGCGTCCGGCAGGCGATCGAGCGCGTCGCGCCGACTGGAAGCCGCGTGCTGATCACCGGACCGGCCGGCGCTGGAAAAGAGGTCGTTGCGCGCCTGATTCACGCCCACTCGCGCCGCGCCACCGGACCATTCGTCGTTCTGAATTGCCCCAGCATGCATCCGGACCGCTTCGAAATCGAACTGTTTGGCGCCGAGAGCGGCGCGCTCGGTCCCGATAGCCCGTCAAAGGTCGGAACGTTCGAGGAGGCGCATAACGGAACGCTCTTCCTCGACGAGGTCGCCGACATGCCGCTGGAGACGCAAGGAAAGATCGTGCGCGTGCTGCAGGAACAGACGTTCGAGCGGGTCGGCGGACGGGCCAAGGTCGGCGTCGATGTCCGCGTGCTGGCGTCGACCAACAAGGAACTTGGCGCCGAGATCTCCGCCGGCCGGTTCCGCGAGGATCTGTTCTATCGACTAAACGTGGTGCCGGTTCGCGTCCCGCCGTTGCGCGAAAGGCGCGAGGACATCGCTCCGCTCGCCCGCGATTTTATGGGCCGTTCGGCGGCGGCGGCGGGCCTGCCGGCGCGCGAGATCGGCGAAGATGCGATGGCGGCGCTGCAGGCCTACGAGTGGCCCGGCAACGCCCGCCAGCTCCGCAACGTGATCGAGTGGCTGCTGATCATGGCTCCTGGCGACCCGGGGACGCCCGTGCGCGCCGACATGCTTCCACCCGAGCTCGGCGCGACGCTGCCCTCGGGGCTCAAGGGCGAGTATGGTGCCGAGATCATGGGCCTGCCGTTGCGCGAGGCGCGCGAGTTGTTCGAGCGCCAATATCTGCTGGCCCAGGTCACCCGTTTCGGCGGCAACATTTCGCGCACGGCGACGTTCGTCGGCATGGAGCGGTCGGCCCTGCATCGCAAGCTCAAATCTCTGGGCGTCCACGGCACCGATCGGCCGCAGGTCCTCGATTCGTAGCGCGTCCTTCCTCAACGCGAGGCTGCCATGAGAGTGCTCGTCTGCGGCGCCGGCCAGGTGGGCTACCACATCGCGCGAACCCTCGCCGCCGAGGACAACGACGTCACGGTTATCGACCAGGACGAGGATCTGGTGCAGAAAATCACCCGCACGCTCGACGTGCAGGGCGCCGTCGGTCATGCCTCGCACCCCGACGTGCTTGAGCGCGCCGGTGCCGCGAACGCCGATCTGCTTGTCGCCGTCACCTACGCCGACGAAGTCAACATGATCGCCTGCCAGGTGGCGCATTCGCTGTTCGAGGTGCCGACGAAGATCGCCCGCATTCGCGCCCAGAGCTACCTCAATCCGACTTGGGCCGACCTCTACGCGCGCGACCGCCTGCCGATCGACATCATAATTTCGCCGGAAATCGAGGTGGCGCGCGCCATCGGACGCCGGCTCAAGGTTCCCGGCGCCTTCGACATGATCCCGCTCGCCGACGACAAAGTGCGGCTGATCGGCGTGCGCTGCGAGCAGGACTGCCCGATCGTCAACACCCCCTTGCGCCAGCTCACCGGGCTGTTTCCCGATCTCAACATCGTCGTCGTCGGCATCGTCCGCGGCGCCAGCGCATTCGCGCCATCGGGCGACGACGCCATGCTGGTCGGCGATGAAGTCTATTTCGTCGCCGACACCGAACATGTCGCGCGCGCCTTGCTGCTGTTCGGCCACGACGAATCGGCGCACCGCCGCGTGGTGATACTCGGCGGCGGCAACATCGGCCTGTTCCTCGCCCAGGAGCTGGAAAAAGGCGAGGCGGTCGTGTCGGCCAAGATCATCGAGTTCAATCAGGCGCGCGCCGAGTTCATCGCCGAACACCTCGGCAGGACCGTGGTCATGCATGGCGACGCGCTCGATCCCGACATGCTCGAGCAGGCGAACATCGCCACCGCCGAGGCGGTTCTGGCGATCACCAACGATGACGAAACCAACATCCTCGCCTCGCTGCTCGCCAAACGCGCCGGCGCCAAGCGCGCGGTGACCCTGATCAACAAGCCGACCTATTCCTCGCTCGTCACCTCGCTTGGCATCGACGTTGTCGTCAGTCCGCGGGCGATCACGGTGTCGACCATCCTGCAACAGGTCCGCCGCGGCCGCATTCGCTCCGTCCACTCGCTGCGCGAGGGATTCGGTGAGATCATCGAAGCCGAGGCGCTCGAAACGTCGAGTCTGGTGAACAAGCCGATTCGCGACGCCGAGCTGCCGGACGGGGTGATCATCGGCGCGTTGGTTCGCGGCAAGCAGGTGATCATCCCACGCGCCGACACGGTCGCGCGGCCCGGTGATCGCGTCGTGCTGTTCGCCACCTACAGCGCTATCAAATCGGTCGAGAAGATATTCTCGGTCCGCCTGGAATATTTCTGAGCCGGTCGGCTATAGATCGTACCTCGCCTCTCCCGCGGAGTTACTCGCCCATGTCGCGTGTCGCCTACGTCAACGGCCGATTCGTTCCCCACCGAGCCGCCCAGGTTCACATCGAGGATCGCGGCTATCAATTCGCCGATGGCGTCTACGAGGTGGTGGCGGTGGCCGATGGACGCTTCGTCGACTTGGAGCCGCATCTGGTCCGCCTGGAGCGTTCGCTCGCCGAGCTCAAGATCGCCATGCCGATGAGCCGCCGCGCGCTCGGGATGGTGATGACCGAGGTCGTGCGCCGCAACGGCGTCGACAATGGGATCATCTATCTCCAGCTCACCCGCGGCGTGGCGCCGCGCGATCACCCGTTTCCCGCCAATGCCAGGACACAGGTGGTGATGACCGCAAGGCGCGCCAAACCGCAACCGGCGAGCTTCGGGGAAGACGGCGTCAAAGTGATCGCGTTACCCGACATACGTTGGCGGCGGTGCGATATCAAATCGGTATCGTTGCTACCCAACGTCTTGGCCAAGCAGGCCGCGCGCGAGGCTGGCGCATATGAAGCATGGATGGTCGAAGAGAATGGGATGGTGACCGAAGGCAGTTCGACCAACGCCTGGATCATCACCGGGGACCGCAAGCTGGTCACCCGTAACGCCAGCGAGGCAATCCTCAACGGCGTTACGCGGCTCGCGGTCCTCCGACTGGCCCGCGAGGAAGGGCTCGAGTTCGTCGAACGCGCCTTCTCGCTCGACGAGGCGAAGGCGGCGCGCGAGGCGTTCATCACCTCGACCTCCGCCCTGGTGCTGCCGGTGACGCAGATCGACGATACGGTGATCGGCAACGGCAAACCCGGGTCGCTCACGACGAAACTGCGGCAGGCGTATTTCGGCTACATGCGGGCACGCGAAGGCGCCGCGGCGCGCTCGGTCGCGTGAGGACGCTCGCGCGGCCGCGCGCGGTACTTTTCGACTGGGACAACACGCTGGTCGACAACTGGCCGGCGATACGCGAGGCGTATAACGCGACGCTCGCGGCTTTCGGCCACGCGACGTGGACGCTCGAGGAAACCAAGCTGCGCATGCGGCGCTCGCTGCGCGACAGCTTTCCCGAGCTGTTCGGGCCGCGCTGGGAGGACGCCCGGGCGATATTCTATCGCACGTTCGAAGCATGCCATCTCGAGGCCCTGCGGGCGATGCCGGGGGCCGAGGCGGCGATCGCCGCATTCCTCGAGGCCGAGGTCTATCTCGGCGTGGTCAGCAACAAGAGTGGGCCGATCTTGCGCAAGGAGGCGGCGCATCTTGGCTGGAGCCGGCGCTTCGGCCGCCTAGTCGGCGCGACCGACGCAGTCAAGGACAAGCCGGCGATCGAGCCCGTGTTTCTGGCGCTCGAAGCGAGCGGAGTCGCGCCTGGGCCCGAGGTGTGGTTCGTCGGCGATGCCGCGGTCGATATGGAATGCGCGCACCGCGCTGGCTGCGTTCCGGTCCTCGTCGGTCCAGGCGCCGGCGAAGCCGAACAAATTCAACGCTTTCCGCCAGGGCTGATGAGCCCTGACTTGAACCATTTACGGTCCATATTAGAGGGGCTGTAAATTCCGCCGGAACGGATTATGTACAAGGGAACGTTGGGGGCGCACTCCGACGATGTTCGCGGCCGATCCGCCAACCGGACGGTCTCGGGCCAAAACGCGGCTCCAAGAAGCGGAAAAAGAAGGACGCACGCCCATGACCGCTGAGAAATCGCAAAACGTCCAGGATGTCTTCCTCAACCATATCCGCAAGAACAAAACGCCGGTGACGATCTTCCTCGTCAACGGAGTGAAGCTGCAAGGCATCATCACTTGGTTCGATAATTTTTCGGTGCTGCTGCGCCGCGACGGGCATTCGCAGCTTGTCTACAAGCATGCCATATCGACAGTGATGCCGACCGGGCCGATCCAGCTTTTTGAAAGCGATCGCGAAGGGACCGAAGGCTGAGCGAACGCAAGCCGCCGCTCGACCGGAGGGCGCGCGCCGACGCGCCGCAGGCTGCGTCGCACGAGCGGCGTGTCGCCGCGAGCGGTCGTGCCATCGTCCTCCATCCCACGCTCAAGGCCGCGCGCATTGGCGCGCGCGCGCCCGAGGAAAGGCTCGCCGAGGCGGTTGGACTGGCGCGCGCGCTCGATCTCGACGTCGTGCTCGCGGAAGCGCCGCGGCTCGCCGGGTATCGTCCCTCGACGCTTGTCGGCCAGGGGCTGGTCGAACGCGTCAAGGGACTCGCCGCCGCCGAATCGATCGAGGTCGTGATCGTCGATGGAACGTTGACGCCGGTGCAGCAACGCAACCTCGAACGCGCCTGGAAGTGCAAGGTCATCGATCGTACCGGGCTCATCCTCGAAATCTTCGCCAAGCGCGCGCGCACCGCCGAAGGACGCCTGCAGGTCGAGCTCGCACAACTCACCTACCAGCGCAGTCGCTTGGTTCGGACATGGACCCACCTGGAACGCCAGCGCGGCGGCTTCGGCTTCCTCGCCGGGCCGGGCGAAACCCAGCTCGAATCCGACCGCCGCGTGATCGGCGAGCGCATCGCCCGGCTCAAGCGCGATCTCGACGGCGTGCGGCGCACGCGCGCATTGCACCGACGCGCGCGGCGGCGCGTGCCGTATCCGGTGGTGGCGCTTGTCGGCTACACGAACGCCGGTAAATCGACGCTGTTCAATCGCCTCGTCAGGGCCGAAGTGATGGCGGCCGATCTGCTCTTCGCCACCCTCGATCCGACGATGCGCCGGCTGGCGCTGCCGTCGGGCCGCGAGGTCATCCTCTCCGACACCGTCGGGTTCATTTCCGAACTACCCACCGATCTCGTCGCCGCCTTCCGCGCCACGCTCGAGGAGGTGCGCGCCGCCGACCTTATCATCCATGTCCGCGACGTCTCGCATCCGGAAACCGAGGCCCAACGCGAGGATGTCCATCGCGTGCTGCGCGAGCTCGGCCTCGAATCGGCGGTCGAGACCGGCATGGTCGAGGTGCTGAACAAGATCGACCGGCTGGACCCGGACATGCGCGACATCGTCGTCAATCAGGCGCGACGGCGGCCCTTGCAGGCGCCGGTGTCGGCGCTGACGGGCGAGGGGTGCGAGCGGCTGCTCGGGTTGATCGACTCGGCTCTGATCGCCGCGCGCCAAGTGGTGGAATTCGCGGTACCTGTGAGCGACGGTGCGGCGATCGCCTGGCTATATTCGCATGGCGACGTCGTGGCGCGTCGCGACGACGGCTCGCGGGCGTATCTCACCGTCCGGCTCGATGCCGCAGACCGGGCGAAATTCGAGCATCGTCGCCGGCTTGCCGCGGCGGCGAACGATTGACCCGCCGCGACTAGCCCTTGACCATGTAAATCCTTGAGAGCGGACGATGCTTGGGGCATTCTTAGCCCGGGTCGAAGCGCAACAAGATATATCTCGGGGGCTTCCCAAATGAAGATACGCCTCAGCGTCCTCGCAGTCGCCGCTGCCGCGATCGTCGCCATGACGACGCCGGCTTCCTCCAAGACGTTTCGCTACGCCAATGACGGCGATTCGAACTCGATGGATCCGTACGCTCGCAACGAGACCTTCCTGCTGACATTCACGCACAACATCTACGAACCTCTGGTGCGATGGAACGAGCAGGTCAAGCTCGAACCGGCGCTGGCCACGGAATGGAGCCAGCCCTCGCCGACGGTATGGCGCTTCAAGCTACGCCCGAACGTCAAGTTTCACGATGGCGCGCCGTTCAGCGCCGACGACGTGGTGTTCTCGCTAAACCGCGCCAATGGTCCGGGATCGAACATGCGCGGTCACTTCGTGACCTTCAAGGAGGCGCGCAAGATCGACAATCTCACCGTCGAGATCGAAACCAAGTATCCCGATCCGGTCTACATCTCCAAGCTTGCCCAGATCGCCATCATGAACAAGGCGTGGGCGGAAAAGAACAACTCGCAGTTCTCGGCAGATTTGACCAAGAAGGAAGAAAACTTCGCCACCCGCAACGCCAACGGCACCGGGCCGTTCAAGCTAAAGATCCGCGAGCCCGACGTACGGACGGTGCTGGAGGTCAACAATGATTGGTGGGACAAGCCCAAGCACAATCTGACCGAAGTCGAGTTTCGGGTCGTGTCGAACGACGCCACGCGTGTTGCCGCGTTGTTGTCCGGCCAGGTCGACTTCGTCTATACCGTGCCGCCGCAAGACACCAATCGCATCGCCCAAACCAAGGGCTTCAAGATCCTGCAGACGCCGGAGTTCCGTACCGTCTATCTTGGCTTCGACCAAGTGCGCGACGAGCTCCTCGAGTCGAACGTCAAGGGCAAGAACCCGTTCAAGGACGGGCGCGTCCGGCGCGCGTTCTGGCAGGCCATCGACATCGAGGCGATCAAGTCGCGCGTCATGCGCGGCCAGTCGAGCCCGACCGGCTTGATGGTGGCGCCCGGTATCAACGGCTTCGTGTCCGAACTCAACAAGCGCCCGCCCTACGATCCGGACGCCGCCAAGAAGCTGCTCTCCGATGCCGGGTATCCAAATGGCTTCGAGGTCGGGATGGACTGCCCGAACGACCGCTATGTCAACGACGAGGCGATCTGCCAGGCCGTGGTCGCGATGCTGGCGCGGATCGGCGTCAAGGTAAACCTGCTGGCGCAGACGCGCGCCCGCTATTTCGCCAAGATCCTTGGACCGGGCTATAACACCAGTTTCTACATGCTGGGCTGGACGCCGGGCGCTACCTACGACACGCACAACGTGTTCGAGCAGCTCATGCACACCCGCAATACGCAGACCAACCAGGGCGTCTTCAACGTCGGCGGCTACTCGAACGCCAAGTTCGATGAGCTGGCGGACAAGATCGAAAAAGAGACCGATAAGGAAAAGCGCGACGCGATGATCAAGGAGGCGCACAAGATCCATCAGGATGATGTCGGGCACATCCCGCTACATCAACAGGTCATCGTTTGGGCGGTCCGCGACGGTATTCAAGTCGTGCAACCGGGCGACAACTTCTTCCCGCTGCGCTATGTCCGAGTCCAATGACGGATTGACGCAAGGCCCATTCGGCAGCGCCCGCCGGTTACCGACCGGCGGGCGCTTTCTTATCGGTCCGGCGACGATCCCGGATAGTTGGGAAATCTGGCTGGAACCTTCATGAACGATGCCGCAAGCCAATCGCCGATCGAGGTCGTGCCGCGCGACCTGTCGGTCTATCGGAACGGAAATACGGGCATCGACTACGTGCACCGGTTCGATTCCGGATCGCCGGGACCGGCGGTGCTTGCTGTCGCGCTGACGCACGGCAACGAATTCTGCGGAATGACGGCGCTAAGCTGGCTGCTCGACCATGACGTCCGGCCCAAACGCGGCGCATTGACGCTGGCGTTCGCCAACGTTGCGGCCTATGAGCGCTTCGATCCCGGCCGCCCGTTCGAGAGCCGCTTCGTCGATCGCGACCTAAATCGCGCCTGGACCGATGCGATCATGGCCGACGATACGAAATCGATCGAAGCACGGCGCGCGCGCGAGCTGCGTCCGGTGGTCGACGCGGCCGACGCGTTGATCGACCTTCATTCGACGGCCTTTCCGTGCGCCTCGATGTTGGTTCTCGGCGATTTAGAGAAGAGCCGCCGGCTGGCAACCGCCCTGCGCGAGCCGCTCACGCACATCATCAGCCCCGCCGGCAAGCATCAGGGCGGGTTGCTGTTCGAATACGGCCGGTTCGGGCGCGAGAACGATGATGCCGTGGCGATCGCCGTCGAATGCGGCCAGCATTTCGCCCGACGTTCCGGGGAGGTCGCAATCCAAGCGGCGCTGCGGTTTCTGCGGCATTTCGACGTTATCGACCGCGCCTTCGCCGAACGCCATCTCGAGCCTCCGACCGACGGCGAGCCAACGACCTATCGCATCACCGAAGTGGTGACCGTCAAAGGCGAGGGGGCGCGTTTCGCGCGGCCGTTGGTGGGATTCGAGGAATTCGCCAAGGGCGAGCTTATCGGCTTCGACGGCGTGGCGGAGGTTCGGGCGCCGTACGATCGCTGCGCGGCGATAATGCCGCGCGCGGTCATCGTTCCCGGGCGCGAAATGGTCAGCCTTGGCCGGCGGCTGTGATGCCGTCGGTCGGGACGCCGGTCCAATCCAATCGAGGGAGTATGCGATGAAGTTTCGTCCGCTGCAGGATCGTGTCCTGGTCAAGCCGCTGGAAGCCGAAGAAAAGACGAAAGGCGGCATCATCATCCCCGATACGGCCAAGGAAAAGCCGATGCAGGGTAAGGTGGTCGCCGCCGGGCCGGGGGCCCGCGGCGAAGATGGCAAGCTACAGCCGATGGGGGTCAAGACGGGTGACAAGATCCTGTACGGCAAGTGGTCTGGAAACGAAGTGAAGATCGACGGTGAAGATCTTATAATTATGAAAGAATCAGATATTCTTGGTGTGATCCAATAGGTTCGGGGAAGCGTCGGCCGCCTGAGGACGTTCGGCCGGTCGCGCATAGGTGTATTGCCCCGAAGGAACGCCATTGATGCTTGCCCGACGCCGGGCGTACGCCGATCATCGCCGCTCCGAATTGATGGAATCTGCCGCGCCTTCATGACGCGCGGCTGGAGTGGTCGTCATGCGGCGAAGCTACTGGGTCGTGATCATTTGCGGCGCGCTCGTTCTGACGCTGTCCACGGGGCTGCGTCAGACGCTGGGGCTATTCCTCAAGCCAATGACCTTCGACCTCGACGTCTCGCGCGAGCTGTTTTCGTTCGGGATCGCGTTGCAAAACATTCTGTGGGGAGCGGCGGGACCGTTTGCGGGCGCGATCGCCGACAAGTACGGGACCGGGCGCACGCTCGTCGGCGGAGGGCTTCTTTATGCCGGAGGTCTGCTGGCGATGGGCTTGGCCGCGGGCGCGTTCGAGATCGTCCTTGGCAGCGCTTTGATTGGGCTTGGGCTGTCGGGCGTCGGATTCACTGTGATTCTCGGCGCGGTCGGCCGCGCGGCGCCGCCCGAGCGCCGCAGCATGGCGCTTGGCATTGTCGCCGCCGGCGGATCGTTCGGGCAGTTCGTCATGGTCCCGTATGGCCAAGCTTTCCTCGAGGTCTACGGTTGGGAGGTCGCGCTGTTGGTCCTTGCCGCGACAGCGCTGATCATGGTTCCGCTGTCGTGGGGCGTGGCCGGCCAAAAAAGCGTGGGCGGCGGACCGCAAAGCTTGCGCGACGCCCTCGACGAAGCGATGCGGCACCGCGGCTTCTGGCTGCTGACCGCGGGGTTCTTCGTCTGCGGCTTCCAAGTCGTGTTCGTGGGCACGCATTTGCCGGCCTTTCTCGCCGACCAGGCGATGCCGGCGTGGCTGGGCGGCTGGGCGTTGGCGTTGGTGGGACTTTTCAATATCGTCGGCACGTACACTTGCGGTGCCCTCGGCCAGCGGTACCGCAAGAAATACGTACTGGCGTGGCTCTACATCGCGCGCTCGGCGGCGTTCATCGTCTTCCTCGCGATGCCGCTGTCGAATGCTTCGGTGTTGCTGTTCGCCTCGGTGCTCGGCCTGCTGTGGCTGGGCACGGTCCCGCTGACCGGCGGGCTGGTGGCTCAGATATTCGGGCCAACATACATGTCGATGCTCTACGGCATCGTCTTCTTCAGCCACCAGATCGGCAGCTTTCTCGGCGCGTGGCTGGGTGGTAAGCTGTTCGACATGACCGGTTCGTACGACGCCATGTGGTGGATTTGCGTCGCATTGGGATTCGCTGCGGCGGTGCTTCACTGGCCCATCGCCGACCGGCCGGTGCCGCGCCTTGCTGCGGCGGTGGCGCGGGCATGATCGCGGCCTTTCACCGCACGGCGCCGCGGGCCGCCGCCTTGGCTCTCGCCATCGGCGGCGCTTTCGCGCTATTCGGCGCGGCCTATTTGTGGGCGATGCGCGGGGCGGCGATCGTCCTTGACCTGTCCTGGGTCGGCTGCATCTGAGCCGCGACGCGCCGGCGCTCAGCCGGTGCGTCGGTGGATGTTGAACGGCGAGAACGCCTGCTGGACGGGCATCATTTCCATGCGATTGATGTTGAGGTGAGGCGGCCGCGTCGCCACCCAAAACACGCATTCGGCGATATCGTCGACGGTCATCGGCGTGATGCCCTCGTAGGGCTTGCTCGCCTTTTCTTGGTCGCCCTTGAAACGCACCGACATGAATTCGGTGAGCGCCATGCCTGGCTCGATCGAGGTCGCGCGCACGCTGGTGCCGAGCAGATCGGCGCGTAGGTTGAGCGTGAATTGGTGCACGAACGCCTTAGTCGCCCCATAGACGTTGCCGCCCGGGTAAGGGTAATTGCCGGCGATCGAGCCGAGATTGACGACGTGGCCGCGGTCACGCGCCACCATGCCCGGCAGTATCGCATGCGTACAGTAGAGCAGGCCGAGTACGTTCGTATCGACCATCGTCTGCCAGTCGTTGATGTCGGCGCGCTGCGCCGGATCGAGCCCCTGCGCCAGGCCCGCGTTGTTGATCAATAAATCGACCGCGGCGAAATCCTTCGGCAGCGCTTGAACCGCGGCGTCGACGGCCTCGCGGTCGCGGACGTCGAGGACGATGCTGTGCGCCCGGTCGCCAAGTTCCGTCTTCAACGCTGCCAGCCTATCGGCGCGGCGGCCGGTGATGACGACCTTCGCGCCGGCTCGGGCGAAACGCCGCGCGAACGCCGATCCGAAGCCGGCGGTGGCGCCCGATACGAAAACGCAATGGGGCATGTAGTCGGACATCGTCGTCTCTCCTGCATAATCGGGACAGTCCGGCGGAACATAGACGATCGCGCGCCGCGCGGCGAGCCTGCGTTGCCGCTTGCTGGTTGCGCGGCTATGATCGCGCCGGTCGGCAAGTGGGGCAGTGGTGAAGAAATGGCACGCGTGGCGTTTCTCGGGCTCGGGGCGATGGGTTTTCATATGGCCGGACATGTCGCCCGGTCCGGCCATGATGTCGCCGTCTACAATCGCACCGCCGCCAAGGCGGATGCCTGGGTCACGGCGCATGGCGGCCGCGCGTTCGCCACGGCCGGCGAGGCAGTGCACGGCGCCGATTTCGTTTGCGCCTGCGTCGGCAACGACGACGCGCTGCGCGCTGTTACGTTGGGCGAGGAGGGCGCGTTTACGGCGATGAAACCTGGCGCGATCTTCATCGATCATACGACCGCCACGGCGGGCATCGCGCGTGAACTCGCCGCCGAGGCGACGAAGCGCGAACTGGCCGCGCTCGACGCGCCGGTGTCGGGCGGCCAGATCGGCGCAAAGAACGGGCAGCTCACGGTGATGGTCGGCGGCGATCCGGCCGCATTCGCGCGCGCCGAGCCCATCATCCGCAGTTACGCCAAGGCGGTGACACTCATGGGACCGCCGGGTGCGGGACAGTTGACCAAGATGGTGAATCAGATCTGCATCGCCGGGCTCATGCAGGCGCTTGCCGAAGGAATCAACTTTGCGATCAAGGCCGGCCTCGATGTCGAGCGCGTACTGTCCGTTATCGCCAAGGGGTCGGCGCAGTCATGGACGATGGAAAACCGTGGAACATCGATGGCGAAGGGCGAGTTTAAGCCGGGCTTCACCGTCGATTGGATGCGCAAGGACCTTGGTATCTGTCTGGGCGAGGCGCGGCGCAACGGCGCGTCGCTGCCAGTGACCGAGCAGGTCGACCGGTGTTACGCCGAAATTCAACGTCGCGGCGGCGGGGGATGGGACAATTCAAGCCTGATCGATCTATTGCGACGCCAGTAACGAGAAACGACGCGCACAAGGGAGAAAATTTCCATGCCGATCATCAATCGCATCGCCGGGTTCCACGACGACATGACGGCATGGCGGCGCGACATACACGCCCATCCCGAGACGGCGTTCGAAGAGCGCCGCACCTCCGATTTCGTGGCAAAAAAGCTCGGCGAATTCGGCATCGAAGTGCATCGTGGCCTCGCCGGCACCGGAGTTATTGGCACGCTGCGCGCCGGGACCGGCAGGCGCTCGATCGGTCTTCGCGCCGACATGGACGCACTGCACATCCACGAGAAGAACGGCTTCGCGCATGCCTCGACGACCGCTGGCAAGATGCATGCCTGCGGCCACGACGGCCACACGACCATGCTGCTGGGCGCCGCCAAATATCTCGCCGAGACCCGTAACTTCGACGGCGTGGTGCATTTCATCTTCCAGCCGGCGGAGGAGAACGAGGGCGGAGGCCGGGTGATGGTGGAGCAGGGGCTGTTCGACAAGTTCCCCGTCGAGGCGGTGTACGGGATGCACAACATGCCCGATCTCGCGGCGGGAAGATTCGCCATCCGCCCGGGACCGATGATGGCGTCCTATGACGTATTCGAGATCGCCATCAACGGCAAAGGCGCGCACGCGGCGATGCCGCACCAAGGCGTCGACCCGGTCGTCGTCGCCGCCAGCGTCGTGACTTCGCTGCAGTCGATCGTCAGCCGGACCGTCAACCCGGTCGACGCGGTCGTAGTCTCGGTGACGCAGATCCATGGCGGGGACGCATGGAACGTCATTCCCGACGATGTCGTGCTGCGGGGCACCTGCCGGTGTTTCAGGCCCGAGGTGCAGCAAGGGCTCGAGGCATCGATCCGCCGCATCGCCGAAGGCGTGTGCGCCGCGTTCGGCGCCCGCATGACGATGCGCTACGAAATCCGTTATCCAGCATTGGTCAACGACGGCGAGTCGACCGAACGCGCCGCACGAATCGCCGAGGACATCGTCGGGCCGCCCAACGTCAGCCGCGAACGACAGCCGACCATGGGCTCGGAGGACTTCGCCTTCATGCTGCAAGCGAAGAAGGGAGCCTACATCTTCATCGGCAACGGCAAGGGCGGCGTCGATTCCTGCATGCTACACAACCCGCACTACGACTTTAACGACGACATCCTTCCGCTCGGCGCCAGCTATTGGGCCCGGATGGTCGAACTCAGCCTACCCAAGAGCTGAACGGGGCGGCGCTATAGCCTTGAATTGGGCTCGTCGGAACGCAGCGCTTGACGAATCCCGGCTTCGAGTTCGTCGCGCGTGAGGTGCGTCTTCGCCGCATCTTCGACATGAACAAAACGCAGCGCCGGCGCCCCCGAGCGGTAAAAGATCATCACCGTCGGGATGCGCGCCACGTCGCCGAACAGGCGCTTGGTCTCCTCGCCGCCGCGAACGACCGGAAAGCGTGGGGCGTAGCGGTCGAGAAACCGCGTGAGACGCGGGCCGTCAACGGCGGCGCCTTCCCAATCCTCGAACAGATTGACCGCGACAATGGCGAGGCCAGCGCCGCGGTATTTGGCGTCAAGCTCGACGAGCGCCTTGAATTCGGGGTGGCAGGGCGGGCACCAGCTGGCGAAGAAATTGACCAACACGACGCGCCCATCGATCGAAGTCCGCGCGAGCGTGTTGCGCAACGTCGGCAGCGCGGCGAGATGCGACTTGCGCGCCGGGTCGAGGAGGAAATCGGGGAGGGCGAAGGCACCAGGCTTGGCTCCGGTTGATGTCTCCGGCGCAATCGCAGGCAGCCCGCCGACCGGGGCCGGCCCCGCGATCAGGATCGTTAGCGCAATGCAGAATTGGCGCAGGAACATCACGGGCACCCGCCTTTTTTGAATGGTTCAATCAACGATACCAGGCGCTAGTCGCCGCTTCGTTCACGTTCGCGTGCCTTGGCGTCGTCCCACAGCGCGTCCATTTCGGCCAGCGTCGAATCCTCGGGACGCTTTCCGCGCGCCGCGAGCGCGGCCTCGACGCGCCCGAACCGGCGCTCGAATTTCGCCACGGCGCGGCGCAACGCGCTCTCTGCGTCGACTTTCGCCCAGCGTGCGGCGTTGACACACGCAAACAACAAATCCCCGATCTCTTCCTCGAGCCGATCCGAAACGCCGCCGCCGGCAATCTCGGCGCGCATTTCGTCGACCTCCTCGACGATTTTGTCGAGCATCGGTCCGGCGGCGCCCCAATCGAAACCGACGCGCGCGGCCCGGCCCTGAACCTTCTGCGCCCGGGCCAGCGCCGGCAACCCGACCGGCACGCCGTCGAGGGCGCCGGTCGGGCCGTCGGACTTGCCGTGCCGCTCGCTGGCCTTGTGCGCTTCCCAGGCGAGCGTTTGGGCGGCGGAGCTGGCGATCTCGGTGCCGGCGAATACGTGGGGATGGCGTCGAACCATCTTGTCGGCGAGCGCCGCCGCGACCGCGTCGAAATCGAATAAGCCCGCTTCCTCGGCCATCCGCGCATGGAAGACGACCTGGAAGAGGAGGTCGCCCAGCTCCTCCTTCAGCCCGGCCATATCGTGCCGCTCGATCGCGTCGGCGACCTCGTATGCCTCCTCGATCGTGTACGGCGCGATCGTGGCGAATGTCTGCTCGACGTCCCAAGGACAGCCTTGCTGCGGGTGCCGCAGCTTGGCCATCACGGCGGTGAGACGCTCGATCGGAGGGGTCGAATCATTGGTCATCGGAGGCAAGGTTCCGTTACGAAATCCGGGGCCGCTTATGGTCAGCCCAATCTAAAACCGGAGACGATGGCAGGGGAACCGTTTGGGTGTAGGAGAACGATGGTTCGACACATTTCTCGCATAATCTATATTATCGAAAATCTAAAATATCGGGGCAGTATAGGTGGCTGGCGCCTGGTTAAATCGCCTCACATCCAAGATATCGACGGTTTCGCAAGCCCTGCGGACAGCGCCTGCCCCTGCTGCCGGATCGGCATTTCACCGTCGACGCGCCTCAGCCAAACTGCCGCCGGTCATGGAAACCCGCGATGACAACTCGGGCGCGGTCCCAGTAACACAGGCAAGGCCATCATCGGATGGCAGTTGGGTTGCCTACGCCTTGGTCACGGCCGCCGTGCTGTGCTGGTCCGGGAATTGGATCGTCGGCCGTGCGGTACGCACGGAGATGCCGCCGATCGGTCTTAATTTCTGGCGCTGGGTCATCGCCTGCCTCGTTTTGGCGCCAGTCGTGTTGTTGCCAGGATTCACCCGCCAGGCGCGCGCGCTCCGGCACCATTGGCGTATCACGCTTGTGTTGTCGGTGACCGGAATCGTCGTCTTTCAGGCGCTGGTCTATGCCGGGCTGCAGCGCACTCCGGCGATTAACGCGGTTCTGATGAACTCGGCGATCCCGCTGTTTATCATCTTGTGCGCGTGGATCCTCGACCACGAGCGCCCGCGAACGGCGCAGTTCGCCGGCATCGCCGTGTCCTTTCTCGGCATCGCCGCGATCGTGTCACGCGGCAACATCGGCGAACTTTTCGCATTGCGCCTCAACGCCGGCGACCTGCTCATCCTAGCTGCGATGCCCGTGTGGGGCGTTTATACGGTCCTCTTTCGCCGCCGTCCGCCAGGGATCGCGCCGATGACGCTGGTGTTCGTCTTTTCCGCCATCGGCACGCTCATCAACCTACCCCTCTATCTCGCAGAACTGGCGCTGACGGGCCGCGGCGTCCCGGCCTCTCCCGATGCGCTCGCCGCGATCGGCTACGTCGCCGTCTTCGCATCGGTTTTTGCGTTCTATGCGTGGAACGAGTCGGTCGTCCGCATCGGCCCGACCCGCACGGGCGTTTTCGTTCACCTGATGCCGGCCTTCGGCACGCTGCTGGCGATGCTATTCCTCGCCGAAGTCCCGCGCTGGTATCACGGACTGGGCATTGCCCTCATCTTCGCCGGCGTCTGGCTTGCGGCGCGCGGCCGGTAGAATGAAACTGCTTGGTGTTCAAGGAAAGCTGGACGCTCACGCTTCGACAGGCTCAGCGTGAGGATATTTTCATTTCCTCGTCCTGAGCTTGTCGAATGACGAGGCCGCTCGAGGAGCGGACGATGGATGTGGGCGCTAAAGCGCGATCACCATCCCGTCGTAGCCAGGCTCAACGCCGGCCGGCAGACGCGCCGCCCACGCGGCGTAATCGACGCGGTGGTTCATGTGGGTCAGGACGGCGCGCCGCGGTTTGACGCGGGCAATCCATCCGAGCGTTTGTTCGAGATGGCTGTGGGCGGGATTGGGACTCTCCTGAAGGCAATCGACGACCCAAACTTCGACGCCGGCGAGCGCGCGAAAAGCGTCGTCGGAAAACTCCTTGACGTCGGTCGAGTAAGCGAACCGGCCGAAGCGCAGACCTAGCGTCGGATCGCGATCGCCGCCATGCGCCTGGGCGAAGGGGATGATCTCGAGCGCGCCGATCGTCAACCGGCCGGAGATTTCCCGCGCCACCAGCGAAGGCGCGTACCAGACACCGTCGTTGGTGCGCGGGGGATGAAACGCGTAGCCGAAGCGCCGCAGCGTCTCGGCGATTGTGATCGGGTCGGCCCAGACGTCGAGCGGCGCGTTGCGGTGGAAGTTGACCGAACGCAAATCGTCGATGCCGTGAATGTGATCGGCGTGCCCATGGGTGAGGACCACCGCGTCGACCGTCGCCAGCCCGTTCGCCAGAAACTGCTGTCGCAGATCGGGCGAGGCATCGACCAGGACTCGTGTCGGCCCCTCCTCGACCACGATCGATACGCGCGTCCGCTTGTTTCGCGGATCGTCCGAGGTGCAGACCGCGCAGGCGCAGCCGATCAACGGCACGCCGCCCGAGCCGCCGCAGCCGAGGATGGTGACCTTCATGATCCCGCAGGGTGCGGCGCCTGCGCACGATCGAACAGCGCGTAGAAATTCGCCGTCGTGGCGCGGGCCAATTCTTCCGGAGCGATCCCCTTCAGCTCGGCCACCTTAGCCGCCGTATAGGCGACGAACGCCGGTTCGCAGGGCTTTCCACGCACTGGAACGGGCGCCAGATACGGCGAATCGGTTTCGACCAGCAATCGGTCGAGCGGCAGCGCCTTGACGGTGAGGCGCAAGTCCTCGGCGTTCTTGAACGTCACGATGCCGGAGATCGAAATATGAAGGCCTAGCTCGATCGCCCGTTCGGCGAGCGCGCGCGTCGACGTGAAGCAATGCAGCACGCCCTTGAGCCGCCTGCCCACGGCCGCCGCGGCTTCGGCCAGCATGTCGCCGGTGTCCTGGTCGGCATCGCGAGTGTGGACGATGAGCGGCAGGCCCGCTTCGATCGCCGCGCGCATATGGGCACGAAAGTTCGCCCTTTGCTGTTCGCGCGGGCTCTTGTCGTAGTAGTAGTCGAGGCCCGTCTCGCCGATGCCGACGACGCGCGGATGCCGGGCGAGCGTCACGAGTTTAGCCGCGTCGGCCACCTCGTTTTGCGCCTCGTGCGGATGGATGCCGACCGAACACCAGATCTCGGGATGCGCCTCGGCAAGCATTCGCACCCGCTCGAAATCCTTGAGCTTGGTACCGATGGTCAACAGCGCTCCGACGCCCGCCGTGCGGGCGCGCGCCAGGACGCCCGGCAGATCGTCGGCGAGCGGCGGATAGTCGAGATGGCAGTGGCTGTCGACCAGCATCATCCGCGCGGCGACTTGATCTTCTTCACCTCGACCGTAGCGACGCGGCCTGCCGTCACCTTCTCAGGGATGACATGCCGCGGGAAGATGCCGCTCGGCGCAGGCAAATTCGTGCCGGGCTTGATCCGCTTCGCGAGGGAGGCGAAATCTCGCGAGTTCTCCGGCTGGCCAAGCTGGTCGAGCAGCTTCGCCATCGAACCCGGCATGAACGGCTGGCAGAGGATGGCGCAGTGTCGGATCACCTCGGCCAAGACATAGAGCACGGTATTCATGCGCGCCGGGTCGGTCTTCTTGAGCGCCCACGGCGCCTGCTCATCGACATAACGGTTGGCCTCGCCGATCACCCGCCATAGTGCATCGAGCGCCTTGTGGAACGCCTGCTGCCCGATCTCGGCGCGCAGAACCGGGAGCAGCGCACGCGCGGCTTCCAACATCGCTTCGTCGCGCGGCGTGAACTCCCCAGGCTGTGGCACCGAGGCGGCGCAATTGCGGTTGACCTGGGTCAGCACGCGCTGCGCCAGGTTGCCGAAGTCGTTGGCGAGGTCGTTGTTGAGCCTTCCTTCGATTGCCCGTTGCGAAAAATCGCCGTCCTGGCCGAAGGGGACCTCGCGCAACAAGAAATAGCGCACCGGGTCAAGTCCATATTTCTCCTTCGAGATGATGTCGAACGGATTGACCACGTTGCCGAGCGATTTCGACATCTTCTGGCCCTCCACCGTCCACCAGCCGTGCGCGAAGACGCGCTTGGGCGGCTTCAGTCCGGCGGCCATCAGGAAAGCCGGCCAGTACACCGCGTGGAAGCGCAGGATGTCCTTGCCGACCATGTGCAGATCGGCGGGCCAGAAGCTGGTGAACAACGCGTTGTCGGTGTCCGGGTAGCCAACCGCGGTGATGTAATTGGTGAGCGCGTCGAGCCAGACATACATGATATGTCCTGGGGCATCGGGCACCGGTACGCCCCATTTGAACGTCGTGCGCGAGATCGACAGATCGTCGAGCCCTTGGCGCACAAAACTCTTGACCTCGTTGAAGCGTGTCGCTGGCCCGACGAAATCCGGGTTCTCGTCGTAGAACGTGAGCAGGCGGTCTTGCCAAGCCGCGAGCTTGAAGAAATAGCTCGGCTCCTCGAGCCATTCGACCTCGGCGCCCGAAGGGGCGCGCTTCTTGCCGTCCGGTCCAGTGACGAGTTCGTCCTCGCCATAGAACGCCTCGTCGCGGACCGCATACCAGCCGGCGTACTTGCCGAGATAGATGTCGCCGTTCTTCTCGAGTGCGCGCCAGATCGCCTGGCTCGCCTTGATGTGGCGCGCCTCGGTGGTGCGGATGAAATCGTCGTTCGACACGTTGAGCGCTTGCGCCAGCGCACGGAAGTTCTCCGAAAACCGGTCGGTGAACGGCTTCGGCGCTTCGCCCGCGGCCTGCGCGGCCTTCTCGACCTTCTGTCCGTGCTCGTCCGTGCCGGTGAGGAAGTGGACGCGATAGCCGTCGAGCCGCATGAAGCGCGCCAACACGTCGCACGCGAGCGTCGTATAGGCGTGCCCGATATGCGGCGCGTCATTGACGTAATAGATCGGCGTCGTGAGGTAGTAGGTCTTCATGCATGCGGAACCGATCGACCGGTTTAGAACGAGCGTTAAGTGTTGCCGATATATTGCTGAACGGACGCAATTTTTGCGCCCTCAGATCGCCCACCGATGGGGTGTGCGCTACCGGCCCGGCGGTTCGCCGGGGCCCCCTTCTCCCATGGCGCGGGCTAAACGATCAAGCCCGACGCTTACACAAGAACGCCTGTAGTTTGCCGACCCTGCCGGTTCGCCAGCGACAAGAAGGCGTCGATGAGGACGAGGCGGCGATCCAGATTTAGGCTCTCGGTGCGCCGGGCCAAAAGGTTGATCTTGTCCCAGCAGGCGATCCAGCGCTCGACGCCGCCACTGCCAGCAAGACGGGCGTGGACCGCGCCCTCGCCGGCG
>DATIBC010000049.1:0-47084 GCA_035457725.1 Alphaproteobacteria bacterium | reverse complement strand
GCGCTTTCGCAAGAGCGCGTCAAACGCGGCGAGTATCTGGCGGCGATCATGGACTGCGCCGGGTGCCACACTACGGGAGCTCTCGTCGGCAAGCCTGATCCAAGTCGGCATCTTGCCGGCTCCGAGGTCGGATTCAAGATTCCCGGGCTCGGTATCTTTTATCCGCCCAATCTCACCTCTGACGCCGAAACCGGCTTGGGCAAGTGGAGCGAGGCCGACATTATAAAGGCGGTGCGCACCGGCGAACGGCCCGACGGGCGCGTGTTGGCGCCGATCATGCCATACCACAGTTACGGCAGGTTGACCGATGCGGACGCTCGAGCGCTGGCCTCATATCTCAAGAGTCTGAAGCCGGTTCGCCACCAACCGCCGAAGATGCTCGGCGATACCGAGAAGCCGACAGCGCCCTATCTCACGGTCGTGTCGCCGGACTAAACCCCTCTCGGGCATTTGGCGCCGGACGGAAGCCGGCGCGCCAGCTCGCCGCGGGGGTGTCGAAGCGCAATGTCCAACGAATCTCACTTGGCATTGCGATGCCGCCGAATTAGAGGAAAAATGCTCGGCGCTGTTTTGCGCCGATTTCTGCCGCGAGGGAGAACTGTCTTATGGCGCGTTCCAAGAAGAAACCGGCGTCTCGAACAAAGCGCGCCCGCCGCGCGCCGCGGGCACGCCACGTATTGGCGCTCGTCGCCACGCGCAAGGGCGCCTGGCTGTATCATGGCGACGCGGCGCGGCGGACGTGGCGGACGGACGGGCCGCACTTCCTCGGCCACATCGTCAATCATGTGATTCTGGATCCACGCGATCGGCGCACGCTGCTCGCGGCAGCGAAGACCGGTCATCTCGGGCCGACCGTGTTCCGCTCCACCGATCTCGGCCGAACATGGAAAGAAGCGGCAAAACCGCCGGCGTTCCGAAAGGCGGGCGAAGGCGAGAAGGGACGCAGCGTCGATCACACGTTCTGGCTCGCACCCGGACATCCCGATGAACCCAACGTATGGCTTGCGGGCACCTCGCCGCAGGGGCTCTTTCGCTCCGAGGACGGCGGGATCACCTGGGAGCCGTTTTCCAGCATCAACGACGACCCGCAGTACCTGACATGGATGGGCACCGTTCAGGACGGAACGCCCGACGGGCCCAAGCTTCACTCGATCATCGTCGACCCGCGCGACCGCGATCACCTGTACTTCGCCATGTCGGGCGGCGGCGTGCACGAAACCATCGACGGCGGCCGGACATTCGCGCCGATCGTCGACGGTCTCGAAGTGGTCGAAGGCTTCGATCGGTCCAATATCGCTTTTCATGATCCCCACTGCGTTCGGATGTGTCCGAGCAACCCGGATCGGCTGTACCAGCAGAACCACTGTGGCATTTACCGGCTGGACCGGCCGTCGAAAAATTGGCTGCGCATCGGCAAGACAATGCCCAAACGCGTCGGCGATATCGGCTTTCCGATGGTCGTGCACCCGCGCGACGCGGACACCGTTTGGGTCTTTCCGATGGACGGCACGACAGTTTGGCCGCGGACCAGCCCGGACGGCGTTCCGAGCGTCTACGTCACGCGCGACGGCGGAAAACGCTGGCAGCGGCTCGATACCGGCCTTCCCGAGCGGCACGCTTGGTGGACGGTCAAACGCCAGGCAATGACGGCCGACGCACAGAACCCGGTCGGTCTTTACTTCGGGACGACAAGCGGCGACTTGTGGATTAGCCGCGACGAGGGCAGGCGGTGGACCTGCATCGCCCGGCATTTGCCCGAGATCTATGCGGTTGAGACCACCGAGATCGGATAGGACCGCCCTCTCCGCGCCGTTCGGCGGTAGCGAGGATCGCGCGATGAAGGTTCTGATTCCCAGCCCGCTCTATTCCTACACCAAGCGACGGGAGGTCGAAGCGAGCGGCGCGACGCTCGGCGAATTGTTCGTCGATCTCGATCGTCAATATCGGGGTCTGCGATTTCGCGTCATCGACGAGCAAGACCGGATACGACCGCACGTCCGGGTCTTCGTCAACGGCGACCAGGTGATGGATCTGACACATTCGCTGGCGCCGAGCGACGGGGTGCAGATCGTGCAGGCGTTGAGCGGCGGATAACGCCGATTTCGGCCGTCGCCGCGATGAACGTCGTCACGGGGCGAACTGCTCCTTGAGCACGCGCTCCTCGAGATTGTGCTCGGGATCGAACAGAATGGTGATGGAAACGTCGGGCTCCTCGCGAATTTTCACCGAGGCGACGTCGCGTACCTCGGTATGATCGGCGGTGGCGCTCACCGGTCGCTTGTCCGGCTCGAGGATTTCGATCGTCGTGGCGGCGTGGCGCGGCAGCAGCGCGCCGCGCCAGCGCCGCGGACGAAAGGCGCTGATCGGCGTGAGGGCCAAGAGTCCGGCGGCCAACGGAATGATCGGACCGTGGGCCGAAAGGTTATAGGCGGTGCTGCCGGCAGGCGTCGCCACTAGGACGCCGTCGCAGATCAATTCGGGCAGCCGCTCGACGCCGTCGACCAAAATTCTGAGCTTGGCCGCCTGCCGCTTCTGCCGCAAGAGCGAGACCTCGTTGATCGCCAGCGCCGCGACGGTTCGGCCCTTGACCGTCGCGGCGGCCATCGCCAGCGGGTGGAGGGTCACGCGCTCGGCGCGCGCGATGCGTTGATAGAGACCCCGCTCCGCGTACTCGTTGAGCAGAAAACCGACGCTGCCGCGGTGCATGCCGTAAATCGGCAGGCCGTGTTCAAGAAAACGGTGCATCGTCTGCAACATGAATCCGTCCCCGCCCAACGCGACCACGACCTCGGCATCCTCGGGTCGCGCGGCGCCGTAGCGTCGTACGAGTCTGCGCAAGGCGACTTGAGCCGCCTCGGTCTCCGCGGCGACGATGGCGATCTTCGGTTTGGGCATGAAAAGTAGGCGCGCAACGGCTTGAAAGCGGGCCGGGAGTATAGCCGAGCGCCTGCGACGCGGCACGCTTTCGCGCCGCCAGCGCGGCGGATGGCGTGCGGCAGGAGAATTGCGCGCCAAAGCGCTCTTACCACATTTTGTGGCCCGCACGCAGCTCGACAACTACTTCATGTTGAGCGTCATATTAACTGTCTAAAGTCTTAGAGATTCGTCAAAATACGACTGCAGACGATCGCTTCCGTCGCGCCTCGCTTGCTTGTATGATCAGCGCTGGCGCGGCGGGATCAAGAATCCACCGCAAACGTCGTCGTGCCAACAGGGGACGGGCGTAACAGTGGGGGTAGGTCGATCAGCATCGTATGAACACAGTCATTACCTCCGACCTCAGAATCATTGGCGATGTGGTCGGCAGCGGGTCGATCCGTATCGACGGTTTGGTCGAGGGAATCGTTCGCGGCCGCAGTCTGACGATCGGCGAAGGAGGACATGTCGAAGGACGGATCTATGCCGAGACGGTCTTGATCAATGGCTCGATGCGCGGACGGGTCGTGGCGGTCAACGTGACGCTCGGCAGCTGCGCGCGAGTCATCGGCAAGGTCTTTCACCATGTGCTGAAAATCGAGCCCGGGGCGGTGCACGACGGGCTAAAGCCGTGGCGGCCGATCAATTTCTTCAGATCGGGCTCCGTGGAAACGGACGAGGAGTAAAACGGGCCCGGCGGAACGTTCGTAAGACAACGTGAATGAGAGGAAGGACAAGCACGATGTTCACCAAGACCGAGAGAAACTACGACATGAAATCGACGCCCGAGACGACGTCCGCCGCCGCGACCGCGTCGCATGCGCCCGCGCATTCGCAGGCGCGCGCGACCAAGGGCCCGTCCGTCATCAGCGCCGAGCTGAAGGTGGTCGGCAATCTGATCTGCTCGGGCGACGTACAAATCGACGGCGCGGTCGAAGGCGATGTGGAAAGCCGCACCGTGACGATCGGCGAGGGCGCCAAGGTCAAGGGCGGCACCAGCGCCGAGACCGTCATCATCAGCGGCGAGATCAATGGCGCCGTCCGCGGCACCACGGTGCGCATCGCGCGCAGCGCGCGCGTGACCGGCGATGTGACCTACAAGGCCCTGTCGATCGAGGAAGGCGCGGTGCTCAACGGCAACTGCATCCACGACAGCAAGGTGGAAACGTCGAGCGCCACGACGCACAAGCGCGGCGACAGCGGTCATGTCGCCAACGTTTACACGACGGCCAAGGCAACCGGCTGAGTTCGGTTTGCCGCCACGCGATCGGCGGGCGGGCGATATCGTCCGCCCGCCATCGCCGCGGCGGTTCAGCCGCCGGTGACGCTCATGTGGCGGGCCACGGCCGGGCCGCGGTGACGGCGGTCGATGACGAAATCGTGTCCCTTGGGCTTGCGGCTGATCGCTTCGCGGACCGCCGCTTCGAGCAGTGCGTCGTCGGGCGAAGCGCGTAGCGCCGAACGAAGGTCGGCGTCGTCGTTCTGGCCAAGACACATATAGAGCGTGCCGGTGCACGTCAGCCGCACGCGGTTGCAGGATTCGCAAAAATTGTGGGTCAGCGGCGTGATGAAACCGAGCTTGCGCCCGGTTTCCTTGACCGTGACATAGCGCGCCGGCCCGCCGGTACGATAGTCGCTCTCCTCCAGCGTCCAGCGCTTCGCAAGGCGTGCGCGGACAAGCGACAAAGGCAGGTATTGGTCGAGCCGATCGGGGCCGATATCGCCCATCGGCATGACTTCAATGATGGTCAAGTCATAACCTTTGTCGCCGCACCAGGCGACCATATGCTCCAATTCGTCCTCATTGACGCCCTTGAGCGCCACCGCGTTGATCTTGATCGTGAGGCCGACGGCGCTTGCCGCCTCGCAGCCGCTTAGCACCTGGTCGAGGCGTCCCCAGCGGGTGATCGCCGTGAACTTCGCCGGATCGAGCGTATCGAGCGAAACGTTGATCCGGCGCACTCCAGCCTCGGCCAGTTCGCCGGCGTAACGGCCGAGCTGGCTGCCGTTGGTCGTCACCGTGAGCTCGGCGAGGTCGCCGCTCGCAAGATGCCGGCCGAGCCGCTTGAACAACCACATGATGTTGCGGCGCACCAGCGGCTCGCCGCCGGTGAGTCGCAGCTTGCGCACGCCCATCCGCACGAAGGACGAGCAAAGACGGTCGAGCTCCTCCAGCGTCAGTATTTCCGCCTTCGGCAGGAAGGCCATGTCCTCCGCCATGCAGTAAACGCAGCGGAAATCGCAGCGATCGGTGACCGACACGCGCAAATAGCTGATGCGTCGCTGGTACGGGTCGATCAGCGGCGCGGTTGGCGAGCCAAGATTGGTCTCGGAGTGCAAGTTCGTCATCCGGCGAAACGTGGCCTCAAGTCGTGATGGAAGCCGGGCTGCCATGCAGCGCTATTCCCGGATGAACATAGCGCCTTCCGCTCCGCATTTCATCCACCTTTGCGATCGGGGCCGCCGCGATGCGCGCGGTCACGCGTTACCCTCCGTCGGCTTGTCGGCTGCCTGGGCACGGGCCAAATCGCGCAACCGCAATTCCTCGTCGGTGGTCCGGATCGGCGGGCGCGGCGGACCGGCGAAGGGATCGATCGCGGTCTCGCTTTGGACGATCATCCGGCACTCGTCGCACATGCGGATACGATCAAGCGCGCCGCTTTGCATGTACATCCAGTGCTTACCGGAAAGCTTCTCGATCACGCGCTCGATCGCCGCGCGGGCGGCGAAGGGCTTGCCGCAGCGGATGCACTGCGCCGGCTCCTCCTCCTTGACCACTACAGGCGAGCGCGCGTCATCGTTGAAATTGAATCGCGGCCGAAGCTGGATGACCTTCTCTGGACAGGTCGCCCGGCACAGCCCGCATTGGACGCAGGCATCCTCGATGAACCGCAGCATCGGCCGTTCGGGATTGTCGATCAGTGCGCCGGTCGGGCAGGCGCCCACGCACGCAAGACACAGCGTGCATCCGGCAACGGTTACCTCGAGCGCGCCAAACGGCGATCCGGGCGCCAGCGGCAGTATGTCGACCGGCGCCGGCGCGACCGAACGCAGGTGGCGTAGCGCCAACAGGTTGACCGCGCGCTTACCGCCCATCGGCAAGAACGCCCCTGGTCTTGGCGCGGCGACTTTTGGCGCGGCGTACAGCGCGGCTTCGACGATTTCGGGATCGGCGGCTTCGATCGCCGCAACGCGTCCCTCCCCGTAACCCAACCCGGATAACGCCGCCTCGGCGAGGCCGATCTGCGCGGCGAGCCCGGCGATCTCGCCGCGTTTGCGAGGATCGACAAGCAAGCGGAGCTGCGCGGCGCCATAGGCGAGCGCCACCATGAAGAAATCGAAGCCGAGTTGCGTCACTTCGTTGACGGCGAACGGCAAGACGCGCGCCGGCAGGCCGCGCCCATGGTGCGCCATCATCGAGATCAGCTCCTCGCCATGGCGGCCGTCATGCACCAAGAGCATCGGGCGCGCGCCGCCGGAGCGCGAATAGGTTCCGAGCAGAGTCCGCAAACGATCGTACAGCGCGGGCTGCGGGGGTAGATCGTAGGTCGCCGCGCCGGTGGGACAAACGCTGGCGCACGAACCGCAACCGGCGCAGACATACGCATCGATCGCGACATGGTCACCGGCCGAGACGATAGCGCCGGTCGGGCAGACGTCGAGACAGCGCGTGCAACCGGTCTTGCGGCTGCGGCTATGGGCGCAGATGGTTGCGTCGTATTTGACGTAACGTGGCTTCTCGTACTCGCCGACCATGTCGGCGATGTCGAACAGCGCGCGCTCGACCGCCGCGGGGTCGCCGGGATCGGGCCGGAAATACCCATCGCGCTTGGCATGCGCCTGCAGCAACGGCGCGCCGCCGCTGAGGTCGAGAATAAGGTCACACCGCGACGCCGCGTTGTCGCGCGCCGCCTCGAACTCGAGCCGGCCACGCGATGAGGGAATCGCCGCGGCGTAGCCGTCGACCTCGATCTCGAACGCGCCGAGATGGCCGCGCGCCGCGACGATCATACCGCGGTAGATCGGTACTTCGGTCAGCCGCGGCGGCACGATGTCGCCGGGATCATTCAAGAGCACGGTGCACTCGAGGCGATCGGCGAGCCGCCGCGCCGCGTCGATCGCCTTCTCGTCGCGCCCATAGATCAGCGTGACGCCGGTTGATTTCAGCGAAACCGTCGGCGTCGGCGGGAGATCGAGCGCGGCCTCGGCGAGAAGCGCGGCGATTTTCGGCGTCGCCTGGTCGGCCTCCTCGGACCAACCGGCGCGCTCGCGAATGTTGGTGAACCTGAGGTCGACATCGACCCCCGCCTCGGCGCGCGCCTCGGCGAACAGAGGCGCCTCCTGGGTGCAGGCAACGAGAAGCGGTTTGCCGCCGACGAGCGCCTTCTCGAGCGCGTCGAGCTGCGCGCGGCAGAGCAGCGTATGCATTTCAAGCGCCGCGCCGCCGCATCCGCGCGCGATTCCATCCACGTCGAGCGGCATCGTAGCGTTGCAATTGCAAACCAGGAGCCGCTTGCCGTTTATCTCCATTAGCCGAAGCCTTCCCGCGCGCGCCTCATTCCGGGGCGCAGTTCTTGGTGCACGCGCGTCTCCCGTCGCAGGCGGAATGTTTGTGGCAAATGGCCGCCATTGGCGCAAGGTCAATCTTGCCACGCGAGCGACGCTCCACATGCCCCCCGCCTCATCGCTATACTGGATGCAAGATGAGCGAAAGGTCGGACAAGCCGCGTTCCGAAAAGCAGGCTTCGCGGGCGATGATGAACACGCGCGAGGTGGCCGACTATCTGCGCATCAAGGAACGCAAGGTCTACGACTTGGTCCGCGCCAAGCAGATCCCATGTTCGCGCGTCACGGGCAAATGGCTGTTTCCCCGTGCGCTTATCGATCTCTGGGTGGCGCACAATACCGAATATGGTTCGGCCGGCGCGGCGTTTCGTCCTGCACCCCGCGTCGTCGCGGGGAGCCATGATCCGTTGCTCGACTGGGCGATCCGCGAATCGAAATGCGGAATGGCGCTGCTGACCGGCGGCAGCCTCGACGGATTGCGGCGGCTTGCCGCCGGCGAGGCGATGGTCGCCGGCATGCACGTGCTCGATCCCGACAGCGGCGAATACAATGTGCCCGTGGCGCGCGAAGCGCTGGCCGGCCGCGACGTGGTGCTGATCGAATGGGCGCGGCGCGAACAGGGATTGTTGACGGCGCCCGGCAACCCGCTCGGCATCGGCGGCGTGGCCGACCTTCGGGCGCGCAAGGCGCGGATGATCGCGCGCCAGAACGAGGCCGGAAGCCAGATACTGCTGGTCCATTTGCTCGCGGAATCCGGAATCAAGCCCGCCGATCTGCGATGGTTGCCGCAGCCGGCGCTCAGCGAAAGCGATCTGGCGCTGGCGGTTCTTGAAGGCAAGGCCGACGCAGGCCTGGCGGTGCGCGCCGTGGCGCAGCAATTCCGCCTGCACTTCGCGCCCTTGCACAGCGAGCGTTTTGACCTCGCCATGCGCCGTCGCGACTATTTCGAAGCGCCGGTGCAAAGCCTTCTCGAATTTGCGCGCGGTGCCGCGCTTGCCGGGCGGGCCCGCGACCTTGGCGGGTACGACGTCGCCAGCCTCGGTCGCGTCGTGTGGAGTTCCTGAATGGGCGGCACGGCGCGAAACGTGCGGACGGAGCCTGCGGTCGAGATTCTCGGCATCGACCATGTCGTCTTGCGGGTAAGCGATGTCGCACGCTCGATCGCGTTTTACTGCGACGTGCTGGGATGCAAGGTCGAAAAGCGGCACGAGCAGCTTGGGCTGGTCCAGCTTCGCGCCGGCGGCTCGCTGATCGATCTCGTCGAAATCGCCGGCAAGCTGGGCCGATTGGGCGGCGCGGCGCCGGGCGAGGGGGGACGCAACATGGATCACTTTGCGGTGCGCGTCGCCACGCTCGATCCGGACGCGATCCGCGGCAAACTGGCGGCACACGGTGTTACCGCGGGCGAAGTCGTACAGCGCTATGGCGCCGAAGGCAGAGGGCCGTCGCTCTACATTCGCGACCCCGACGGCAACACCGTCGAACTCAAGGGGCCCTCGCGCGACTAGAGCGTGATTCGATAAGGTTGAACCGGCGGTTGTACCCCTCGTCCTTTGTCCCTCGACAAGCTCGGGATGAGGGCGCACGAAATGATGACACCGAAGCGGATCACGCTCTAGTCGTTCGGGCCGCTACGAGCCGCTGCGCGTCGCCTTGGCGTTGGGGAAGAAAAGCTGCTCGCCGCCGATCTTGTAGTCGGCGATCGCCTTTTGACCCTCGGGTGAGACCATCCAGTCGATGAAAGTCGTGCCATCGCTTCGCTTGACGTGCCTGTGTTTCGCCGGATTCACCAGCATCACGCCGTACTGGTTGAAAAGTCGCTGGTCGCCCTCGACGACGATCTTGAGCTCGCTGCGATTTTTGAAACTGAGCCAGGTGCCGCGATCGGACAGGATGTAGGCGTTCAGCGCCGCGGCCGTGTTGAGCGCCGGCCCCATGCCCGAACCGGTTTCGCGATACCACGGGCCCTTGGCGGCGGCGATATCGACGCCGGCCAGTTTCCACAGGCGCAATTCGGCGGCGTGCGTGCCGCTCTTGTCGCCGCGCGAGACGAACGGCGCTTTGCTCTCGGCGATCTTCTTTAGCGCTGCCGCGACGTCCTTCATCCCGGCGACTTTCGCCGGATCGGCGCCCGGGCCGATGACCACAAAATCGTTGTACATCACCTCGCGACGATCGACTCCAAAGCCGTCGGCGACGAAATTCCGCTCCGCCACGGCGTCGTGTACGAACACGACATCGGCGTCGCCGCGCCGACCCATGTCGAGCGCCTGGCCGGTGCCGAGCGCGACCACCCGCACCTCGATTCCGCTCTTGGCCTGGAAGAGGGGCAGAATGTGCTTGAACAGCCCCGATTGCTCGGTCGACGTCGTCGAGGCGACGGTGATGAATCGATCGGCAGCGCCTGCCGTCGCGACAAATGCCGATAAGCCGACGACAAGCACGGCGAGCAGCGCGTTTCGACGATTCACCATGGCAATTCTTCCTTCAAGAAAGCGGCGGCCTCCGGCGATGCGGGGGCGGCGAAGAAGCGGTCGGCCCGACTCTTCTCGAGCAGCCGCCCACGGTGGATGAAAAGGATTTCATCGGCGAGGCGGCGCGCCTGGCCGAGATTGTGCGTCGTCATGACGATCTTCGTGCCCGCGTCGGCGATTTGCTGGATGATCTCCTCCACGGCGCGCGTCGCGGTCGGGTCGAGATTGGCGGTCGGCTCGTCGAGGAACAGCACCTCCGGGTCAAGTGCCCAGGCGCGCGAAAGCGCGAGGCGTTGCTGCTCGCCGCCCGACAGCACGCGTGCCGGCCGGTCGGCGATCTCGGCGAGACCGACCCGCGCCAGCGCCATCGCCGCGCGCTCGTGCCGTTCGGCGCGGGGCACTCGGCCGAGCTTCAAGGCATAGACGACGTTGGCCAGCGCCGAGCGCCGCAACATCACCGGGCGCTGGAACACCATCGCCTGTCGGCGCGAAGGATCGACGCCGTTCGCCCCGTGCCAGACAATCCTACCCGCGCTGGGCTGCAACAAGCCGTGGCAAAGGCGGAGGAGAACGCTTTTGCCGGCGCCATTGGCGCCGAGGACCACGCTGCGTGCGCCGCCGACGAATTCGCAGTTCACCTCGTCGATGATCCGCGCCCCGCGCGCTGTCATGCAGACGGCATCGAGACGCAGCGGCAGGATGGTCGGGACGGTTGCCACCGCGCTCACCCGAAGCGACGAATCGCGGTCTCGCGTATCGCGAACGCCGCTGCGTTGAGCGCGAGCACCAGGCAAATAAGCACGAGCCCCAGTCCGAGCGCGAGCGGCAGATCGCCCTTGCTCGTTTCGAGTGCGATCGCCGTGGTCATCACCCGCGTCACGCCGTCGATGTTGCCGCCGACGATCATCACCGCGCCGACTTCGGCGGCGGCGCGGCCGAGCCCTGCCAGCACCACTGTTACCAGCGCGAAGCGCGTGTCCCAAAGCAACGTCCACATCGCCCGCGACGGGCGCGCGCCCAAGGAGCGCAGCTGTTCCTCGTATTCGTGCCAGGCGTCTTCGATAACCTGGCGGGCCAGCGCTGCGATGATGGGAGCGATCAGTATGGATTGCGCGACCACCATTGCCGGTGGAGTGAATAGCAACCCGAGCGGTCCCAATGGCCCGGCGCGCGACAAGAGCAGATAAACGACAAGCCCGACGACGACCGGCGGCAGACCCATCAGGGCATTGAGAACGACGATCACGGCGCGGCGGCCGGCAAACCGGTGCACGGCAACGATCGCACCCACTGGCAAGCCGATGAGCGACGCCAAGGCGACGGCGGAGAGGCTGACGCCTAGGCTAAGCTGAACGATTTCCGTGAGCGTCGCGTCGAACCGGACCAAGAGGCCGAGCGCGGTGCCAAAAGCGGTGACGATCTCTCCCATGGCCCATCATTTTTATGCAAACACATGTTACTTTTACACATAAGTGTTAATTATTGGCAACCCTTGCGCTAATACGGGTAATCGACAGCCTCGCAGCATTTTGGCGGTAGAGGCGCATCCGGCTTGTCCCTGTGCCGTCGCCAGGGCCATATTCATGGAATGAACGAAATGCGTCCGCCCGCCGGCGGCGAATTCTGGGTCCGTCCGGACCCCGACGACGCGCGGCTCACGCGCCGTGTCGTCGGGGTCGATCAGAGCGGCAATCCGGTCGAAACGTCGGTAGTCGTGGAACGGCCGTTGACGGTCTATCTCAACGGCCAGGAGATCGTCACTATGATGACGATCGGCGACTACCCCGAATTTCTGGCCGTCGGCTATCTGATCAACCAGAACATGCTGCGCCCCGACGACGAGGTGACCGGCGTCGACTTCGACTCCGAGATCGACACCGTCGTAGTCCGCACCAAGCGGCGAACCGATTTCGAGGACAAGCTGAAAAAGAAGACGCTCACCTCGGGTTGCGCCCAGGGCACCGTATTCGGCGATTTGATGGAGAAATTCGACGATATCGTTCTGGCCAAGGACGCCCGGCTCCGCACCTCATGGCTCTACCGCCTGACACGCAAGATCAATACCTCTCCCAGTCTGTATCTTGCGGCGGGAGCGATCCATGGCTGCGTGCTGTGCGAGGAGGACCGGCCGCTCGTCTACATGGAGGACGTCGGCCGCCACAACGCTATCGACAAAATCGCCGGTTACATGTTCCTCAAAGGCGTAACGCCTCGCGGAAAACTTTTCTACACCACCGGCCGATTGACCAGCGAGATGGTGATCAAGACGGTACAGATGCGAATTCCGATTCTCATCTCCCGTTCAGGCTTCACCTCGTGGGGAGTGGAATTGGCGCGCAAGGCGGGACTGACGCTCATTGGCCGCGCCAAGGGCGCGCGCTTCGTCGTGCTATCGGGCGCCGAGCGGATCGTTCGCGACGCCGACGCACGCGACGTCGCCGAGGAGGACCGGCGTCATCAACGCAAGAGCGCGCTAGGAGACGAGGAATGATCGCCGCCTCGGCGCACGCAACCATGTCCGACGTCGCCGGCGTCGTACTCGCCGGCGGCTTATCGCGGCGCATGGGCGGTGGCGACAAGTGTCTGCGGTTGCTGGCCGGCCGACCCATCTTGGAACGCATTATCGAGCGCGTGCGGCCGCAGGTCGCGGCCCTCGTCTTGAACGCGAACGGCGAGCCGTCACGCTTTGCGACCTTCGATCTGCCGGTGGCGGCCGATGTCGTCCAAGGTTTCGTCGGGCCGCTTGCCGGCGTGCTTACCGGCATGGAATGGGCGGCGGCGCACGCTCCACGATGCAAATGGCTGGCAAGTTTCGCCGGCGACGCTCCGTTTGTTCCTCTCGACCTGGCCGTGCGGCTTCGCGCGCGTGCCGAGACCGAAAGTGCCGACTTGGCCTGCGCCGCGTCGGGCGGCCAGACGCATCCAGTGTTCGGCTTATGGCGGGTCGATCTGCGCGACGATTTACGCCGCGCCATCGAAGTCGACAGCATCCGCAAGGTTGACGTTTGGACAGCGCGCCATCGGTTGGCCGTGGCCGAATTCGCGGTCGGACCGATCGACCCGTTCTTCAACGCCAATCGACCCGAGGACCTAGCCGAGGCGGAGCGGTTCGTGCTCGAGGGAGCGGATCTGTAATTCTTGAGGCGTGACACCTAGATTCTCGGAAGAACAGGAAGGACTAGCGTGGCCCCAAGCGATCGTAAGAGCGTTGACCAATCGACTGACTCCGCGTCGGCGCCATCGGAGTCGTCACCCGAGCTTAGCCCGCACGAGCGCATGCAGGTCGGCGTATTCCTCGAGCGGCGCCCGACGAGCAACCCTTGGCAAGAATTCACATGGCGTCCGACCGCCGTGGTTGCCGGCGCGCCGGCGGCGGAACCGTGGTCGCTGGCCTTCAAGGAAGGGCCAGTCGAGCAATATTTCGCCGGGACCGCGACGCTTGAATTGAATCGGCGCGAGACCGACAACTACTTGCTCAACCTGGCGACGGCTGAGCCGTCGGTGTACGTCGTGGTGCGTGTTGACGCCGGCGAAGCTCCACACGGAGTCGCGGTCAAATTGGTGACGGTTTCGCCCGCCGAGGCGGAAGCGTATATGGAAGGCGGCGAGCATATCATCGAGCGCGTGGCGCTTCCCGAGGTGATCGCCGAATGGGTGGCCGACTACTGCGCCGCGTTCCACGTCGTGGAAAAATTCTACAAGCGCAAGCGCAAGCGGCACGATCCTCTCAAGGGCTTTGGCCGCGGATCGGGACACAACGATTATGGCCCCTCGAGCGCCCAAGACACCTGACCAGGCCGCGCCAGCGGCGAGCCAGGACGAGCCGTTCGCGCAACGCTGGTCGCGGCTCAAGCAAGACTCGCGCTCGAAAGCCAATCGAGGCGAGCCGGAGGCTCCGAGTCATTCGGCGACCGCGCGCGTCGATCCGAATGCGCGAGCGCCAACCAAGGAGCACGAAGAGAAACCCTTCGACGTTTCGCAACTTCCGTCGATCGAGGATCTGACCGCGGATTCCGACTTCGCTGCGTTCATGCGGCCGGGAGTTCCGGACGGGTTGCGTCAGCAGGCGCTACGACGCATGTGGGCCCTTGATACCGCGATCTCCGGACCGGACTGGTTCGAGATGCACATGATGGATTTCAATGCCGTGCCGACCTTTCCCGAAGGGCTGGCTCAGACTTTGTATAACGTCGGCACGGGTTACCTCGACAAGGTCGACGGCAAGACGGATGAAGGATCGTCGGCCGCCGCCGAGCCGAAGAGCGATAAAGGCGAGGTATCGGAGAAACCGGCGAATCGCGCCGACTCTGCCGAATCGGCGGCCGAGCCGGCGAAGGATGGAGATGGATCGCGCGAATCGGAAACCTAAACGGCTGAGGCAGTGTCAAACACATTGCAGTGCAATAGCCAGATACATCAACACAAGGAAAAGCCTTGCGCCTACTGTTCGCAATCGCACGCATTAGTCTTTGCTTGTGTTTAATTCGGCGGCATTTTGTTGACACGGTATGGCCAATAGAGGTTAATTGCTTAGTGCCAAAAGCTGCGTATATCCATAACGTTATTATGGGTACGTCAGAATTGGTTCGAGCGCCCGGAAAGAGGTGCGGGTTAGCGGCAGAGGCGGCGTCGACGATCGGACGGTGACGGGCGTTGGGAGGCGTCCTTGCAGCCGAACGTAGTTGAGACTCAACACTCAGTTAGCGAAGAAGATGTGCTGCGCGCGAATGTGTACGCGCTTCTCGGTCGGCTATTAGCACGACCGCCGAGCGCGGAGACTTTGGCGCTGGTGCGTTCGCTTGCTGGCGATGACAGCGAGTTCGGCCAGGCGATAGCAGCGCTTGCCGCCGTTGCCCGCGGTACGACCGAGCAAACGGCGTCGAAGGAGTATCACGAACTCTTTTACGGTGTCGCCCAGGGCGAGTTACAGCCTTATGGCTCGTATTATCTGACGGGGTTCCTGTACGAGAGGCCGCTTGCCCAGTTGCGCGGCGAATTGGCCGAACTCGGCGTCGTGCGTCGCGACGATATCGGCGAGCCCGAGGATCACATTGCCGCGCTGTGCGAGACTATGGCCGGCTTGATTAACGGCACCTTTGGAGGGGCGGCCGGCAATTTGGCGCGCCAGCGGCGGTTTTTCGAGCGGCATGTGGGTTCATGGGCGCCGCGTTTCTTTGCCGACCTCGAGCGCGCCAAGGCGGCGCGGCTATACATGCCGGTGGGGACGATGGGGCGGCTATTCATGGATATCGAGCGCGTCGCGTTTTCGATCGACGAAGCGCTCGAGGATTCGGCGGCGTAGCGGTTCGACGATCGGAGCGCATGCCGCCGGATGTCGAGACGGAGGACTGATTCGAGGCTCCGCTGTGCAGGGGAAACCGGGGCGCTCATGGCAGCGAACGAATGGCTCGGCGACGGGCTGGACACAAATCGCCAGGAGAAAGGTGAGTGACATGACCAAGCAAGACAAAACCGGCAGGCCGACGCGGCGCGAATTCTTCCGCACGGCAGGGCTGGGCGTTGGCGCCGCAGTTGCAGGCACCGCTGGCGCAAGCACGCTCGGCGGTAAAAAAGCCCAGGCAGGCGAGCGCAGCGACGAGGCGTCGCGCGGCTACCGCCTGACCGAGCACGTAAAGCGCTACTACGACCTGGCGAAGTAATCAGGTACAGGAGACGAACGATGTTGACGAGGAAATCGCCATTGACTGCGAGCGGGACGCGCCTTTCGAAGGCCTTCGCCGGCGTTGTCGGCGCAGGCATTGACCGCCGCGCATTCCTGCGCCGTTCCGGGATCGCCGCCGGAGGGCTGGCCGTGGCGTCCGGGTTGAATTTCGCGATGGTCAAGCGCGCCGATGCGGTGTCGCGGCCGCTTTATGGCGTCGAGACCAAGAAGATAAAGAACATCTGCACCCACTGCTCGGTGGGTTGCACGGTGACAGCCGAAGTACAGAATGGCGTGTGGACCGGCCAGGAACCGACCTTTGAATCGCCGATCAATCTCGGCGCTCACTGCGTCAAGGGCGCGGCGATCCGCGAGATCGTCCATGGCGACCGCCGGCTGAAATTTCCGATGAAGCTGGCCAACGGCGCGTGGCAACGGATGTCGTGGGACGCGGCGATCAACGAGATCGGCGACAAGCTGCTCAAGATCCGCGAGACCTCGGGTCCGGAGTCGGTCTACTGGTTGGGATCGGCCAAGTTCACCAATGAAGCCTCCTATTTGCTGCGTAAGTTCGCGGCTTATTGGGGCACCAACAACGTCGACCACCAAGCCCGCATCTGTCACTCGACAACGGTTGCCGGCGTCGCCCAGACCTGGGGCTATGGGGCGATGACGAATTCCTACAACGACATCCAGAACAGCCGAGCGATCTTCGTCATCGGCGGCAACGCCGCGGAGGCGCATCCGGTGTCGATGCTGCACTTCTTCCGCGGCAAGGAGCAGAACCAAGCGCCGGTGATCGTCTGCGATCCGCGGTTCTCACGCACCGCCGCGCACGCCACCGAGCATGTTCGCTTCCGGCCGGGCACGGACATCGCGCTGATTTGGGGCATTTTGTGGCACGCGCTGGAGAATGGCTGGTCGGACGAGACGTTCATCAAGCAACGGGTCTACGGTTTCGACGACGTGCGCAAGGAAGTGGCGAAATACACGCCGGAGGAAGTCGAGCGCATTACCGGCGTGCCGGGTTCGCAGCTGCGGCGCGTCGCCAAAACGCTGTGGGAGCACCGGCCGTTCACCGTCATTTGGTGCATGGGCGGCACCCAGCACCATGTCGGCCACGCCAATGTTCGCTCCTACTGCGTGCTTGGCCTCAATTACGGCGTGATCGGAACCTCGGGCGGCGGCGCAAATATCTATCGCGGCCACACCAACGTGCAGGGCGCCACGGACCTCGGTTTGGATATATTGACGCTGCCTTGCTATTACGGGTTGGCCGAGACGTCGTGGCGACACTGGGCGCGGGTGTGGGGCACCGATTACGATTGGCTGCAAAAGCGCTTCGTCTCGAAGAAGCTGATGGAGACGGCGGGTATTCCCGAAACGCGTTACCAGGATGGAATCTTGGAGGCCAAGGAGAATATCGAGCAGCCCGATCGGCTGAAGGCGATGGTGTTCTGGGGCCATGGCGCCAACACCCAAGCGCGCGGGCCGGACAATAAGAAAGCGCTCGAGGCGGCGGATCTCGTCTTGGTCGTCGATCCGCACCCAATCCAGGTCGCGGCGATGACCGACCGCAAGGACGGCATTTACCTGCTGCCGGCCTGCACCTCGCTTGAACAAGACGGTTCGCGCACCGCGTCGAACCGTTCCTTGCAGTGGGGCTACAAGATCGTCGAGCCGATCTTCGAATCGAAGAACGACCTCGACATCATGTACCTGCTCGCCAAGAAGCTCGGATTCGCCGACGAGATGTTCAAGAACATCAAGGTGACGAATGGCGGCGTCTTGGCTGAGGACGTGCTGCGCGAACTGAACCGAGGCGGCCTATCGATCGGCTATTCGGGGCAATCGCCCGAGCGTCTGAAGTTGCACATGGCGAACCAGCACCTCTTCGATCCGAAGACGATGCGGGCGACGGAGGGGCCGGTCGCCGGCGAAAGTTACGGGTTGCCGTGGCCGAGTTGGGGCACGCCGGAGCACAAGCATCCGGGTACGCCGATTCTCTACGACACCTCCAAGGAGGTGAAGGACGGCGGCTTGAACTTCCGCGCGCTCTGGGGCGCGGAACGCAACGGCGTCAATCTGCTGGCCGAAGGTTCGTACCCGAAGAACGCCGAGATCAAGGACGGCCACCCGCAGTTCAGCTACGGGATGTTGCAGAAGCTGGGCTGGGACGCCGACCTGACGCCGGCTGAGAAGACCGAGATCGAGGAAATCGGTCGCATGGTATTCGGCGGCAAGACTGAAAATGTCTTGTGGGGCTTCGACACCTCGGGCGGCATCATCCGAGTGGCGATCAAGCATGGCTGCGCGCCGTTTGGGAATGGCAAGGCGCGGGCCAATGTTTGGAACTTCCCCGATCCGATCCCAACCCATCGCGAGCCCATCTATTCGGCCGATCGCGAGATGGTAAAGAAGTATCCAACGTATGCCGACCGGCGCATTCATCGCATGCCGGTGCTTTACAAGACCATCCAGGATCGCGACGTATCGAAGGACTTTCCCATAGTCCTCACCTCGGGGCGCCTGGTGGAATACGAAGGCGGCGGCGACGAGACACGCTCGAACAAGTGGCTCGCCGAGCTGCAGCAGGAGTGCTACGTCGAGGTCAATCCCGCCGACGCGGCCAAGATCGGGGTCAAAAACTGGGACATGGTCTGGGTGATGGGCCCGGAGAACAACGCTCGGCTGAAGGTTCGCGCGTTGGTCACCGAGCGGGTCGGTCGTGGCGTGGCCTGGATGCCATTCCATTTCGCTGGCCACTGGATGGGCGAGGATCGGCGGTTCCGTTACCCGAAGGACACCGATCCGATCGTGCTGGGTGAAGCCGTGAATACAGCCATGACCTACGGCTACGACCCGGTCACGCAAATGCAAGAAACCAAGGCCACTCTGTGCCGGATCGAAAAGGCCTGAGCCTAGGGAGCGACGACTATGGCACGCATGAAATTTCTCCTCGACGCCGAGCGCTGCATCGAATGCAACGCCTGCGTTTCCGCATGCAAGAACGAGCACGACGTTCCTTGGGGCATCAACCGGCGTCGGGTGGTCACCCTTAACGACGGTAAACCCGGCGAGCGGTCCATCTCGATGGCCTGCATGCACTGCACGGATGCGCCGTGCATGGCGGTCTGTCCGGTCGACTGCTTCTACAAGACCGCCGAGGGCATAGTCCTGCACTCGAAGGATCTGTGCATCGGCTGCGGCTACTGCTTCTACGCCTGCCCATTCGGGGCACCGCAGTATCCGCAGGCGGGCAACTTCGGCAGCCGCGGCAAGATGGACAAGTGCACCTTCTGCGCCGGTGGCCCGGACAAAGACAACACAGAAGCCGAGTTCGTGAAGTACGGCCGCAACCGCATCGCGGAAGGTAAGCTTCCGCTGTGCGCCGAAATGTGCGCGACCAAGGCGCTGCTCGCCGGTGATGGCGATGTGATCGCTGGGATTTATCGCGAACGCGTGGCGACACGTGGCTACGGGTCGGGGGCGTGGGGCTGGTCGACCGCTTACCCGCCGGCTGGTACATAACGGCCGCTCAGAGGCGATCGATAGGGACGGACAGGCGGCGGGCGCCAAGTGCGGCTGCCGCCTGTGTCGTGTTCGGGGGAGATGCGGTCCATTGCCTCGGCGCCGCCACTGGGCAATCCCGCAGCCGACGCAGGTCCACATTGCTGGTCCACGTCGCGGCTCGGGGAGCAGTCGTCGATCGCTGGTGAAGTTGGGTTGACGGCGGTTTCGAGCGACATCAGTCCGTCAAGCAAACAAGCAACCACCAAGAACTAAGGGAGTCGAATCGATGTCAGGAGCTCGGAGAACCATCGGCTGGATCGTGGTTGGCATTTTGGCGGTGATCGTCATCATGAGCAGCCGTCCGGAGGATCGCTTGCCCGAGGGATCCAAGGGAAGCTATCTCGGTCGCGCCATCGCCGACACCCAGACTGGACCGGCGGACGAATTGAGCAAGCGAGCCGGGACCGTGCAACGGTTCTGACCTGCCACGTTCGATGCAAGCAATAAACACGGAGAGCGCCTGCCATGACTAATTCATTGCCCTTTGGCAACCGGACCTGGATCGTTGCAGCAATCGCTGTGGCGGCCTTGACGTTCGCCTTCGTCCCGTCAGCCGGCGCCCAGGCGCCAGCGCCTCCGCCAGAAGTCAAGGCCACTTCGGTGCCATCGGTTAGCAAGCCAGGCGGCCAGACCGCGCTTACCCCGGTGATCGCGACGCCGTCGGCAGGGATCGACGCCAATACGCGTGAGCGACCTCTCGCCGGCCAAACGGCGGCGTTGTCGCAGGAGGCGGCGCTTCTTGCGGCGCTCAAGGGCAGCGTCACCGGTTACGTGAGTCTCCCCGACCGGAGCTCGGCCACGTTGGTGCAGGACGGTCGTTCGTGGCGCGATACGTTGCGCGGTCCGTTGCGGGTGTGGGGTATGTGGCTGGTCGTTGGCATGATCGCCGTGTTGTTGGCGTTCTATCTTCTTCGCGGAAGGATCAGAATCGATTCCGGGTTCTCGGGCCGCACGGTTCGCCGTTTCTCGGGACTGGAGCGTTTCGTCCACTGGCTCACCGCGAGCGCGTTCGTGGTGCTGGCGATCTCGGGGCTCAACATCACCTATGGGCGACATGTGCTGCTGCCAATCCTCGGTCCCGACGCCTTCACCGCGATCTCGATCGCGCTGAAATACGCGCATGACTTCATCGCTTTCCCGTTCATGGCCGGCGTCGTTCTCATGCTGGTGCTGTGGGTGCACCACAACATCCCCAACCGGCATGACGTGCAATGGTTGGCGGTGGCGGGCGGGTTGTTTCGCAACGGCATCCATCCGCCGGCCGGAAAGTTCAACGCCGGGCAGAAACTGATCTTCTGGTCAGTCATCCTCGGCGGGGCGGCGTTATCGGTCACCGGAATCTACTTGCTGTTCCCGTTCCAGTTCGGCGACGTCCAGGACCAACAGACGATGCAGATCATTCACGCTATCGTCGCGGTGGTGCTGACCGCGGTCATTCTGGCGCACATCTACATTGGGTCGCTCGGGATGGAGGGCGCTTGGGACGCCATGGGCTCGGGCGAGGTCGACGAGAACTGGGCGCGCGAGCACCACTCGCTATGGGTGGCGAAAATCCGCGGCGAGCCCGAACCGCGCGGCGGACACGATTGAACCCTGGGCGTTAAACGCGGTTCCCGCCCGGCCCAGGATCAGCCGGCGCCGGGCGGATACCGCCAACGAAGTACGACGCAGCATGACGGATCGTAAAGACCGGCCCGCGATCGCGGGCCGATTGGCGTTAGCGTTCGCACTCGCGGTGGGGCTCGCCCTTCCGGCGCGCGGCGAGCTCGTCGGCCACGGGGCGATCGTCAACGTGGTGACCGTATCGCCCGATGGCGCGCAGGCGCTGACCGGAAGCTGGGACTACACCGTTCGGCTCTGGGACATCAAGACGCACCGTGAGCTCCGTGTGCTGAACGAGCATCGCGCGAGCGTCAACGATGTCGTCTTTCTTCCCGACGGACAGCGCGCCATATCGGCGAGCTGGGACACGACGCTGAAGCTTTGGGACCTTCGCAACGGCGCGGTTCTACGCACTTATGAGGGACACGCCAGCAATGTCAGCGGCGTGGCCGTCAGCGTCGACGGAAAAACGGCGATATCCGGCGGATGGGATCGGACGGTGCGCGTGTGGGATGTCGAGACTGGGACGCAGCTCAAGGTCTTGGAAGGTCACAACGCCAACGTGATGTCGGTGGCGTTTCTTCCGGGCGACAAGCGCGCCATCTCGGCGAGCTACGACTTGACGCTCAAAGTCTGGGACGTCGAGTCGGGCACGGTGGTCAACACGCTGACCGGGCACGCCAACAGCGTCAACTCGGTCGCCGTGTCGCCCGATGGACGCCGCGCGCTGTCGGCCAGCACCGATGGAACGGTCCGACTATGGGATTTGGCCACGTTCAAGGAGCTTACCGTGCTCGAGGGTCACGCGGGGTTTGTCATCACCGCGGAATTTTCGCCCGACGGCAAGTATGCATTGTCGGGCGGCGGCGATCGTACCGCGCGGTTATGGGACCTCGCGACCGGGCGCGAGCTGCGCACCTTCTCCGGCCACCGTAAACCGATCTGGTCGGTCGCCTTCACGCCCGACGGTAAGCACGCGCTTTCCGCCGGCTATGACGAAGGCGTAAAGATCTGGGACGTCGAAACAGGCCGCGAAATTACCGCGGCGACACCGAAGCCGGCCAACTGACGTCGCCCGTCCGGCGTCAGCCGTCGATCCGCACTCCGGGCACCGTGAACCGTTCGGCGGCGGATTGTTGGGTTAGCTCGAGCGCGAAATAAGTCACGATCGCAACCAGTACCGTGACAGCGATACCGGCGAGAACGTTCTTCATGCTGGCAATCCTCCCCGTGTTGTTCGTTCGTTACTGCGCCGGCGAGTTCGTGCGTCGAGCGCTTACGCTTGGCCCCAAGCCGGCCGATCTCAACTCCACAATGTATCGTCTTTTTCAATCTTTTCAAGATCTTATATGTGACGGCGGCGAAGGTCAGTTGGTGCCACCGGCGGTCGCGCGGCGCAGATATGCGATTAGATCGGCGCGGTCCTCGTCGAGGGTCAGCCCGCCATACATTTTTGTCCCTGGCACGAAACCCTCGGAGTCCTTGAGGAAAGCGTCGAGGGTACGTTCATCCCAGATGATGCCTGAATTCTTCAGCGCCGCGGAATAGTTAAAATCGGCGACACCGCCGGCGACGCGGCCGAAAACGCCGTGCAGACGCGGACCGACACGGTTGCGACCATTCGCCTCGACCGTATGACAGGTCACGCACTTGCGGAAAATCTGTCGGCCGCGCTCGGGATCCGCGGCCAACGCCGCGGTCTGGGTCGTCGCGATCGCCGCGCCGATCAATGCGACAGCAGCGATATTGCGTGGGCGTGAGTTCGTCAAGCGGTGCGTCATGCTGCTTTCGTCAACGTCGTTGCTTGGGGGATACTGCGTAGGTGCGCAATAGCTGGACGATTTCGTCTTCGCCCGCGTCCGCGGCCGCGGCAAGCGCCGTCCAACCATCGCGGGCCTGTATCGTCGCATCGGCGCCGGCATCGAGCAACCGCTCGACGACCGCGCGATGGCCCCAGTTCGCCGCCAGCATCAACGCGCTGCGCCCACGCCGCGGCTCGACCGCGTCGACATCGGCGCCAAGACGCAACAGGAGATCGACGATCGCCACGTCGCCGCGCTTGGCCGCGAGCATGAGGGGCGTCTCGCCGTCGCGATCGGCTCCATCCACCGGCGCGCCCGCTTCAAGCAACACGGCGACGGCCACAGGATCCGCGGCCAGAATGGCGCGGCCCAACGGGGTGCGGCCGTCGGTCGCTCCGAGGGCCGGATCCGCGCCGGAGTGAAGCAACAATCGAACCACCGTGCCGCGCCCGGCCTCGGCGGCAAGGAGCAATGCCGTCGCTCCGTCGGCACGTCGGCGGTTGGCGTCCGCGCCGGCGTCGAGCAGCATTTGCGCCGAGGCAGTGCTTCCGTCGCGCGCCGCTGCCATCAACGGCGTGAAACCGTCCTTGGTGCTTGCATCGACCCGTGCGCCGCGCACCAGAAGTTCGGCCAATAGTTCGATATCGTCCCGACGCGCGGCATGGGCGAGCGCGCTATATCCAGTCTTGGTTTCGGCGTCGTTCGGCGACGCACCGCGCTCGAGCAGAAGCAGCGCCACGTCGAAGTGGCCCTCGCGCGCCGCGAAAGTCAGGGCGCTGTGACCGAAACGCGGCTCCCTGGCGCCGATCGACGCGCCGCGATCGAGCGCCGCCGCCACGACGTCGCTCCGGCCAAGCCGCGCGCCCTCGAGCAACGCTTGGTCCAAAGCGCGTCGATCATCCGCGCTTTGTCCCGAGGCCGGCGGGAAAATGCCCGACAGCACCAAAAGAAAGATTATCGCCGCCTGAAGCTTCATGTCGATGAAGTGACCGCTAGCGGCGCCGTGGCTCCTGGTCGATCGGCTCGAGGGTGACGACATCGGCGTTGATTAGCAACTTTCCGGCGTTCTCGAAATTCACGGTGATCCGCGACCCGACCGCGGACTGGACTTGGCCGATTCCCCAATCCGGTCGATCGGGGTGGCGAACGAAAGTGCCGGGCGCCAGCTGCATCTCGGAGCCCCTCCATAAGTATACTAACCTGCTCACGGTGCTTGAAAAAAGACGTATTAACCCGCGTAATTGACCGGCCGGTCTCGAGCGGGGAGGGCGGGTCGTGGCATTGCCGGTCGAATTGCTGCTCGTGGAGTACGTCGCTGCACGTCTGTGCCATGACCTCGTTGGCCCGGTGGGCGCGGTCGCCAATGGCGTCGAACTGCTTAACGCGGTCGGCGAGCGCGTCGATCCCGAGGTGGCGCAGCTTATCGGCGATTCGGCGCGTCTGGCCAGTCATCGATTACAATTTTTCCGTGTGGCCCTCGGGTCCGCTAATGCGCTGCCGTCGGCCGGTCGTCACGCCGAGATACGGCGGCTTGCCGACGGCCTGTTCGCCGGCAGCCGTATCACGCTCGACTGGGGGTTGCGCGACAACGAAATCGAGGCGCTGCTTGGCCGCACCGGCGCCAAGATCTTGCTGATCTTGGCTGCGATCGCTTTCGATGCCTTGCCGCGTCGCGGGCGAGTTCGCGTTGAAGGTGGTTCGGGCGAGGGCGGAAAGCTCGAAGTCTCGGTCAGCGCGCTCGACGGCGAGGTGCGTGTGTCCGATGAAATTCGCGCCGCGCTGAACGGCGCGGTAAGCGCCTCCGAAATCACTCCGCGAAACGTACCGGCGTATATCGCGGCGCGCTTGGCGCAGGTTGCGGGCGGGCGGACGTGCGTCGGCGCGATAGGTCCAAACAATCTCGACCTATTGCTCGAGCTTCCGGCGGGCGCATGAGACGGTGTTGAGCGCCCACGTGGCGGCGAAGGATCGCCGTGCGAAGACACGCGTCCCGACGCTCCGGTGCACGATTCGCGGCGCGCCGGGGGCGCCGATGCCTGGCTTAGGCGCTGCGACTTGTTATAGAGCGGACCGTCGCGGCCGCGAGATCGCCCGATCGCCGGTCATTCAGGCCGTAGCGACCTGCTTTTGCTCGCGCATGACAGCAGCTTTCGCAGGCGTCGGGTCACGCAAAACGTAGCCGCGGCCCCACACCGTCTCGATGTAATTGTCGCCGCCGCACGCCTGGGCCAGCTTCTTGCGCAATTTGCAGACGAAGACGTCGATGATCTTGAGTTCTGGCTCGTCGATGCCGCCATAAAGATGATTGAGGAACATTTCCTTGGTCAGCGTCGTACCTTTGCGCAGCGACAAAAGTTCGAGAATTCCGTATTCCTTGCCGGTCAAGTGCACCGGGCGGCTGTCGACCTCGACCGAACGCGTGTCAAGATTGACGGTGAGCTTGCCCGTCTTGATCACTGAGTGCGAATGCCCCTTGGCACGCCGCACTATGGCGTGAATACGGGCGGTCAGCTCGCGCTTGTCGAAGGGCTTGGTCAGATAGTCGTCAGCGCCGAACCCCAGACCTTTCAATTTGTTATCAAGCTCGCTGAGCCCCGAAAGAATGAGTATCGGCGTCTTGACGCGCGCGGCGCGCAGCCTTCGCAGCACCTCATAACCGTCCATATCCGGCAGCATCAGATCGAGAATGATGATGTCGTAGTCGTATAACTTGCCGATTTCGAGGCCATCCTCGCCGAGGTCGGTGACATCGCACACGAAGCCCTCGGACTTGAGCATCAAGTCGATGCTCTTGGCTGTTGCCGCATCGTCTTCAACGAGAAGTACGCGCATCGGGAACCCCCCCAATCGGACCTAGGACAATAGACTTTAACCATACCACCACACCGACCGTTAACAAACAGTTTAAGGTTAAGACAATGCTAGACAACTGATAATTACAGACTTTACTTGAAAGTTTACCTCAAATCTCACGGTTCGAATCCTTCACCATTCGTTAACGCCGATCGTCGATTCTGGGATCCGTCCTCGAGCGGCTGACCATTTAGCCGAGGGGAGCAATTGCCGCCTGGCACCGCATTGTTAAGTCGTTCCTTTGAAACGACATTCTCCCCGACGATGGGTTGCGGCGGTAACGACGTGTGGATGCGACGCAGCCGCCGCAGGATGGCGGCCGGAGGGGCCGGATGACGGCCGAACGTGGCACGGCAGGGGGGTTCGGTGCGTACGTTGCGGCGCGCCGACGGGTCCTCGAGGAACGACGACAGGAACTGGCCGGCTTGGCCAGGCTGGAGCAGGAGCTGCGCGACCATCTGGCGCGCGTTGATCGCTATTTGGACCCTAGGGCTGAGTACGAATCCGTGCTGCCGGCGGGCGCCGCCGAGCGCCGACGACGCTTGGTGGCCTCGCTCGACGAGGTCGTTGCGCGTCGACGCGATGCCGCGCGGCAGGTCGACGACCTAGCGACCGAACTTTCGTTGTACGAGCAGCGCATCCGTATCGAGCGCCGCGGCGGCAAAGCGCGGCGTCGGCGCGGATCGGCGCGAAAGCTTCGACCTGGCGGAACGATGCAATCTTGATCTGGTCCGCGTTCGACGCGGCGACGCGCGGCGGGGACGTTAGTCGGCCGCGGATTGCTGCTCGCGGTCGCGATACTCCTGAAGCCGAGTGATCCGCAATCCGCGAAGGCCGTGGCGATCGATCAGACGCTGCCACGACAGGAACTCCTCGACCGACAGGTGATAGCGATTGCAGGCTTCCTCGAGCGTGATCGCGCCAGTGCGCACGGCCGCCACGACGGCGGCTTTGCGACGAATGACCCAGCGCTTCGTATCTGGCGGCGGCAAGTCGTCCAGTCCGCTCGCTCGCGGCGCATCGGCCGCTTGCGGCGGACCCGCGCCCGGCAAGTCCGTGGGCATTGTTTTAGCTCCCGAATCTCCACGGGTGTTCATGGCGCGAAGTCTAGGGAGCCGCGCTTAAGAAACCGCTAAGTGCGCATCGCGCGCCACCTAAAATTTTAACCAATATTGTTTCTGGGCAGTGAATCAGATAGTTGTCCCGTCGCTTAGCGAGGCGAATCGAAACCTCATCGCGGGCGCGACTGCCGCACATCGCGAGATGATTCGGCGACATTGGCCGACGCTTCCGCGCCCAATCGATCGTCGTCGCATCGCGCTGCCGGCGGCAATGCGGGTTGCTTGAAGCGGGTTGGTTGGATTCATATACTCCGCCGCACTTTGTTAACCGGACGAGTACCAAAATCGGCCCATGAGCTATCCATTGTTGCCTCCCGACTACCGACCTTCCGAAGACGAAGAGTTCATGAATCCCGTAATGCGGGAATATTTTCGTCAGCGACTTCTTCGCTGGCGCCTCGATCTGCTGCGCGAGTCGACGGAGACGCTGGTGCATCTCCAGGAGGACACCGTCCAGGAGGCCGACCTCGCCGACCGCGCGACGCTCGAGACGGATCGCTCGATCGAACTCAGGACGCGCGATCGCGAACGCAAGCTGATCCAAAAGATCGACGACGCGATGCGGCGCATCGAAGACGGGTCTTACGGCCTGTGCGAAGAGACCAACGAGCCGATCAGCATCAAGCGGCTCGAGGCGCGCCCCATAGCGACGCTGAGCCTCGAGGCGCAGGAGCGCCACGAACGCCTTGAACGCACGCATCGCGACGATTGACCGCAGCCGGCCGGCGGGAACGCTAACGACGCTGGCGGCGGCCGGCTATCGCGGCTTTGTTTGCCGCCCCACCACCAGGGCAAGTCCAGGTACGGCGATGATTACCAGCGCGGCGGCCAAAAGGAATGGTGCCGGGGGACCGAACGCATCCCAAGCGATACCCGCGGCCAGGCTTGCCGGCAGAAGGGCTGCCCCGGTCGTGAAGTGAAACACGCCGAACGCCGTGCCGCGGCGACTTGGTTGAACGGTGTCGGCCACGAGCCCGGCGAGCAGCCCCTGGGTCAGCCCGAGATGCAGGCCCCACAGCGCGGCGCCGAGGAAGGCGACCGCCACGGACTCCGTAAAGGCGAGCGTCAGGTTCGCCGCGACGTAAACGAGGGCGCCGGCGGCCACAAAAATGAAGCGATGACCGAGTTGGTCCGAGATAAGTCCGGCCGGATAGGCGCTCAGCGCATAGACGACGTTCATGGTCACCAGCACCAAAGGCGTCGCTGCGGCGGCAAGGCCGAGGTCCTCGGCCCGCAGTAGGAGAAATGCCTCGCTATAACGCGCCAGCGCGAGCACCGCGGTCAGCGCGATGACCACCCAGAACGATCGGCCCAAGCGGCGCATTTCCGCCACGTCGAGCGGCAACCTTTTCTGCCGACCTGGGGGCGAGGCGGGCTCGCGAACTCCAAGAGCGAGTAGGGCGACGGAGGCGAATGCCGGGACGACGGCGATCCAAAAGATCAGACGGTAATCGTCGCCGCTGGCTGCCATGAGCATCGCAGCGATGAGGGGTCCGGCAACGGCGCCGATCGTGTCGAGACTCTGCCGCAATCCATAAGCGCCGCCGCGTTGCGCGGCGGGCGTGACATCGGCGATCAGCGCGTCGCGCGGCGCGCCTCTTATTCCCTTGCCGACGCGATCGATAAAACGCGCCGCGAGGACCCATAACGGCGTAACCGCCAAGGCAAATAATGGCTTGGTCGCCGCGGCCAGCCCATAGCCCACCATGGCGAGCTGTTTGCGCCGTCCGAGTCGGTCGCTGAGCCCGCCCGAGACCAGCTTCGTGATCGAGGCGCTCGCTTCGGCGATGCCCTCGATAAGCCCGACCATTGCGGCGTTGGCTCCCAGCACCGCCACCAGAAAGACCGGCAGCAGGCCGTGGATCATCTCCGAACTCATGTCCATGAGCAGGCTGACCCCGCCGAGCGCCCAAACAGCCCTCGGCAGGCGCGCGGCGTAAGTAGGCCGCTTGTCGTTCGCGACCCCGCTCATTCCCTATTTCAATCGGCTGGCGTCGCGCGTTCGACGAGAAGGGTTACTCCGTCGACCCCGGTCACGCGCACGCGCGTTCCTTCGGGCATATCGGCGCCTGCGATCGCCCATACCGAGTCGCCGACCTTGATCCGGCCGCGTCCGTTGCGAATCGGCGCTTCGAGGGTCAGCACGCGCCCGACATATTGCTGGCCGCGGCGGTTGAGATCCGGTTCGTCCGTCTCGATCGGATAGCGCCGGAGGAGGGCGCGCGATACGAAGATGGCGACAAAGGCGAGCACCGCGAACAGGAACCACTGGCCGAGCGGCGGCAGCCCTGGAACCAATAGCACGACGAATCCCACCACCGCCGCCGCCGCGCCGAGCCACAAAAAATACGTTCCAGGAGCGACGATCTCGACCACGCCCAAGGCGATGGCGAGCGCCCACCAGTGCCAGTAGACGAGGTCCTCAAACATCGCGGCCCGACGGCGGGATCATCGAACGCCCCGTGCCGCCCCCGCCTTGGCTTGCTCCGCCGCGACCATCGCCCTTGAGCGCCTCGCGGGCGATCTCGGCGATGCCGGCCAGCGATCCGATCACGCCGGTCGCTTCAACCGGCAGAACGATCAACTTCTGATTCTTGGCGGCGCCGATGGTTTCGAGCGCGGCGACGTATTTTTGCGCGATGAAATAGTTGATCGCCACCGCACCGCTATCGCCGATCGCCTTGGAGACGACTTCGGTCGCCCGCGCCTCGGCCTCGGCCGCGCGCTCGCGGGCCTCGGCATCGCGGAACGCCGCTTCTCGGCGGCCTTCAGCTTGCAGGATCGCCGCCTGTTTCTCGCCTTCCGCGCGGAGGATCTCGGATTGCCGCTGGCCTTCGGCTTCGAGGATCGAGGCGCGCTTGTCGCGCTCGGCTTTCATTTGACGCGCCATCGCGTCGACCAGGTCCTTGGGCGGCGCGATGTCCTTGATCTCGATGCGCGTCACCTTGACGCCCCATGGCTCGGTCGCCTCGTCGACAACCGACAGCAGCCGGGCGTTGATCTCGTCGCGTCGCGATAGCAATTCGTCGAGATCCATCGAGCCCATCACCGTGCGCAGATTGGTCATTGTCAGGTTGAGGATGGCGAGCTGCAGATTGTGCACTTCATAGGCGGCGCGGGCGGAATCGAGTACCTGGTAGAAGACCACGCCGTCGACCTTCACCAGCGCGTTGTCCTTGGTGATGACTTCCTGCGAGGGCACGTCGAGGACGTTTTCCATCATGCTGATCTTGGCGCCGACGCGGTCGACGAACGGCACGATCAGGTTCAAGCCCGGCTTCAGCGATTTCGTATAGCGGCCGAAGCGCTCGACAGTCCATTCGTAGCCCTGCGACACCGTTTTTACGCCGGCGAAGACGAAAACGACCGCGAGAATCACTACGACGGCGACGAATTCCAGCATCTCGGTTCCCTCTGTACGCTGCGCTCGGGCCCAGAGCGGCGGCCATCCCGACTCGCGCGCCCCCTGTACGATCATCGCGTAGGGCTGGCGACCCGACAAGGCGGACGGCGCGACACACGATCTCGCGCGGCACTTCACGCGGAGTTGATGGGTCCAGGCGATCGCGGCAATTGCTCGGCACAGTGCCGGCGACGATAACGGTTATCGGAGGCTTAACCTTGGCGTGGACCTTACCATTTCCTGGCCGGCGCGCTTCCTGTGCGCTTCTGATTGTTGCGGCCCTCCTGTCGGCGCCGGAGGCCAAATCGGATGTCAGCGCGCCATACCCGGGAACGCAGACCGCTAAGTCGAAGCACGCGTTCGATGTTCTGGTCGAGCGCCTCGAACGGTCGATCGAAGGCAATCGCATGGGGCTGGTCGCCCAGGCGAGCGCCAGCCGAGGCGCTGCCTCCCGCGGCGTCACGATCCCCGGAAACGCCGTTTTCATGGTCTTTCGCAATGACTTTGCGGTCCGCATGCTGGCGGCAAGCATTCCCTCCGGCATCGAGGCGCCGATACGAATTTATGTGACCGAGAACGCCGACGGGACGGCGAGCATCACCTATCGCATCCCCAGCGCCGTCTTCGCGCCATACAAGAACCCCGAACTCGATGCCGTGGCGCGCGAGCTGGACCCCATATTCGCGCGCATCGTGCGCGACGCCCTTGGCGATTGATCTCAACCTGGGCGGGGCTCGCGCGCAGCCGCTCGTTCCGGCGGTCCAGCCTGCCGTCATCGCCGTCGCGCTTGCGGCAGCGGTCGGACTGGCTTCGGCGGTCGCCGAATTCGGCGTGCGCCAAGTCGCCGTTTTCGGGCTCGGGATGCTCTTTGGAATCACACTTTTTCACGCCGCGTTCGGCTTTGCCGCGTCATACCGTCGTCTCTTCATTGCCCGCGACGCGCGCGGCGTGCGGGCGCAGATCGTGATGCTCGCCGTGGCGACGATCCTGTTCGCGCCGGTGCTGTCCATGGGCGAGGTGTTCGGCCGCGAGGTATACGGCGCTGTGGCGCCGTTGGGCGTGCAGGTCGCGGTCGGCTCGTTCCTGTTCGGGGTTGGCATGCAACTCGCGGGCGGCTGCGGCTCGGGCACGCTCTTCGCGCTAGGCGGCGGATCGCCGCGAATGGCGGTTACACTACTAACATTTTGCGTCGGCTCGTTCTGGGCGAGCCTCGATTTCGCCTATTGGCAGGCGCAGCCATCGTTGGGCGAAGTGACCTTGGGCGAAGAGCTCGGATGGCCGGCGGCGGCCACTTTGCAGCTTGCGACACTCGCCGCGTTTTGGGTTGCGCTCCGCCGCTGGAACGGCCCGCCGGCTTCGTCGGCCGGAGCAAGCGGCGCCGCGGCTCGGCGGTGGCTGCGCGGGCCGTGGCCGCTGCTCGCCGGCGCGGTCGCGTTGGCCGGATTAAATTTTGTGACCCTCGTCGTCGCCGGACACCCATGGTCGATCACCTGGGCCTTCGCGCTCTGGGCGGCGAAAACGGCGCGGGTCATCGGCTGGAATGCCGACCAGGCGTCGTTCTGGAGCGATGGCTTTCCGCGCGCCGCCCTCGAAGCGCCGCTGCTGGCCGATGTCGTCACGGTCATGGATTTCGGCCTCGTGCTCGGTGCGCTCGCCGCCGCCGGCCTTGCCGGGCGGTTTGCGCCAAGTATGCGCGTACCGCCGCGATCATGGCTCGCGGCGCTGATCGGCGGACTTGCAATGGGCTATGGGGCGAGGATCGCCTTTGGCTGCAATGTCGGAGCGTTCTTTTCCGGAGCGGCCTCGACGAGTTTGCACGGCTGGTTATGGATCGTCGCCGCGCTGGTCGGTACATGGTTGGGTGTGCGGTTACGGCCGGTCTTCGGTTTGCGGAACTAGGCGGCCATTGATGGTTCGCCCTCCGGCGCACACGCCTATCCTTTCGATGAGCCCGTCCAAACCTCACCCTGAGACCGTCGAAGGGCGAGGGATGAAACCGACGATTCCATCTATGCGGAAGGTGCTCTAGGCGCGCTTTTTCAGCGCCCGGCGCAACGCCGCGATCTGCCCGGTCACCGAGATCGGCGCGCTCGAAATCACTTCGAGCTGATGGTCCTCGTAGGGATTGCGCCGCGGATGCGATGCGCGCCAAGCGGCGACCGCCTGGTCGCGCTGACGGATGAGCGCGACAATTTGCGGCCGGAACAAGCGAAACATGCCGGTGATCCAGACGTTGGTTGGCCACGACGGTTGTGCATGGCCGACGGTGAACCGGTCGACCATCCGGATAACATCTCCGGCCGCATACCATGTTTCGCCCGTAACCCAGCGATTCGTGGTGAACAGCCGGACCGGCCGACCCGCCGTGTCCATCGAGATCGCGATGATGTGCGACAGAGCGGCGTTGCGGTCACGTGGCGGATGGTAATCGGCCAGTCGCGCCGGTTTCGACCCCGACGGCATTCCGCGCGGCCGCATGAAGGTATGAAAATGTCCGTGCTCGGCGAAGCTGCGTTCGCCCGCCGGATGGGCGTGATAGTAGAACTGCGAGTGCGTTTCGCGATCGTAGACGTCATCGGGCGGGTAATGCTCCCACTCGTAGAACGTCTCGACGCCGCGCAGCACTTCGCTCACCACGTTGTCGCCGGTTTTCGCCAGCACGGCCGTCGAGCGTTGGACGTCATCGGCGCCTCCGGCCATGCGTCGCAGCTCGGCCATCGACATGCGTGACATGTCGGGTATCTGCGGTGACGCGCGGGTGAGCATGATCCGAGGGCAGGCGCTGAGGTTGCAAGCGAATCGGAAGGGCGGAAACAAGCGGCAGGCGGGACGGCGGCGATAAAGTTGATCGCCCGACCGCGAACGTCAACCGTAAAGCCGCGCGTTATTAGAGCGTCGCGCGGTCACAAAAGAAAAGAGGCGGATACGATCGCGTATCCGCCCCTCCTTTTGCCGCTGGCGGCGCGGACTTGCGTCCGCAAGCCAAGGCGATCCGGTGTTACTTCTTCTTCGCTGCGCAGGGGTTCTTAGCCGCGCAGGGGTTCTTCGCCGCGCAGGGATTCTTTTTCGCTGCGCAGGGGTTCTTGGCTGCGCAGGGGTTCTTCTTCGCCGCGCAGGGGTTCTTCGCCGCGCACGGGTTGGCCTTCTTGGCGCCGCACTGCGCAAACGCCGGAACGGTCGCGACCGGACTTGCGGCAAGCAAGCCTGCCGCCACCGCCATCGCCAGTTTTGCAGTCTTCTTCATAACGATTGCCTCCATGGAGTTTCGCCGAGCCGACCGGCGAAGGCTCTTCCCTAGGAAAGGTCCATCGCCGGCTCACGGCTGACAACGCATTAATAAGCCGGTAATTTCCATGCCCATCGTCACAGCTATGTGAGGCGGGTCAAAAAGTCGTGAGACAAGGGGAACCCGGAGAAGATTGGCTCGCGTGCCGGTTCGCGGCGCCGTCTCCGGAGGCGTCAAGCGGTACGGATCCTGCGACGAGTCCGGCTAATCGCACTTGAGATCTAAGCTTCGCGGACGCAGATTTTTCAAGGAAATATCGCCCTGTACGGTGTTTCGACCGCAACTCCGACGATACATCCGTAGCCAGATCACGGCCTTGTGATAGAATTTTTTCATGCGCGAAACCGACGGGCTCGAACTTGGCGATCTGTCGCGGCGGGATCTGGCGATCCTCGGCGTGGCGTTTGCGCTTTCCGTCAGCGTGCCCCTCACGGTCTTCATGGTCGTCTGGCTGTACACGACGGCCGAATGGCTGGCGATGTTGACGGCTGTGGCGGTGGCATTCCCGGCCGCATTCGCGGTCATCTTGCTCGGCCGCTACCTGCGCGCCCGCGGTCGCTTCCACCATCAAGCGGAGGTCTTTCAGCATCTCGGCGACACCATGGTGTCGCCTCGCGTCCTTGTCGGCGGCGACGGCAAGGCGATCTGGTCCAACTCCAAGTTCCGCCGCGAGTTTCCGGTCGATCTCGCCAAGCCGCTCGACGAGCTGGAACGGCTGCTTTGCACCGACGCCGAATCGCGTTCGCGATTCATCGAGGCGCGGGCGGCCTCGCGGTCGGGCAGTGCGGCGAATTTCGAGGTCGTTCATCGTCACCCCGACGGGACGCGCGAGATATTCCTCCTGCGCGTCAGTCCGGTCGGTCAAGATTCGCCGATCGCCTCGTGGGAGATCGAGAACGTCACCAGCCGACGGATGATGGAGAGCGTCATCCGCGAGGAACAGGCCAAGCTGGTCGACTTTCTGGAGAACGCCCCTGTTGGGTTCTATTCGGTCGACGCGGAAGGCCGGTTTCTCTTCGTCAACCGGACATTGGCCAATTGGCTCGAAAGTACCCCGGAGCAAATCGTCGAGCGCCAAGCGAAGCTGCAGGACTTTCTTGCCGACGGGGTGCCCGCGGGCGCCGAACCCTACCGACCGTTTCTCGGTCCACCGACGATACAGGCCGGCGAAGTCACCCTGAAGGGGCGGCGCGGCAACGTCTTCGAGGCGTATATCAGCCAGAGCGTGACGAAAGGGGAAGAAGGAGCAGCGGTGCGGACCCGCTCGGTGGTGCGCAACCTGACGCCTGAGCGCGAGATGGCGGAGGCGCTGGCGCTGTCGGAGCGGCGTTTCAAACGCTTCTTCGACGAAGCGCCGCTTGGCATCGCCCGGATCGACGCCTCGGGCCGCGTCGCCGACGCCAACGCCGCCTTCCGTAAGCTCCTCGAAATGAGCGCGGCCGAGATCGAAGGCGGCGATATCCTGAGCTTCGTACGCGAGGATGACCGCAGCGAAATGCGCCGGCGGCTCGACGCGGTCGCGGCCGGAGAATCAACCCCCGCCGAGAACATTCGCCACGCCACCGAGGCGCGGCTGCGCGGCAAGAGCCGCGAGGTGATCGCTTCGCTGTTCATCACGCGCCTCGATCATGGCAACCCTAAGGGCCCAAGCGATCTCGTCCTGCACGTCTTCGACATGACCGAGCTGAAACAGCTCGAAATGCAATTTGCGCATTCTCAACGCATGCAAGCGATCGGCCAGCTCGCCGGCGGTATAGCGCACGACTTCAACAACCTGCTCACGGCGATCATCGGATTCAGCGACCTCTTGCTGTTGCGCCACCAGCCCGGCGACACCTCGTTCGGCGACATCATGCAGATCAAGCAGAACTCGAATCGCGCGGCAAATCTGGTGCGCCAGCTTCTTGCTTTCTCGCGCCAGCAGAAACTGCAGCCAAAAGTGCTGAACATCACCGACGCGCTCTCGGAGCTATCGCACCTGCTGCGCCGGCTGATCGGCGAGAACATCGAGCTCAAGATGGTGCATGGGCGCGACCTGCATCTCGTGCGCGTCGACCAGGGCCAGCTCGAGCAGGTCATCATCAATCTGGCGGTGAATGCTCGCGACGCCATGCCACGCGGCGGCCAGTTGACCATTCGCACCCAGAACGAGTCGGTGGCGATTCCGTTGACGCGGGGCGCCGAAACCCTGGCGCCGGGGGAATACATCCGAGTCGATGTCATCGATACCGGCGTCGGCATTCCGAGGGAGAATCTCACCCGCATCTTCGAGCCGTTTTTCTCGACCAAGGAGGTCGGCGCCGGCACTGGCCTTGGTCTGTCGACGGTGTACGGGATCGTTCGCCAGACGGGCGGTTTTGTGCTCGTCGATTCCGAACCAGGAGCGGGCGCGACGTTTACGATCTATCTGCCGCGCCATCGCGGCGAGGTGCGCCAGCTCGCCGGCACCATCGGCGAGGATCAGAAGCGCACCGATCTCACCGGCGTCGGCACGGTGCTTCTGGTCGAGGACGAGGACGCGGTGCGCTTGTTCAGCGCGCGCGCTCTCCGCAACAAGGGATATAAAGTGGTCGAGGCCAAGACCGGCGAGTCCGCGCTCGAGTTGCTCGGCAACTTCGACGGACAGATCGACCTGATGATCACCGACGTCGTGATGCCGCAGATGGATGGCACGACACTAATCAAGACGGTGCGCGAGCAGCGGCCGGAGCTGCGGGTCATCTGCATTTCCGGCTACGCCGAAGAATCGTTCCGCAACCGCCTCGACTCCACCGCCGGCGTTCATTTCCTGCCGAAGCCCTTCACGCTCGAACAACTCGCCGGGAAGGTCAAAGAGGTTATGCGTTAAGCCTCGTGCGCTGGCTGGCGCATTGGCGCGAAGATCGCGCAGCCGACCATGTGCGCCTCGGCCATCGATAGTGCGACGCCTTTGCCGGCGCCGCCACCGTTTCTCCGCCAGGCGTCGAGATGCGCCGGCTGGCAGAAAAACGTCTTTATCCTGCAGCCAGATTCGGCGGCGCAGCCGCCGGATTGGGCGATGCCGCACCAAACGAGCGCGCCATGCGGGGTAAACGATTCGAGCGCTGCGCCTTTTCCGCCGGTAACGGCCTTGATCGGTGCCGCGCAGAGGCGGCAGGTTGCGCGAATCGCGCTCGCGGTCCGGCACATCGCGCCAAGGCCAAGCGCATCTATCGCGCACAGAGCGAAAACTTGGCGTCCGCCAATGCGCACGCGATACCCCACGTCGGCGGCGGAAAAAGGGTAAGCCGCAGCAATCGAGCCGCCATCGTGCGATAGGACGATGAGATCGCGTGCGGCGAGCCGGCCAAGCGCGGCCGCCACGACATCCTTGGCCAGCGAGGCTCGCCGCGCGATCCCGGTGGCGGCAAGCTTGGGCTTGCCGGCGACGAACTCGGAAAATACCGCCTGCCAAACGAGATCGTCCTCGGCGCGCAGATTGGACCACGACCGCGCGCGCTGCGATGTTCGAATGATCAGGGCGAGGGCGCGCCGCGCCGCCTTAGCCGAGACGCACGACCAATCGGGAATTATGACGCCTGGACGCAGGACGAATTGCGGAGCGTCGCTTGCGCGCAGTTGCCCGTCTTGCATGCGCCTCAGTCCGGCTGATGGCCATTCCGCCGACTTGTCGCGGCGTCGTCGCCGCCAGTTAATCGTCCCTCGCGACGAGGCGCAACCAGACCGGAATTTTGCGCCTGGACCGGCGGGCAGGGTGACGAGCCATACGAGCAGAAGACGCAGCAATCGCCGGCCTTGGGCTTAAGACGTACGCCGCAGGTCGGGCAGTCCCAGAAGTACACGCATGCGTCCTCGGGCATTCTGCATTCGTGTTGCCCGCCGCAGCCTGGGCAGGTCAGCTTCGCGTCGCCGACGATGGTCATCGCGAGCCTTGGCGCGAACACCATAAAGGCCCCGCGACGACCCCGACGATAACGAGGCAGAGCATCAATACCGGCAACATCACGAGATCCGCCCGGGCCAGCCACGCCGCAAGGCCGAACGCTCCGAGCGCGATGCCCAATGCCGGCGTGAAACAGCAAATCGCCGCGATCACCGCGGCGATGCCGCCCCCCGTCAGCAGTTTGCGATCATCCATCGCCTGTGTCCTCGACGATACCCGGCATGCCGCGATCAATGATCATGCTAATGTCTGTAATCGCTACGGGCTCAACAAGAATCGGCATCACATCAACGTGAACGCAGCTATGAGGCGGGACGCAAGATTGATGATCGGAGCCCTTGCGGCGGCGACCGGCCGCCATGTCGATACGATCGGCTACTATAAAATTCGGCATCCTTCCGGCGGTCACAGCCGCTCTTGCACGGCGGTGCGGCGCACGCCGACGGGCATCGCCCTTCGGTTCGCGCCCGGCGGGCCGACTTGCGCCGAATGGCGCGGACGCTGGCCGGTTTGGCAGCGCAATGCGATGCCGGGTTGGTTCCACATTGTCCATTGATCGAGGCGATCCAAGGTCCGAAATGACCCCATGGGGCAGGACCAAGGCCGTTGCAAAAAGAGGGCTTGTCGGAGAGAACAAAATGTGTACACTTTGTTGCCGTGCCGCACCGGGAGATCCCGGCGCGGTAAGGTGTTAAGGGGAACAAAACAAGTACTTTCGCGTCTTCGGTGGCATCGGCCCGTTTTCCCGGCGCGCGTTGCAAGGCCCGAAACGCTATGAAATAAGGGAGATACGGGACATGTCTGTGACGCAACTGCGCCCTGTTCCAAAGGACGCCGACAAAGACGCGAAGGACACGATGGACAAGAACAAGGCGCTGGAGGCGGCCCTCGGGCAGATCGAACGGGCGTTCGGCAAAGGGTCGGTAATGAAGCTGGGCCAGCGCGAGGCGGCCGATTCCTCCGACGTCATTTCGACCGGATCGCTGTCGCTCGACATCGCGCTTGGCATCGGCGGTTTGCCGCGCGGCCGCATCGTCGAGATCTACGGCCCCGAAAGTTCGGGCAAAACGACGCTGGCGCTGCATGTCATCGCCGAGGCGCAGAAAAAAGGCGGCACGTGCGCTTTCATCGACGCCGAACACGCGCTCGATCCCGTCTACGCCAAGAAGCTCGGCGTGAACACCGACGAATTGATCATCTCGCAGCCCGATGCCGGAGAACAGGCGCTCGAAATCGCCGATACGCTGGTGCGCTCGGGCGCCGTCGATGTGCTGGTCGTCGATAGCGTCGCGGCGCTCGTGCCGCGCGCCGAGCTCGAGGGCGAGATGGGCGATTCCCACATGGGCCTGCACGCTCGCCTGATGAGCCAGGCGCTACGCAAGCTCACCGGCTCGATCTCGCGTTCGCAATGCATGGTGATCTTCATCAACCAGATCCGCATGAAGATCGGCATCATGTTCGGCAATCCCGAGACCACGACGGGCGGTAACGCGCTCAAGTTCTATGCCTCGGTTCGTCTCGACATTCGCCGCATCGGCGCGATCAAGGATCGCGAACAGGTGGTCGGCAACCAGACGCGCGTCAAGGTGGTCAAGAACAAGCTTGCCCCTCCATTCCGGCAGGTCGAGTTCGACATCATGTACGGCGAAGGCGTGTCGAAATGCGGTGAGTTGATCGATCTCGGCGTCAAGGCCGGGGTGGTCGAGAAATCGGGTGCATGGTTCTCCTTCGACGGCCAGCGCATCGGCCAAGGCCGCGAGAACGCACGCACCTTCCTCAAGGAGCATCCGGAAATCGCGCAAGCGATCGAGCAGCAGATCCGCGCCAATTCGGGCCTCGTGTCGAGCGCCTTGATGGCCGCGGACGGCGGCGGCGATACCTGAGGCCGCAGCCTCGAGCGGCCGCCGGCCTCATCCCCCCAGCGCCGGCGGCCGTTCGCAAGTTTGATTTCGACCCTCCGCCGTTCCGGGCGATTTCCCGAGCATCCGCTGCCATGGATGGAACACGCCCGGATCGCGGCCGAGGGAAAGGGCGGGGCCCCGTCGCATAAGTCCGAAGCGCAGCGACCCCGGCGCCCGCCCTTTCGATTTTCACCGCCGCGTTGCGGCGGTTCGGCCTACCGGCGCCAATCTGGACAGCCGGGCTGACCAAGGCTACATCTCTAGCGCAAATTCTCGAAATCGCGCTTTGCAGCGGGATCGGTCGCGAGTATTTGCGGCGTAGCCGCACGACGGGCGCAAAGCCGCGCCACGCCGGACGCGGCGATTGGACCCGAAGCTGGACGATCATGGCGAGCGGCAACGACATACGCAGCGCGTTCATCGACTTCTTCGCCCGGAACGGACACCAAGCCGTCCCGTCCTCGCCGCTCGTGCCGCGCAACGATCCGACACTGTTGTTCACCAACGCCGGCATGGTGCAGTTCAAGAACGTCTTCACCGGCAACGAATCGCGGCCCTACAAACGGGCCGTCACGGCGCAGAAATGCGTTCGCGCCGGCGGCAAGCACAACGACCTCGAAAACGTCGGTTACACCGCGCGCCATCACACGTTCTTCGAGATGCTCGGCAACTTCTCGTTCGGGGATTATTTCAAGGACCTGGCGATCGAACTCGCCTGGACCCTGATGACCAAGGAGTACGGGCTGCCCGAGGACCGCCTCCTGGTGACGGTCTACGCGGATGACGACGAGGCGGCGGCGCACTGGAAGAAAATCGCCGGGCTGCCGGAGGAGCGGATCATCCGCATCGCGGGCGCCGACAATTTCTGGGCGATGGGCGATACCGGCCCATGCGGCCCGTGTTCGGAGATTTTTTACGATCACGGAGCGCACGTTCCCGGCGGGCCGCCGGGCAGCGCCGAGGGCGACGGTGACCGCTTCATCGAGATATGGAATCTCGTCTTCATGCAGTACGAGCAGCTCGCGCCGGACCAGCGCGTGCCGCTGCCGAAACCGTCGATCGACACCGGGATGGGTCTCGAGCGCATCGCCGCGGTGCTGCAAGGCAAGCACGACAACTACGATACCGATCTGCTGCGCAACTTGATCCTGGCGTCGGCGGAGGCGAGCAAGATCGCGGCCGATGGCGCGCACGCGGTGTCCCATCGCGTCATTGCCGACCATCTGCGCGCCACGTCATTTCTTATCGCCGACGGCGTGCTGCCGTCGAACGAGGGCCGAGGCTACGTGCTGCGCCGGATCATGCGCCGGGCGATGCGCCATGCCCATTTGCTCGGCGCGCGCGAACCCCTGATGTATCGCCTCGTCCCGGCGCTGGTGCAGATCATGGGCCAGGCGTACCCGGAACTCGTTCGTGCCCAGGCGTTGATCGTCGAGACGCTGAAGCTCGAGGAGACGCGCTTCAAGCAGACATTGGAACGCGGCCTTCGCCTGCTTGACGAAGCGACGCAGGGGCTTTCCAAGGGTGCTGCGCTCGACGGCGAGGTCGCCTTCAAGCTTTACGACACATTCGGTTTCCCCCTCGACCTGACGCAAGACGTGCTGCGCGGCCGTGGGCTCACGGTCGATGTCGAGGGGTTCAACAACGGGATGGAGCGCCAACGCGCTGAAGCGCGAAAGGCGTGGGCCGGATCGGGCGAAGCGTCGACCGAGCAGGTTTGGTTCCAGATTCGCGAGCGCGTCGGCGCCACCGAGTTTCTTGGCTACGACGCCGAAACCGCCGAGGCAAAGATCACCGCTATCGTCGTCGACGGCCGCGAAGTGCAGGAGGCGATCGCCGGTAGCGATGTGGCCGTGGTCGTCAACCAGACACCGTTCTATGGCGAATCAGGCGGCCAGATGGGGGACAGCGGCGTCATGTTCACCGCCGTCGGCACGGAGGCCTCCGTGCGCGACACGCAGAAGAAGCTCGGCGACTTGCACGTTCATTTGGGACGCGTCGAGCGTGGCGCGCTCAAGGTCGGCGATGTCGTCGATTTGCGCATTGACGCCGTTCGCCGCGATCGGTTGCGCGCCAATCATTCGGCGACGCATCTGCTGCATGAGGCGCTGCGCCGCAAGCTCGGCCAGCACGTGACGCAGAAGGGGTCGCTGGTTGCTCCCGACCGGCTGCGTTTCGACATCAGCCAACCGACGCCGATATCGGCCGAGGATCTTCGCGCCGTCGAGTCCGACGTCAACGCGCGCATTCGCGCCAACCGCGACGTCCGCACGCGGCTTATGACGCCGGACGCCGCGGTCGAGGCGGGGGCATTGGCGCTGTTTGGTGAAAAATACGGCGACGAGGTTCGCGTGGTCAGCATGGGCGACGAGGCGGGCGGCGAGGCCGAAAATTACTATTCGACCGAGCTTTGCGGCGGCACGCATGTGCGCCGAACCGGCGATATCGGGCTATTCAAGATCGTCTCCGAGAGCGCCGTCGCTGCCGGTGTGCGGCGTATCGAGGCGCTTACCGGCGAAGCGGCGCGCGAACACATGGCGCAGCAGGAAGCGCAGTTGCATCAAGCCGCGGCGATGCTCAAGGTCCAACCCGCCGAGGTGCCGGCGCGGATTGCCCAGCTGATCGAAGAGCGCCGCAAGCTCGAACGCGATCTCGCCGAGGCACGGCGGGCCATGGTGGCGGGCGGCGGCGGTGCCGCGACGCCGATGGCCGAGGAGGTGGCTGGAGTAAGATTCGCGGCGCGGCGTCTCGACGGCGTCCCGGCGCGCGAACTCAAGCCGATGGTCGACGACCTCAAGCAAAAAATCGGGTCGGGGCTGGTGGCGCTGGTGGCAGTCGAAGACGGCAAGGCTTCCGTGGTCGTCGGCGTCACCGACGATCTGAAGGGGAAGCTCAACGCCGTCGACTTCGTCAAAGTCGCCGTCGCCGAACTTGGCGGCAAAGGGGGCGGGGGACGTCCCGACATGGCGCAAGGCGGCGGGCCGGACGCCAACAAGGCCGAGGCGGCGCTCGCCGCAATTAGATCGGCGCTCGCCGAACGCGCCAGGGCGGCATAGGGACGGTTTGCGGTGCTGCGCCGCGCTGCGCAGGAAAATCGGCCAAGGCATCGTCCTGTGCCGAGCTTGTCGAGGGGTCGGTCCATGGCGGAGCCGGCGGAGGATGGCGCATTGGCACTAGAGATCGCCGCGGCGACGATCGAAGACGTGCCGTTGATCCTGCGTTTCATCCGCGAGCTGGCCGAATACGAGAAGCGACTCGACGAAGTCGTGGCCGGCGAAGCCGAGCTGCGGCGCAGCCTGTTCGCCGATCCACCGCAGGCCGAAGTCCTGCTAGCCCGCGTCGACGCCGAGGCGATCGGCTTCGCGCTTTATTTCCACAACTACTCGACTTTCCTCGGCCGCCGCGGCATCTGGCTCGAGGACCTTTTCGTGCGGCCGCAATGGCGAGGACGCGGCGTCGGGCGCCGGTTGCTCCAGCGGCTGGCGCAGATCGCGCTCGAGCGCGACTGCGGCCGGCTGGAATGGTGGGTGTTGGACTGGAACGACGACGCGATCGCCTTTTACCGCCGCCTAGGCGCGGTGGCGATGTCGGAGTGGACCGTGCAGCGCCTCGCTGGCAAGGCGCTCAAGCGGCTTGCCGGCGGCGGATAGCGATCAAACGTTGCATGAATCGCGCGAGCCGCTCGTCGCTGCGAACGCGGTTTCCCGGACCTTCACGGCGACGAACCGCTGCCGTCACGCGGCCAAGGCCTTCTTCAGGTTCGCCTCGACCTTGTCGAAGAACTGGTTGGTGGTGAGCCATTTCTGGCTCGGGCCGACCAGCGCCGCGAGATCCTTGGTCATGTCGCCGGCCTCGACAGTGTCGACGCAGACTTTCTCGAGCGTGTTGGCAAACTTCACCACTTCGGGCGCCGCGTCGAATTGGCCGCGATATTGCAACCCGCGGGTCCAGGCGAAAATCGAGGCGATCGGGTTGGTCGAAGTCTCCTTGCCTTTCTGATGTTCGCGGTAGTGCCGGGTCACCGTGCCGTGTGCCGCCTCCGCCTCGACCGTCTTGCCGTCCGGAGACATCAAGACCGAGGTCATCAAGCCGAGCGAGCCGAAACCTTGCGCCACGGTGTCGCTTTGCACGTCGCCGTCGTAATTCTTGGCCGCCCATAGAAACCCGCCCGACCACTTCAGGGCCGCGGCGACCATGTCATCGATGAGACGGTGCTCGTAGGTCAGGTTCCTGGTCTTGAACCGGTCGGCGAATTCCTTGTCGAACACCTCTTGGAAGAGATCCTTGAAGCGCCCGTCGTAGGCCTTGAGGATGGTGTTCTTGGTCGAGAGATAGACCGGATATCCGCGCTGCAGGCCATAATTGAAGCAGGCGCGCGCGAAGCCGCGGATCGAATCGTCGACGTTGTACATCGCCAGCGCGACGCCAGGTCCGGTGAAGTCGAAAACGACGTGACGGATGTTGCTCTTGCCGTCGCTGCCGGTGAAGGTGACCGACAATCGTCCGGGGCCGGGAACGACGAAATCGGTGGCCCGATACTGGTCGCCGAAGGCATGGCGGCCGATGACGATCGGCCGCGTCCAGCCGGGAATGAGCCGCGGCACGTTCTTGCAGATGATCGGCTCGCGAAACACGGTACCGTCGAGAATGTTTCGGATCGTCCCGTTGGGCGACTTCCACATTTGCTTGAGGCCGAATTCCTTGACCCGCGCCTCGTCGGGCGTGATCGTCGCGCATTTGACGCCGACGCCGTGTTTTTTGATTGCTTCGGCAGCTTCCACCGTCACTTTGTCGTCGGTTGCGTCGCGATGCTCGACGCCGAGGTCGTAATATTTCAGCTCGACATCGAGATACGGAAGAATCAAGCGCTCGCGAATCATCTTCCAGATGATGCGCGTCATTTCGTCGCCGTCGAGTTCGACGATCGGGTTCTTCACCTTGATTTTCGCCATTGGATTTCTCGGCTGCTGTGGAAGGACGCCGCGCGGGACTGGCGGCGACGGAATTTGACGGCGCACGGTTTGGACCGCTCGCACCCAGGCGCCCGGCGGCGACTTCTAGCGCAAACCGACCGGCTTGTCATGGCTTGCATCGACCTTACGAGTTACCAGACAAGAAGTTGATCTGTTTACATTTTTCCTGGCTTTGCAAGGACGCGCGGCGGTGCTTCGGCGAAGATCGCCGGCAGCACTTCGTCGATATCTTCGACGACGCGGATGAGCTCTCGGTTTTCGGGCCGCGAGTAGCGCTGCTCCACCAGATGGTCGACGAGACGCAGCAACGGCCGCCAATAACCCGCGAGGTCGACCAACACGATCGGCCGGTCATGAAGGCGAAGCTGACGCCAGGTCAGAACCTCGAAGAACTCATCAAGCGTACCGAAGCCACCGGGCAGCACGGCAAAAGCGTCGGATCGCATGAACATGGTTTCCTTTCGCTCATGCATGCTTTTGACGACGACAAGTTCGGTGACCTTGGCGTGGCCGACTTCGGCGCGCACCAGATGTTCGGGAATGACGCCAGTTACTCGGCCGCCGGCGCCGAGCGCCGCATCGGCGATCACGCCCATGAGCCCGACATGCCCGCCGCCGAACACAAGTTCGATGCCGGAGGTAGCCAGCATCACGCCAAGCCTCCGTGCAGCCTGGCGGTGGCTCTCGGGCGCATCGTTGGATGATCCGCAATAGACGCATAACGACTTGATACGCACCATCCGCCGCCGCCTTCGCTTTACAGGGCCGAATAACTTATGTCTGCGAGCAAGTGCACTCGTCGTACCGTGACCGGGAATAAATCATCTTGCCTGGTGTTCTTAAGCCTCCCGCGGCCGGCACCATATCGCACCTTTGCCGCGCGGACCACTGCATGTCGGTAACGAACGGCTTGATCAACCGGGATATTCGGGCCCGATTCGACGCCGCGCGGCAGGCATGAACATCGGCGACCCGACAGGGACCGATCCGATGATCTCGGTCGAATCCTCCTGTTGATCGGTGAATATTTATTGGTTGATCCATTTTTCGTCGTTTCATAACTTACCCAGCCACGATGTTTCAATGAACTCAACGGCTATTCCGAATAACGCGCTTCGCCGTGCTTCGCTGCCGTCGAGCGTCGACCGATAGGCGACAGTCGGTGTCGCACCGGGGCCACGCCGCATTGGAGGAGATGATATGTCGCGAGCCAGATTGGTTCTTGTAGGCTTGATCGCAACGGCAGCGGCGATGTTCGCCGTCGATGAACTGGCGGCGCAGGCCGACAAGGCGGCGCTGGTCAAGGCGCGGCAGGACGAGATGTCGCAGATGGCTCGCGCGTTCGGCCCGCTGGGGCGCGTCGTTCGCGGCGAAAGCCAGAACATGGCGGATGCCGTGGCAAGCGCCGAAACGATGAGCGCCAACGCAAAGAAGATCGTGGGCAACTTTCCGTCCGGCACCGGGCGCGAAGCGGTCCCGGACACGCGCGCCAAGCCCGAGATCTGGTCGCGCCGCGCGGAGTTCGAAGCGGCGGCGGCGAAGCTGGCCGAGGAAAGCGACAAGCTTCTCGCCGCGGCCAAGTCCAACGACGTTGCCGCGCTTCGCTCCCAGTTCGGACCGTTCGGCCAAGCATGCGGCGGCTGCCACGAGGGGCCGGTCAGATCAGGGGGCACATTCAGATTCGAGCGGCAGTAGCGAGGCTGATGGCGGTTGGGCGGGGCCGAATCGAGCACGAGTCGAAATCACTCGGTCGAAGTGAAGCCGACGCTTTCGCGGCTAGCGACTTGGATCGCCATGCTCGCTTCGGGAGTCGTGTGCACTTTGTCGGGTGCTACGCAGGCCGATCAAGCGGCGATTGATCGCGGCAAGTACATCTTTGATGCTGCGGGCTGCTTCGCTTGCCACACGGACACCAAGGGCGGCCGGCCGACGCTTTCGGGCGGGCCGGCGCTGCAGACGCCGTTTGGAACGTTCTACGCTCCAAACATTACGCCCGATCCACGTCACGGCATCGGGCGCTGGAGCGACCAAGACTTCATAAGGGCGCTGCGCGAGGGCGTGTCCCCGGATGGCCGACATTACTACCCGGTCTTTCCATACACTTCGTACACCAAGGCGAGCGAACGTGACCTGCTCGACCTCAAGTCGTACATATTTGCCCAGCCACCGGTGGCCGAGCCGAGCCGGTCGCACGAGATCGGCTTTCCGTTCGCGTTTCGGCCGCTGCTGCGGCTTTGGAAGCTGCTGAACTTCGAGGCCGTGCGCTGGCGCGCCGATCACCGTCGGGGCGAGGAGTGGAATCGCGGTAGCTATCTCGTCGAAGCCTTGTCGCATTGTGGCGAATGTCATACGCCACGGAATATCCTGGGCGGGCTCGATCATTCCTCCTGGATGGCGGGGGCCGTACTCGGCAACGGAAAGACCGTGGCGCCCAACCTTACGCCCCACGAATCCGGCCTGGAGCAATGGAGTGTCGCCGACATCACCTTTGCTCTTGAGCTGGGACTAACGCCGCGTGGCGAGATCCTCGGCGGCGAAATGGCCGAGGTCATCGCCCGCTCGAGTAGCCGCCTTAGCGCGGCCGATCGTTCCGCCATTGCCGCCTATCTGAAGGCGTTGCCCCCGTTACCGAGCGCGGTGCCGACCTCGGGAGGCGGGGCGAAGTAACGAAGACTCACGGAGCTGTGTTTTGCCACTGACGCGGCTCAGTAGTTAGGCTCGTACTTAGGTCGCGGCGACGTTCGAATTGCCGCTGCGGCTAGGCGGGGTGCCATCCACCCCGCTTTTTGTCACGCCGACGTGCAATCTACAGATGTTGGATTGTAGATTGTCATACAATCCAAGGGAGTTTGTGCGCAATGTGGACGTCCCGGACAGTAGCAAGGTTAATCGCACTTGCCGTAATGGTCGGACCTGGCGCGGTGGCAGCGCAGACAGCTCCGTCACAAGTGATCGGCCAGCGGCAGGACGCCATGAAGGGCCTCGGCGGGGCCATGAAAACCCTGACACCGATGGTGCGTGGCGAGCAAC
>DATIBC010000048.1:0-7344 GCA_035457725.1 Alphaproteobacteria bacterium | reverse complement strand
CAAAAGCCGTTGCCTACTATTCCAGCCTTTTCGTCGTGATGATACCCCAGGACTCCCCGTTGTGGCTGTTCGCCGCCGCGGTTGGCACGGCGATCTTCGTGTCGGCGTCATGGTGGGTCACGGTAGCTTTGTTCTTCGCCGCCGGACCGGTGCGCCGATCATACGAGCGGGTGCGGCGCACGATCGACGCGATCATGGGCGGGGCGTTGGTGCTGCTGGGCGTGCGAATGGCCGTTTCCGGCCGGTGACGTTTCGTTTTGCGACCTTCGGCGGTTGCGCGCTCGCCGATCGGCGCGCCCACGCGGCGTTCAATCGGTCGATGGCTGGGCTTCTCGTGTTGTCGCTACCGCCGGTTCTCTAGTGAAGATCAAGGGCGCCGCGATTACGTCGGAGGTAGTTGCGTTGAGGCCGATGGCGTGCGACGTGACGCTCCTCGCCTGGCCTAGTTCGCGATCGGCGAGGGCGTCGGCGCTGGCATCGCGACTGGACATTGGCGGTTGCCTCGACAACGCACGGTTGGGACGAGCGCGGTGCGGCCGCCCACGCGGACGTTCGTCGAGGATGGGATCGAGGCCACGGGTGGGGCTGAACCTGCGGTCGAGCGGTCGGGCTGCTCCGCCGAACGGCGAAGTTCGCCCGAACGCGACGAATGCCCGGGCGCACCGCGCGCGGCCGCGCCCGACTGTCGAGGACTGACCAATGCTTGCAAGTCGCTGGACCATTCTCGCCCTTCTGTTCGGCGTTCGAATGAGCATCGGCCTTCAATATCAGACCGTCGGGACGCTTTCTCCGCTGTTCATCGCCGACTTCGCGATCGGTGTCGCCGATATCGGCATGTTGATCGGACTCTACCATGCCCCCGGCGTCGTTCTAGCCTTTCCCGGAGGCGCGCTCGGCGCACGGCTGGGCGACATGCGCGTTGCGTTCATAGGTCTGGCGTTGATGATCGCCGGCGAATTGATGATGGGGCTTGCGCCCGCGTGGTCGTTGCAGATCGCCGGCAGATTGCTGGCAGGGAGCGGTGGAATTCTCCTGAATGTCGCCATGGCGAAAATGGTGACCGACTGGTTCGCCGGCAGGGAAATCGCCACTGCGATGGCGATATTCGGCAACGCCTCGCCGTTCGGCATTGCCCTGGCGCTCGTCGCTTTGCCGGCGATCGCGGCAGGAGATGGCCGGATTTTGGCGTCGTTGGCTATTGTCGTCTATCTTGTCGGATCGCTCTGCGCGCTGACCTTTTTGTATCGGGCGCCGCCTCAAGCGGGGCCGGATTCTTCGCCGCTGTCGCGCTGGCCTGACCCGCGCGCAGCCTCGGCGGTGGTCGCAGCCGGCGTGATCTATGGACTCTACAATGTCAGCTTGGTGGCGATCATCGGATTTGGCCCGCTGATGCTGGTCGAGCGCGGATGGACGATCGCCGCGGCGAGTTCGACCACGAGCGTCGTGCTCTGGCTTGTCGCACTTTCGCTGCCGGTCGGAGGATGGCTGGCCGATCGAACGGGTCGCAATTCGACGATTCTCGTCGGCGGACTCCTAGCTTACGCTGGCGTACTTGTTTTGTCGTCGCGCGTCGACGCTGTGTTGCCGGCTTTCATTCTCCTCGGCATCGTCAGCGGGCTGCCGTGCGGGCCGATCTTGAGCCTGCCCGCACGGGTCCTCGCACCGGAAACCCGGTCCGTAGGCATGGGCGTGTTCTTCGCGGTTTATTACTTCTTGAACGTTTCGGGCCCATGGCTCGTCGGTCACCTGGCCGAGATGGCCGGTCGTTCGCAGATTGCGTTCGATCTAGGCGCCGTAATCCTCTGTATAAGCGGTCTGATTTGGGTCCTCTTTCGGCGGCTGAGCAACCATCCGGCGGCCGAGGACTGCGAAAGGTCGCCGACCTGACGCCGACCCCGGCAAGATCACGAGACTCGCGGAGTAGGACCAGGTCCGAGTGGGCGACGCATCAGCACAGTCGCCGGAAGCTTCGATCCAACCATTGCCGCGCGGCCGCGCCCACGGGCACGCTGGCCTCTCGACTTTGCCCGGCATAGACTGATCCTTCCTTCGCGCAATCCTTCGAAAGGAGCGGGCGATGAACGACGTGGCGACCGTTGCGGCCACGACCGCCGAGCAGGCGTTCTGGTCTCGTGCCCGGCGGCACATGTTGCGCTATGGCGGCGAATTCGTGCCCTTCGTGCCCGTACGCGCCGAGGGCGCATTTCTTTATGACGCGCAGGGCCGCCGCGTGCTCGATTTCACTTCGGGCCAGATGAGCGCCATCCTCGGCCACTGCCACCCCGAGATCGTGGCGACGGTGCGCGAATCGATCGGGCGGCTCGACCACTTGTTCTCCTCGATGCTATCGGCGCCGGTGGTCGATCTCGCCGAGGCGCTGGCGCGACTGGTTCCCGGACTGCCACGGGTCATGCTGCTGTCCACGGGGGGCGAAGCGAACGACGCGGCGATTCGCCTTGCGAAGCTCGTCACGGGCAAGTGGGAGGTCGTCGGCTTCACCCAATCATGGCACGGCATGACCGGAGCGGCCGCCGCGGCGACGTACAAGGCCGGGCGTCGCGGCATCGGACCGCTGTCGCCGGGATCGTTCGGCATTCCCGCCCCGAACGCCTATCGACCGCGCTTTCGCGGCGTCGACTGGCGGCAGGAGCTCGACGATTCGTTCGAACTCCTCGACCGCCAGTCGACCGGAAATCTCGCTGCCTTCATCGCCGAACCGATCTTGAGCAGCGGCGGCGTGTTGGAGTTGCCGCCCGGATATCTGGCCGCTCTGCAGGCGCATTGCCGGGCGCGCGGCATGCTGCTGATCCTCGACGAGGCGCAGACCGGCGTCGGAAGGACGGGCCACATGTTTGCATTCGAGCGCGACGAGGTGGTGCCGGACATCCTCACGCTGTCGAAGACGCTCGGAGCCGGCTTGCCGCTTTCGGCGGTGATGGCGAGCGACACGATCGCCCGCGAGGCCGAGGCGCGCGACTTCCTATTCTACACGACCCACGTCAATGACCCGTTGCCGGCTGCCGTCGGGTTGAAGGTGCTGGAGATCGTCGTCCGCGACCGCTTGCCCGACAAGGCGTCGGCATCGGGCTCGCGGCTCGCCGCCGGCTTGCGCGCGCTGCAGCGGCGCCACTCCTGCATCGGCGACGTACGCGGACGCGGGCTGTTGATGGGCATCGAATTCACCGATGCGGGCGGCAAGGACGCGCAGACGATCTCCGATGCGGTCACCGACACGGCGATGGAGCTCGGCCTGTCGGCGAACATCGTGCGCGCCGGCGCCTCGGGCGGCACGATGCGCATCGCGCCACCGCTCACGGTAAGCGATGCCGAAATCGAACTTGGCCTGGAACTTCTGGACGCGGCAATCACGCGCGTCGTGGAGGCGCAATAAGGTGCGTCGCGGCACGATCGCCATGCCTGCGACAACGTTACGCCACGGCGCACGACCTGCGCGGTGAGACCGCCCGGCGCCGGTTGCCGCTTTAGGCCATTGCTTGTCGTCGCCACTGTCGGCGTGTCACGATCACACCGATATCCGATCGTCCGACGAAAGTCTCTCTCATGAAGGTCGTACGAACCGATCGCGAGCTCGAATGCCCGGGCATCGACGCTGCCCTGATTGCCCGCGGTGCCGATCTCGTCACGTTGCCCTCGGCAATCGCCGAACAGGAATTGGCGCGCGAGGCGAGCGACGCCGAGCTTCTGCTGATGTGTTACACACCAATCACCGGACGGGTCATTTCCGAAGCAAAACGCCTCAAGGGCATCGTTAAATACGGCGTCGGCATCGACGCGATCGACATCGCAGCGGCGCGCCAGCGCGGCATTCCGGTGGTCAACGTGCCCGAGTACGCCGAGGAATCGGTCGCCGAAGGCGCCTTCGCACTGCTCATCGCATTGGCCAAGCGAATGCCGGCGATCGCCGGGGCGGTGCAACGCGAGGGGTGGATTTGGCCGCAAGCGCGCTGGCTTGGTCAAGACATCGCTGGAAAAACACTGGCATTGGTCGGCGCTGGCCGCATCGCGCGCAACCTCGCGCGAATAGCGAAGGCGGGTTTTAAAGCCCGCGTCCTGGCGTACGATCCATACGTCGACGCCGAAGTGATGGGCAAAATGGGAATCGAAAAACGTGGCGATCTCGGCGCCATGTTGGCGGCCGCGGATTTCGTGTCGGTGCATTGCGTGCTGAACGAGGCGACGCGTCATCTGATCGGTGCCGCCGAGCTTGGCCGCCTGAGGCCTTCGGCGATTCTGGTCAACGTTTCGCGTGGTGCGATCATCGACGAAACGGCGCTGGTGCGCGCGGTCGTCGAGGGACGCATCGCCGGCGTCGGTCTCGACGTCTACGAGCGCGAGCCGCTCGCCCGCAAGGGCCATCCGCTAAGCGCGCTCTTTGGGCGCGATAATGTGATCCTCTTTCCGCATCTCACGTTCTTCACGCGGGAGGCGATGCGTCGGCTGGAGGACGACACGTTGGCGCGCTGCTTCGAGATTCTCGAGGGCCGGCCTGTCTTGGTTCGGTCGCACGACCCGCGGCTGCGCGCGCAGTCATCGGGGGTGATGTTCGGCTAGGGGGCGCGCTGCTGCCGAGCCTAGCGACGGCGCGAGCCGGCGCCTTCGCTTACTCCACCGGCGGCGCACGCGGCGGTCACCGATCGATCGACGTCAGAAGAAACCGAAGCGGCGTTTTTTCGCCGGGCGATCTTGCGGCGGCTTTTCCATTTTCGGGGCATCGAGCCCGCTGGCGGGCTTGCGTTCGGCCGGGACCTGGGCAGCGACGCTAGGGGCGGCCGAGGCTTCGCCCAAGGCCGCCGGCTCGATTGTGTTGTCGGCCGTGCGCCTAGAGGCAGCGCGCATCAGCGCCGACTCGACCGCCGCCACCCACGGCACGGCGCCAGGGGTTGGATTATCGAGCGCCGCGACCGGCGGCGCTCCAGCTTGAGTGCGGTCATCGGCCGACGTTGGAATCAGCACGCGCGGCGTTGCCGGCGATGATTCCTGTGGCACGTACTCGAATCTCGGATCTGCATTGCCTTCGCGCCGGCGTTCCTCTTCGGCCTGGCGTCGCCATTCCTCGTAGGTTTGCGGTTTCTTGACATCGGCACCTTCGTTGACGCGAAAGCTGAAGCGCCGCTTGGGCGTCTCGGTATCGACCCGCGCCGGCGGCGGTTCGATGTCGGGCGTATCGTCGATCAGGATCGTCGCTGGTTGCTCGAGCGGCCCAACTTCCGAGTCGCCTGGCTCGGACGCTTGGTCCGGCACCCTAGCCACCCTGGAGGATTCCGCCCCGGGCGTGGTCGCCGTGGCGCTCGCGGCGGCGCTCGGCGTCTCGGGTGGAGGCAGCGAAGCCACGACGTCAGCAGGATCCGCAGCTCGCTGCACTGGTGGCGGGGGTGCCGCCGCCACCGGCTCGGGTGTCGCCATCGGTTCGGCGATGGCCACCGGCTCGGGGGCCGTTGCGGGTTCGATGATCGCTGCCGGTCGTTGCTCGACGGCGGTCGGTGGCGCGATGTCTGCCTCGCGCTGCGGCGCCGGTGAGTCGGTCGATCGCGCTACTTCAATCGGGTCGCTCGGACGTTCGGCTTCAAGCTCGAGCGCCGGCGCGCCCGTCGAGTCGCTCGGCCTCGGAGGCGCCTCGGATGGCGCGCTCGCATGGCTTTCCGGCTGCATTGCGGACGCCGGCTCGGCATCGCCCTGCGCATCGGCGGACGGCGTTTCGATCGCGCCCGTCGGATGGTCGTTGACGATCTCCGCGCTGTCCTCGATTTCGACATCGACCGGCGGCGGATCGGGCTCGAGCCGCGCCAGAACTTCCTCGATGGGGTGGGTCAACGCGAAAGCGCAAAGCTCGTTGATCAGGCCAGGGACGCCATACGATTTGCGCGCGATGCGTTCGACCAACTCGGAGGTTAGTACATCGCCGCCGCCGGTGCCGCTCGCTGCCTCGAGCCGGAAGCGGATATAAGCTTCGACGTCATCGAGATCGAGCGGGGCCATGTGCACGATCGCCGATACTCGGCCCCGGACCTGTTGAAGATTGACTTCGAGATATTCCTCGAGCGATGGCGGGCCCGCCAAGACCACTTGGTAGACGACTGGGGTTCCGGTGTCGAACGCCGAGAGCGCGGCGAAATCAAGCAGCGCCGCGTTGCTGTACGTGTGGGCATTGTCGACGAAGAACATGATCGCGCGGCGATTGACGTCGCCAGCGTATCGGGCGATGGCGGCGAGCCGCGCGTTGCGGGTATCGGCGGCGGCGGGGACGCCCATGCCCTCGCAACACGCGCGCAGCACGTCGTCAAGCGCCATGTGCGAGTTCGGCAAGTAGATCGACAACGCTTCGCGTCCGCCGAGTTCCTCGCCCAGGCGCTGCATCAGCGTCGATTTGCCGACCCCGTCGTGGCCGACGAGCAGCGACAACGCGCGGCCGGCCTTGAGCGCCATGCGCAGCACGTCATGCGCCTGCTTGGTCGCGCCAAACAGACGGAACCGACCCGGGTTGGGCTTCGAATCGAAGGCGGCGGCAAGCGCGTGCTCGGCCGCCGGCGCCGCCGCAGGCTCTGCCGTGGTTGCCGTCGTCATTTGAGCGAACTTCCCACCATCCCCGCGGACTCCCTTCCTGATCGTGCATCAAACGTACTTAAGGCGGATTAACCAATGGCTAAAATGCGCCTCAAAGTTGGCCTGGACGAAAACTACGTCCATGAGGCTGCCTCCGTCCGCCAAGGCCAATAGCGCAAAGTCCTTCGCCTGGGCGGCGAAGCCGGGTGAATTTGCCGGTTGACCGGCTGCGGGCTTAGAGCCTGGCGACGGTTGTGCAGCGATACCGGGCCTGGTTTCTACTCGAGAATTCCGCCGGTCGCGCCCGAATACATGTCCAGAATAAAGACAGGGCCGCTTGGCGGCGGTTGAGCGCCGGCGCGGTTAGTTGGACCGCTCGGCGAGCGCGGCGTCGAATGCCGTTTCAAGCATTTCCGCCGCGACGCTCCAAGACAGTCGCTGGGCGGCATATGTTTGCGCCCCCGTCCCAAGCTTCCGCCCCAACTCAGCATCGCCGATCACTTGAAGCAGGCCTCGGGCGAACCCCTCGGGGCAATTGTCGTAGACCAACAAACCCGTCTTTCCATGCTCCAGGATCCGCCCTGAACCGGCGAACGAGACGATCGGCCGGCCGGCGGCCATGTAGTTCAATAGCTTCTGCGGTACCCCCGGACAGACGAGCCTCGGATTCAGAAGAATATCGGCCGACTTGAGCAGCGCCGGGACCTTATCGAAACTCGCCTCGACAATGATCATTTGCCCCAAGACGCCCATCGCCTGTGCTTGCTGACGTAAGTCCCCCCG
>DATIBC010000047.1:0-29282 GCA_035457725.1 Alphaproteobacteria bacterium | reverse complement strand
GAGCGAAATTCGTCAGCTTTGCGGTCGTCGCCGTGTTATAAAATTGCCCAATCTCTATTCTATAGGTTTTTCAAGGGGTTGGAAACGATGCGAGCGCACCCCGGTGATGCCGAAGCGAGATCGTCGACGGTCAAGGGAATCGTCCTGTTTCTTTCGACAGTGGTTGCTTTCGCGCTGCTCGACACAATCGCCAAGCACATGACCCGCGACTACCACGTGGTCCAGATCGCCTGGGGGCGGTATGTCTTCCACGTCGCGTTTCTCGCCGTGCTCATGCCGCGGCATGGCGTCTTGAAGCCGTTGCGGTCGGCGCGGCCGTGGTTTCAGGTCATGCGCGCGGCGCTGCTCGCCTCGATGACGATCCTGTTCTTCACTGGTATCAGCTTTCTGCCGCTCGCCGAGGCGGCGGCGATCGGCTTCGTTGCCCCATTGTTCGTCACCGCGTTGGCGCATTTTCTGCTCGACGAGAAAGTCGGCATTCGGCGCTGGACGGCGGTATGCGTCGGGTTCCTCGGCGTGCTCATCGTCATCCGTCCCGGGCTCGGCGTCATGCACTGGGCGGCTTTCATCATTCTGTTCATGGCGGGGTGCAACGCCTTCTACCATATAGCCACGCGCGTACTCGCCGGTGTCGACCCGCCGCAGACGACGATCTTCTACACCGGAATCATCGGCGCGCTGCTGCTCTCGGCGGTGGTGCCCTTTTTCTGGCTGCCGCTCGATGTCGCGGCATGGCTGAAATTGATCGGCATGGGATTTTTCGGCGGGTTCGGCCATTATCTGCTCATCCGCGCCTACGAATTTGCCGAGCCGTCCGTCGTCGCTCCGTACACCTATACCCAAATCGTCTGGATGATCGCGCTTGGATATCTCGTCTTCGGCGACTTACCGGACGCCTGGACATTGATCGGCGCCGCGGTCATTTCCGCCAGCGGCATTTACGTCTTCTATCGCGAGGCGATGCTGCGACGGGTCGGCGGGACCTAGATTACGTTCGGCATCCAACAATGATTTAGGTAGGCACACCGCGCGCTATCATCGGTCGGAATGGTGATATTCCGACCTTCTGCGATGCTCGCAACTTCGATAGAACTTGGAGTGGTGGCGATGAGAACGCTCATCTTGAACTTGCGACAGCTTGGAGTTTTGGTGATTGTCGCAGTCTTGTTATCGGCATGTGCCATTGGTCGTTCGGTCATCGAGGTATCGCCACCAACCAGCGCGACGAGCGACGGCGCCACCGCGGTCAAGATCACCGAGGTGAGGGATTTGCGACGCTTCAGCGTCAATCCGCGCGACCCGTCCCAGCCTTCACTGGGAGACGCTGCGGAAATCAACGATCCAAAAGTGACGTCGCGGGCGGTGGGGCGAAAACGTGGTGGTTTTGGCGCCGCTCTGGGCGACGTCACCCTGCCCGAGGGAACGACAGTCGCCGGGCTGGTGCGCGAGGCAGCGCGAACTGCTCTGCAAGACAAGGGATATCGGATCGTGGGTGAAACGTCGCCCGACTACGCTGCGGCGTTGCCGCTTGCGCTGGATGTCGAACAGTTCTGGGCATGGTTCACGCCCGGTTTCGTTTCGGTGACGGCAAGCTTCAAGACGCGCGTGATCATGACGGGCGGACCGCTTATTCGAAGCGCACGCGAGGCCGTCGATGCCGGTGCGAGCCGCAGCGACATCGCGGTGACGGAGGCGGTATGGACCGATGTGATCCAGACGGGCTTGGTGGATCTCGTCGCCAAATTTAAGGAGAAGATTCGCGCGCCGGCCGAAATTCCGCGCTGAGCATAAACCGCATGCGATCGGATCGAGCCGCGGCCGATCATCCGCGAACCAGTCTTGTCCCGAGCGATTGGGCGAAGCGCAAGAGGTAACCATCGGGGTCTTGGACCAGGAATTGGCGCTGCCCGTGATCGACCTCGCCCACGCGATACCATTTTTCTTCCGGCGGGAGGTAGAGCGGCCATGAAGCTTTGGCCAGCCTCGACAAGACGGGATCAAGCGCCAGCGAACGAATCTCGAAATTTATACCACGTCCCAGCGGCGGTTGAAGCGAGCCCGTCTCCCAGGTTCGCTGCGCTTTTCCGCGTTCCTCGAGCATGACCTGCGCGCCCTCGTAATCGAGGAACGCAAAGCTTTCCTCGGGCCGCTCGTATACGACCGTGAATCCGAGGAGATCACGCCAAAACCGGAGGCTGACCACAAGATCGGTGACCAGGAGCTCCGGAACCAGGCGGGCCCAAACGAAATCGGCCGGGGGCGTCTTCATTTCGCGCATGTGCCGCAATTCTGGATCGCGACGTTCAAAGTCACCGCCCGGAGAAGCGTGGTTTGCGTTTGTCGAGGAACGCCGCGACACCCTCGCGAAAATCCTCGGTCGCGAAAAGAATCGCAAATGCCTTGCGCTCGAATGCGAGGCCAGCTTCGAGCGGCAAATCGCGCGAGGCCAGAATCGCTTCCTTGGCAAGCCGCACGGCGATCGGCGCCTTCGCGGCGATGCTTTCGGCGAGCGCCAGCGCGCGCGTCAGCGTTGCATCGTCCGGCACTATCTCTGCGACGAGACCGCAGGTCTTCGCCTCGGTGGCGTCAATGAACTCGCCCGAAAGGCATAGCTTCATCGCCGCCTGCTGCCCAGCGAGGCGCGCCAGACGTTGTGTCCCGCCACCGCCCGGAATGATGCCGAGATTGACTTCCGGCTGCCCGAATTTCGCGCCGGCGCCGGCGATGGCGATATCGCAGTGCATGACGAGTTCGCAGCCGCCCCCGAGCGCGTAGCCGTTGACCGCGGCAAGGAACGGCTTGGGAAACTTGCGCAGGCGCTCCCAATGGTTTGGCCGCTGATCCACCAATGCGCCAAGCGCGTCGCGACCGGCAAACTCGCGGATATCCGCGCCGGCGGCGAACACTTTGGGCCCTCCGGTGATGATCACGACCCGCACCGCCGAGTCCTCACGCGCAGCGTCGATCGCTTGGGCGAGCTCGGCAAGCATCGCGGTCGACAGCGCGTTGCGGACTTCGGGGCGATTCAGCGTCAAAAGGCGGATTCCCGGCCTGGGGTCGGCGATCAGCAACATCGGCTCGGCCATGGCGTCACACTCCGAGAAGGCGGTGCTGCAGCTCGACGTCGGCGGCGAGCGCGTCGGATGTTCCCGTCCACACCACGCGCCCCTTCTCGAGCACGTAATGGCGATCGGCGATGCGGGTCAGCGCCTCGACGTTCTTGTCGATGACGAGAATGGCCTGGCCCCGCGCCTTGAGGCTTGTCAAGCAGCGCCATATCTCGGCCCGGATCAGTGGCGCGAGCCCCTCGGTCGCCTCGTCGAGGATCAACAGGCGTGGGTTGGTCATCAATGCGCGGCCGATCGCCAACATCTGCTGCTCGCCGCCGGAAAGCTGGCCGCCCATGCTGCCGGCGCGCTCGGCCAGTCGCGGGAACAGCGCGAAAATCCGCTCGATCGTCCACGTCGCGGCCGATGAGCCGGCTGGCGGCGGGCGCGCCGTCGCGACCAGATTCTCGCGCACCGTGAGATTGGGGAAGATCTGGCGCCCTTCCGGCACCAGGCCGAGACCCGCCTGCGCGACACGATACGTCGGAAGTCCCGTCAGCCGACGCCCCGAGAAGTACACCTCGCCCGCCTGCGGCTGCGTCAGCCCCATGATCGAGCGGACGGTGGTCGTCTTGCCCATCCCGTTGCGCCCGAGCAGCGTCACGACTTCGCCCGCGGCAATGGCAAGGTCGACTCCAAACAGCACTTGGCTCGTTCCGTAGCTCGTCTCAAGCCCGCGCGCCTCGAGCATGGCGTGCGAACGCGTCATGCGGCTTCCTCACCAAGATACGCCTGGCGTACGTCGGGATTGGCGCGGATCGATTCCGGATCGGCAGTGGCGATCGCCCTGCCGTAAACCAGCACCGTGATGCGGTCGGCCAGCGCGAAGACGACATCCATGTCGTGCTCGACGAGGACGATGGTCTCGCGCCGCTTAAGGCGCAGGAGTAGTGCGACCATCGCCGCGGACTCCTCGCGCCCCATGCCGGCCATTGGCTCGTCGAGCAGCATAAGGCGCGGCGAAGTCGCCAGGGCCATCGCGATCTCGAGCTGACGTCGTTCGCCGTGGGCGAGCAAAGCGGCCGGAACGTCGGCGCGCGCGGCGAGGCCAACCGTATCAAGCACCTTTCGCGCCGGCTCGCGAAGCCGCTCGTCGCGCCGCGCGTCACGCCAGAACCGGAAGCTGTGCCCGGCGTGCGCTTGGATGGCGAGCGCGACGTTGTCGAGTGCAGTGAAGCCGCCAAAGATGCTGGTGATCTGAAACGATCGGGCAAGGCCGAGCCGCGAGCGCACGTGCGCCGGCAGATCGGTTACGTCGTTGCCGGCGAAGCGGATCGTCCCGCCGTTCGGCCGGAGCTCGCCCGCCAGCTGAGCGATCAGCGTCGTCTTGCCGGCGCCGTTGGGGCCGATGATCGCGTGGATTTCGCCGATGGAAACCGCAAGGTCGAGCTGATCGGTCGCGACGATACCGCCGAAACGCTTGGTGAGGCCACGCGTCGCAAGCAACGGTTCAGTCGCCGACACTGGCCGCTCCTCTCGGCTGAAACAACGCGTAGATCCCGCCCTTGGCGAACAAGACGATCAACACGAGGATCGGACCGAACGCCAACATCCAGTGCTGCGTATAGTCGGGCAGGAACTTCTCCAGCAGGAGAAACAGCGTCGCGCCGGCGACCGGTCCGATCAAGGTGCCCATCCCGCCCATGATGACCATGACGATCAACTCGCCCGAGCGGGTCCAGTGCATGATCGACGGACTGATAAAGGACTCGTGCGCCGCGAACAGCGCGCCCGCGAACCCGGCCATAGCGCCGGCGATGGCGAAGCACGCAAGTTTGTAGCGGAAGGTGGGAAAGCCGATGGCCGCCATACGCCGCTCGTTTTCGCGCGCGCCTTCGATCACCATGCCGAAGCGCGAGCGAACCAGCCGTCGGCACAGATAGAGGAGCGCGCAGAGCGCGGTCAACACGAGATAGTAGAAGGCGACGTCGTCTCGCGTATCGACGATGCCGAGAATCGAAGTGTCGCCCGGAAAGCGAAGCCCGTCGTCGCCGCCATAGGCCTCGAGCGAAACGAAAAAGAAATACACCATTTGCGCGAAAGCAAGCGTGATCATGATGAAGTAGACGCCGGCGGTGCGCAGGCTGATGAGGCCGATCGCCGCCGCCAACACGCCCGAGACGAAGACCGCCGCCGGCCATGTCACCAGGACGTTTTGGCTGCCTGGAATCAGCCCGAGAAACAGCGACTCGTCGTGGGCGTGGAAGTTGAGAATTCCGACCACGTAGGCGCCCACGCCGAAAAATGCGGCGTGACCCAGGCTCACCATTCCTCCGTACCCGAGAATGAGATCGAGGCTGACGGCGACGATCGCGAAGATGAGGATCCGGCGGAATTGCCCGATGTAGAACGGCTGGTCGATAGCCTCGGCGACGACCGGCACCGCGGCGAAGATGACGAGGAGGGCCGCGAGAAAGACGCGCCGGCGGTCGAGACCGAAATGCACGGATCAGCTTCCCGGCGCGAACAAGCCGCGCGGTCGCCAAAACAGCACGGCAGCCATCAGGATGTAGATCGCCATTTCCGAGAGCGCGTTCGGGAGTCCGACCTGCGCCGGCAGCACGCGACCGAAGGTGTCGACCACGCCGACCACGAGTGCGGCGATGAATGCGCCGCGGATCGATCCGATTCCGCCGATGACGATGACGACGAAGGTCTTGATGAGGACTGCATCGCCCATGCCGATCTCGACGACGTAGAGGGGGCCGGCCATCAGCCCGGCAAGACCGGCGAGCGCCGCGCCGAGCGCGAAGACGAGCGTGTAGAGGAGCTTGATGTCGACGCCGAGCGCGCCGATCATCTCGCGATTGGTGGCGCCGGCGCGGATCAGCATTCCCAGCCGGGTACGGGTGATCAGCCACCACAAGAACACGGCGACGGCGATGCCGACGACGATGACGAAAAGCCGGAACACGGGATAGGGCGCGCCCGGGACGATCTCGACGCCGCCCGAGAGGAGCGGCGGGATGTCCATGAAGATGGCGACGGGCCCCCAGACGACCCTGACCAGTTCGTTGAAGAAGAGAATGAGTCCGAAGGTGGCGAGCACTTGGTCGAGGTGATCGCGCGAGTAGAGGGTGCGCAACGCGATCAATTCGACGGCGACCCCGGTGAGCGCGGCGGCGGGAAGCGCAAAAAGTGCGGCGACGAAAAAGCTGCCGGTCCACTGGGCCAATGTCGCGCAGTAGAACGCCCCCATCATGTAGAGCGAGCCGTGCGCCAGATTGACCATGTTCATGATGCCGAAGACCAGGGTCAGCCCGGCGGCCATCAGGAAGAGCATCACGCCGAGCTGCAGCCCGTTGATCACCTGCTCGATGAAGAGAAGGATCGTCATCGTGTCCGAATGCCGGGGAAACCTTTCAGCCAGTGATCAAAAGGGCCGTCCGGGGTGGACGGCCCTGGAATGCGCGGGAACAGAAACCGGGCTACCACTTCATCTTGCAGTCCTTGACGTAGGCGTCCTCGTGACTCGAGAAGATGACGCCGCGCAGATCGTTGACCAAGCGGCCCTTCTCGTCCTTGACGATTTGCGTCAAGTAATAGTTCTGGATCGGGAAATGATTGCGATTGAACTTGAACGGTCCGCGCACCGAGTTGAAATTCGCCGCGCGCACCGCGTTGCGAAACGCGTCCTTCTTCGAAATGTCGCCGCCCACCGCCTTGAGCGCGCTGTCGATCAGCAGCGCCGTATCGTAGGACTGGGCCGCGAACGGACTCGGGATACGGTTGTACGTCGCCTCATAATCCTGCACGAAGCGTTGATTGGCCGAGTTCTGCAGCCGTTCGGACCAAAAGGTGCTGGCGAATACTCCTAGCGCCGCGTCGCCGATCCCCGGCAGGATCGTCTGGTCGAGGCTGAACGAGGGTCCGTAAAGCGGAATCTGCTGCGTCAGCCCAGCCTGGGCGTATTGGCGGATGAACGCGATGCCCATTCCGCCAGGATAGAAGATGTACGTTCCCTCGGGCCGCGCGGCACGAAGCGTGGCGATCTCGGCGGCGTAATCGGTCTGGCCGAGCTGGGTGTAGATCTCGGCGACGACCTGCCCCTTGTAGAAACGCTTGAATCCGGTGAGCGCGTCTTTGCCGGCGGCGTAGTTGGGCGCCATGATGTAGGCGCGCTTGACGCCGCTCGACTGGACGTGCTGGCCCATCGCTTCGTGCGTGTTGTCGTTCTGCCACGAAACCGAGAAGAAATTCGGGTGGCAGTTCTTGCCGGCGAGTTCCGAGGGGCCGGCGTTGGAATTAATCAGGAAAACGCCGCGGCGGTCCCTGAGCACGGTGTCGGCGAGTGCCAGCAGGATGTTCGACCAAATGACGCCGGTGACGATGTCGACGCGGTCGCGCTGGACCATGCGCTCGGCAAGCGCCTTGCCGACCTCGGGCTTGAATTGTTCGTCTCCGACGATGACTTCCGTCTCGGCGCCTCCCAAGCGACCGCCGGAATGCTTGATCCCGAGATTGAATCCATCGACGATTTCGCGGCCCAAGACGGCGCCCGGGCCCGATTGTGTCGTGATGATTCCAATCTTGACTTTCTGCTGCGCGGCGGCGGGCGCGGCGACGATCGAGAGCGCCGCCAGCGCTGTGAAGATTTTGCGACTCATTGGCTGCCTTCTCCCGGTTTATGTGCGCGTCGTCGGTCGATGTTGTTGCCTGGCGGTTATAGCCAATCTCAACGCCGCGCGTCCATAAAGCGCGGCGCCTTGACCGCTGATTCGAACTCGTGCGCCAATGTCCCCGGCTCGAGCACGATGATCTCGGGGGTCACCTCGAAAGCCGCCTTAACGCGCTTGGCGAGGGCGCCGCGCGCCGGCTCCGGATCGGCGCCGCGCTTGAATTCGACCGAAAGCCGCATTCGGTCGACCCCGGAAACCGTCACCAACTCGGCCTTGAAGTCGTTCACGCCGAAATCGGCGAACATGAAATCCTCGAACTCCGAGTGATTGACGTTGATCCCGCGAATCTTGAAGAACCCCGTGGTGCGGTGGGCGTGCTTGATGAGCGGAAAGACGGCGAATGGACCGGCATCGGAACTCGCCGCGCGCTGGCGCACGATGTCGCCCGTGCTCCAGCGCAAGAACGGGGTCGCGTTGTTGGTGAACAGCGGCGTGACGACCAGCAGGCCTTCCTCTTCCTCCGCCACCGGCGATAGCGTCTGCGGATGCAGCACTTCGACGAACACGAGATCGGTCCAGATCCGGAAGCCTTCGCCCGCCGTCGATTCGGCGCCCATCATCGTGCACTCGGTCATGCCGAACGTATCGTAGACCTCGGCGCCCCACGAGCGCGCGATTTTGGCGCGCTTGGCGTCGGACAGCGGCTCCGCCGTGCACATGACCATGCGAACTCCGAGCGTCGTGAGGTCGAGGCCCTTGCTCTCGGCGAGGTTGGCGAGATGCAGCGCATAGCTCGACATGCCCATCCATATCGACGGCCGGAGCATGGCGAGGAGATCGATCTGCAACGATGACGGCGCGGCGGCCCCGGAGCCGGCCCACACGACGCCGATGCCGGCGCTTTCGGCGGCCCGCGCCCACATCTGGCCGGCAGGGTGGATGCCGAGCGGCATCGAGACGTGCACGGTGTCGCCTGCGCTTGCTCCGGCGCAGGCGAAGGTACGGCGAAATCCCTCCATCGCGTAATGGATGTCCTCGAAGCTGCGCGGATAGAACAGCGGCTTGCCTGTGGTGCCGCCCGATCGCCAAAACTCGGCGAGCTGCCCGTCGAAGGGCAGGCAGAACTCGCGATAGAACTGCTCGGGCGAAAGCGCGCGAAGCATCTCCTTGTCGAGAATCGGAATCTTTCTCCACTCCTCGGGATCGTCGAGGCGGTCGAGGCGAACATGATCGAGCCTTCCGCCGAAAAACGGCACGCGCCTAGCCTGCTCGACGGCGCGCCGCTTGCGGGTGCTTTGGATCGCGGAGATCTCGTCCTGCGAGCTCGGGAAGGGCAGGTCGGCGAACCGGGTGGCGGCGGCGTTCATGGTCGGCCGTCTCATTCGCCCGCGGTGGCCTTGAGATACCCGAGCGCGCCGATCCATCGCCGTTGCGCGTCATAGGTTTTCGGCATGGCGCCCTTGTCCTCGACCGCAATCATGGCGTCGAGCCGCGCCTGCTTCGCCGGCGTGTGCTCGGCGATCGCATCAAGCGCGTCTTTCAACATCGCGTCATAATCGGCGCCGACCGGACAGACGTCCTGGCAGCGTCGACAGCCGGTCACGACGCCGGCGCCGCGCAGAATGCTCTGCCAAAGATTGAAGCTGTCCTCGGACCGCAGCAGCTCTTTCTGCTTGCTTGGCTCGGGCTCGCTCATTATGCGGGCGATATGGTCGCTCAGATGGGCGAAGCCGTGCGGCGAACGATAGGTGTCGCACGCCGCCCAATCGCGATCCCAGTGCCGCACCGTGTCCCCCGGACAGACCTTGAGGCAGCGCCCACAGCTGGGCCCCAAGCACAGCCCCGTCTCAATCCGTTTGTCGCATTCGACGTCGATCGACGACAAGACGGCGGTCAAGATTACCCGCGGTCCGAACTCCGGCGTCAGGAGCTGGAGGTTGAGCCCCAGCGTACCGAGACCGGCCTCGACCGCCGCGTGCGGCAACGACAGCAGCGTCGTCATGTGGCGCTGGGGCTCGCCGTCGTAGCGCCATGGATCGACATGCGTCGGCGGCGCGATGATCGCCGGGTAGCCGCTATCCTCGAGCCAAAAGACGAGCTTCAGCGACGCTTCTTCGAGCAGAGTCAGCGTCAGCTCGTCGTTGTAGTACTTGTGGCGATCGTTCCAACGCACGATGCGCGTGACGCCACTCGAGACGTGCTTGGCCAAGACGATCACCCGGCCCCCGTCGTGCTCGGTGATGTCGGAGGGACGTCGCGGATCGGCAGGGTCGGGCGGATGAGCGTCGAGCAGCTTGCCGTCGGCAATCCCAACCAAATCGGCGCCGAACTCGCGCGCCTTGGACTTGACCTCCTCGGCGGTGAGGGGAGTCTTGAAAAACGCCACCATCGCTCACTCCTTGCCCCCCGCTTCGACCGTCGTTACGTGTCCGGCTTCGCGCTCGCGCTGTCGCCGCTTGAACTCCTGAAGCTGCCTGGCCACCATTCCCTTGTAACCCTCGGGCCCGACCCAACGCACATTCCACTCGTTGAGGCCCGAAACATCATCGCCGCGCAGGCGCGCCGCCTTGTAAGACTGGCCGAGAGCGACCTTCTCGGGCGTCCTTTCCGGGATGCGCTTCTGCAGCTCGGCGAGATGGGCGTGATAATCGTTGCCGACCGGGCACACGGCGAGGCAGCGCGGGCAGTCGCCGAACGAGCCGACGACCCGTGTCAACCCCTGCCAAAAGCCGAAGACATCGCGCGAGCGCATCATCGCGGCGCGCGCATCGCTCGGCGCCTCGATCAGGCGGTCGAAAAACTTGAGGATCGTCGAGAAGCCGAATTCTTGCGCCTCGGTCGCGCAGGCTCGCTTGTCGATATCGAAATGCAGCACCGCGTCGGCCGGGCACGAATGCAAACAGCGGCTGCACGATTCGCCGATGCAGACCTGCTCGGCGATTGGTGCGTCGGCTTCGAGCTCCAGCTCGGTCAGGATTCCGGTAAGATAGACGCGCGGACCGAACTCCGGAGTGAGGATGTTGACCTCGAGGCCGAGCGTACCGAGGCCGGCCTCGACGCCAAGGTGGCGGGTCGAAAGGCGGCCGTAGCTCGCCCGCTTGTAACTCCAGTCGGTCTCCTGCGCTGCGGTGACGAAGGAGGGGTGCCCGCGCCGCTCCAGCTCCTCGGCCAGCCGGTACGACAGCTTGTCCATCTTTCGCAACACCAGCATGTCGATGTACTGGACCGGCACGTTGGTCTTGCAGCGAAACGCGCCGGCGGGGATGCGCTGAACGATGACGATCACGCTCTTGCAGTAAGGCGAGATTCGCTCCGGCGTCTGCGGCCAGCGCGGGTCGGGCGGAAACGCGTTCAAGGTCGCCGCGCTGGCGATGCCGACAAGATCGGCCCCAAGCTCCTTGGCGCGGCGCTTCACCCATGCCGCATCGACCTTTTCTCCATCGAAGTTTCGCGACGCCGTAGCCATGATGTTCAACCCGCTCTGGTTCGCTCGAATTCGCGCTGACGCAGCTTGAAGCGCTGCAGCTTGCCGGTCTCGGTCCGCGGCAGCGCGTCGACGAACTCGATCGCGCGTGGATATTTGTAAGGGGCGATCTGCCGCTTCACGTAATCCTGCAGCGCCTTGACCGTCTCCGTGCCGGCGTCACGCGGCTCGCGTAGAACGACGAACGCCTTGACGATCACGCCGCGTTCGGCGTCGGGCGCGCCGACGACCGCGCACTCGCGCACCTTGGGATGCTCGAGGAGCACCCCTTCGACCTCGGGTCCGGAAATGTTGTATCCGGCCGAGATGATCATGTCGTCGGTGCGCGCCTGGTACCAAAAGTAGCCGTCGTCATCCATTTTGTAGGCGTCGCCGGTGAGATTCCAGCCGCGTTGCACGTACTTTCGCTGGCGATCGGGGTCGGCGAGATAACGGCAGCCGGTGGGGCCGCGCACGGCGAGGCGGCCGACCTCGCCGGGCGGCAGCAGCCGGCCATCGTCGTCGAGAATGCATGCCTCGTAGCCTGGAATGGCCTTGCCGGTGGCGCCCGGACGTATGGCGTCGCCGGCGGCGGAAACGAAAATGTGCAACATTTCGGTGGCGCCAAGGCCGTCGATCAGCTTGATGCCGCTGAAACGCTCCCACTGTTCGAATGTCGCCAATGGTAGGTGTTCGCCTGCCGATACGCCCTTCACGAGCGACGCGAAGTGCTCCCGTTTGGCGTTCTCGGCCATGTGTCGGTAAGCGGTGGGCGCCGTGAAAACGATCGTCGCCTTGCGATCGAAGATGATCTGCGGCAGGACATCGGGCGTCGCCTTTTCAACCAGCGCGGTCGAGGCGCCGAAGCGCATCGGGAAAGTCACCAATCCGCCAAGGCCAAAAGTGAAGGCCAACGGCGGCGAGCCGCAGAAGATATCGGCCGGCGACGGATTCAGGGTCGAGCGCGGGAAGCAGTCGCAGATCGCCATCACGTCGCGGTGAAAATGGACCGTGCCCTTGGCGGTGCCGGTGGTACCCGAGGTGAAGGCGATGAGCGCCGCATCTTCGAGCGAAGTGTCGCAATTCTTGAATTCGCTGGACTGCCGCGCCATTCGCGCCTCGAGGCCGTCCGTGGCGTCGCTGTAAAAATGGACCACGTCCTTGCAGACCGGGGCGCGCGAACGGGCGAGGTTCATCTCGTCGGCGAGCCGCGCGTCGCACAGCGCGATGCTCACCTGCGCCTTGTCGAGAATGTAAACGAGCTCCTTGGCCCGCAAGAGCGGCATCGTCGCCACGACGACACCGCCGGCCTTGAGCACCGCGAACCAGCAGGCGACCATCATCGGATTGTTGGCGCCGCGCAACAGAACGCGGTCGCCTGGGGCGACGCCAAAATCGCGCGTCAAGACGTTGGCGATGCGGTTGGCGTTCTCCAAGAGTTCGCGATAGCTCCACACCTGGTTGGCGAACCAGACGACGGGGCGCGAGGCGTGGCCCGCGGCCACCATCTTGTCGAGAAGCTCGGTCGCGCAGTTGAGGCGGCCGGGATACTTGAGCTCCGGCAGACGGAAGAACATCTCCGGCCAATCGCTCTTCGGCGGCAGGTTGTCGCGAACGAAACTGTCGCGGTGCGCCGAGCGTTCAAACATGGCTTTTCGCCTTCGCCGTCGCGGGCGGCGTAAACTCGGGCATCGGCATCGTCACTTGCACGCTGTTCGATGGCGGACTGTGCCGACCAGCGTCATCGTAGGCCATGACGTGATACGTGTACCCAAGGCCGCCCAGCACGATGCGATCGGAGAACTTGCCCCCCTTGACCGCCTCGACGATCGCGGCGCGTCCGCCGTCCTCGGCGCGGTAGACGTCGTATCCGGCGATGCGCTCGCCTTCGGCGCGTCGCCAGGTAAGCTGAATGGCGCCGTCCTTGACCAAGGCGGTGAGATTGGGCCCGCCGGCGGGCCACCGCGGACCTACTCCGGCGACGTCCTCGACGGGCGCCTGGATCGCTCCCTTGGGCCATAGGAAGCAGGTGACGAGCTTGAAGTTCTCGTCGAGTTGCTTGCATACGTTGCAGTAGATGCAGCGGACGATCTTCTCCGGCCGACCTTCCTCGACCTTGCGCACCCAGTCTGGGTCAGCGAGAAGTTGGCGCGCCATGCCAATGATGTCGGCCTTGCCGTCGCGCAGTAGCGCTTCCGCTTCGTCGGGGTCGCTAATCTTGCCCACCGAGACGATTGGAACATCATAACCTTTTGCGTTGACGTACGCCTTGATCTCGGCGGCGAGATGCGCATGCGGCAGCGGCGGATACCAGTCGCCGGGCATGCAGCGGTCGCCGCTATACCCGGTATAGGGATAAAGCGGTTGCCCCGGGCGGTGGATAGCGTCCTCGAACTTTCCGCCGACCGAGAGCGAGATGTAGTCGACCCCCATCTGCGCCATGCGGAGCGCGATCAGCTTGGCGTCGGGGAGGCCGTAGCCGTCCTTGATCGCCTCTTCGGCCAGGAATCGCACTCCGATTGGAAAATCCGCGCCGACGACTTGACGCACCCGCGTCATCACCTTGCCGAACATGCGTAGCCGCCCCTCGAGCGTGCGGCCGTCATACTCGTCGCGGCGCTTGTTCTGGCGCGAAAGGAACGAGGAGAGCGTATAGGCGTGCGCCGAGTGCAGCTCGACGCCGTCATAGCCGGCCTCGCGCGCGCGGCCTGCCGCGGCGCCGAACTGCTCGACGATGGCGTCGATCTCGGCAGGCGACAGCGTGTCGATCGTTTGCCGCCAGCCGGAGCGCGCCACCTTCATGAAGTGGATGATTTGCGGCACGATCTTCGACGGACCAGTGTCATGAATGCGGCGTGCCAGCTCGCGATGACCCGGCACGTAGGCGGCGTCCGAAATCCGCAGCAGCGGGCCTGACTTTGATCCGTGGATGGCCATTGCTTCGACCACGATCAGGCCGACATGACCTAGCGCGTAGCGGACGTAGCGGTCGATGACGCCTTGGTTGACGTAACCGTCTTCCCCCGAAAGCCGCGTCACCATCGCCGGAACCAGCACGCGGTTGGCGAGCGTCATGTTGTTGAGCGTGAGCGGCTGAAGCAGCTTCATCGCCGTCACTCCGCGGCCCGCTTCGCCGCATCGCCGCGCCCCGACAGGAGTTGGCCCGCGATGATCAGCTTTTGAATCTCCGTCGTGCCCTCGTAGATACGCAACGCGCGAATCTCGCGGTAAAGGCGCTCGACCGGCACTCCGCTGACAACGCCGAGCCCGCCGTGAATTTGCACCGCCGCGTCGATCACGCGCTGTGCGGTCTCGGTGGCGAAGAGTTTGGCCATCGACGCTTCGCGCGTAGTGCGCTCGGCGCCGCGATCCTTGACCCACGCCGCGCGGTAGACCAGCAGGGCGGCTGCGTCGATATCGACCGCCATGTCGGCCAGTTTCATCTGCGTATGCTGAAACTCGGCCAGGGCCCGGCCGAACAGCCGACGCCCAGACGCTCGGGCCAAGGCCTCGTCGAGCGCACGCCGCGCGAAGCCCAACGCCGCCGCGCCGACCGTGGCGCGAAAGATGTCGAGGGTGCCCATGGCGATCTTGAATCCATCACCCGCATCGCCCAACCGGTGGTTCGCCGGCACGCGGCAATTCGCGAACCGCAGCGTGGCGAGGGGATGGGGCGCGATGACCTGGATACGCTCGGTGGAGTCGAGGCCGCGTGCGCCCGCGTCGACGACGAACGCCGAGAGCCCCTTGGCCCCCGGCGCTTCGCCGGTACGCGCGAAAACGACGTAATGGTCGGCAATGCCGCCGTTCGAGATCCACGTCTTGACGCCGTCGAGCACGTAGTCGCCGCCCTCGCGCCGCGCCGTGGTCGCCAGCGCGGCGACATCGGAACCCGACTCGGGCTCGGATAGAGCGAATGCGGCGATACGCGCGCCGGACGCGACCGGCGGAAGGTATCGCCGCTTGAGCTCGTCGCTTCCGTGGATCGCGATCGACGCGCTGCCGAGGCCCTGCATGGCGAAAGCAAAGTCGGCAAGACCGGACCGGCGGGCAAGCGTCTCGCGGACGAGACACAGCGAGCGGACGTCTAGAGTATCGAAGACGCCGCCATACGCCTTGGGAACCGCGTAACGTAGCCAGCCGTCCTCGCCGAGCATTTTGACGAAACGCTTCGACAGCGAGTCGACGTCGTCTTCCTCGTTTTCATGCGGGGCAATCCTGGCGTCGGCCCAGGCCTCGAGCCTGGCCGACAGATCGCGGTGCGACTCGTCGAAGAACGGCCAAGCGAGGAAGCTGCGATCGGCCATAGCCGTCAATTTCCCTCGAAGACTGGCTTCTGTTTGGCGACGAAGGCGCGGTAAGCGCGCGCGAAATCCTCGCTCTCCATGCAGATCGCCTGCGCCTGCGCCTCGGCCTCGATCGCCTCGTCGACCCCCATATTCCATTCCTGGTGCAGCATCTTCTTGGTCATGGCGTGCGCGAAAGTCGGGCCGTCGGCCAATTCCCTCGCCAATGCGCGCGCTTGGTCAACAACGCTCTCGGGCGGCGCGAGGCGATTGAAGAAACCGCAGCGTTCCGCCTCCTCGCCGGACATCGATCGACCGGTGTAAAGCAGCTCAGATGCGCGACCGTGGCCGATGATACGCGGCAATATCGCGCAAGCGCCCATGTCACAGCCGGCGAGGCCGACCCTGACGAACAGGAAGGCGACCTTGGCGCGCGCCGTACCCAACCGAAGGTCGGCGGCCATGGCGATGCAAGCGCCCGCGCCGGCGCATACGCCGTCGACGGAGGCGATGATCGGCTGCGGGCAGGCGCGCATCGCCTTGACCAGATCGCCGGTCATTCGCGTGAAGCGCAGCAAATCCGGCGTTTCCATCTTGATCAGCGGGCCGATGATGTCGTGAACATCGCCTCCGGAGGAGAAGTTGCCGCCGGCGCCGGCGATGACGACGGCGCGAACATCGGCGACATAATTCAAATCCCGAAACAGGTCGCGCAACTCGGCGTAGCTCTCGAAGGTGATCGGATTCTTGCGCTCCGCGCGGTCGAGCGTGATCGTCGCGACACGCTCGGCGACCGACCAGCCGAAGTGCTTTGGCTTGAATCGGTCGGCGTTGTAGGTCGTCAGGCTCACGTCGTCTCCCCCGCCTTGTCGCACGGCTCGTCGGGCAAACCGGCGGATTGCACGGAGCGCTTGAGCTTGCCGAGCAAATCGAGAAGCTGCGCCATCTCGCGACGGCTCATCGCCGCGAGCATCTCGTCGATCCAGCGCTCATGGACCGGGGTCATCGCGTCGAATGCGCGCTTGCCGGCCGGCGTCAGTTTGACGCGGCTTTGGCGCCGGTCGGCGCGTGAGGGCAGCCGGCTCACCAGTCCTTCGGCGACGAGCCGATCGGTCAGGCCGGTGATGTTGCCGTTCGATACCATGAGACGTTCCGACAACTCGCCCATGGTCAACCCCTCCGCCGCGCGGTCGAGCTGCGCCAACAGATCGAAACGCGGCAACGTGATATCGAACGTCGCGCGCAGGCCGGCGCGAACGCGCGACTCGATGAGATTGGCGCAGGTGAGCAGGCGCAGCCACACGCGCAATTCGAGCTTGTCGTCGCGCGCTAGCGCACTTTCGCGGTCGGTGAACTCCGCCGGTCGAAGATCGGTGTCATCGGGCATGCGGATCACACCTCTCCGCCCGCTATCGCCAGCGTTTGACCGGTGATGGCGGCGGCCTCGGGGAGGCAGAGCCATCCGACCGCCGCGGCGACTTCTTCAGGCGTCACGAGCCGTCCCATTGGGTTTGCCGCCGTGAGTCCGGCGCGCGCCTCGTCGGCGCTGCGGCCCGTCTTGGCGGCGATTGTCGCGATTGCCGCGTCGAGCATCGGCGTATCGGTGTAGCCGGGGCAAACGGCGTTGACCGTTATCCCAGTCTTGGCGAATTCGAGGGCCAATGCGCGCGTCAGGCCCACCACCCCGTGCTTGGCTGCGACGTAAGCGCTGACATACGGGTAGCCCTTAAGGCCAGCCGTCGAGGCGACGTTGACGATCCGTCCGAAACGCGCCGCAATCATCGCCGGCACGGCCGCTCGCGCGGCCAAATAGACGCTGGTCAGATTGAGATCGATCATCCGCCGCCATAGCGCCGCATCGGTCTTGACGAACGGCGCACTTTCCGCGCCGCCGACATTGTTGACGAGGATGGCGACCGTTCCGAGCGTGTCGGTCGCATGCGCGATCGCCCGATTCGCTGCGTTCTCGTCGGTCAGGTCACCGGCGAACTCGGCTACTCGGGTTCGCGCCCCTAGCTCGGCCGCCACCGGCTTGAGCGCATCGGCGTTGCGGGCGACGAGCGTTAGCTCAGCGCCGAGCCGCGCCAGCTCGCGAGCGATCGCCGCGCCGATGCCCCGCGAGGCACCGGTCACCACGGCATGCCGGCCGGCGAGCGGCCGCGCCGCCGGTGGCGCTACAGGGGTCGCGCTCGCGGGCCTTTGGACGGGCTTTGCCGCCATCGCGCTCCTCTCGAATCGATCGCGGGAACGGCCGAAAACGGCGCTTCATCGCACCTTCGTAAAATTGCTTTAAGTATAAAGTAATTGACCGGGCGGCGGCAAGGACAGGCATGACGGCGACGGGCGCGGAACCCGCCGAAGCGTCGTCTCGCAGTGGCGCTGCGCGGGTTGCTTAGGAGAACGCCTTGAACGTGATGAGCGTGAAGGTGTCCTTCACGCCAGGCAGCTTCTGCACACCCATCACGAAGTGGCCGATATCCTGTTCGTCGGTCAGGTAGCACTTCATCAATAGGTCGTACTGACCGGAGATCGAATAAACCTCCGAGACCTGCTCGACGTTCTGCACTGCTTCGTCGGCGACCTCGTATGCCTTGCCGAGGTCGCACTTGACCATGATGAAAATGGTCTGCATCGCCTTGCCTCCGCGCGCCGCGCCGCCGCCGTTATTTCAGCCGACGACCTTGCGCCCGCGCAAGAGGAAGGCCGGGGTGTGGTCGCCAAGGCCGACAGGGTCGGTCTCGCGCGCGTCGCGCCGCCCCGGCTCCATGCGCCTTGCACGTCCGCGCGCCTCGGCGTGACGATGCAACGGCTCGACCGACGCCGTGGGCAGCGCCGGAACATCGGGCGAAATGCTGTCGGGACGGATCGGCTCCGGCCGGACGATTTGGCGCGCCGGACCCTCGTCGGCCGCTCTGATGGCCGGTAACTCCGGCCGCTCCCTCGGACCGCCGCGCTGCCCACCTTGGCTGCGACGGCCGCGTCCGCGCCTAGCGTCGCGGCGACCTTCGGCCGCGGGCTCGGTCATCGGGACCGCCGCCGCCGCCGTTTCGCCCTCGATCTGTGCGCGGGGAATTTTGCGGCCGATCAGCCGTTCGATCGCGTCGACGAATTTCCCGTCCTCACGCGTGGCGATGGTGAAGGCATGACCGGTGCGGCCGGCGCGCCCGGTGCGGCCGATGCGATGTACATAGTCTTCGGCGTGGATCGGCACATCGAAATTGAATACGTGCGACAGGTCGTCGATGTCGAGCCCGCGTGCGGCTACGTCGCTGCACACCAACAACGTGATCTCGCCCATCTTGAACGAATCGAGAGTCGCCGTGCGCGTTCCTTGATCCATGTCGCCATGCAGGGCTCCGGCGTTGAAGCCATGCCGCTTGAGCGATTTATGCAGGGTGTCGACGTCGCGCTTGCGATTGCAAAAAATGAGCGCGTTCTTGACTTGATGGGTGTAGATCAGCTTCCGCAAGGCATCGCGCTTCCTCGCCTCGTCGACGAGAACAAGCGCTTGAACGACCGTGCTCGCCGGCGAGGCCGGCGGGGCGACGCTGATCTCCTTCGGATTCGACAAGAATTGGTCGGCGAGCCGCCGAATCTCGGGGGGCATGGTCGCCGAGAAAAACAGGGTTTGGCGCAGCGGCGGCAGCAGCCCGACGATCTTTTCGACGTCGGGGATGAACCCCATGTCGAGCATACGGTCGGCTTCGTCGATCACCAGGATCCTGACGTCGTTGAGCAGCAATCTTCCGCGCTCGAAATGATCGAGCAGGCGCCCCGGTGTGGCGATCAACACGTCGACGCCGCGGTCGAGCAGTTTCTCCTGGTCTTCGTAGGCGACGCCGCCGATCAGCAACGCTTTCGTCAGCTTGTGATGCTTGCCGTACACGGCGAAGTTCTCGGCGACTTGCGCCGCGAGTTCGCGGGTCGGCTCGAGAATGAGTGAGCGCGGCATGCGCGCCTTGGCGCGGCCTTGGCTCAAGATCTCGATCATCGGCAACGTGAATCCCGCGGTCTTGCCGGTACCGGTTTGCGCACAGCCGAGAACGTCACGCCCCATAAGGATGTGAGGTATGGCCTGGCTTTGGATCGGGGTTGGAGTCTCGTAGCCCGCGTCAGATACAGCACGCAGGATTTCGGCGCTTAGGCCGAGGTCGGAAAATTTCATCAGTCCGTCGGTTTGAGAAACAATATGCCCAAGTCGTGGGCAAGAACGTTCGACGCGCGTATCGCGTCATTCAACGTCGTGGATGATACGAAAAAATAATGAAAAGTCAATGAAATCCGGGCGTTTTCGTGCCGACTGGCGAGACGAGGGCGTCTGGGCTAGGGTCGCGGCGATGTTGCTGAGCCCCGATCGCTCGCTGCTCCTTGTCATCCATGTGCAGGAGCGGCTTGCTGCCGCCATCGACGGCAAAGACGCCGTGGTCGAGCGAAGCGCCAGGCTTATCAAGGCGGCGCGGCGGCTCGATGTTCCGCTGCTCGTTCTCGAACTCAATCCGGCTAGCCTCGGCAAGACCGTGCGCGCGATCGCCGATCTTGTGGCGCCCGACGAGGTGGTTACCGGCACTTACTATTCATGTGCTCGCGAACCGGAACTTATCCAGCGGTTGCTGGCCGCAGGATGCACGCAAATCGTCGTGTGCGGCATGGAGGCGCATGTCTGCGTGCTGCAGACAGCGCTTGGCTTGGTCGAGAAGGGCTATGGCGTTACGGTCGTCGCCGACGCGGCCGGCTCGCGCCGGCCCGCCGACCATGCCGCGGCGATGACGCGCCTGGTTCAAAATGGGATCACGGTAGCGACCAGCGAGATGGTGATGTTCGAGTGGCTGCAGCATGCCGGCAACGCCGCGTTCAAGGACGTGCTCGCGCTAATAAAGTAACGATATAGGAATCGCCATGGCGAAGAACGGAAAGATTCCTCTGATCCTGTTGCCTTGCTTGGCTGGCGACCGCGTCTTGTGGGAAGCGCAAATCGCCGCGCTCGGCGACGTCGCCGATGTCGTCGTCGCCGACCTCACGCGGTCCGACAGCATGGCCGGAATGGCGCGCGACGTGCTTGACGCGGCGCCGGCGAAATTCGCCATGGCCGGATTGTCGATGGGAGGCTACGCATCATTCGAGATCATGCGCCAAGCCGGCGAGCGGGTGAGCAAGCTGGCGCTACTCGATACCTCGGCGCGTCCCGACACGCCGGAGCAAACGGTAGCGCGGCGCGACCTTATCTCGCTGTGCGAACGTGGCGAATTCAAAGGCGTAACGCCGCGGGTCCTGCCGCGCTGGATCCATCAATCACGCCTGAACGATCAGGCCCTCGTAACCGTGGTCACGGAAATGATCCGTCGCGTCGGCAAGGAAGCATTCGTTCGCCAGCAAACGGCGATCATGCGCCGGCCGGACAGCCGCCCGGGCCTGTCGCGCGTTCGCTGCCCGACGCTCGTCCTTTGTGGACGTCAGGACCAGTCGACGCCACTCGAGCACAGCCTCGAGCAGGCGGCCGACATTCCGAATTCGCGGCTGGTCGTGATCGAAGAGTGCGGGCACCTGTCGAGCATGGAACGGCCGGACGAGGTCGCCCGCGCCATGCGCGCATGGCTCACCGAGGATTAGGTCGCGAGAGTCAACAGCCAAATCCAACGCAATCATCGCCACGGCGATTGGGATCGTATGGCGGCGTCACCGTCAGCATCAGATCGGAAACCAATCGCTTGAATTTGGGATCGCCGGGCCCCGCCACTCCGGAGATGTGGCCGCTGGCGTCGGTCAATAGAACCTCGCCAACGCAAAACGCGATCGACGCGTCGATCCGATCGGTGCCCGAGGGCTTAGGCGGCGCTGATGGCGCCCTGCACAGATCGTTATTGGGCCCTATGCCATTGAAGGCCAAGACCATTTTGTAGCCATATATGTCGTCCGAGCGCGCCGTGGGCGTGAAAAAGATCTTTGGCCCCCAGTTTTGGCCCTGCATCGCCGCAATGACGCCCTGATTATCGACGTCGTTGGCGAACGGATTGCCGCGGATTACCGCCTGCGCCGGATTGTTGGCCGCCGCAAGCGTTACATGCGCTGGCGTGTACGCTGAGTTGTAATAGAAATTCGTCACCGTCGAAACGCCGGTGCATCCGGCAAGCACGAGCGCCCCGCCAAACAGCAAGACCGAATTCCGCATTTTCGTATCTCCGGCCGGGTAACGCCCTTTGCGGCGAAGGAGCTTGAACAACCCGATTAACCCCTATTATACGCCGAAAATTCCCGGCTAGACGTCGAGATCGCGGACGAACTTGGCGTGCTCCTGGATGTATTCGAGCCGTAGTTCGGGCTTGCGGCCCATGAGCCGCTCGACCAAACGTGCGGTCTCGCGCGCCTCCTTCGGTTCGCCCTTGCTGTCGGGAAGACGCACTTGTAGCAGCGTGCGATTGCCGGGCGACATTGTCGTTTCCTTGAGCTGGTTGGGCGGCATCTCGCCCAAGCCCTTGAAGCGGCTGATATCGACCTTGCTTTTACCCTTGAAGACCGTCTTCAGCAGTTCATCCTTGTGCGCGTCGTCTCGGGCGTAAACGACCGTCCCGCCATGGGCCAACCTATAGAGCGGCGGCATGGCGAGATAGAGGTGTCCGGTCTCGATGAGCTTGGGCATTTCGCGATAGAAAAACGTCATGAGCAGCGAGGCGATATGCGCTCCGTCGACGTCGGCGTCGGTCATGATGACGACGCGGTCGTAGCGCAGTTTGTCCTCGCTGAACAGTTCGCCGGAGCCGCAGCCGAGCGCCTGCATGAGGTCGGCAAGCTCCTGATTGGTCCGCAACTTGTCGATCGTGGCGCTGGCCACGTTGAGAATCTTGCCGCGCAACGGCAGCACCGCCTGCGTCTCGCGACTGCGCGCCTGTTTGGCCGAACCGCCGGCGGAGTCGCCCTCGACCAGGAATAGCTCGGTCCCGTCACGATCATCGCGCGAGCAGTCGGCGAGTTTGCCGGGGAGCCGCAGCTTTCGCGTCGCCGTCTTGCGCTGAAGATCCTTTTCCTGGCGGCGGCGCATCCGCTCGTCGGCCCGCTCGATGACTCGATCGAGGAGCGCGCTGGCCGCCGACGGATCGTCGGAATGCCAGTGGTCGAAATGGTCCTTGATCGCCGTCTCGACCAGACGCTGCGCCTCCGGCATGCCAAGTCGTTCCTTGGTCTGGCCTTGGAATTGCGGATCCTTGATGAACAGCGAAAGGATCGCCACGGCGCCGTCGACGACGTCCTCCGCCGTAATTTGCGCCGCGCGTCGGTTGCCGATGCGCTCGCCGTAGGCGCGGAGGCTGCGCGTCAAGCCACTGCGTAGCCCGAGCTCGTGGCTACCACCTTGCGGCGTCGGAACCGTGTTGCAGTAGGAGCGGGTTTCTCCTTCCTCGTCGCCTGGCCAGGCGATCGCCCATTCCACGCGGCCCAGCTTGTCCGGCAACTCGGCCTCGCCGGCGAAAGGCTGCGGCGTCCAGGTCGGCCGCTTACCGATCGTCTCGGCGAGCGAATCGCGCAGTCCGTCGGGAAAATGCAGCGTTGCCTCGGCGGGGGTCGGATCGCTCGCCTTGAGCAAGCTCTTATCGCAACGCCAGCGAATCTCGACGCCCTTGAAGAGGTAGGCTTTCGAGCGCGCCATGCGGAATACGGTGGCCGGCTTGAATGATGCGCTCTTGCCGAAAATTTCGGGATCGGCATGAAACCGTACCATGGTGCCGCGGCGATTATGGGCGGTGCCGACCTCCTTCAATCCGCCCTTCGGCTTGCCGCGGCTGTATGTCTGCCGATACAGCCTGCGATCGCGCGCCACCTCCACCACCAATTCGTCCGACAGCGCGTTGACGACGGAAATGCCGACGCCGTGCAAACCGCCGGCGGTGGCGTAGGATTTCTGTGTAAACTTGCCGCCCGAATGAAGCGTGGTCATGACGATCTCGAGCGCCGACCGGTTCTTGAACTTTGGGTGCGGGTCGACCGGGATGCCGCGGCCGTTGTCGCGGACGATCACGTGACCGTCGGCTTCCAGCTCAATCTCAATCCAGTCGGCGTGCCCGGCGACGGCCTCGTCCATCGCGTTGTCGAGCACCTCGGCGACCAGGTGATGCAGCGCGCGGTCGTCGGTGCCGCCGACGTACATGCCCGGCCGGCGGCGCACCGGCTCCAAGCCCTCGAGGACCTCGATGTCCTTGGCGGTGTAGGTTTGTGCCTTGCGCGCGGCTGCGAAAAGGTCGGCGGCCATTGTCCGATTGATATGGGGTGTCGTTCGCGTCGAGTCTGAAGGATGCGAGATACAGTATTTGAAACGCTGTGGTCCTACAAGATATGGTTTAGCCGAACCTTTTGAAGGGGGTCTCGATGTCCGATGCGAGCGCTCCTCCGGCCCGCGAGCCGGCACTGAGGGCCATCGCCATGCCGGCGGACGCCAATCCCAATGGCGACATATTCGGCGGCTGGCTCTTGGCGCAAATGGATCTGGCGGGCGGGACTGTTGCCAACCAACGCGCGCGCGGGCGGGTGGCGACGGTGGCGGTCGAGGCGATGACGTTCCACCGTCCGGTGTTCATCGGCGACGAGGTTAGCTGCTATGCGGATATAAAGCGCATCGGCCGGACGTCGATGACCATCCACATCGAGGCATGGTGTCGTCGGCGCGACCGCGACGAACGCGTCAAGGTGACCGAGGGAACGTTTACGTACGTCGCCATCGACTCTGATCGTAAACCGCGCGCCGTGCCGCCGGCGTGAACGTCACCGCGCGGCCGGCGATTCTGTTTCGCGCAAAAACGCGAGCAGGTGGTCGACTAAGCCGTGCGAGCCCAGATCGTTGTGGTCGGCCTCGGGAATGAACGCCGCGCGCTTGGGCTCGCGCGCCGCCGCGAAAAGACGACGGCCGTGCTCGACGGGCACCACCCGGTCGCGCTCGCCGTGGACGATGAATAGCGACGCGCCGATCTTGGCGATGCGCGACAGGTTGTCGAAACGATCCTTGACCAGCAGCCGCGCCGGCGCGAACGGATAAAGTTCCTGCGCCCGGTCGGCGATCGAGGTGAACGGGGCCGAGAGGATGACCGCAGCCACTCGCGTTTCGAGCGCAAGGCGGGTGGCGACACCCCCGCCCAGGCTCTCGCCCCACAGAACGACGCGGTCGGCGGCGATCCCGCGCGCGGCAAGCGCCGCCATCCACGCACGCGCATCGGCGGCGAATCCTTCCTCGCTCGGAGCGCCGGGATTTCCGGCGTAGCCGCGATACGAGGCGAGCAACACGCCATAACCGGCGCGCGCGAGCGGCAGAACAGTTGACAATCGGTATGCATGATGTCCGCCGTTGCCGTGAAACAGCGCCACGGTCAGGCGCGTCGGCGCGGCCGGTGGATGGAACCAAGCGGTCAACGCGAGCCCATCTTCGGTCCTCGCCACGATCTCCGCGAACCCGGTCCCCGTCAGCCACGCCGCGTCGGGTCGGCTACGGTCGGGCAGGTAGATCAGGCTGCGTTGAAAAAGATAGAGCGCGCCGACGACGATCAGCCACCCGGCGACCAAGGCAATCGCGATCGTCGTCATCGTGCGCGCCATACGTTCTTATATCGCACCGGGGAAGATGGTCGGAAATCATGCCGCCGCGACGCCGAGCGGCCCTCAGACGCTGCCCATGCCTTGGCCGGGATGTGCCGCGAGCGGCCATGTCGGGTCGATGATGCCAATGCGTAGCGAAGGAGTGGCGCCCGTCTCAACCAGCGGGGGAAAACAGCTGAATCGGATCCGAAAATCCTTTCAGCATCTTGGAACCCATCGACTCGAATACCAGATCGGCGCCGGCACAGGCGTCCCTGACCGCACGAGACACGAGGATGGCATCTGCTTGGGCGATATCGCAAATCCGTGCAGCCAATTGCACGGTTGAACCAAAAAGATCATCGCTCTCCGCTACCGGTTCGCCGGCATGTAAGCCGATCCTCACGTGGACCGGAGCTCCGCTTTTTTCGTTGTAGTTCACGAATTCTTTTTGGATCCGAACGGCGCATGCAACCGAGGCCGGAGCATCGTCAAACGACGCCATGATGCCATCGCCGAGGTGTTTGACTTCGGAGCCGTGATGGTGTTCCAAACAGCGTCGGATAATCGCGTCGTGCGCCCTGAGCAGTTCCAAAAACATCACATCGCCCAGCCGCGCGGTCATCTCCGTCGAACCGACCATGTCGGTAAACATGATGGTGCGAAACGCTGATTCGTCGATCGGTTTCGTTTTCGTATTTGGCGGATCTTGTATGCGACCGAGAAAGGCCTCAACCGCCGACAGGTCCACGGCAATCATTTCGTTGGACGCATGTCCATGCGCCTCGGCATGGACCCGGTCGGCTGTCTCTTTGTCTGGTGCATCGACCAAACAGAACGTCGTCCGGCGCTCGGCATCGTACCAGTAGGTCAGGAACTTCACGCCGTACCGATCCTGAATCTTCAGGTCCTTGACGTGCAGCTTGGCGACTTCCTCGGCGGAAACCTCGACCACATCGTGGCGATCCAGGAAGATCGGCATCGGCAGTCTCCCAATCTGACCGGCCAGATTCTAGCACGGATCGGCCGAGCCAGCGCTTATGAGTCGGCTCCCTAGGCAAACGGCAAAATCATCGGCCGGTGCGCGACGGTGTCGAGAAAGCGCAGAAAATCGGCCGTCGCGATCGTCGTCGTGCGGTCGTTGCGGAGCGGATGGAAATTGAGCGGGCTGACCTCGAGCATGCGGGTATCGAGAACCACGGTGACGGCGCCTGCGGTATCGTTGATGACCGCGAAGGGCGAGACGGCGCCCGGGGCGATGCCGAGCGTCCGCTGGAGTTCGCCGGCATTGGCGAAGGAGAACTTGCCGGCGCCGAGCTTCTGCGCCATTGCCTTGAGATCGACCGGAAGGTCCTCGAGCGTGGTCAGCAGCCAGAACTTTTTCCGCTTGTCGCGGAGGAACAGGTTCTTCACGTGGCCGCCTGGAAGATCGCCGCGCAGGCGCTTCGAATCGTCGACCGTCATCAGCGGTGGATGCTCGGCCGTCGTCACGCGGATGCCGAGCTCGGCGAGACGCGCGAGAAGCTGGTCAGCCGTGAACGCCATGGCGCTTCTCCGATTCGTCCGTCTGCGCGGACAGGGCAAACGCCGCGGCGAGGAGTTCGTATGATCGTCGCCGCGCGGCGAAGTCGTAGGTGATGGTGACGATCACCAGCTCGGCGACGCCGTACGCCTCGGCCAGCGCCTCGAGCTTGGCCTTTGCCTGCTCGGGCGCGCCGATCACCATGCGCTGCCGGTGCGCGGCGATGCGTCGGCGCTCGATCTCGGAGTAGGGATGGGCCTCGGCTTCCTCGATCGTCGGGATCGGTCCCAGCTCGCCGCGATCGAGCCGGAGCCGCCACAAGTCGCGGCTCGCGGCACGACGCTGCGCCTCCGTCTCGCTATCGGCGCAAATGACGAACACGCCGACGCTGCCGGTGGGCGCGTTCGCCCAACGGGACGGCCGGAAGTGGTCGCGATACGCGCGCATCACCTCGACGCCGCCGCGATCATTGATGAAATGCGCATAGGAAAACGGACAGCCAAGCGCCGCGGCGTAAACCGCGCTTTGGTCGCTCGAGCCGAGGAGCCAGAGCTCGGGCGCCGAGCCCGGGTCGGGCATCGCCCGCACGTCCGCGAAAGGATGATCCGGAGGCAGTCCGCCTCCGAGATAGCCGACGAGATCGGCGAGCTGCTGCGGGAATCGATCGACGTCGGGGAACGCAGCGCCCGGAGCGAGCGCCAACGTCGTGCGCGGATCGGCGCCGGGCGCGCGGCCAACTCCCAGATCGATGCGGCCGGGATGGAGCGTTTCCAGAAGCCGGAACTGTTCGGCCACCTTGAGCGGGCTGTAATGCGACAGCATCACGCCGCCCGAGCCGACGCGAATCTTCGATGTCGCGGCGGCGACATGGGCGACCAGAACTTCCGGCGCGGTGCCGGCAAAGCCTTCCGTCGCGTGGTGCTCGGCGAGCCAGTAGCGGCGGTAACCCAGCCTCTCGCAGACGCGCGCGAGCTCGACGGTTTCGGCGAGCGCCTGCCGGGCCGTGCCGCCGGCGCGGATGGGGGACTGATCGAGAACCGAGAGCGCGAGCATGGTTGCGGACCGGTGCTGGAAGTGAGCGGCCAACCGCTCGATAGCAGGCGAGATCGCGGTTCGACAAGCCCGGGGACGATCGAACGAAAGCGAAGGCGATGCGCCCGCCCGTCGGGCGCGCCGCGGTTAAAGGTCGATCGACAGCAGCTCGCAGTTCTGGAACAGGTGGCCGGTCAGGCGATTGAGAAACGTGCCGTGCCCGACGACGGCGATGACGCGCTCTGGCCGGCGCTTGAGCCAGGCGCGAAAAGCCGCGACGCGCGCCATCAAGACCGGCTCGGGCTCGACAACGATGGCGCGCGGATGCGAGCCGTCGCTATGCCACCACGGATCGTCGAGATGATGGAAGGCGAGCTGCGGGAACGCCTCGGCCAAGGCCGCCGGCGAGCGTCCGACGTCGCATGAATGCTCGACCCGCTCGCGATGCAGCGCCTCGACGACCATCGCCGCGCCGTGGTCGGCGAACACGCCGAGCGTGGTCTCGATGGCGCGGGTCAAGGGCGAGGTGACGATGACTTCGACATCGAGCGCGCTTCCAGTCGCGCGCATCGTCGCCACCTGCTCGCGGCCGAGCGGAGAGAGCGGCGCGTCGAAAATCATCGGATCGACGCGCGATTGCGCGAACGCGGCGTTGAACAGCGACTGGCCGTGGCGAATCAGGTGCACATGCTTTTTCATTGCGGCCGGCTGTCTAGCAGGCGCGAGCCCGCCTGTCGACCAGCCCTGCCGGCATGGCCGGATTGCCGAAAACGGGCGTCAGTCTATACCGGCCAGTGCGATGCCGCGAAGCCGGTCGCTCAGTTGGCTTAAGGCATCGTCCAAATATTCATAGCTTTCCTGCATGTCGCGACGCCGGATGCTGTTTCTCTCCATGCCGCGACAGCGATTCTCCGTCGCCTCGAGTTGCGCCTGAAGACGGCTGTATTCTTCGGCGATCGCAGCAAGACGGTTGACGGCGTCCCAGTCGCCATCACCGGCGATGACGCATCCCTCCAATCGCTCGAGCGGTCCCGCGCGATCGTCCGGCGACACCAGCGCCGCGTATACCATCGGCGCGCGCGCGAGCCGTTGCCACGTGTCGGCGTCGAACGTCCGGCGGTTGGTCTCGGAGCCGTAGGCTATGCGAAACGCCGCGGCGGGAATGGCAAGGAAGCCACGAATTTGATTGTCGCGAAGTCCAAGTGCGCGCAACGGTTCCTTCGGATCGGCAGCCTCGGTCAAATAGATGATCGCCACGCCGCTCATGACCTTCTCTGCCCGCTCGTCGGCAGCTCTTAATCGACGACCGTAAGGGCAAACTCGCTGTAGCTTTGATTCTTAGTATCACCCTAGATCTCGTTGCCGTGCCGGCGAAAACGCTTGAATTTGGTCGCATGGGCTTTGGCTCGGGTCCGATTTACGGAGCCGACTGAAAAACGACGGCCCCGCCCAATGGGGCGGGGCCGCGGCAGGTCGAAGCAAGCAGGTCGACCGTCACACCGAGTAGTACATCTGGAACTCGATCGGGTGCGGGCTGTGCTCGAAGGCGTAGACCTCCTCCCAGCGCAGCTCGGCGTAGCTCTCGAGCTGGTCGCGGGTGAAGACGTCGCCGGCGAGCAGGAAGTCGTGGTCGGCCTCCAGCGCCTCCAGCGCCTCGCGCAGCGAGCCGCAGACCTGCGGCACGTTCTTCAGCTCCTCGGGCGA
>DATIBC010000046.1:0-10441 GCA_035457725.1 Alphaproteobacteria bacterium | reverse complement strand
TCACCGGCATCTGGCTTTGCTTGCGCAGGCGCTGCAGCAACTCCATGCCGTCCATGCGCGGCATCTTGATATCGAGGACGGCGAGGTCGACCGGCGCCTGGGCGAGGCCGCGCAGCGCTGCGGCGCCGTCGCTGTAGGCGCGCACATTGTACCCCTCGGCTTCGAGCGCCATCGCGATCGAGGTCAAGATGTTGCGGTCGTCGTCGACAAGAGCGATGGTTTGGGGCACGGCGATGTTGTTCCTTGGCGCTTGACGCCGCGGGGCCGGCGGCGTTTCGCCATCATGCCGCCAAATGTGGCCGCACGACGGCGGGTTCGGGGCATTGGATTGACGGCCCGCGACGCCGGGGATTATAGAGACTTGCCCGCAGCGACGTATAGCTGGCTGCGGACGATCCGACTAAGCAGCGAACGGAAGCGCATTATGCAAGCGAGGAGCGAATGGCCGCGCGCCAATCCCTGACCGAAAACTCCGCGACTGGGCTGCGCGAGGCGGTTCCGCCGGTCGTCGCGGCGCTCGTGCTCGGCGTCTTTCTTGTCTTCGCCGCCGGCTTCGCCGGCCCCGAAGTCGTCCACAACGCAGCGCACGATTCGCGGCACGCTTTCACCTTCCCTTGCCACTGAGCAGCATCGGCACGCTTCCATGTTGCGCAAGATCCTGCTTGCTGCGCTGGTCGCCGGCGCGGTCGCCGGTCTCGTCGTAACCGTTTTTCAGGCCGCCAAGGTGTGGCCGCTGATCGTCGCGGCCGAGACGTTCGAGCAAGCGCAGCCGGCCGCTAACTCCGCGCAGGCGCATGACGGCGCGTGGTCGCCGGCCGATGGAGTCGAACGCACAGGACTGACCCTGCTGTTTAACGTCATCGCCGGTTTTGGATTCGCGCTGGTGCTGAATGCGCTCATCGCCCTCCGCCGTTCCCTTGGCCATGGCATCGACCCGGGGCGCGGTTTGTTGTGGGGTATCGCCGGCTACGTCGCCCTCGTGCTGGCGCCTTCCCTCGGCCTGCCGCCCGAAGCGCCGGGCGTCGTCGGCGCCGACCTGCTCCAGCGCCAAGTCTGGTGGAGCGGCACCGCGCTTGCGACCGCCGCGGGACTCGCGGCATTCGTTTTCGGGCGGGGCTCCGCATGGCGCATCGCCGGCGTATTGCTGATGATCGTGCCGCACATCATCGGCGCGCCGCACCCGCCCGACACCGCGGCCGTCGAGGCGGGCGCACTTCCGCCATCGCTTGCCGCCCAATATGTCAGCGCGACGCTGGTTGCCACAGCCGTGTTTTGGGCCGTTCTGGGCGGCGTTTCCGGCTGGATGCAGCGGCGGTTGGGCTGAGGCGGAGAACGGCGCCCGTGGCGCCATGGTCGACTACACCGCTTTCCCCCCGGCCGCCGCCGCTCGCACGTTGATACGGGCGAGCGATCGCGCAAGCCTCGCGACAGTGGCGCGCGCCGGCGCGCCGGGCGCTGGGGGGCCCTATGCCTCGCTCGTCCTCTGCGCCAGCGACCATGACGCTAGCCCGATCCTGCTGATCTCGCGGCTGGCCGATCACACGCGCAATCTCGAAGCCGATCCGCGGGCGGCGCTGCTTTTCGACGGCACGGTCGGGCTCGCCTCGCCGTTGACCGGCGCCCGCGCGACGCTCGTCGGTCGCGCGCAACGCAGCACCGAGCCGCGCCTTCGGGCGCGATTCCTTGCCCGGCACCAGGATGCCGCGACCTATGGCGCCTTCGCCGATTTCGCCTTCTGGCGGGTGAGCATCGAGCATGTCCACCTCGTGGCGGGGTTCGGCCGCATCCATTGGCTGGCCGGGCACGAGGTGGCGTTCGATCCCAGCGCGAGCGCGACGCTGGCGCGCCACGAGGCCGAGATCGTCGCCCATATGAACGCCGAACACGCCGAGGCGCTGCAGCTCTACGCGGCCAAACTCCTCGGGCGCGGCGGCGAAGGTTGGACGATGACCGGGATCGATGCCGAAGGCATCGATCTGCGCCGCGCCGGCGAAGTGGCGCGCATTACCTTCGCCGCGCCGGTCAACGATCCCGAGTCGGCGCGGGCCGAGCTCGTCCGCTTGGCGAAGGCGGCGCGCGCCGCTTGAATTTGTCGGCCACCTACGCGGCGAGCCGCATATTTCCGGTTGTCGCGCGTCGATGGATTGAGCAAACTGCCGCAAAATAAGGCGTTGCACACCGCGATTCGCGGAATCGGCGCCGGCACACGAGGGGGCTGCTTCATGGCTTATCGATTGGCGATCCGTCCGGCGGCCGCCGGGCTGGCGATCTCGACGCTCGGCATGGCGATCCCGGCGCTCGCATCGGCGCATGAGGCGACGCCCGAGGCGGCGGGCAACACGGCGTGGATGCTGACCGCGACCGCTTTGGTCTTGTTCATGACATTGCCCGGCTTGGCGCTGTTCTATGGCGGGCTTGTGCGGGCGCGCAACGTGCTGTCGGTGCTCATGCATTGCTTCGCCATCGCCTGCGTCGTCTCGGTGCTCTGGGCGGTGGTCGGATATGCCCTGGCGTTCGGCGACGGCGGCGCCATCCTCGGCCCCTTTGATCGTCTCTTCCTTTCCGGTCTCGGCACGAAGGAGATTCCGGGCGGCATACCCGAGAGCGTCTTCGTGATGTTTCAGCTCACTTTTGCGATCATCACGCCGGCGCTGATCATCGGCGCGTTTCCCGAGCGGGTCAGCTTTCCTTTTGTCCTGATCTTCACCGGCGTGTGGGTCCTGATCGTCTACGCGCCCGCGGCCCATTGGCTGTGGGGCGGCGGCTGGGCGGCGGCGCTCGGCGCGGTCGATTTCGCCGGCGGCATCGTTGTCCATACAACGGCCGGCGTCTCGGCGCTGGTCGCCGCCAAGCTCATCGGCGGACGGCGCGGCTTTCCCCAGCAGCTAACGCCGCCGCACAACCCTGGGCTGACCATGGCCGGCGGCGCGATGCTATGGGTCGGCTGGTTCGGCTTCAACGGCGGCAGCGCGCTCGCCGCCGACGCCAACGCCGGCCAGGCAGTACTGGTCACCCATCTCGCGGCGTCCACGGCGGCGTTGACCTGGATGGCGATCGAATGGGGAAAATTCGGCAAGCCGAGCTCGATCGGCGCCGTCACCGGCATGGTCGCCGGGCTGGCCACGATCACGCCCGCGGCGGGACTGGTCGGGCCGGTCGGAGCGCTCGTCATCGGTGTCGCCGCCGGCGGGTTGTGCTTTGCCGCGACGCGTTGGGTCAAGGTCTCGCTCAAGATCGATGATTCGCTCGACGTTTTCGCCGTCCACGGCGTCGGTGGAATGCTGGGAACGTTGTCGCTGGCGCTTTTCGGGCTGCCCGAGCTGGGCGGCAAGGGGCTCGCCGACGGGATGAGCTTCACTGGACAGCTTGGTGTCCAAGCGCTTGCCGTCGTGGTCACTGCGGCATGGGCGGCGCTCGCCACCGGCGGCATCGTGCTGGCGCTCAAATCGGCCGGGCTGGTCCGGGTGAGCGAGGAGGCGGAGACGGTCGGCCTCGATCTCGCCGCGCACGGCGAGCGCGCCTACGACCTCTAGGCCCGAGACGAGGCGGACAAAAGCGTTGACGTGATGCTGCGCATCATCCGCCTCGGCGAACCACGCGCCGCAAACGAAGGGACGCGGATCGGCGCGGTGCGGCATCCGCCGCGCGGCGTGCGCAAGGAACGCTATGCGTCCGAGAATTGGTACGACGTCTGGTTTCCTGACCTTGCGCCGAGTCCCCGGTTGGTCTCGCGGGCCAAGGCGGCGAAGACGGCCAACGACTGGCGCGCGTTCGTCCGGTCGTTCCGCGCCGAAATGAACACCCCGGCGCCTCGCCGGGCGCTCGACCTTCTCGCCGCCATGTCGCGTCACGCGGATTTCTCGATCGGCTGCTACTGCCAAGACGAATCCCGGTGCCACCGTTCGGTGCTACGCGAGCTTCTGAGAGAACGGGGCGCTTCGATCGATTGATCGCGCGCGCGACCTCGGCCAATTGGCGTCGTTCGCCATCGGCTCCGAAACGCGTATTCCACAGGCGCCAAAATCGGGCCGATAAGACGGCGCAGGGTTCGAGCGTCCAATCATGAAGGAAAGCGTCGTGACCGCATCACGAACCGAAACGAAGCAGGCGAATCGTCCGCTACCCGACGTCTTGCATTGCATCGGCGATACGTCGCTTGTGGCGTTGCGCAAGATCGCGCCGGCAAACGGCGTCCGCGTCTTGCTGAAGCTGGAAAGCGAGAATCCGACCGGCAGCATGAAAGACCGGATGGCGCTCGCCATGATCGAAGCGGCTGAGGCGGATGGCCGTCTCGTCGCCGGCGGCACGGTCGTCGAATACACCGGCGGCAGCACCGGCGTGTCGCTATCGCTGATTTGCTCCGTGAAGGGATATCCGTTGCACATCGTCACTTCGGACGCCTTCGCCAAGGAGAAGCTCGACCATATGAAAATTCTCGGGGCGAAGCTTCGGATCGTGCCAAGCGAGAGCGGGCGTATGACCGAGAACCTCACTCGCGACATGATCGAGGCCGCGCGCGTCATTGCGCTAGAAACCGGCGGATTTTGGACCGATCAACTCAACAATACCGATCAGATCGCCGCTTATCACGGATTGGCGGAGGAGATCTGGGCTCAGACCGGCGGACGAATCGACGGCTTCGTTCAGAGCGTCGGCAGCGCCGCATCGCTGCGCGGCGTCGGCGAGATGCTGCGCCGGCACGATCCCCGCATCATGATCGTTGCCGTCGAGCCTGCGGAATCGCCGGTTCTTTCCGGCGGCATGGCGGGCGCGCACAAGATCGACGGCGTCGGCGCAGGATTCGTCGTGCCGCTCTGGCATGATCGCGTCGCCGATCGGATCGAGCGCGTCTCAACCGAAGCCGCGGCGGACATGGCGCTTCGCCTCGCCCGCGAGGAAGGTCTGTTCGCCGGCACCTCGACCGGCGCCAATGTCATCGCCGCGCTGCGGTTGGCCGAGAAGCTGGAAACCGGCGCGACGATCGTTACGCTCATGTGCGACACCGGCATGAAGTATCTCGGAACGTACGGCGCGCGATTGGCGTGAGCGCGGCTTGCTTACCGGCGCCCCGATATTCTAGCGCTTGATCCACTCCGATGCAGGCACGCTGCACACCCTCACGGTTCGACAAGCGCGCCATGAGGGCTTGTTTTACGCCTCGCCTTGAGCCTGTCGAAGGGTGAGGGATAAAACCGGCGATTCCATCGATGCGGAATGTGTTCTAATGCGCCTCGTCCCACGAGCGGCCGTGGCCGACGTCGACAACGAGCGGCACCGATAGCGCGACATGCGGTGCGGCGGCGCCTTCCATCGCCCGCTTGACGGCGTCCACCGTCGCCGCGCGCTCCTTGGGCGCGACCTCGAAGAGTAGTTCGTCGTGCACCTGCAACAGCATCCGCGCCCCTAGCTTGGCTTTGGCGAGTGCCGCGGGCATGCGCACCATGGCCCGCTTGATGATGTCGGCAGCGCCACCTTGCAGTGGCGCGTTGATCGCGGCGCGCTCGGAGAAGTTTCGCTCCGCAGGATTCTTCGACCTGATTCCTGGCACATGGCAGCGCCGGCCGAAGGGCGTCAAAACGTAGCCGTTTTGCTGCGCCTCCTTCTTGGTCCGCTCCATGTAGTCGCGGATTCCCGGATAGCGCTTGAAATACGCGTCGATATAGGCCCGCGCCTCGCCTTGCGGGATCGACAGCTGGCGCGCCAGCCCGAAAGCGCTGATGCCGTAGATGATGCCGAAATTGATCGCCTTGGCGCGCCGGCGGACCATCGGATCCATCCCCTTGACCGGCACGCCGAAGACTTGGCTCGCGGTAAGGGCATGGATGTCGATGCCGTCGCGGAACGCCGCTTTGAGTTGGGCGATGTCGGCGACGTGGGCGAGGAGACGCAGTTCGATCTGCGAGTAGTCGAACGAGACCAGCTCGTAGCCGGGGGCAGCGACGAAAGCGCGGCGGATCTTGCGTCCCTCGTCGGTGCGCACCGGAATGTTCTGCAGATTGGGGTCGCTCGACGACAGCCGCCCGGTCGACGTGGCGGCCAGCGCGAACGAGGTGTGCACACGGCCGGTCGCGGGGTTGATCTCGTCGACCAGCGCGTCGGCATAGGTCGACTTGAGCTTCGATAATTGCCGCCATTCGAGTACCTTGGCGGGCAATTCATGTCCCGATGCGGCGAGGTCCTCGAGCACGTCGGCGCCGGTGGCGTAGGCGCCGGTCTTGGTCTTCTTCGGCGCGTCGCCATCGCCAAGCTCGAGTCCCATTTCGTCGAACAGGACCTTGCCGAGTTGCTGCGGCGAGCCGATGTTGAAGGCGTGTCCGGCGAGCTTGTGGATCTGCTTCTCCAGATCGACCAGCCGATTGGCGAAATCGTTCGACAGGCGCCGCAGTTCATCGCGGTCGACGGCGATGCCGTTCGCCTCCATCGCGCGAACCACTGGCGCAAGCGGCCGCTCGATCGTCTCGTAAACGGTGACCAGGCGCTCGGCGAGCAATCGCGGCTTCAAGACGTGATGGAGCCTGAGCGTCACCTCGGCGTCTTCGGCCGCGTAGTCACGCGCGCGGTCGAGCGGAACCTCGGCGAAACTCAGGCGTGACTTTCCGCTGCCGGTGACCTCGTCGTAGGTGATGGTCTTGTGTCCGAGATTAAGTTGCGCCAATTCGTCCATTCCGTGGCCGTGCAGGCCGCCTTCGAGCACGTAGGAGATCAGCATCGTGTCGTCGAACGGCGCGACGGCGAGCCCGGCCTTGGCGAAGATCTGCATGTCGTATTTGAGGTTATGGCCGATCTTGAGCACCGCCGGATCGGCGAGCAGCGGCTCCAATTTGTCGAGGACGAGGGAGCGGTCGAGCTGCTTGGGCGCCTTCGGCGGCTTGGCGCCCTTGGCCTCGAAATCGAGTTTGCCGGCGGCAGGCGTCGTCGATTCTGGCGCGACGTGGCCGACCGGAACGTAGCAGGCTTCGCCCGGTTCGATCGCCAGCGACACGCCGACCAGTTCGGCCCGCAGCGGATCGAGCGACGTCGTTTCGGTGTCGACGGCGACGATCCCGGCCGCGGTGGCGCGGGCGATCCAGGCGTCGAGCGCCTTGACATCTTGCACGAGCACGTAGCGCGCCGGCCCGTCGTGCTTCTTTTTCTCCGCCGCGCGCTCGGGCGGCGGCGGCGCCGCGACCGCGGCCGCGGGCGCCTTCCATCCCGCCTGCTCGAGACGCTGCATGACCGAGCGCAAGTTCTGCTCGCGCAGAAACGCGAAGGTCTTCTCGGGGTCGGGGTCGCGCACCGCGAAGGAGTCCAGCGGCGCCGGCGGGGTCAGATCATCCTTGAGTTTCACCAACTGGCGACTGATCGTCGCCTTGTCCCGGTTGGCGGCAAGCGTTTCGCGGCGCTTGGGCTGCTTGATCTCGTCGACATGGGCGAGGAGGCTGTCGAGATCGCCGTACGCGTTGATGAGCTCGGCGGCCGTTTTGACGCCGATTCCCGGCACGCCCGGAACGTTGTCGGTCGAATCGCCGGCGAGCGCCTGGACGTCGACCACCTTGTCGGGGCCGACGCCGAATTTCTCGCGCACCTCCGCCTCGCCGATTGTCCGGTACTTGATCGGGTCGAGCATCGTGACGCCGTCGCGCACCAGCTGCATCAGGTCCTTGTCGGAGGAGACGATGGTGACCGTGGCCCCCGCCTCGCGTGCGAGCCGCGCGTATGTCGCGATCAGATCGTCGGCCTCGTAGCCCGGCTGCTCGATCGCCGGCACGTTGAAGGCGCGCGTCGCATCGCGCACCAGGGCAAATTGCGGAACCAGCTCGGGCGGCGGTTCCGGGCGGTGCGCCTTGTATTCGGGATAGATGTCGTTGCGGAAGCTGCGCCGGCCGGCGTCGAAGATCACCGCCAGATGGTCGCACTCGGCGCGCTCGCGCAGGCGCAGCAGCATGTTGATGAATCCGAGCACGGCGCCGACTTGCGTCCCGTCGGGACGCGAGAGCGGCGGTAGCGCGTGGAAGGCGCGGAAGATGAAGCCCGAGCCATCGACGAGGCAGACGTGGCGCGGTTTGGTCGTGGCGGATCGCGGCATTGCGTCGACAGGTTTAGCGCATCGCCCCGCCGGCCGTCACGCGCCTAAGGTCTAGTGACCCGCAGCGCCGCCGGCGCCGGGCTTGAGCACAAATTGACGATCGCAGTATGGGCAGTCGACGCGGCCGTCGGCGCCGAGATTGAGGTACACGCGCGGATGGCCCAGCGGGCCGCCGTCGCCGTCGCAAGCCACGGTCGAGGTCGCGACCTCGACGATCTCGGCAGGAGCGGGTGGGTTGGCGGCCATGGCGCGAACTCCGTATAAGCGACGCATCGCAAACGAACGCGCGTTGACCCGCGCGCGGCGGCGATGATACCGATTGGCCGACGCGAAGCAAACGCCCCTTGGCGTCGCGCTATCGGGACTCCCGCCGGTCATCATGCGCGATCACCTTGAATCTTCCGCCGCCTTGCGGCCGGCGCCGCCGGATTTCGCGGTTGAAATCTCGGCGCTGACCAAAGTCTACCCCGGCGTGCGCGGGCGCGGCGCGCCGGCGCCGATCAAGGCGCTGGACGCGGTCGATCTGCAGATTCGCCGTGGCGAATTGTTCGGTCTGCTGGGCCCGAACGGCGCCGGCAAATCGACGTTGATCAATATCCTCGCCGGTCTGGTCAACAAGACCTCCGGACGGGCGCGGATCTGGGACATCGACATCGACGTCGATCCGCGCGGCGCGCGCGGCGCCATCGGCGTGGTGCCGCAGGAGCTCAACATCGACCCTTATTTCACGCCGCGCGAGCTGCTCGACGTGCAGGCCGGATTGTATGGCGTGCCGAAGCGCGAGCGGCGAAGCGCGGAGATCCTCGCCGCCGTCGGCCTCGCCGACAAGGCCGACGCTTATGCCCGCTCGCTTTCCGGCGGAATGCGGCGGCGCCTCTTGGTCGCCAAGGCGATGGTCCACGCGCCGCCGGTGCTGGTGCTCGACGAGCCGACGGCGGGGGTGGACGTCGAGCTGCGCCAATCGCTGTGGGCCTATGTGCGGGCGCTCAACGCCGGCGGCACGACGGTGCTGCTGACAACCCACTATCTTCCCGAAGCCGAAGAGCTGTGCGACCGCATCGCCATCATCGACAATGGGCGACTGATCGCCTGCGACACCACCGCCGCGCTGGTGGCGCGGCTCGACCGCAAGACGCTGAAGCTAACGCTGGAGCGCGAAGTGGCGGTGCTGCCCGCCTCGCTCGAGGCTTACGGCGCCCGGCTCGAATCGCCACGGCGCCTGGTTTTCTCTTATCGGCCGAGCCGGACTCGCATCGGCGAACTGCTCGCCGCCGCGCAGGCCGCGGGTCTCGGGATCGTCGATCTGTCGACCGAGGAGAGCGACCTCGAGGACATCTTCCTCGAGCTGACGCGGCGCGGCGGCTGAACGGGATCCATTGCGTTTATTCCATCTTTACCGGCTTCGATGTTAGGTTTGGCGGGCCGCATCGGCCGACGGACAATGATGGAGGAACTGGCGCCATGAACGAACCGACGGTACCCGGGCGCGTGACGCAGGCGGAACGCGAGGTGTTGCGCGAATGGGTGCGCAACCGGCATACGAAATACGTCCGCCAGGCGATCGAGCTGGCCAACGCGCAGCTCCGGCTCGAGGGAGAGACGCTCGGTCACGACGCCGATCTCAGCTACACCAAGCTGCGGCGGTTGCGCGAGGAGTACGAGGAGGCACGCAAGTCTCTGGCGTTTCTCGATCAAACGATCTGAGGCACGGCCCTCTCCGGCGGCTCGCCGCTTGCCGGGTTTGCGCCGCCGCCCGGTTTCGAATAGTGTCCCTCGCCGTCGCGCCCATAGCTCAGTTGGATAGAGCGTCAGCCTCCGGAGCTGAAGGTCGTGGGTTCGAGTCCCGCTGGGCGCGCCAATTTCACGGCCGGGGAAGCGACGACACCGTTTCACGAAATTCAGGCTGGGTGACCTGCTTCGCCGAGCGCCGACGGAGACGTTGGCGATTGCATCCGTGATGGCTCCGGCGCGATGATCCTATTCGACCGCAACGGCCGCGATTCACGGGGGAGTTTGGCGCCTGCCGTGACATGTTTGAGCCGGCGGCCGAGCATATCGTCGACGACCAGCCGCCGATGGTTCTCAATCGCGATATGCTGTCCCGCTCGTGGCATAGGCGGATGATCGCCTATTGGCGGGAAAACGGTGGGATCGCCGGCAACGTGACGCGTCGATACGGCGGTGCGAACGCTCAAGAAACCGGCGACGAATTCTCGATTTCGAAAGCGTGGTCGATCAAGAAGCATAAACGCGGATTCGAGATTATCCGGCGCCGCGTCTGAAGCGCATCGGCGATCTAGGCGCAGGGCAACATGGCAGCGTCGTTTCGCGAGCGCATGATTCGATTCGTTCTTTCGGCGATAAGAAAAGCGGGCG
>DATIBC010000045.1:0-52007 GCA_035457725.1 Alphaproteobacteria bacterium | reverse complement strand
GGGGTGGCGGACCCGCACTACTTCACGTCGCGACTTGAGCCACTCGGCAAGTTTGATGCCGGTTTGCCAGTGCCGCGCGAGGCGCACTCCCAGCGTCCGCAGTCCGCGCAACGCGAGATAACAATCATCCGGCCCCGCCGTACAACCGAGGTCGGTGATTGCCTGTCGCAACGGTTGATATGCCGCCTCGGTCGTGGTGACGATTCCCATCATCAGATCGGAATGCCCGCCGATGTACTTCGTGGCCGCCAGTATCGAGACGTCGGCGCCGAGCGCCAGCGGCTTGAAGTAGAGGCCAGCACTCCAGGAATTGTCGACCACGACCGTGACGCCCCGCCGTTTCGCCGCGGCGATGATCGCCGGCGCGTCCTGAACTTCGAAGGTTAGCGAGCCCGGGGACTCAAGAAAGACCAACCTGGTATTGGGCTGTATCAACCCGGCGATCTGGTCGCCGATCCCCGGGTCGTAAAAAGTCGTCGTCACCCCAAACCGTCCGAGAAGCTGGCCGCAAACGCGGCGCGAGGGCGAATAAACGTTGTCGACCATAAGCACATGATCGCCCGCCTTGACGAAGGCGAGCAGCGATGCCGTGACGGCGGCTAGGCCCGAGCCGACGGCGATCGATTGCCAGCCGCCTTCGAGGGCCGCGACCGCGGCCTCCAGCGCGAACGTAGTCGGGGTGCCGTAGCGTCCGTAATAGACCTTGTCCGGACGCCGATCGCGCCAAGCGTTGTCGAGCGCTTCTAGGGTCGGAAAGAGGACGGTCGAGGCGTGATAGACCGGCGGATTGACGATGCCGAAATTCGCTTCGGGGTCGCGGCCAGCGACGGTGAGAAATGTGTCCGGTTTCATGGTCGTGGTTCGTGGAGTGGAGGCTTCGCATCGGCGGCGGCGCGCCGTTCACCAGGCGTTTCGCCGCTCGGACCGCATCATGGCATCGTCGCCGGCCGGACGCCAACCCGCCTTGAGATTCAAGGCGATGCTGTTCTAATATTTGGAAATGTGTTGCTTCTGGGCGCGTTTTGTGCCCGATTATCGGACAGTCTGCCGCGCCAGAACGGCAAGCACAAATTGCAACTGAACAGGGACGAGACATCATGAAAAACCTGCACAAGTTGGCCGTCGGGGCCGCGATCGCGCTAGCCGCCATGACGGGCGCCGCCGAGGCTCAGCAATCGACGCTTGATGCCGTCAAGGCGCGCGGTTTCCTGATCTGCGGCGTCAACACCGGCCTTGCCGGCTTCGGAGCGCCGGACAGCCAGGGCGTCTGGAAAGGTCTCGACGTCGACGTCTGCCGTGCCGTCGCCGCGGCGGTGTTCGGCGATTCAAGCAAGGTGCGTTTCACCGGCACGACCGCGCAGCAGCGGTTCACCGCCTTGCAATCCGGCGAAGTCGACATGCTGTCGCGCAACACCACGTGGACGCTGCAGCGCGACACGGCGCTCGGCCTCGACTTCCTCGGCGTGACGTTCTACGACGGCCAAGGCTTCATGGTGCCGCGCAAGCTTAACGTCAAAAGCGCCAAGGAACTCGGCGGCGCCACGGTATGCGTGCAACCAGGCACGACGACCGAACTCAACCTGGCCGACTATTTCCGGGCGCAGAAGCTACAGTTCACCCCGGTGGTGATCGAGAAGCTCGAAGAGGTCAACGCGGCGTACTTTTCGGGCCGCTGCGACGTTCTGACGACGGACATTTCAGGTTTGGCCTCGGTGCGCGCGACGCAAGCGACCAATCCAAACGACCATGTGATCTTGCCCGAGGTGATCTCCAAGGAGCCACTGGGGCCGGCGGTTCGCCACGGCGACAATCGTTGGGGTGACGTCGTGCGGTGGTCGCTCAATGCGATGATCGAGGCGGAGGAGTATGGCCTTACCTCGAAGAACATCGACCAGCAGCTGAACAGCACGAATCCGTCGATCCAACGTTTCGTCGGCGCGACCGGCGATTACGGTAAGGCGCTCGGTATCGACAACAAGTGGGCGTACAACATCGTCAAGCAGGTCGGAAACTACGCCGAGAGCTACGAGCGCAATATCGTGCCGCTTGGCATCGAGCGCGGGATCAACAAGCTTTGGCGGGACGGAGGCATTCTCTACGCGCCGCCGCTTCGCTGAGCCGGGGATAGGGGCGCAGGCCAAGCTCTAAACGGCCGAGCCTGCGCCCCGTCAGCCGCGCTTCGTCCGTCCCCGCACGCGAGCGCCACCCAATGGCGACCAAGGTCCAAGGCGAGCATCGACGGCCGCCGCCGGCCGCGTTCAACCTTTCGCTCAATAATCCGACGGTCCGCGCCATCCTCTATCAGATCATCGTGCTCGGCGGCGTGGCGTTCGTCGTCTGGTACTTGGTCTCGAACACGATTCAAAATCTCGAAACGCGCAAAATCGCCTCGGGTTTCACATTTCTCTACCGCGAGGCGGGATTTGCGATCGGCGAAGGGCTGGTCGAATTCAGCCCGGCCGACACCTATCTCGACGCTTTTTGGGTTGGTCTGCTCAACACCCTGCGCGTGGCGGTGATCGGCATCATCTTCGCGACCGTCTTCGGCACGATACTTGGCGTCGCCCGCTTGTCGCGTAACTGGCTGGTGGCGCGCGCAGCCTCGCTCTATGTCGAGTTCATTCGCAATATTCCACTGTTGTTGCAGTTGTTCTTCTGGTGGTCGGTGTTCCGGGACATATTTCCCGGGCCGCGTCAGGCGCTTAGCCCGGTCGCCGGGGTGTATTTCTCCAACCGCGGCGTCAACTTTGCGGTGCCGGTCTCGGACCCGGTCCATTGGTACATGGCCGGCGCGTTCGTCATTGCCGTATTCGCCTCGATCCTCATCCACCGTTGGGCCACGCGGCGCCAACAAATGACGGGAGAACAGTTCCCATCCATCTTGACCGGCCTGGGACTGCTGTTTGGCTTGCCGCTGGCCGTGTTCTTGATCGGCGGCGCCCCGACGACGTTCGATTGGCCTGAGCTCCGCGGTTTCAACTTCGTCGGCGGCAGCACTGTGACGCCCGAGTTCACCGCGCTGCTGATCGGTCTGATCATGTATACGGCCGGCTTCATCGCCGAGATCGTGCGCGCCGGGATCCTCGCCGTGAGCCACGGCCAGACCGAGGCGGCGCTGGCGCTGGGATTGACACGCGGGCGGGTTCTGCGTCTCGTGATACTGCCGCAGGCGTTGCGGGTCATCATCCCGCCGATGATCTCGCAGTATCTCAATCTCACCAAGAACAGCTCGCTTGCCGTCGCGATCGGCTATCCCGACATCGTTTCCATCGCCAACACGGCCATCAACCAGACTGGGCAGGCGATCGAAGGAATCGCCATCATCATGATCGTCTACCTGACGTTCAGCCTGTCCATCTCGGCGTTCATGAACTGGTACAACCGCCACATCGCCCTGGTGGAGCGCTGACCATGGCGCAGAATCCGACGGCCGGTCTGGGCGCTGGCGCGATCGCGGAGGCGAGACCTCCGGGTGGCTTGGCGCGCAATCCCATCACGCGATGGCTGCGCGCGAACCTGTTCAACACCTGGCTCAATTCGGCGGTCACCCTGATCGTTCTGTATTTCGCCATCAAGGGCCTTTGGAGTTTCATGGATTGGGCGTTCTTGAGCGCTCACTTCGAGGTCGACGACACGCGCGTGTGCCGCGAAGCGAAAGAGGGCGCTTGTTGGGCGCTGATCACCGAAAAGCACCGCTTCATTCTCTTCGGAACGTATCCGTATGAAGAGCAGTGGCGCGCCTTGATCGTGATCTTCCTCTTCATCGCCCTTTACGTCGTGAGCGCCATGCGCCGCTTTTGGAACCGCAGATTGGCGCTGATTTGGGCCGTCGGCTTGTTCGCAATTGGCGTGTTGATGTGGGGCGGCGTGCTCGGGCTGCGTTATGTCGAGAACGAGCGTTGGGGGGGCCTGCCACTGACGCTCATGCTCGCCACCTTCGGCATCGCCTTGGCGTTTCCGCTCGGGATCGCGCTCGCGCTCGGGCGGCGGTCCAATATGCCGGCGATTCAGGCCCTGTGCGTCGTCTATATCGAATTGATCCGCGGCGTGCCGCTGATCAGCCTGTTGTTCATGGCCTCCGTCATGTTCCCGTTGTTCCTTCCCGAGGGCATGACGATCGACAAGCTGCTGCGCGCCCAGGTCGCGATCATCATGTTCGCCGCGGCATATCTCGCCGAGGTGATCCGCGGCGGATTGCAAGCCATCCCCAAGGGCCAATTCGAGGCCGCCGACTCGCTTGGCCTGTCGTACATTCACAAGACCGGCAAGATCATTTTGCCGCAGGCGCTGAAGCTGGTTATCCCGCCGCTGGTCAACAGCTTCATTGGTCTGTTCAAGGATACTTCGCTGGTCCTGATCATCGGACTGTTCGACCTGTTGAACTCCGCCAAGGCGTCGATCATCGAACCGAAATGGGTCGGCTTCGGCGTCGAGGCCTACGTCTTCGTTTCCATCATCTATTTCGCGTTCTGCTTCGCGATGTCGAAATACAGCCAAGAGCTCGAAGCGACGCTCGCCCGCGGCCATAAGCGCTAACGGAGTGTGACGATGAGCACAGCAGCGACCGTCCGACCGGCGAGTTCCGATCAGCCGATGATCGAGATGCGCAAGGTCAACAAATGGTACGGCGAATTCCACGTCTTGCGCGACATCAACTTCACCGTACGACAGGGACAGAAGGTCGTCGTCTGCGGCCCGTCGGGCTCCGGCAAGTCGACGATGATCCGTTGCATCAACCGTCTCGAGGAGCATCAGGCGGGCGAAATCATCGTCGAGGGCATCGAACTCACCAACGACATCAAGAACGTCGAGATGATCCGCCGCGAAGTCGGCATGGTGTTCCAGCAGTTCAACCTCTTTCCGCATCTCACCGTGCTCGAGAATCTGACACTGGCGCCGATCTGGGTGCGCAAGGTGCCGAAGAAAGAGGCGGAGGAGACGGCGACGTACTTTCTGCAGCGGGTCCACATCCCGGAGCAGGCGCACAAATATCCCGGCCAGCTCTCCGGCGGGCAGCAGCAGCGCGTCGCGATCGCCCGCTCGCTGTGCATGAAACCGAAAATCATGCTCTTCGACGAACCGACGTCGGCCCTCGATCCCGAGATGATCAAGGAAGTGCTCGACGTGATGGTCGAGCTTGCCAACGAGGGCATGACCATGGTTTGCGTCACCCACGAAATGGGCTTCGCGCGCACAGTCGCCGACACGATGGTGTTCATGGACAAAGGCGAGATCGTCGAGACCGCGCCACCCAAGGATTTTTTCGCCAATCCCAGGACCGACCGGGCCAAGCTTTTCTTGAGCCAGATCCTTGGCCATTGACAGCCCGGCGCGCGATCCGAACCGGCGGCTACGCCGTTGCTGCTTGGAAGATTGTTCGGTGCAATGATGGCATCGAAGCTGGCATGCGCGACGCGTTCTTTCTCGAACGCGTTCGGCGCCGGCTTCGACAATCACGGGGAGGGCACAATGTCCACGTTGAAGGCAATCGTTGTCGCGGCGCTGGCGATCGCATTTTCGATCGGTGGAGCCGCCGCGCAGAGCGAAAAGTGGAATAAAATCCGCATCGGCACGGAGGGCGAGTACCCGCCGTTTAACTTCATCGATTCCAACAAGCAGATCCAAGGCTTCGACATCGATATCGCCAAGGCGCTGTGTGCGAAGCTCAAAGCGGAATGCACCTTCGTCGCCCAGGATTGGGACGGCATCATTCCGGCGCTGGTCGCGGGCAAGTACGACGCCATTGTCGCCTCGATGTCGATCACCGAGGAGCGCAAGAAGCGCATCGATTTCACCGACAAGTACTACCACACCCCGGCGGTGTTCGTTGCGCCGACCAAAGCCGGCCTCAAGGACGTTTCGCCGGCGGCGCTCAAGGGCAAGACGTTGGGCGCGCAAAGCTCGACGATCCACTCCGGCTATCTTGAGGACAACTACAAGGGATCGACCTTGAAGTTCTACAAGAGCCAGGACGAGGCTAACGCCGACTTGGCCGCGGGGCGCCTCGACGCGGTTCTTGCCGATAAGGTCGCGTTGAACGATTGGCTCAAGAAGCCGGACGCAAAATGCTGCGCCATCGCCGGGCCGGACCTCACATACGGGGGCGGGGTCGGCATAGGGCTGCGCAAGGAGGACCAGGATCTGAAGGGGCTGTTCAACAAGGCGATCAAGGAGATCCTGGCCGACGGCACTTACAAGAAAATCAACGACAAGTACTTCACGTTCTCGATCTACGGGCCATAGGCCTGCGGCAACGGCGCGCCGGCGACCCCGCGGCCGGCGCGCTTGAACTTGCGTATTTAGCGGCGCATGGGCGACGTTATCGGCCTTCTCGCCTTCGGATCGGCCGGGTGGAGCGATGAACTGCTCGCCGGCGCGGCGGTGACAATCGCACTTGCGCTCGCGACACTACCGTTCAGCCTTGGTCTCGGGCTCGCCGTCGCGCTGCTGAAGCGATCGGACCGCAAGCTCTCCGCCGCAGTCGGCCACGCCTATACCACCGTATTTCGCGGCCTGCCCGAGCTGCTGACCCTGCTCATGATCTATTACGGCGCGCCGCTCGTCGTTCAAGCAATTCTAAAAGCCGTCGGCGTTGGCGCGCGTGTCGAGCCGAACGCTTTCTTCGCCGGCGTGTTGGCGCTGTCCCTGGTGTCGGCGGCTTTCACCAGCGAGGTCTTCCTCTCGGCCTTCAACGGCATCAGTCGCGGCCAATGGGAAGGAGCGTACGCTTTGGGCCTCAACCGGCGCCGCACGCTCGGCCTCGTCATACTTCCCCAGCTCGTGCGGCTGTCGCTTCCCGGCCTATCGAACTCATGGCTTGTGTTGCTCAAGGATACTTCATTGGTCTCGATCATCGCGCTCGAGGACCTGTTGCGAGCGACCAACCTTGCCGTCGGCGCGACCAAGCAGCCGTTCCTCTTCTACACCAGCGCCTGCTGTCTCTATCTGATGATGACCGGCGCGTCGGCCCTCGTCTTGCGGCGTATCGAGACGCGAGCCGAACGGCCCTATATCCGGAGCCCGGCGTGAACCTCGAGCTCCTCGAGCGCTATGGCCCACGCATGCTCGATGGGCTGTCGGTAACGGCCATGCTTGTCGTGGCGTCGCTTTTCTTCGGCGCGCTTTTCTCCCTACCGGTCGTGCTCGCGCGCGTCGAGGGCGGGCGTTTCCTCCGCGCTATCGCCGGCGCCTACATCCAATTTTTTCGCGGCACGCCCATTCTGGCGCAGCTCTTTCTGGTCTACTACGGCGCCGGCCAATTTCGCGTCGGCCTTGAAGAAGCCGGACTGTGGTGGCTGTTTCGCGACGCGTGGTTTTGCGCGCTCCTCGCCTTTACCCTCAACACCGCGGCATATCAGGCGCAGATTCTCTCCGGCGCGATCGCCAACGTCCCGCGCGGACAATGGGAGGCGGCGCGATCCTTGGGGCTGCATACGCCGGCGATATACTGGCGCGTCGTGCTGCCCCAGGCGCTGATGGTGGCGCTCCGGCCCTACGGCAACGAAGTCGTGCTGATGATAAAGGCGAGCGCGGTCGCGTCCGTGGTGACCGTGTTCGACCTGATGGGCGTGACGCGCCTTGCGTTCTCGCGATCCTTCGACTTCGAGGTCTATTTCTGGGCCGCCGGGCTGTATCTTCTACTGACTGAGGGAGTGCGCCTCGTGTGGGGCGCGATGGAGCGGCGGTTGACGCGGCATCTGGCACCCGCCGGTGCGCGCGAGATGGGCGGGGCGCCCACGGCAGCCGCGCGAACGCCCGTCACGGCAGCGGGCGAGGGTCGTCGATGAATTTGCTCTCCTGCTTGTACGGCACGAACCCTGCGCGCTGATAGAACGCGATTGCCTTTGGATGATCGAGGTTGCAGGTGTGCACCCATACCCGTTTGGGCTCGCGTCGCCACGCCGCATCGATCGCCCAGTGCAGCAGGAACGGACCGAGGCCGCGCCCGATCCAGCGCGGCGTCAGCCCGAAATACGCCAACTCGATCTCCGAGGGTACGCGCCGGTCGAGCTCGACGTAACCGGCCGGTTCGCCCGCGGCGTAAAGGACGAACACGTCTACCTGTGGATCGTTGACGATCGCGGCGATTTCGCCGTCGCTCATGCGCCGGCGCTCGTACCACAGCCACGGTCCGCCGACGGAATCGTAGAGATAGCGATAGAACGGCACGCTGAGCTCATCGGCGCGGAGCACGGCGAGCTTCAAGCCGGCGGGAGGGGGCGTGACGCTCGGCCGCGGTCGTTCGTTCATTTCGAGGTAGGTGATGACGACCTTGATTTGCCCAGGCGGCGCCACGCCGGCAGCGCCTGACATTTGCGGCAACGGCGGCAGGCGCTTTCCCATCGAAATCCGCGTCTCGACCACGAACCCGACGCGCTCCCAGAATCCTTGCGCCGCGGCGTTCTCGCTGTCGATCTGCAGATTGATCTTTGGCGCGCCGCGCTCGGCAAGCCATGCCTCGGCGTGCGCCACCATCTGGCGCGCCAGCCCGCGACGGCGATGGTCGCGATGGGTCACCGCGCGATAGATCCAGCCGCGATGCCCATCGAAGCCGCACAAGATCGAGGCGATAATCCGACCGCCCTCGATGCCGACGAACAGGCGCGCCTGGGGCGCGCCAAGGCAAAGCGACAGCTCGCGTTCGACCGAAACGTTTCGGAACGTAAGCCGCTCGTCCCGCCATAGCTGCAGGAGCGCCTCGCGATCGGGCTCGCGAAAGGCCCGAATCTCGAGCGATGGCCGGGCAGGCGGGGCTGCCGACATCAGCCGGTCTCGACCGGCGTATCGCCTGGCAATCCCCACTCCGCCCACGATCCGTCGTACACGGCGACGCGATCGTGCCCGAGAAGGTGGAGGCCCAACGCCAGCGCACACGCCGTGACGCCCGAGCCGCAACTGGTGATCACCGGCCGTGTCAGGTCGATACCGGCCTCGACGAAGCGGGCGCGCAACCCATCGGCCGGCAGCATCGTCTGCGTCTTCGGATCGACCAGCAGATTGTAGGGGAGCGAGCAACTACCAGGAATATGACCGCTACGTAGGCCCGGACGCGGCTCGGGATCGACGCCGCGGAACCGGCCGGCGGAGCGCGCATCGAGAACCTGTTCGCGTCGCGAGCCGATATTCGCTCGGACATTGGCCTTGTCGCGCACCATGGCCGCGTCAAAACGGGGAGTGAACGGGCGCGGCTGCGCGGGGGAGGCGAGGTCGTTCACCGGCCGGCCCTCGCGTTTCCACTTGGGCAGGCCGCCGTCAAGCACGCGCGTGCGCCGGTGCCCGAAAATCCGCAACATCCACCAGGTGCGCGGGGCGCTCGAGATTCCGTGCGTGTCATAGACGACGACATCGCAATCGTCGTCGATGCCGAGCGCACCGGCGGCACGCGCGAAATCACCGGGCGAAGGAAGCATATGCGGCAGATCGGTGGCGCGATCGGCGATGATGTCGATGTCGAAGAATCGCGCACCCGGAATGTGCTCGCGCGCGTACTCGGCTCGCGCGTCGCGCTTGGCGGTCGGCAAATGGAATGTCGCGTCGAGAATCACCAGGTCCGGCTCGGCGAGCCGAGCGGCAAGCGCATCGGTCGAGATCAGCGCGTCGGGATTGGCGTATTTCATCGGCACGAGCCGCCGCTAGACGAACGGCGTCGGCATGGGGATCGCCTCACCCTTACCGATCCAATCCGGCACCGGCAAATTTTTCGAGCGCAGGAACTCGGGACTGAAGAGCTTGCTGGCGTAGCGCTGCGCGCCGTCGCACAGCACGGTGACGATCGTATGGCCGGGCCCCATTTGTTTGGCGAGCCGGATGGCGCCGGCGACGTTGATGCCGGTGGAAGTGCCAAGGAAGAGTCCCTCGTTCCGGATCAGGTCGAAAATGAGCGGCACCGCCTCGGCGTCTTGTATCTGGTACGCCTCGTCCACCGGCGCGCCCTCGAGGTTCTTGGTGATTCGTCCTTGCCCGATCCCCTCGGTGATCGAGCTGCCCTCGGCCTTGAGCTGGCCGTGCTTGTAGTAGTTATAGAGCGCGGCGCCCATCGGATCCGCCAAGCCTATGACGATCTTTGGATTCTGTTGCTTCAAATACATCCCGACGCCTGCCAGCGTGCCGCCAGTACCGACGGCGCACACGAAGGCGTCGATCTTGCCCCCCGTCTGTCGCCAGATCTCCGGTCCGGTCGTTTCGAAATGCGCCCGGCGATTGGCGACGTTATCGAACTGATTGGCCCAAATCGCCCCGGCGGGATGCGTCCGGGCGATCTCGTCAGCCAGCCGGCCCGACACTTTCACGTAGTTATTGGGGTTGGCGTACGGGACCGCCGGGACTTCACGTAGTTCGGCGCCGGACTGGCGCAGAATGTCCTTCTTCTCTTGCGTCTGCGTGTCGGGAATGACGATCACCGAACGATAGCCGCGGGCGTTGGCGACCAGCGCGATTCCAATACCGGTGTTGCCCGCCGTGCCCTCGACGATCACGCCGCCAGGCCGCAGCAGGCCTCGCTCTTCCGCGTCCTTGACGATGAACAGGGCGGCGCGATCCTTAACCGACCCGCCCGGATTGAGAAACTCCGCCTTGCCGTAGATTTCGCAGCCGGTTGATTCCGACGCGGCGCGCAGCCGGATCAGCGGCGTATCGCCGATGGTGTCGATGAACCCCTGACGTATGGTCATGGCACCATGATGTACGACAGGTGACTGCGCGCCTTCAAGTATGCTGGGCATTGGCGCCGAGCCAACGCCGGCGAAGCGCCTCGTGGTTGAGCGCCAGCCACTGCAACGCGATGATGCTCATTGAGTTGGCGATACGTCCCTCCGCCAGCGCTGCGAGCGCTTTGGCCGTCGGCAGCGGGGAGACGCGGATATCCTCGCCCTCATGCGCCAATCCATGCACGCCGCCGGCATCGCCGGAATCCACACGACCGCAGAACAGCGCCACCGTCTCGCTCGAGCAACCGGGACTGACGACGTAATCGCAAATCGGCATCAGATCGAGCACCTCGCAATTAGCCTCTTCGCGCGCCTCGCGCCGCGCCACGACATCGGCCGGTTGGCCATTCTCGATCACGCCGGCCACCACCTCGACGACCCACGGCGGCCGATTTGCCACTAACGCGCCGATGCGGAACTGCTCGATCAGCACCGCCACGTCGCGCGATGGGTCGAACAACAGAACGCCGACGCAGCGTCCGCGGTCCAATACTTCGCGGGCAAGCGGTCTACTCCACCCGCCGGCGAACAGCCGATGCCGCAGGCGATAGCTGTCGATCCTCAAGTAGCCGCGATACGCTTCGCGACGTTCGATCAAATCGATGTCTTCCTCGGTCATTGCCATATCGAATCCAATGCAAAAGCGACGCGCAAGCCACGGTAGCTACACGCGCTTTGACGAGCAAGCGAGCGAGCGAGCGCCGGCTTGGCCGCGGAGTTTCGTAAAATTCGCCCGAAAGTCGAAACGGTATTTGTCGTTTTGATTGCCAAAACGACGGATTCGTGGCGCAATTACGGCGACCCGAAAACGTGCACGACTTTCTCGGTCCGAAGGGGGGACATCCCGTGATACGACGCGTGATCAGCGCCGGTCTTGTGGCGGCGATCGCATTCGGTCCGGTGGCAGCTGCGGCAGAGTGCCTGACCAAGAACGAGCGCTCGGCGCTACAGCTTCGTGCGCTCCAGACCGAATTGATGGTGGCGACCCTGTCCTGTCGCTCGGTGGCCCGCGACGACATCATAGGGCACTACAATGCGTTCGCGCGAAAGAATGCGAAGAGCCTGTCGAGCAGCAGCCAAACGCTGGTCCGTTATTTCGATCGGCGATACGGGGCGCAGGGACGCAAGCAGCATGATTCGTTCATGACCGCGCTCGCCAACGATTATTCGCGCCAGAGCATGGCTTCGGCCAATTTCTGCGAAACGTCGGCAGTACTCCTGCGCGACGTCGCGAAGGCGGACGACCGCGCCCTAACCGCCCTCGCGACGCGGCGGGCCGCCGTCAGCGTGCTCGGCGCCGGCGATTGCGCGATCGCAGCCGCCGAGCCCAAAAAGGAGAAGCGCTGACCCGACGCGCCCAACCGGACATGTGCATCCATTCTGGCGAAGGCGCGCTACTCCGAGGCGCGCCTTTTTTTGACCCGGCTATTGAAGGACGATCTCGACCCGGCGGTTCTGCGGTTCACGCACGCCGTCGGCAGTTGGAACTAGCGGCGCCGTTTCTCCCTTGCCGACGATCACGATCTGCGCCACGGGGATGCCGAGCCGAATCAGCTCGGTGCGCACGGCCGCCGCGCGTCGTTCGCTTAGACCCTGATTATAACGCACGGAGCCCGAGCGGTCGGCATGGCCGGTCGCAATGATACGCGCCACATTTCCGGACTTGGCGCTGGCCGCCGCATTGGCGATGGCCTGCCTTGCCTCGCTGCTCAAATCCGACCGGTCCCAGTCGAAAAACACCAGGAAATTGCGTTGCAGGGACACAGGCAGAACGGCGCGCGGCGCCGCAGTCGGCGGTGTTGGCGCCGCCGCGGGCGGCGTCACCGCCGGGGCCGCTGCCTCGCGCGGCACGCGTGGCGGACCGAACAGATAGCGAATTCCCGCCATCACCGTGTGGGCGCGATATTCGCTATCGAACTGAACGCCGGTGCTTCGCCGAAACTCGGGATCCTGCGTCGCGAAGTAACGATAGTCGAACCACAGACGCAATTGCGGGCCGAGGGCGTAAGCGACGCCGATCAGGCCTTGATAAGCGAAGCGAGTGTCGTCGTCGTCGACCGAGGTGAGGGCGATCGGCCGCGCGTCCAGTGCGACGCGCGCGCCGCCGACGCCGATGCCGGCATAGGGCGAGAATGACGTACCGGTCGAAAGCTCATAGACGACATTGACCAGGCCGCTCCAGACCGTGCTATCTCCGCTCGCACGCAGGCCGCCAAAGGTATCGGTGTCGTTGGCGCGGTAGGCTAGTTCGAATTCGACGCGAAAGCCGCCGGGGAGTGCGTAGCCGAGCGCTCCAACCGCCCCCCAACCATTATCGTAGCTGAGCTCGGCGTTGAGCCCGCCGCCGTTGAGGTCGGAGTTTAGTGGTCGGTTAAACCCGCCGCCTAACGCTAGATAAAACCCGCGCGGCGCGTCTTGCGTCGATCCGGTCGACGGCACTACGGCCGCCGCGCCTAGGCCAAGGAGTGTTGCGGCTAGCCATGTTCGTAGAATGGTCATTTCGCTCTGCGCCCAATTCAAGGTTCACGACGCAGAGTAGCAAATTGGTCGAACTAAATTAAGAGAAAATGTCGTATTATCAGGATATTGATTATGTGTTCTAAAGTGAAATTTTAAGGACTGTGTTTGTTAACTTTGGTGACAGGTCCGTTGAATTCAAAGTTTAATGGAAGTCACGGCTGGGATAGTCGGATAAACCGGGATCGCGGCCGGGCGATTTCACTTCGTCGGCGCGCGCCTGCGGCGGCTCCAGATCGGTCGCTGGACGACCGAGCCGAAGCAACAGGTTGGAGCGATCGCTCAAGCGATCGACGACGAGATGGACGACGATCCCTTCGCGCTGCAAGCGGCCGCGCGCCGCCATCAGCCGCGCCCCCAGAAGCGCCCGGCGATAACGCTCGAAGACCTGCGGCCAAACGATCAGATTGACGATGCCGGTTTCATCTTCGAGGGTGACGAAGACCACGCCGCTTGCCGTGCCCGGCCGTTGGCGGACGAGCACGAGCCCGGCGACGGTCAGCCGCGCGCCGTCGTAGTGGTCGACAAGGCGGCTCGCCGCGACGACGCGCTCGCGGTCGAGCGTCGCGCGAAGAAGGGCGAGCGGATGCGCCTTGAGCGACAAGCGCAGGCTCGCGTAATCGTCGCGCACCGCCTCGCCCAGCGACATCGCCGGCAAAGCGACGGGCTGGGGCGGCGGTGCAAGCGCGGCGAAAAGCGGCGGTGCGGAAGCGGCGGCGACGCGATCGAGGCCTTGCCATAGCGCCGCCCGTCGGTCGAGCGCCAGCGAAGCGAAGGCATCGGCGCGCGCCAGATGATCGAGGGCAGCGGTGGAGAGTCCCGCGCGCCGCCGTAACGCCTGCACGTCGCCGAAAGGGCCGCCTAGCATGCGCGCGACGACCAGCTTGGTCACGTCGTCTTCGGCAAGCCCCTTGGCCTGCCGAAAACCGAGACGAAGCGCAACGGCATCGCCCTCGTTTGGCTCCAACGTGCAATCCCAATCGCTGAAGTTCACGTCGACCGGCCGCGCTTCGACGCCGTGATCGCGCGCGTCGCGCACGATCTGCGCCGGCGCATAGAAGCCCATCGGCTGGCTGTTGAGCAGCGCCGCGGCGAAGGCTGCGGGATAATGGCATTTGAGCCACGCCGAGACATAGACGAGAAGCGCAAAACTGGCGGCATGGGATTCCGGAAAGCCATAAGTCCCGAAGCCCTCGATCTGCGAGTAGCAACGCTCGGCGAAATCGCGCGCGTAGCCTCTGGCGATCATGCCCTCGACCAGTTTGTCGCGGAACGTATGGATGACGCCGACACGCCGGAACGTCGCCATGGCGCGGCGCAGCCGGTCGGCCTCCGACGGCGTGAAACCGGCGGCGACGATGGCGATCTTCATCGCCTGCTCCTGGAACAGCGGCACGCCGAGCGTCTTGCCCAGCACCTCGCGTAACTCCTCGGAAGGAAAAGACACCGCCTCTTCGCCGCGACGCCGGCGCAAATAGGGGTGGACCATGTCGCCCTGGATCGGGCCCGGGCGCACGATCGCCACCTCGATGACCAGATCGTAAAAGTTCCGCGGGCGAAGCCGCGGCAGCATGCTCATCTGGGCCCGGCTTTCGACCTGGAAGACGCCGATCGAATCGGCGCGGCCGAGCATTTCGTAAACCGCCGGGTCGTCCGCCGGCACCGTGGTGAGATCGAGATCGCTGCGGTGATGCTTGCGGAGCAAATCGAAGCATTTGCGGATGCAGGTCAGCATGCCGAGCGCCAAGACATCGATCTTGAGGATACCGAGCGCATCGAGGTCGTCCTTGTCCCACTCGATGAAGGTGCGATCCTCCATCGCCGCGTTGGCGATCGGCACGACCTCGTCGAGGCGGCTCTTGGCGATGACGAAGCCGCCGACATGCTGGGAGAGGTGGCGCGGGAAACCGATCAACTCGCGTGCCAGCTTGATCGCCAACGCCACGCGGGGAGCGCTTGGATCGAGGCCCGCCTCGCGGATGTGGCGCGGCTCGATGCCTTCGGCGCCCCACCCCCAGATCGTCTCGGCGAGGGCGCCGACGGCGTCTTGCGACAGACCGAGCGCCTTGCCGACATCGCGAAGCGCGCTGCGTGGGCGATAACAGATGACGGTCGCGGCGATGCCGGCGCGCTCGCGGCCGTACTTCTCGTAGATGTACTGGATTACTTCCTCGCGCCGCTCGTGCTCGAAATCGACGTCGATGTCGGGGGGCTCGTTGCGTTCGGCCGACACGAAGCGTTCAAAGAGAAGATCCATGCGCGCCGGATCGACCGCCGTGACGCCGATGCAATAGCACACCGCCGAATTGGCGGCCGAACCGCGACCCTGGCAGAGGATGGCGCGCGAGCGCGCAAAGGCGACGATGTCGTGGACGGTGAGAAAATACGGCGCATACCCGAGCTGCTCGATCAGCGCCAGCTCGTGGCGGATCAGCGCCTCGACTTTGGCCGGCACGCCGTCGGGGTAGCGCCGGCGCGCGCCCTCCCAGGCGAGCCGCGCCAGCTCCTCCTGCGGCGTCCGGCCTGGGGGCGTTGGATCGACCGGATATTCATAGCGCAGCTCGTCGAGACTGAACCGGCAACGCCGGGCGATCTCGAGCGTGGCCTCGATCGCCTCGGGATGGCGGCGGAAAAGCCGCGCCATCTCGTCGGGCGCCTTGAGATGACGCTCGGCATTGGCGAAAAGACGGAACCCGGCCGCGTCGATGACGCATTTCTCGCGGATGCAAGTCAGCACGTCCTGCAGCGGCCGACGCGAAGCGACATGGGCGTGAACATCGTTGGTGGCGAGGAGACGAGCGCCGGTCTCACGCGCCAGCGCCGCGAGCCGGGCGAGCCGGCGCGCGTCGTCGCCGCGATAGAGGTGGTGCGCTACGACGAAGAGATCGCGCCCGAAGCGCGACTTGAGGGCGCGAAGACGGGCCGCGAAGGCGGCGTCGGGCGCCTCGGGCGGCACCGCCGCGACGACCAAGCCGTCGCCGTACTCGAAGACGTCGGCGAGCGCCAGTCGGCATGCGCCTTTTTGCGCCCGCCGCTGCCCCAAGGAAAGGAGCCGCGACAGCCGGCCATAGGCGGCTCGATCGACCGGATAGCAGAGCAGAGACGGCGCATCCTCGAGATCGAGCCGTGCGCCGACGACGAGGGAAAGATGCGCCGCCTTCGCCGCCGCATGCGCGCGCACGACGCCGGCAAGCGTGTTGCGATCGCTGATGGCGATCGCGTCAAGTCCGAGTTCTTTGGCGCGCACCGCCAGCTCATCCGGATGCGAGGCGCCGCGCAGAAACGAGTAATTGCTCGTCACCTGCAATTCGGCGTAGGCGACGCTCACGCGAACACGCCGTGCAGGAACCAGCGCGGCGGCGCGTCGTTCCGGAACAGTCCATCGCGATAAACCCAGAAGCGGTGGCCGGCGATGTCTTCGACGCGGTAATAGTCGCGCGGATTCGTTCTTCGCGTCCGCAACGCCGCCGGGACGCCGAAAATCCGCCACCATTCGGGCGACAATCGTTCCGGCCCGTCGGCGCGCCTCACACGATGTACGCATCCGCGCCACCGAAACAGGATCGGCGGGTCGTCCGGCACCGGCGCCGTCGCCTCGATCGGTTCGGGATGCGGGAGCAGTCGGAGAGGACGCTGTGCATCGCTCCAGCGCGCCGCCGCGTCGTCGGCATCGCGTGCTCGATCGGGCACCCTGTCCGTCGCTCGCACGCGTCGCGTGGCGCGCTCGGGGATGTGGCTTTCGCGAAGCGCCAAACGGAATACCGCGTCAGGACCCAGTCGATTGGCGAGGCGGTCGATCAACGGAGCCAGATCGACGGCGGTTTCGTCCGCGTCCGTCCATGTCGGCCCGAAGCCGAGTTGGGCCGGCAACAAGGATTCGACCATCATCGCATCGAGCGTCGCCGCCTCGACGCCAAAACCGGGATGGATGGTTTCAAGATGCGGAGCGAAGAGTCGGGCAAGCGCGCGCGCATCGCGCGTCGGCCGGCTGGCGCCGACCGTCACTTCGGCGGTCGCGCCATCGACGCGATAAAAGGCGAGGGCCAAGCGCCGCGCTCCAAGGTGGTTCGCCGCCAGTCGGGCAAGCAGATCGGCCAGCAAACGCTCGACGATGCGTGCCAGATCCTCGGCCGTCCCGATCGCCTCGGCGAAGGTCAGCCGCGTGCGCCACGGCGCGACCGGCCGGCGCGGCGAAATCGGCTCGGCGATGGCGCCGAGCGCTTGGTCGAGCCTGAGCCGCGCCAAATCGCCGAAGCGCGCCGCGAGCCCTTCGCGCGGCAACGCGTGAAGCGTTTCGATGCATCGCAGACCGAGCCGCTCCAAGATCTCGACCACCGTCGACGGCAAGCGCAATGCCGCGACCGGCAAGGGAGCGAGCGCCGTGCGCGTCGCCTCCAGACCGGGCGGAACGACCGTTATGTCTTCCGCACCATGGCGCGCCAGTGCCCAGGCGGCGCCGGCGGTGTCGGCGATCGCGGCGCGGGCGACGTAACCGAGCCGGGAGAGGCGTGCAGTGAGATCGTCGATCAGCCGCCGCTCGCCACCGTACAGATGATCGCTGCCGGTGATGTCGAGCCATACGCCATCGACGCCGTCGCTAACCGTCCATGGCGCATAACGGCCGCACCAAGCGGCGAGACCGTCGAGACATGCGACGTCGGCCGCCGGATCGGCCGCGGCGATCTCAAGCGCACCAGCAGCCGGTCCAAGAAAGGCGCGCGCATCGGCGAGCGGCAAGCCCGGCGCAAGGCCCAGCGCCTCGGCGCGGCGATCGACGGCAAAGAGCCGCATGCCGCCATGTTGCGACCCGATGACGACGCGCGGCCTTTCGGCATCATCGCGGCCGCGCTGGCGGGCGAGACGATCAGTCGAAAGATACGGCAGGAACAGCGCCAGAATGCGCCGCGACGTCATGTTGTCGCGCATGTTTCTCTCCGCGATCCGACCGGCTCAACCGGCCAGCGCGCGCGCCTCGGGCAGCGCGGCGACAGCGTCGTCGACGACGCGCCACGTCTTCGCTTGTTGCTCGACGATCCATTCTCCAGAACGGCCGCCGCGGCAATGCGCCAGCGTGACGCGCCAACACGGTGCGCCGACGCCTTCGCTTGCCCGCGAGGTTAACGCCGCAACCCGCCATCGCGTGCGTGCGGCGCTCGCTGCGGCCTTTGCCATCGTCTTGCCGGCGCCGTAAGCACGCAGCACGATCGCCGCGACGCCATGCGCCTCGGCGGCGAGCTGCAATCGCCGGCTTTCGACAAGCGCGAGATGATCGATCTCGGCGAGCACCGCGGCAAGCCGGCGCGTACGCAAGCACTCCTCGAACGCCCACAACGCCATGCGCCGATTGGCTGGCTCGATGATAAAAAGCCGCGCCGGATCGAGCCCCAGCGCCAGTAATCCCGGGGCATGAAGATCGCCGCGGATGGCGATCCAGGAGACCGGGCCGGTCAGCGCAAAGCGTCCCAAGAGCGCAGCGGCAAAGCCCGACGCGGCGCCATCGGCGCCGTTAGCGACAGCAGGCGTGTCTGTAGCGACGCTTCCGCAGCCGGCGATCTCGTGCAAGGCGCCGCGCGCCAGGCCGCCGTCAGGAAGCATGCGGTCGATCGCCGGCAGATCGAGCGGTTGTACGACCCGGCGTGTCCCAGCTTCGACCGGCGAGCCGGCGAGGGCGTCGATCCGGGCTTGTAGTTGGGCTCGCTCCGTGTTCTTAAGTCGTCGCTTTAGTTGATATGAAATTGTTTCCATATCAGATCTGTAGGCCCCGTTCCTCAGGTTAGTTCTGGGTTGGTAGAATCACTGGAAGGGAAAATTTGTTCGCTTTTTGTTCTATAACGACAAAAACGCCAAGTCAATCGGCCTATCAGGCCGTTTCGCAGCCGCTCTTCCGCCGCTTCAACTGATCGCGCGCTGTTGCGGTTCGCCTTGGACCAATTCCTGGCGCGCGGTGATATCGACCAGATGGCAGATGAAGAACAAACGCTCGCCGCGACGGCGCTCCATGGGATGGTCGACGCTGCCGATTGGACAAACGCCGACCACCACGCTCATCGGGAACGACGTCCCGTCGCGCCGCATGCCCGAGGATTCGAACGGCCCCACTTGCGCGCGACGATCCGAGGCCATCGCCAGCATCTGGGTGAACGGTTGGCCAATGCGCCCCTGCCACAGCGTCGGATTGAGTTCGTCGACCTTCAACCCGACCATCTCCTGCTCCTCGCGTCCGAACATCTCCATGCCGACGCGATTGGCGTAAACGATCTCGCCGCGCCAATTGGCCACCACGATCCCTTCGTAGGGATTCTCGAGCACCGAGCGGAAGAGTTGATGCTCCTGCAGCGCGTGCATTTCCTTGACGAACAGCGCCCGGTCACGCCGACGCATCTGCCGCGACATCGCCCGCAGGAACACCAGCGCCGGAAGCGCGATCGCCGGAACGAAATCGATCGCGACGGCTGCCGCGCTCAACAACACGACGGTGCTGAGGATGGCGACGATCGACCAAATCGCCAACATGGCGACGCCGCGGCCGATCGATACGCTCTCGAGCATCGGACCGAGCGCCGCCGAAACCACGGCGATCGCCAGAACCGTCATGATCTGGAGCCCGAACTCGACCTTATTCCATTCCGCCCGAACTTCGCCGAGCGCCTTGAATCCGAGCGCGTCCCCGATCACCGTGCTGCGGGCCGCGAAATACACCAGCATGCCGAGAACCACGATCGCGATGTAGGGCAAGTAGTGAAGCCCGCCGCCGCCTGCGGTCGTCGCGCTTTTTTCCCCCGCCGCCATGTCACCCTCCGTCGGTTCACCGCCCGAAAAGTCGAGCTGAACTCACCAGGCGGACTCGGATCGCTTGAGTTCCTTAGAGAATGCGAAAAATTTTATTAAATTGCTAATATTTATCGTTAACTCCTTCGATATTGTTGAATTATTGACGCCTGCCGCCTCGCTTTGCAAGTTCGACTCGTCCGCCGCGAAATCGTTAAAAACGCACCGACATTCCGAGGGCGCCGAATTGGTGCCCTTCGTCCTGGCCCTCGAATTCGCGGCTGCGGATGACGTGCGTATAGGATAGGCGGACCCCACCGAGGAGAATCGCCAGGCCGAATTGGAACTCGCCCACCAGCGGCTCCTTATCGACGCTGTGGCTATCACGAAACGTGTTTCCATCGAGAAAGATGTCGCGGGCGACGAGGCGGCCTTCGGCGCCAGCGAAAACGTACCAGCTGAAGCGCTCCGGGTTGCGAAAGTACGCCGATCCCGGCAGCGCCGGGCGAATGCGCGGCGGCCCGTAATCGACCTCGAGGCCTTGGCCAAGACGAACCACCCCGCCGATTCCAGCGTAGGTATAGACGTTACCCAGGCTAGCGCTGACATGCGGAATCGCGTCGATGCCGAGGGTGCCGAAACGGCTCTCGGAGAGCGGCCGCCAGTTTCGCCATTTCCGCTCGTAGGCGATCATAATCCCGGGTTCGTCTTCGAGCTGGTTATCCCAACCGTTCGCCGGATCGACGCCGAGCAGGCGATGAAGCTCGTTCTGAACCCATTCCCCCTGCGCCGAGGGTCCGACGACGCCGATGTCGATTTCCAAGGTTTCGAGCGTGGCGGTCGCGGTCCTGTCGCGGGTCGGCCCGGTGTCGGAGACGAACATCAGTCCGGCGTACAGCCAGGCCGCATAGGGACGATCGCCGACGATGAGATCGCTGCGCGAGGTATCGGCGGGCGTGTAGATATTATGGCCGGCCGCGAACCCGATATGAAACAGGCCGCCGGGATCGAGCAGGAATGGAATGGCCTCCGCGGCACGGCATGCCCAGTCGGGAACGTCGTTCGCGGCTGAAAGCCACGACAAGCGCACTCCACTGGTGAAGTTTCGATCGGTGCCGACGACCTTGTCGTTCTCGATGCTCAGCGCCACGACGCCGGGCACGCCCGCCGGAGCCGTGCGCGGACAGGTGGTCGCGCCGTGCGCCTGCGCCGCGAGAAATACGAGCGATCCCGCGGCTATCGCCCAGGTTCTCGGCGGGGGCCGACGCGCCGATCTCAATTGCGATACGAGGGATCGAGACGATCCAACATCCGCAACAGTGCTGGCCATTCGCGAAAAGTCGACCCGGTGCCGATGCCGGCCGCGCCGCCTTCCCACTGACGCGCCGTGTGTTCGCGGATTTCGGGCGCCGGCAGCACGATGTCCTGTCCCGTCTGCAGGGCATCGAGCTGCGCTTGGCATGCTTGCTCCAGGTAATAAAGCTTACGAAACGTGTCGGCGACGCTGTGCCCGCAGACGAGCAGTCCGTGGTTGCGCAATATCATCGCGCGATGCTGACCTAAGTCGGCGACCAATCGCTTTTGCTCGGCAAGATCGAGCGCGAAGCCTTCGTAGTCGTGATATGCGACCCGATCGAAGAATTGGAAGCCGCCCTGGCTTACCGGATCGAACCCTTGCTTGAGCGCCGAGATTGCTACGCCGGCGCGGCTATGCGTGTGGATGATGCACGCGACATCAGGCCGCGCCGCATGGATCGCGCCATGGATCACGAACCCGGCCGGATTGATTTCGTGCGGCGACGCATCGAGAACCTTGCCCTCGATGTCGATGCGAACGAGGTTCGAGGCCGTCACCTCGTCATACATCAGACCGTAGGGATTGATCAGATATTGGTGCTCGCGATCGGGGATACGAGCGGTGACATGATTGTAAACCAAATCGTCCCAACCGAAGTGACGGATGAGCCGATAGCAGGCGGCGACCTCGATGCGTAATTCCCATTCGGCGCGATCGCATTTCCCCGCCTTCTTGACCCGTGACGTTGGAATGACATTGCTTGCCATCGTGCGCCTCGCCGCCTAGGGGTTGACTCCAAGCCGATGCTGCACAATCCGGCCTATCGAACGCAAGCGCCGATCGCCGTGTCAGCGACCGATATGTTCCGCGAGCACCCTGCGCTGCTCGGCCGAAATGTGCAGGCCGAACTTGGTTCGCCGAAACAAAATATCGTCGACGGTGCGCGCCCATTCTTGGTCGCGTAGCCAGGCGACCTCGCGGGCGTACAGGCCGGCGCCAAAATGCTTTCCCAAATCCTCGCAGCGGCGGGCGCCCTCGAGGATCTTGATCGCGCGGGTCCCGTGCCGGCGGACTAGTCCGCTAAGCTGATCGCGCTCCAGCCACGCGGTGCGCCGGCCAAGATCGTCGGCAAAACGGGCGAAATCGCCGCCCACGATGTCTCCGCCCGGTAGCGGAACCGTCCCCGTCCACGACGGCGCCAGTCCCGGAAAATACGGGGCCAGTTTATCCAGCGCTTGTTCGGCAAGCCGCCGATAGGTCGTGATCTTTCCGCCAAAGACCGTCAGCAGCGGCGCCGCCCCGTTGGCGACGTCGAGTTCGAGGACGTAGTCGCGGGTTACCTCCGAAACGCTCGAACTGCCATCGTCGTAAAGCGGACGCACCCCGGCGTAGCTCCACACGGTCTCCGACGGCGACACCGGTTTGACGAGATAGCGGTTCACCGCGCTGCACAGATAGCGCGTTTCATCGTCGGTAATCGCGACGCCTCGGGCCTCGCCGTCGAACTCGACGTCGGTGGTTCCGATGAGGGTGTAGCGGCCTTCGTAGGGGATAACGAAAACGATTCGGCGATCCTCGTTCTGCAAGATCAGGGCATGTTCGCCCTCGTATTGCCGCGGCACGACGATATGGCTGCCTTTGACCAGCCGCAGCCGCGCCGGGGCGTTGCAGCCGAGCGACCCGGTCAGGACGTCGCGCGCCCAAGGCCCGGCGGCATTGATTACTGTGCGCGCCCACGCTTCGTGCCGGGCGCCCACTTCGTGATCGTGCAAGACGGCGCGCCATGCGCCGTTCTCGCGCCTCGCCGAAACGAGCTCGGTACGGACGCGAATGACCGCTCCGCGATCGGCCGCGTCGCGCGCATTGAGAACGACCAGACGCGCGTCGTCGACCCAGCAATCCGAGTAGACGAAGCCACGCGTCAGTTCGGGCTTCAAGCCGCGGCCGAATGTGCTCGTTCGCAGGTCGACCGCGCGCGATCCCGGCAGGCTACTGCGTCCGCCGATGTGGTCATAGAGCCATAGGCCGAGCCTGATCATCCACGCCGGTCGTAAATCGGCGATGTGCGGCAAGACGAAGCGGAGTGGCCAGATGATGTGCGGAGCAATCGAAAGGAGCACCTCGCGCTCCGCGAGCGCCTCGCGCACCAGGCGGAATTCATAATGCTCGAGGTAGCGCAACCCGCCATGAATCAATTTGCTCGAGGCCGATGAGGTGGCGCTCGCCAGATCCTCGGCCTCGACGAGCAGTACCCGAAGGCCGCGACCGCTTGCGTCGCGCGCAACTCCGGCGCCGTTGATTCCGCCGCCGATGATCAGCAGATCGAAGATATCCTGGTCGCGTGCCGACATGCGAAAGGTACGGCCGAGGCGAAGGCAATTGGCTTGACGACGCTGGTTGTGCGATCAAATCAGGGTGACGTCAAGAGAACCGGGGGCGAACATGCGTTCGGTGACCGATATCCCGCCGGCACAGCTCCGCGCGCTACGCGGCGTGTTCATGGACATCGACGATACGCTTACGACCGGCGGTCGGCTTACCGCTGCCGCCTATGGCGCGCTTGAACAGCTCAAAGATACAGGCTTGATCGTCGTACCTATCACCGGCCGGCCTGCTGGCTGGTGTGACCATATCGCGCGAATGTGGCCGGTCGATGCCGTGGTCGGCGAAAATGGAGCATTTTATTTTCGCTACGACCGCGCAGCCCACAAGCTCGAAAAGCGCTTCGCTGCCGACGGCGCACAGCGGGAGTCCGACCGCCGGCATCTTGACGAAATCGCCAAGCAGGTCCTGGCGGCGTTTCCTGGGACCGCCATCGCGTCGGACCAGCGGTATCGCGAGGCCGATCTGGCGATCGACTACTGCGAGGACGTACCGCCGCTGGCCATTGACGTCGCGCAACGCATCGCCGAACTCCTGGAAAGCCACGGCCTTTCCGCCAAGGTAAGCTCGATCCATGTCAACGGGTGGTATGGCCGCCATGACAAGCTGTCGATGACGCGGACGCTGTTGCGAGAGCGCTTCGACGCTGATCTGGCACTCGAGCGCGCCGCCTTCGCGTTCGTCGGCGACTCGCCCAACGACGCTCCGATGTTCGGGTACTTTCCTTTATCGGTCGCGGTGGCCAATATTCGGCGGTTCACCGGTCAGCTGCCACATGCCCCGGCCTATGTCACGCGCGGCGAGGCGGGCGTCGGCTTCGTCGAATTCACACGGCTGGTGTTGGACGCCCGAACCGCTCAGTGAAACCGCATGCCGGCGATCGTCCCCGCGATGTGAAAGCGGGTGTGGTCGGTCGGGGCGGGCGCGACCCGAACCACGATTATGTCGCAGAACACGTAACGCGGCTCGGCCTCGGCGCCGAACGGGTTGGCGATGGTTATCCGCAACGACGTATTCGGTTCGACCGACGCCGTCGATTCGAAGAGAATTCCGCTGGTACTGATGTTGATCGTCCGTCCTTCGCCGCCGCCCCAGCGAACCGGCGCGATAAACGCGTACCGCGGTGCGCCGCGCCGTTCGAAGCTCCGGCGAACCTTGCCGGAATCCTTGATCGGCTTCAATTGTGGGAACGGCAGTTCCGGCGACATCGTGTCGCGCACTATGTCAGATTCGCTACCGACTGCCAACGAAGCGGGGGCCGACTCGGAGATCGAAGTGTTCGAGGCGCGATGCCACGTACGGCGTCGAACGGCGATTTGGTGAATCTGACGCCAGTCCGTGAAGTACCAGCGCTAAGCCCCTGAGCTTCAGGCCGTCGCCTTCGAGTCCCCAAATAATCACGAAAAGTCGCGTCGATGTCGCGGCGTTATTGCTGGCTATTGCGCAATTTGTACGTGTAACAGTGGATATCAGGAGGTGCGCAAAAATGACGAAGATTTTCGCCAAATATCGCCAAATTTGCGTTGCCGCTGCGATGCTCGCCGTGTTCGGTCTCGGTGCCTGCGCGACACAGGAGAAACAATCGCAGGAAGTGGTCGCCGCTCCCGTCGCGCCGGCCCGCCCGGCGCCTGCGCCGCAAGTCGTGCATCGCGAGGAGGGAATCGCATCGTGGTACGGCGGCCGTCACCACGGCCGTCGCACCGCCAGCGGTCAGCGCTTCGACATGAACGCAATGACCGCGGCCCATCGCAAGCTGCCGATGTTCACGCGAGTCCGCGTGATGAACTTGGAGAATGGCCGCTCGATCGAAGTCGTGATCAACGATCGCGGGCCCTACATAAAGGGCCGCATTATCGACCTATCGTCGGAGGCGGCGCGCCGGCTCGAAATGCGCCGGCAAGGCACCGCCAGAGTTCGCGTCGAAGTGCTCGACGACGGAACGAAACTGGCCAAACCGAAAGGATAGGCGGCTCGGTGCCCGCTTACGCCCGTTCGATCGGCGATGGGCGAAAATTGCGCGACACCCAACGACCGACAGCGTAACTGACGAGCGGCGGAAAGATGGCGATGAACCACCAGCCGAGCGCATTCGTGTACGCCAAGGTGCGATAGCGATGGATGATCGCAAGCCGGTCGGCCATGGCCGTCGTGTCGGTTGCTCCCTGGGTTCCTGCGGCGGCTGCGGCGCTCACGCGAACCTGGGCGACCTCGTAGATGCCGTCTAAGCCATCGGCGCCATACCACCATCCCATGGCAATGATGCCGAACACGGTCGTCCAGACGAACGACGCCGCGATCCAAATTTGGAAGGGCGAGAAACGGCTCGACATGGTAGGGCTCCGTTTCGATGTGTAGCCAAAAGATCGCAGTATTGGGTAAAGGTTTGGTTAGGACTTTTTTGGCGGCCGCCCATACCGGAACGGACGGTGCGCGATCGCCTAGTTGCCGGCCTGGCGTACGCTCGAATATTCTTTGGCGCCTTGGCTGCAAGCGGGGAAAGTTCATGAACAGGGCCATGGTTGAAATGGTATTTGCGGCGGCGCTTGTGGTTGCGTCGGCTGCGATCGCCCAAAGCGTCGAGCATCCTGGACGTCTGGTTACCCGCGCTTTCGCCCCACTTCCTGCCCCCTTGGCTGCCGTCATCGAACCGCAGGACGACACGGACGAAAACATGGCGCTAGCGCGCCGGTTCGCGGAGGAAGTCGCCAAGCGCGGGGGTAGGATCGGCGGGTCGGATACCCGCCTCAGCCTCTTTTTCGCCACCGAGGTTCGCCCGAACGTACGGGCGGCGCCTCCGGGGCCGACGCGCGCGCCGAGCGAGGCCGTCGGATCGGCCGCGGCCGACGCCGATCCGGCGCGTAGTTCGGCCTTGGTGCCGCCGCCGCCGACGAGTGGCACTCCGGCCGATGGCGGCGCTCGGGCTCTGTCGGGACGAACGGAGGGGAGGGATTACGGGCGTGCGCTGCGGTACGTGATCAACGCCACCATCGACGACAAGAAGGACGGCAAACGCCTGTGGCAGGGCCACATCAGCTACGATGGCGCGGAGCCGGATCGCAAGGCGATCTTTTCGGCCCTCGTTCCCTTGCTGGTTGCCGAGATCGGCAAGACCGTTCAAGAGCGGCGCTTCGCCTTCGACTGACATGCGGCCGGCGCGATCCGCCGGTTTTAAGCCAAACTTTACGAACTGCGGAACATGATCGTAAGTGGTGGCTCTCTGCCGTGGCGAGGTACGCATGGGTCGGAAACTGGCGCGGATCGAGCCGAGCCAGATCGAAGCCGATGTCGGCATACCGCCGATCGTCGAGCCCGGCGAGAAGGTTCTGGTCACCGAGCGGCGGCACTTCGCCGAGGACGTGCGACGCCAATTCGCCGGCGTAATCGAGCGCGTCGGACGCAACACGATCCGTATCCGCGGCTATCTTTTCGTCTACGACGCGCTGCTGGGGAATTTTCGTCGCATGCCCGAGCAGCGCGTTCGCGTCTACCGGATCGACAACCAGATCTTTCTCAACGTTCTGCCGGCCGACTGCGACGTCGCAGAACTGCACTACGTCAAGGCCGATCGCGAGCTCGTACTGACCGACCGCAAGAATACGCGTCTCGAATTCGCCGAGGTCATGGGTCGCTGACAGGCGCATGCCTTAGCCCTCGATGCATTCGCTATGCGGGGCACGACGAAATTCGCCGATGACATCAAGCCTGCGTTCAGCGCAAGCCGGGACGGCGGCGATTGAGTACGCGCTGTCGACAGCGATGATGGCCATCGCCGCGGCGTCGACTGGGTTGATCCTTGGCGCCGGGGTCGCCGGAAAAAACCCCGCACCGGACCGGCGGCTGCAGTCCCCGCGGCTGCGTTTCAGTTTGCGCAGCCGACAGCAGGCGCCCTTGACCTCGCCCCCGTCGAAGGGCGCATGGAGTTCAAGGTTGAGCCGCCGATCGCGCCGCCCGCCGTCCCGAAATCGCCGCGCCGACCGACGCCGGTGCTGCCGTCGGCTACGGCTGGCGACGCAGGCCCCGGATGGGCCTCGTTTACGAACAGCGCCATGCCCGACGAATGATACTCGCCCTAGGCCCGATCAGCCGCCCGTACGACAACAAACAGGGGACCGGGTGTCGTGCCCGGTCCCCTGGTTCAAATGGCTCCCCGGGTCTGATTCGAACAGACGACCAGCCGGTTAACAGCCGGCTGCTCTACCGCTGAGCTACCGGGGATCAAAAAGCGAGCGCGTTATAACAACTCCGAAGGCCGCGCGCCAGTCTCGGCGGCCGTCGATGCCTAGGCGATGTGCGACAGTTGGAGGCCGGGGCCGGAATCGAACCGGCGAATACAGGATTTGCAGTCCCGTGCATTACCACTTTGCTACCCGGCCCCGCATCGCTCGGGCGCCGCTGGAGCGGCGCCGAGATATAAAATCTTCCTGCGGTGCGGTCAACGCCGCGAAATGGTTCCTTTCCAGTCACTTTCACGGCGCGTGCGACGCCATACAGCGTTGTGTTCGAGCCGTGCTGGCCTTATAAAGGCCACGTGTCGCGTCGCGCCCGCGCGGCACACTGCCGCTGGCGCATAACTCCACCGATTCTCCGCCGCGAGTAGACCAGCATGATGGATTACGCCGTCGCCCGGAACAACATGGTCGAAAGCCAAATTCGCACCAACCGAGTGACGGATCCGCGTATCATCGGCGCGATGGCGGAGCTGCCGCGCGAGGCGTTTCTGTCGAAGAGTCTGCGCGGAATTGCCTACGTCGACGAGGACGTCCCTCTTGGAGCGGGACGCTACCTCATGGAGCCGTTAGTCTTGGCGCGCTTGCTCCAGCATGCCGAAATCCGTGACAGCGACGTGGTTTTGAATATCGGCGCCGGAGTTGGCTACGACGCGGCCGTCATTTCGCGTCTCGCGACTACTGTGATCGGGCTCGAGTCTGACCCTGCGCTTGTCTCTCAAGCCAACAAAACCCTGGGCACCCTCGGCATCGACAATGTCGTGTTGGTCGAGGGCCCGCTCGAGGCGGGGTACCCGCGCCAAGCGCCATACGACGTCATTGTGCTCGGCGGCTCGGTGGAAACAGTTCCCGACGACATTCTCCGGCAGCTCGCGCCGGGTGGACGGCTCGTCGGCGTCGCCATAGCGCCCGGCGAACCGGGCCGAGCGATGCTTTTTCTGCGAGTCGGCGACATCGTCAACCGCCGTACTCTGTTCGATGCGACGACTGGCCGGATTCCCGGCTTTTCCCGAGAACCGAGTTTCGTTTTTTGACGGCGGTTGCAGCGCTGACGCGACATCGTGGACACTATGAAAGCTGGACACATGGTCAAGTCGCTCATTCACCACCTTCTCGGCACCGTCGCGCTCGTCGCCGTCAGCGCGATGGTCGATGTGGCGAGCGCGCAGACGATCGACGAGGCCCTCGCTGCGGCGTATCGTTCAAATCCGCAGCTCTTAGCGGAACGCGCGAGGCTGCGGGCGACCGACGAAGGAGTGCCGCGTGCATTGTCGAACTGGCGGCCGGTGGTAACGTTGCAAGGCCAGGCCGGCATCGGGCGCGACACGGTGCGCACCGACACCAGCGCCGGCACCTTGTCGCGCGACGGCACGCGCAATCCGTACTTGGCGCAGCTTCAGGTCTCGCAGCCGCTTTATCGCGGCGGCCGCACCGAGGCGGAAATCAGTCGGGCCGAGAATCTCGTTCAGCGCGGTCGGGCGCAGCTGCTTGCCATCGAGCAGCAACTGCTGTTCGACGCGGCGACGGCGTATCTCGATGTTTTGCGAGACCAAGCCGTTCTCGACCTGACGATCAATAACGAGCAGGTGCTGCAGCGCCAACTCGCCGCGACCCGCGACCGTTTTCAAGTCGGCGAGGTGACCCGAACCGACGTGTCGCAGGCGGAATCGCGGCTGGCGCGCGCGCGCGCCGATCGGATCCAGGCCGACGGCAACCTGACGTCAACCCGGGCGACATATTTAAAAGTCATCGGCGGCCCACCGGGCCAACTTGTCGTCCCGCAGCCGTTGGCGAACCTTCCGACTACCGATCAGGCCGTGCTCGAGGGCGCGGGCAGCAACCCGAACGTCATTGCCGCGCGTTTCAACGAGAAAGCCGCTCAGGACGATGTCGATCTGGTCTACGGCGAAAAACTGCCGACGGTGAGTCTGACGGGGAATCTGGCGCGCCAGCACGAAACCTCGAACATCGACGTCGAGCGCGACGTCGCGGAAGCGCTCGTCGTGGTCACGGTCCCGCTTTATCAGGGTGGGTCGGTCGACGCGCGCGTGCGCGAGACCAAGCAGACGGCTGGACAGCGTCGGATCGAAGTCGACGACTCGCTGCGGCAGGCGCGCGAGCAGGCGACGCGCAGCCTCGAGACGTTGACTACCGCGCGGGCGCGCGTTACCGCGTTTCGCGAGGAGATACGCGCCGCGCAGATCGCCCTCGAAGGCGTGGAGCAGGAAGCCCGCGTCGGGTCGCGCACCGTGCTCGACGTTCTTGACGCCGAGCAAGAGCTGTTGAACGCGCGGGTCAACCTCGTCCGCGCCAGGCGCGACGAGCTCGTCGCCGCGTATGCGTTGGCCGCCTCCATCGGACGTCTGACCGCGCGCGATCTCGGGCTTTCGGTGGATGTGTACGATCCGACGACGCACTATAGTCAAACGCGCAATCGTTGGTACGGAACGGATACCAACGGGAACGATACCGCGCAGTAACCCCGCCGCCATGGCGGCAAGGAAATCGATCGAGGCGTCATGAGTAAACCCGGACAAAAAGCACCGCAGCCGGAGCCGCCGATGGAGGAGATCCTTGCATCCATCCGGCGAATTATCGCCGAGGAGAATGAAGGCGCGAAGGCGAATGCCCCCGACCGCGAGGCCGTGAAGCGCCTGGACGTATTGGAGCTCACCGAAATAGTCGCGGAGGACGGCAAAGTGGCCAGTTTGAAATCGGAATCGCCGGTAGCGTCGGCCGCAACGACGACATCGGGCGCGGCGCACCCAAGCGAAGCGCCGGCCTCACCCGTTATCGCCCAGGGCTCGGCCGGCGAGGCGTCCGCGCCATCGACAGTCAATCGGTTGGCCTCAGGCAACACCGTAACGTCGGTGACGGGCGCGATGCGCAATTTGCATGCGCTGACCCGCCAGCGCGAGGCGAAGCAGGAGGAGGAGCTGATGACGAACGGGATGCCGCTGGGCAACGCGACGCGCACCCTCGAGGACCTCGTTCGCGAGGAGGTCAGGCCGATCCTGACCGCTTGGCTTGACCAAAACCTTCCGCCCCTGGTCGAACGACTGGTGCAAAAGGAGATCAAGCGTATCACGCGCGATCTCGACGAAGCGTGAACAGCATCGAGCGTCGATGAGCCAGAAGCAGGGAGCGTCGCCGACGCTCGACAAGACTTTCATTCCCGCCGAGGTCGAAGCACGTCACGCCAAGCGATGGGAGGAATCCGGCGCCTTCGGCTGCGGCCGCGGCGCCGGAGCGCCGTACAGCATCGTCATTCCGCCGCCCAACGTGACCGGCAGCCTGCACATGGGGCACGCCCTCAATAACACGCTGCAGGACGTCCTGGTGCGCTGGCGCCGCATGCAGGGCCGCGACGTCTTGTGGCAACCGGGTACCGATCATGCCGGCATCGCCACCCAGATGGTCGTCGAGCGTCAACTCGACGCACAAGGCATCGGACTGGATCGCGGCGGCCCGGCCACCGGCAATCGAAGACTCATCTCCCGCGATGAGTTCGTCCGCCGAGTTTGGCAATGGAAGGCGGAGTCGGGCGACACCATCTCGCGCCAACTTCGCCGACTTGGCGCATCGCTCGACTGGGCGCGCGAGCGTTTTACGATGGACGAAGGCTTGTCGGCGGCGGTGCAGAAGGTGTTCGTCGAGCTCTATAGGCGCGGTCTGATCTACCGCGATAACCGCTTGGTCAACTGGGATCCCAAACTGCACACGGCGATCTCCGACCTCGAGGTCGAGCAGCGCGAGATCAAAGGCCATCTGTGGCATTTCAAATACCCGATCGAGGAGACGCCCGGCGAATTCATCGTCGTCGCCACCACGCGGCCGGAAACGATGCTGGGCGACACCGGCGTTGCGGTGCATCCGAACGACGCGCGCTACCAGCGCTTCGTCGGCATGCACTGCATCCTGCCCCTCGTCGGCCGCCGTATCCCGATTGTCGCCGACGAGTACAGCGATCCGGAAAAAGGCACCGGCGCGGTGAAAATCACGCCGGCGCACGATTTCAACGACTTCGAGGTCGCCCGTCGGCACAAGCTGGAGATGGTCAACATCTTCACCGCCGATGCCAGCCTCAATGGCCAGGTGCCGGCGGCGTTTCGCGGCCTCGACCGTTTCGAGGCACGGAAGCGCGTGGTGGCGGCGATGGAGTCAGACGGGCTGCTCGACAAGATCGAAGCGCACACGCACGTCGTGCCGCATGGCGACCGCTCCGGCGTGCCCATCGAGCCTTGGCTGACCATGCAGTGGTATGTCGACGCCGTGGCGTTGGCCAAGCCGGCGATCGATGCGGTCGAGCAGGGACGCACCGTCTTCGTACCCAAGAATTGGGAGAAGACCTATTTCGAGTGGATGCGAAATATCCAACCGTGGTCGATATCGCGACAGCTCTGGTGGGGGCACCAGATCCCAGCGTGGTACGGACCCGACGGCAAGGTGTTCGTCGCGATGGATGAGGCGGCGGCGCGCGCCGCGGCGCGCGCCCATTACGCCAAGGACGTCGCACTCGAACGCGACCCGGATGTCCTCGACACCTGGTTTTCGTCGGCGCTCTGGCCGTTCTCGACGCTCGGCTGGCCGGAGGCCACGCCGGAACTGGCGCGCTATTACCCGACCAGCGTGCTGGTCACCGGCTTCGACATCATTTTCTTCTGGGTCGCCCGGATGATGATGATGGGTCTTCACTTCATGGGCGAGGTTCCGTTTCGCACCGTCTACATCCACGCACTGGTGCGCGACGCCAAGGGCCAGAAGATGTCGAAGTCAAAGGGCAACATCATCGATCCCCTCGACCTGATCGAGCGCTACGGCTGCGATGCGCTGCGCTTTACCCTGACGGCGCTCGCCGCTCAAGGGCGCGACATCAAGCTCGCCGAATCGCGCGTCGAGGGCTACCGCAACTTTGCGACCAAGCTGTGGAACGCCGCGCGCTATTGCCAGATGAACCAGTCGCTGCCGCGCCAAGGCTTCGATCCGCGCGGCGCAAAACTGACCGTCAACCGATGGATCGTCGGCGAGCTCGCTCGCGCCGCGGCCGATGCCGACGCGGCGCTCGAGGCGTATCGCTTTAACGACGCGGCCAACGCGCTTTATCGCTTCACCTGGGGCACGTTCTGCGACTGGTATCTCGAGTTCACCAAGCCGGTCTTGAGCGGCGCCGACGAAGCCGCCAAGACCGAGACGCGGGCCATCACCGGCTTCGTGCTCGATGTCTTGCTCCGTCTCCTGCACCCTGTGATGCCCTTCATCACTGAGGAGCTGTGGGAGAAGCTGGCGCTGGGTCGCGGCGGATTGCTGATCGTCGCCCCGTGGCCGGAATTGCCCGCCGATTTGGTCGACCCCGCCGCCAAGGCGGAGATGGATTGGGTGGTTGAGGCGATTTCGGAGATTCGTGGCTTGCGTTCGGAAATGAACGTTCCGGCCGCAGCACGGCTTACGATCGCCATCAAGGAAGCCAGCCCGTCCGTCCACGCTCGGCTTCGCTCGCATCGCGAAATCATCTCGACCTTGGCCCGCCTCGAGCGCATCGACGAGCGGTCAGTCGCCGGCGTGCACGGCGCAATCCAGCTGGTGCTGCCCGAGGCAACGCTGGTTCTGCCGCTCGCCGGCGTGATCGATCCGGCCGCCGAGGCGGCGAGATTGAGCAAGGAAATCGACAAGCTCGCCGACGAGATCGGCAAAATCGATCGCAAGCTCGAGAATCCGGCTTTTCTCGCCAAGGCCGATCCGGCGGTGGTCGAGGACCAGCGCGAGCGGCGCAGCGAGGCCGTGGCGGCGCGCGGCCGGCTCGCCATCGCTTTGGAGCGCGTGCAAGCGATCTGAACCCCATGCAGGACCGACATCCGGTTGGGGGGCCTACACATCCGCGCGACCGCTCTGTAATCTGCCGGCGGTAACGCCCGAAATCGAGGAAACGCCATGCCCGCCGGCAAGATGAAATTCGACAAATCGAAGTTGCCGAGCCGCCATTCGACGGTCGGCCCTGAACGCGCGCCGCATCGCTCCTACCTCTATGCGATGGGGTTGAGCGAGGCCGAGATCTATCAGCCGCTGGTCGGCGTGGTGACCACATGGAACGAGGCGGCGCCGTGCAACATTGCGCTGATGCGCCAGGCGCAAGCCGCCAAGAAAGGCGTCAACGCCGCCGGCGGCACACCGCGCGAGTTCACCACGATCACCGTCACCGACGGCATCGCGATGGGGCATCAGGGCATGAAATCGTCCTTGATCAGCCGCGAGGTGATCGCCGATTCAACCGAGCTCACCATGCGTGGGCATTGTTACGATGCGTTGGTCGGCCTCGCCGGATGCGACAAATCGCTTCCGGGGCTGATGATGGCGATGATCCGCCTCAACGTTCCCTCGGTCTTCATGTACGGCGGTTCGATCCTGCCCGGTCGCTTCAAGGGCCGGGACGTCACGGTCGTCGACGTGTTCGAGGGCGTCGGCGCGCATTCGGCCGGCAAGATGTCCGATGACGATCTGCACGAGCTCGAATGCGTGGCCTGCCCATCGGCGGGATCGTGCGGCGGGCAATTCACCGCCAATACGATGGCGTGCGTCTCGGAAGCCATCGGCCTCGCGCTGCCGGGATCGGCCGGGGCGCCGGCGCCCTACGATTCGCGCGACCTATACGCCGAAGCCTCGGGCGCGGCGGTGATGGAGCTGCTGAAGCGCAAGATCCGGCCGCGCGATATCGTCACCCGCAAGTCGCTGGAGAACGCCGCGACCGTGGTGGCGGCGTCGGGCGGCTCGACCAATGCCGGGCTTCACCTGCCGGCGATGGCGCACGAGGCGGGCATCGATTTCGATCTGCACGACGTCTGCGCCATCTTCCGCCGCACGCCGTATATCGCCGACTTCAAGCCGGGCGGAAAGTACGTCGCCAAGGATTTGTACGAGGTTGGCGGCGTGCCGGTGCTGATGAAGGCGCTTCTCGACGGAGGCTTCCTGCACGGCGACTGCATCACGGTGAGCGGCAAGACGATCGCCGAAAACCTCAAGGATGTCGTTGTGCCGAAGAACCAGGATGTCGTTTACCCGACCAGTCGTCCGCTTTCCAAGACCGGCGGCGTGGTTGGTCTCAAGGGCAATCTTGCGCCCGAGGGCGCGATCGTCAAAGTGGTCGGCCTCAAGTCGCAACAGTTCACCGGCCCGGCTCGCGTCTTCGACAGCGAAGAGGAAGCGTTCGCGGCGGTTACCGAACGCAAGTACAAACAAGGCGAGGTGTTGGTCATCCGCTACGAGGGACCCAAGGGCGGTCCGGGAATGCGCGAGATGCTGTCGACCACCTCGGCGCTCTATGGCCAAGGCATGGGCGAGAAGGTGGCGTTGATCACCGACGGGCGATTCTCGGGCGGCACGCGCGGTTTCTGCATCGGTCACGTCGGACCGGAAGCCGCGGTGGGCGGGCCTATCGGCTTGCTCAAGAACGGCGACGTCATTCACATCGATGCGGTCAAGGGCCTTCTCGAGGTCCGGCTGTCGGCCGCCGAACTCAAGTCGCGGCGCAAGGCGTGGAAGCCGCGCCGTCACGATTACCAATCGGGCACGCTGTGGAAGTATGCGCAAACCGTCGGTCCGGCCGAGAAGGGCGCCGTCACCCATCCCGGCGCCAAAGCTGAGACGCACGTGTACGCGGATATCTAGGATGTGGCGGTCGCATCGTCAGTGCGGCCGTTGCGCGTCGCTAAATTGCCCGAGGCCGCGATCAACCGGCGGACGCGTTAGGCGTCGCTCCATGTCGAGGCAGTCCGCCCTCCGGAACCAACCATTGCATCCCGGCGATGCGGTAGCGAAGCCATATTCGAACTTGGCTTCCTGAAATTCTCTTGCGCCCAAGCGGCGGCGGCCTTACTTGCCTCCCATGCCCACCATCGCCGCCGCCGGGTTCCAGCACGAGACCAACACCTTCGCGCCATCGAAGGCGACGCTGGATGATTTTCGCCACGGCGGCGGTTGGCCGCCGCTGACGCGCGGGCACGGCGTTCCCGACGTCGTCGCAGGGGCCAATATCCCGCTCGCCGGTTTCATCGCCGCGGCGCGCGGCAATGGGCATCGAATCGCGCCCCTGGTGTGGGCGAATGCAACGCCATCGGCACATGTTACGCGCGAGGCGTTCGAGCACATCGTCGGCGCAATGATCGAGGAGTTGAAGCGGGCAATGCCGGTCGACGCGGTGTATCTCGACCTCCACGGAGCGATGGTTGCCGAACATGTCGACGACGGCGAAGCAGAAGTTCTGCGCCGCATTCGCGCGACGGTGGGTCCCCGCGTAGCGGTGGTCGCCAGCCTCGATCTTCACGCCAATGTCAGCCGGGCGATGATCGATTTCGCCGAGGCGCTGGTGGCCTATCGTACTTACCCGCATGTCGACATGGCGGATACCGGCCGACGTGCCGCCACCACGCTCGATGCGTTGCTCGCCGCGGGCGAAAAGCCGAAGAAGGCGTTCCGTCAAGTTCCCTTCCTGATCCCGCTCACCGCGCAATGCACGCTGATCGATCCAGCGCGGTCTATTTACGCGCGGCTCGGCGAGGTCGAGCGCGACACGGGAGCCACGCTGTCGTTCGCGGCCGGATTTCCTGCCGCGGACATCGCCGATTGCGGCCCGTCGGTCTTCGGCTACGCCGCCCAAGCACGCCAAGCCAGTCGCGCCGTCGACGCGCTCGCCGATCTCGTCGAAGCGTCCGAGGGAGCTTTCGATCCGGGGTTGGTGACCGCCGAGGAAGGCGTACGTCGCGCGATTGCGATGACCGCGCCGGGCGGCCCCCCCGTCGTGCTCGCCGATACCCAGGATAATCCGGGCGCCGGCGGCAACGGTGACACCGTTGGACTGCTCGCCGCGATGATCCGATTGCGCGCCGAGGACGCTGTGTTGGGCCTGCTCATCGACGCGAACGCCGCGCGCCTGGCGCACGAGGCGGGCCTTGGCGCCGATCTTGAGTTTTCGCTGGGCGCAAAGTCGGGGCTGCCTGGTCAACGGCCGCTGGTCGGGCGTTTCGAGGTGGTTCGGCTCGGCGACGGCAACTTCGTCTGTTCCGGGCCGTTTTACGGCGGATTCAAGATGCGGCTTGGGCCGATGGCGGCGCTGCGTCACAATGGGGTGACCGTCGTCGTTGCGTCAAAGAAGGTGCAGGCGGCCGACCAGGAGATGTTTCGCCACCTCGGCATCGAACCGGCGCGCCAGCGCGTGCTTGGACTGAAGAGCTCGGTGCATTTTCGCGCCCACTTCCAGCCGATCGCCTGCGGCGTCTTCGTCGTTGCCTCGCCCGGTCCCAATCCCGCCGATACGGCGACGCTGCCGTGGCGAAAATTGCGGCCGGGAGTGCGTCTCAAGCCGCACGGGCCAATGATGTCCGCGAGCGCGGCGGAGCGGTAATGAAACCGGTCAAACTTGCTCTTGCGGCGATCGTCGTTCTTTCGACGGCAACGGCGGCATCGGCCGACGAGCGCCATGAAGGTTATTACTATCCCGAAATCTCGAGCCGGGAAGTTTATGTCTCGCGCGCGCCGAAGCTCGAGGATAGCAACCGCTCACGGCGCATCGGGTTCGTCACCGGCCTGACCAAGTTTATCTATGACCAACCCTATCCTCCGCAATTCGCCATATTCGCCAAAGGCGACGATGCCGAGAAACTGATCGTCGTTGCCACCGGTGACGGTCAGTTCAATACGATCTATCGCGCCCGCGCGCTATTCGCCTCGCTAACCGCATTGGCGCGCCTGTCGCCGCTCTTCCGCGACACCGCCGTCGAGGAATATTTCACCTTCTTCGATTTGGCGAAGTTGCTGGGATTCACCCAGATCACGGTCAGCGACGGCGATACCTTCGCCCATCGCATCGAGCTTCGCTGACGTCTCAGCCCTTGTAGGGCGAGAAATCCGGCCCGTCGTCGGGATAGCGCGGCAGGTGGCGGTCGAGATCGAGCCACGCCACGCGCGACGACGTCCAGATCGCGTATTGCGGTACGAGCTCCGACGGGTCGTCGAACGTGGCCACGGTCACGTCGATGTCGGCCGGCCCTTCGGTGTAACGGAACCACAGCGGCGTGCCGCAGGCGGCGCAGAACGCCCGCTCAGCCTTGGGCGAGGATCGGATTATCTTCGGCGCCCCTCTGGTGAAAGCGAACGCCCCGGCTGGAAACACCGCCCATGTCACGAACGCCGCGCCGCTGGCGCGCCGGCAAAGCGTGCAATGGCAATGCCCGACGCTGGTCGGTTCGCCGAGCGTTTCATAGCGGATGGCGCCGCATAGACATCCGCCGCCGCGGCGCGCAATGGCGGCGTTATTCGACATTCAGAAGCTATAACGCCGCTCGGCCGCAGGGCGGAGTCACTTCTCCGTCAATCCGCCCTTTCGACTGGTCCGATAACGAGGTAGATCGTCGCTGATCGTCAGCCACGCGACGCGACTGTCCGTCCACAGATGATCGCGCGGCATGAGCGAGGAGGGATCGTCGAACGTCCCTGCGGTTAGATCGATCTCCGCCGGGCTCGCATCGCCTTGCCATGTCAGCGGGGAGCCGCACTCGCCACAAAAACTGCGCGAAGCGATTTGGGAGGAGCGGCGCACGACGCGCGGACCGTCGAAATCGACCTTGGAGGAAGGGAACGTCGCCCAGGTTACGATCGGCGCACCGCTCGCCCGGCGACACATCTCGCAATGGCAGTGGTTGACATGAAACGGCTCCCCCTCGGCGCGCCAACGTACCTTGCCGCAGAGGCAGCCGCCGGTGAACGTCGAGATTGGCGTTTGGGCCATCGGCTAATCCTTGAGCTCGCACCACACGGGCGTGTGGTCGGATGCCTTGTCTTTGGCGCGCGGCCCCTTGTCGACGCCCGCGGCATCGAGACGATCGGCGGCCTCGGGCGACAGCAAGAGATGGTCGATGCGCAGCCCCTCGTCTTTGGGGAAGCGGTTCTGCATGTAATCCCAGTAGGTGTAGATGCCGGGCTGCGGATGCAGCGCGCGGACCGCGTCGGTGAGTCCGAGATAAAGAAGCTTGCGGAAGGCGGCGCGCGATTCCGGCCGGCACAGGGCATCGCCGGCCCACGCGCCCGGGTCGTAAACATCGGCGTCGGTCGGAGCGACGTTGTAGTCGCCGCCGAGCACGAGGCGTCGCCCTTCGGCCAACAGGTGCGCGACGTGCGCATAGAGCCGGTCCAGCCAAGCGAGTTTGTAGGCGAACTTCTCGCCAGGAACAGGGTTCCCATTGGGCAGATAGATCGACGCGACCCGCCACTCGTCGACGGAGGCTTCGATATAACGCGCCTGTTCGTCGGATTTTTCGCCGGGTAACCGCCTGACCACGGCGCCGATCTTGCCCTTGGCCACGATCGCCACGCCGTTGTAGCTCTTCTGGCCGACCGTCTCGACGCCATAGCCCATGGCTTCGATTTCGAGGCGCGGAAAATCGCCATCGAGGCATTTGATCTCCTGCAGGAGCAGGATGTCGGGTTTGGCCTGCTTCAAGTAATCGAGGACATGGCCGATGCGGGCCTTGACCGAATTCACGTTCCAGGTGGCGATCTTGGTCATGCGCCAATCAGGTTAGCGCGGACTGTCGGCAAAGCAAAAGGCCCGCCGAGAATGGCGGGCCTACCATTTCCATGCCAGCCTGCGGTCAGACCGAAAAGCTGTTGCCACAGCCGCAGGAGCTCTTGGCCTGCGGGTTCTTGATCGAGAAGGCGGCGCCGATCATGTCCTCGGCATAGTCGATTGTCGCGCCAGCGAGTAATTCAAGCGACACCTCGTCGACGAGGACCACCGCCCCGTCACGCTCGATGACCAAGTCGGTTTCACCTTTTTGGTCGTCGAACGTAAAACCGTACTGGAACCCCGAGCAGCCGCCGCCCGAAACCGACACGCGCAGCATCAAACCCTGATGCTCCTCCTGGTTCTGCAACCAGGCGATACGCCGCGCCGCCGACTCGGTCAGTTCGACTCCCCGTGCTGGCGCTGAAATGTCGCTCGTCGGCATAAGCCCCTCGAAATCGTGACGTTCACGCCCAAAGTCTAGTGAAAACTCAGCCCGGCGTCCTGCAATCATATGTAAGCACTTAGAACGCTTTGTCAATTCGTGCTCCCGCTGCGACGCCGATCGGCGATTTTGAAGCAGATTCAATGGCGCAGCGCGTCGGCCGGCGTTGCGGGCGAGGGTGCGCCGACTGTAGCTTCGGCTGATGGCGATGAAAGCTCGCAAGCAACCGACGGCGAGATTCATTCCCGCGCGCGCGCCCTTCGCGTGCGTGTTTGAGACGAGCCGTGGCCGGCTGTTCCCCGAGCCGCCAAGCGCCATGCGCAGCGAATTCCAGCGTGATCGTGATCGGATCATTCATTCCACCGCTTTCCGCCGGCTCAAGCACAAGACGCAGGTCTTCGTCTACCACGAAGGCGATCATTACCGGACAAGGCTTACCCACTCGCTCGAGGTGGCGCAGATCGCACGAACGGTCGGCCGCGCATTGGGGTTGGACGAAGATCTCGCCGAAGCGGTGGCGCTAGCCCACGATCTCGGCCATACGCCGTTCGGACATACCGGCGAGGAGGCGCTCAACGAAGCGATGACGGAGTTCGGGGGCTTCGATCACAACGCGCAGACATTGCGTATTCTGACCAAGCTCGAGCACCGCTATGCCGGTTTCGACGGGCTCAACCTGACTTGGGAATGTCTCGAAGGCGTCGTCAAGCACAATGGCCCGCTGACCGGACCACAGGCGGTCAAATCCGGGCCGTTGCCGGCGGCGATCCTCGAATACGCCGCGACGCACGATCTGTGGCTTGACACCTGGCCCGGCGCCGAGGCGCAGGTCGCCTCGCTCGCCGACGATATCGCCTACAACAATCACGATGTCGATGACGGCTTGCGCGCCGAGTTGTTCTCGCTCGCCGATCTGGCGGAGGTGCCGCTGGTCGGCGCGACATTGGCCGAAGTGCGCCGCCTCCATGGCGATATCGAGGCGAGTCGATTGATCGGCGAATCGATTCGGCGGCTGATCGACCGCATGGCGACCGACCTACTGGACGAATCGCGCCGGAGGCTCGGCGCCGCCGCGCCGCGGTCCGCCGACGACGTTCGCAGGCACCGCGGCGCGTTGATTGCGTTCTCCGACTCGATGCTGCGGCAAATGCAAGGCTTGCGCGAATTCCTCCATGCGCGCATGTATCGACATGAGCGGGTGAATCAGGAGCGTGAAAACGCCCGGCGAGTCGTCGGCGCGCTATTCGCGGCCTACCTCGAGAGGCCCGAGCGACTACCCCAGGAGTGGCGCGTGCGCGCCGAAGGCCCGCGGACGCCGCGGACGGCGCGACTGGTTGCCGATTACATCGCGGGTATGACCGATCGGTTCGCGTTTCAGGACCATGCGCGCGTTTTCGGAGAGCGACGCTGAGCGAAGGAGGCAGCAACCTGTTCAACACGATGCGCGGCGAGATCATCGGCGCTCTCGAAGCGCTTGCCGCCGCCGGAAAGCTTCCGGCGGCGTTGGCCTTCGATCGCCTGGCGGTCGAGCCGCCGCGCGATCCGGGGCATGGCGACATCTCCACCAATGCCGCGTTGATCTTGGCCAAGAGCGCCGGCATGAAGCCGCGCGATTTCGCCGAGCTCCTGGCCAATCGGCTGCGCGACAACAAGGACGTCCGCGCGGCCGAGATCGCCGGCCCGGGCTTTATCAACCTGCGCCTCAACGACGAAGTATGGCACCGCCAGCTCGCGGCAATCCTCCTCGCCGGCGAGCGATACGGCGCCTCGGCGATGGGGGCAGGGCGCAAGGTCAATGTCGAATATGTCTCGGCCAATCCGACCGGACCACTGCATGTCGGCCACTGCCGCGGCGCGGTGGTCGGTGACGCGCTCGCCGCGTTGCTGGAGAAGACCGGTTTCGAAGTGACGCGCGAATACTATATCAACGACGCCGGCGCACAGGTCGACGCCCTCGCTCGGTCCGCGTTCTTGCGCTACCGTGAGGCGCTCGGCGAGACCATCGGCGCGATCCCAGACGGTCTTTACCCCGGCGAATACCTCAAGCCGGCCGGCGTTGCGCTTGCCGCCCGCGACGGACGCAAGTGGTTGGGAAGACCCGAGAGCGAGTGGTTGCCTGAACTCCGCGAATTCGCCATCGCGCGGATGATGGACCTGGTCCGCGGCGATTTGGCGTCGCTTGGGGTCCGTCAGGCCGTATTTTCATCGGAACGTCACGATATCGTCGAGAAAGGGAGGGTCCAGCAGGCGGTCGATTTCCTCAAATCGCGCGATCTCATTTACACCGGCGTTCTTGAGCCGCCCAAGGGAATGAAGCCCGACGACTGGGAGCCGCGGCCGCAGCTGCTGTTTCGCTCGACCAAGTTCGGCGACGACGTCGATCGGCCGCTGCAGAAGTCCGATGGATCGTGGACATATTTCGCGTCGGACATCGCCTATCATCTCGACAAGGTGCGCCGCGGATTCGATCGCCTGGTCGATGTCTGGGGCGCCGATCACGGCGGATACATCAAGCGCATGCAAGCTGCCGTGCGCGCGATCAGCGACGGCAAGATGGAGCTCGAGATACGGATTTGCCAGCTTGTCAACCTGCTGGACAAAGGCGAACCGGTCCGTATGTCGAAGCGCGCCGGAACGTTCGTGACGCTCCGCGAAGTGATCGACGAGGTCGGCGCGGGCGTCGTGCGCTTCATCATGCTGACGCGCAAGCACGACCAGCACCTCGATTTCGATTTCGCGCGGGTCACCGAGCAGTCGAAGGACAATCCGGTGTTCTACGTGCAATACGCGCACGCGCGCACGCGATCAGCGATGCGCCAAGCGCGCGCGGCGTTGCCCGACCTCGACCTTTCGGAGGCGTCGCTCGCCACCGCCAATCATCGCCTTCTTTCGGATGTCGACGAACTGGCGCTGATCAAGACGCTCGCCGGATGGCCGCGCCTGCTCGAGAGCGCCGCCGAGGCGGGCGAGCCGCACCGCCTGGCCTTCTATCTTTACGACTTGGCCGCGTCGTTCCATGCCCTGTGGACGCGCGGCAAGGACGAATCTTTGTTGCGGTTCGTAGTCGCGGGCGATCGCGAACTCTCCCGGGCGCGGCTTGCGTTGGTGCGCGCGGTGGGGCTCGTCGTCGCTTCGGGATTGCGGATCATGGGCGTCGAACCAGCCGAGGAGATGCGCTGACATGTTACCCGCACGAGCCGACACCGAAACTTACGACGACGACCCGTTCCCGAATTTGCGCCGGGCGCCCGAGCGACGTCCGCGGCTTCGCCGATGGTTTCCAGCCCTTGCCGCAATCGGCGCCATCGGCGTTTTCGCCGGTGTCCTGAGCTACGCGTATGTCATCGGCGGCCGCGGGGCCGACGATGGTGCGGTGCCGGTCGTACAGGCCGACCAGCGCCCGGTGAAGGTGCGGCCCGACGATCCCGGCGGGATTGCCGTACCCTTCCAGGACAAGGAGATTTATAGCCGCCTCGGCCAGGGGCAGTCCGAGGCGGCGCCGGCCCAGGCGCCGAAAGCGGAGCGGTTATTGCCGCCGCCCGAAGCGCCCCTTCCGCGTCCGGCCTCGGCGCCACCGCCGCCCAACCCGGCGATTCCCGAGGCACCCGACATCAAGCCGCCGTCCGATTCCGTGGCCGTCGTCACTCCGCCGACTGGCAAGCTGGTGGCGATCGAGCCGAAGCCGGAAGCCAAATCGCCAGCAACCGGGAGCGTCGCGCCACAGGCGTCGACCAACGCTCAATCGTCGCCGACGACCGGCGCGACCGCAGGCGGTTCGAGCAGCCCGCCGTCCGCGTCGAGCACGACGGCAAAGGCGCGGTCGAGCGCATCGCCGTCGCCCACGACATCCCCGACGCAGAACGCCGCCAACATTGCAGCAGCAGTCACGCCGGCGGCCGGTCCGGCCGCCGGCTTTCGCGTTCAGGTCGGTTCGGTGAAGAGCGACAGCCAAGCCAAGCGGGAAGGTGAGCGGCTGAAGAACCAGCACACCGATGTCTTGGGACCGTTGCAGTTGTCGGTGCATCGCGCCGACCTCGGAACCAAGGGCGTTTTCTACCGCATCCAACTCGGTCCGCTGACGAGCGCCGATGCGGCCAGCGATGTGTGCAAGAAGTTGAGCGCGCGCAAGGTCGGGTGCCTCGTTGTCCGGCCCTGAGCAGGGGCGGCCGCGGGCGGTTATTTTCGGCTGTGCTGGACCAAGTCTCGGCGAGTGGGAGCGTGGGTTTTTTCGCGATTGCGATCCGCTCGGGTTCATACTTTTTGCCCGCAATATCGAGGCGCCGGAGCAGGTCCGGGCATTGGTGGCGGCGCTGCGCGAGTCGATCGGACGGGCCGATGCGCCGGTGCTGATCGATCAGGAAGGCGGGCGCGTAGCGAGGTTGCGCCCGCCGCATTGGCGGCCGACGCACCCGGCGGCGCGGTTCGGCCGCCTCGCCGCCGACGATCCGGCGGTCGCCGAGGACGCGTGCCGTCTCAACGCCCGGCTCATCGCCGACGAACTATCGCAGCTTGAGATCACCGTCGATTGCGCGCCGGTCGTCGATCTTCCTATCGGCGGTGCGAGCGATGTGATCGGCGATCGCGCATACGGGCACGAGGTCGCACGCGTCATTCGCCTGGCGCGGGCGACCGCCGAGGGGTTGCTCGACGGCGGAGTGCTGCCGGTGATCAAGCACATTCCCGGGCACGGCCGGGCATGCAGCGATAGCCACAAGGAGCTCCCCCGCGTCGACGTGCCCCGCGCCGAACTCGAACGCACCGACTTCGCGGCGTTCAAGGCGCTCTCCGATCTCCCACTCGCCATGACGGCGCACGTGCTCTTTTCGGCGATCGATCCGCAGCACGCCGCGACGGTCTCGCCGCGCGTGGTTAACGAAGTGATCCGTTCCTATATTGGCTTTACCGGCGTGCTGTTTTCCGACGACTTGTCGATGCAGGCGCTGGAGGGCGACATCCGGCGGCGGGCGCAAGACGCCCTCGCCGCAGGATGCGACGTCGTGCTCCACTGCAATGGCGTGCGCGAGGAGATGCGGCGCGTGGCCGACGGCGCGAGCAGCTTGAGCGAGCGAGCGGTCAAGCTGCTGGCGGAGGCCGAGACATTGCGGCGGCGCCGCGCGCGGCCAATGGGGGTCGATGCGCGCCATGCCGCCGTCGCCCGCCTTGATGGACTGCTGGCCAGCGGCTAAAGGGGATGCGATGGGAGCGATTGGATCGACGGCACAATTTCGCGTAGGTGACGAAAGTGTTCGAAGCAACAGCGTTGATCATTCCAGTCTTGTTGGCGATAACGCTTCATGAAGCCGCGCACGGATACGTGGCCGATTTTCTCGGCGACGACACAGCGCGGCGCATGGGACGCATCTCGCTCAACCCGCTGCGCCATGTCGATCCGTTCGGCACGGTACTGCTGCCGGCGTTCCTTTATCTCGCCAACGCGCCATTTCTCTTCGGCTACGCCAAACCAGTTCCGGTGAACTTCCGCCGGCTCCTCAGTCCGCGCCGCGACATGGTGCTCGTGGCAGCCGCCGGGCCGGCGATCAATCTGGGCCTCGCCTTGGCATCCGCTTTGCTGTTTCACGGCGTCCAGTTTCCCTCGGGCGGTATCCAAGGTTGGCTGTGGACTGCGTTGACATACTCGGTATATTTCAATGTCTTATTGGCTGTCTTTAATATGTTGCCTTTGCCGCCGCTCGATGGCGGCCGGGTCGCCGTTGGCCTATTGCCGGATCGCCTAGCTTTCCCGCTGGCGCGACTCGAACGCCATGGCATCCTGATCGTTATCGGGGCGATCTTCCTGCTTCCCTGGCTTGGGCAGATGATCGGAGTTCGCCTCGACGTATTTCAGTGGCTGGTCGTGGCGCCTGCGCAAGCGGTGATGCGCGTGATACTGGCCGTTGCCGGTGTTAATTGAGGTAGGAATGGGAGTTTCGCCGGAGCCGCCATTCGAAGCTGATCCGTCGGCCAAGGACGATCCGGCGGCGGCGCTGGTCGTCGATCTCGAAGGCTTCGAGGGGCCGATCGACGTTCTGTTGACGCTGGCGCGCGATCAGAAGGTCGATCTTACGAAGATATCCATTCTCGCGCTCGCCGACCAATACCTTGCGTTCATCGACGGCGCGCGCGAATTACGGCTCGAGATCGCCGCTGATTATCTGGTGATGGCGGCTTGGCTTGCGTACCTCAAATCGCGGCTATTGCTGCCGACGCCCGCCGAGAGCCAAGACGAGCCGAGCGCGGCCGAAATGGCCGAAGCGTTGGCGTTTCAGCTTCGGCGGCTGCAAGCGATGCAGGACGCCGGGGTCCGTCTGATGGCCCGACCGCAACTCGGCCGCGATGTCTTTGCGCGCGGCGCCCCCGAAGGCCTCCGCATCGTCGCCCGCCCGCAGTATGAGGCGACCTTGTACGATCTGCTGCGCGCCTTCGGCGAACACAAGGCGCGGGTGGAGCGCGGGCGGCTCGATATCGTTCCTTCGGAGCTCTATTCGATGGAAATGGCGCTCGAGCGGCTGTCGACGATGCTCGGCCGAATGCCCGAGTGGACCACGCTGATCTCCTTCCTGCCGCAAGGCATTGGCGATTCCCTCGTCCTCCGGTCGGCACACGCAGCGATGCTCGCTGCCGGACTCGAGTTGGTGCGCTCGGGCCGCATGCATATTCGCCAAGACGTGCCATTTGGGCCAATCTATGTTCGTAAGGCGTCGGACAATCCCGTGACCGAGCTCCCCCTCGCTGACAGCAGGCCAGATCAATGAGCGAAAACGATCCCGTCGATCCGTCGATCGATGCCGGCGATGACGAAATTTCCGCCGCCCGTTCGCGCGCCCAGCTTCTGAGGATGCTCGAGGCGGTCCTTTTCGCCGCGGTCGAGCCGCTCGATCGAAACGCCGTCGCCGCGAGGCTGCCGGCCGGAAGCGATATCGACACGCTGCTGGAGGAATTGACGGCCAATTATGCTCATCGCGGGGTCAACGTCGTCTGCGTCGCCGGGAAATACACAATGCGGACGGCGCCCGATCTGGCGAAGATACTGGCGATCGAGACTACGGTGACGCGCAAATTGTCGCGCGCCGCGGTCGAGACGCTGGCCATTATCGCGTATCACCAGAAGAACAGCCGCGATGGCGTGACGCGCGCGGAAATCGAGGAGATTCGCGGCGTCGCATTGTCGCGCGGCACGCTCGACGTGTTGATGGAAGCCGGCTGGATCCGTCCCGGCGCGCATCGCGACACGCCCGGGCGTCCAACGATGTGGGTGACGACCGAAGCCTTCATGTCGCACTTCGGCTTAGCCAGCCTCGACGACCTTCCGAATATCGAGGAACTCAAGGCAGCCGGCCTGCTCGACGCGCGGCCGACGGTGAGCGCCTATAGCGAGGAGGCGGACGTCGCACCGTCGCCGACCGACGACGCGAGCGACGAACCCGACGATGCCGGGCGCGATAGCGCTCAGGATATCGACGAGCCGCCGCCAAATCGATTGGCCAGCGCCGCGGGCGGCAGGGCGTAAGTTCCGCGATCCGCGGCCACCGCCGATCTGGCGGAATTGCGAACTCGCCAGACGCATCGCGCTTGGACCGCCGAACGGTTCCATTTCGAGAAGTTGCAAACGATTCGCAACTGAAATATTACCTAAGCCGACAGGACAATTCACGTCCGAGGTAAGGATCGGCCGTCAAGCATATGAAGCGACTGGACACGACGTTCGTTCAGGGGCCGACGGCAAGGGTATGGAGCCGGCTTCGGCCGCCGCATGATCCATGGACGCTATCGGCGCTGGTTATCGCCCTTGCGCTCAGCGTACCTGTCGTCGTCGTTCTGGCGAGCATTTTGGCGCCGGCGAGCGATATTTGGCGCCACCTCGCGACGACGGTGCTGCCGAATTATGTCGCCAACTCATTGTGGCTCATGTTGGGCGTCGGCATTGGCGTGACGCTGGTCGGGGTGGCGACCGCGTGGCTGGTGACGATGACCGAGTTTCCCGGCGTCAGGTGGTTCGATTGGTTGCTGCTGCTTCCGCTCGCCTTTCCCGCCTACGTCATTGGGTATACCTACACCGGTCTGCTCGATTTCGCCGGGCCGGTCCAAACGACGCTCCGCGCCTTATTCGGTTGGAGCAAATCCGACTACTGGTTCCCCGAGATTCGCTCCCTTGGCGGCGCAATCGCCATGCTGGTGTTCGTTCTCTATCCCTACGTCTACCTGCTCACGCGCGCCGCGTTCATCAACCAGTCGGTCTGCGCGCTGGAGGTGAGCCGTACGCTCGGCCGCGGACCATGGCGAAGTTTTTTCACGGTCGCGTTGCCGTTGGCGCGACCCGCCATCGTCGCCGGGCTGGCTCTTGCGCTCATGGAAACGCTTAGCGACTTCGGGACGATGCAGTATTTCGCCGTCGATACCTTCACCACCGGTATCTATCGGACCTGGCTCGGGCTGGGCGAGCCGATCGCCGCGGCGCAACTGGCGGCAATACTGCTGCTCTTCGTGTTCGCGCTTTTCTGGATCGAACGCTGGTCGCGCGGCGATCGCCGGTTCCATCACACCAGCGCCTATTACCGCCGCCTTCCGACGCGCCACCTCGCCGGCGGGCGCGCCTTACTTGCCTTCGCTGGCTGTGCGCTTCCCGTGCTCCTCGGGTTCGTGGTTCCGGCGATCGCGCTCGTGGTGTGGACGGCGGACAACATCGAACTCGCGCTCTCGACCCCATTTTTCGAGTTGGCACGCCACAGCGTCGTCCTGGCAGCCGTCTCCGCAGTGCTTGCGGTGCTTATCGCCCTGCCCATCGCCTACGGACTGCGCCTCCATCCGGGGCCGCTGACGTCGTTTGCCGCGCGGATCGTCGGCCTAGGCTATGCCGTGCCCGGGGCGGTGATCGCCGTCGGGGTGATGCTGCCCTTCACCTGGATCGACACGCGGGTCGACGGGTTGATGCGCGTGACGTTCGGAGTTTCGACGGGGCTCGTCTTGTCGGGCACGTTGGTTGCGGTCATATTCGGCTACCTCGTGCGCTTTCTATCGGTGGCGCTCAACGCGACCGAGGCGGGACTGGCCAAAGTGACCCGTAATATGGACGGCGCCGCCCGGACACTGGGGGCGGGACCGACGGAGACGATCGCCCGCGTCCACGCTCCGCTGGTCGGAGGATCGCTGGTCGCCGCCGGCGCGCTGGTCTTCGTCGAAGTGCTGAAGGAGCTGCCGGCGACGCTGTTGATGCGGCCGTTCAATTTCGACACGCTGGCCGTTCGCACGTACCAGCTCGCCTCGGACGAGCGGCTGGCCGAGGCAGCGGCGCCTGCGCTCGCCATCGTCATCGCCGGCATCGTTCCGGTCGTTCTGCTATCGCGCGCGCTCACCCGCTCGCGTCCCGGCCATGGCTGATCGGCGCCCCGGACTTTCGATTGCGGGCGTTACGCACCGGTTCGACGTCCTGACCGTAGTCGAGGATGTCACGCTGTCGATCGCACCGGGCGAACTGGTGTGCCTAGTCGGGCCGTCGGGCTGCGGCAAGACAACCTTGCTGCGGCTTGTCGCCGGCCTCGAGGAGGTCCAGCAGGGCGCGATCGCGATCGATGGAACGACCGTCGGCGCGCCGGGCCGCCACGTTCCGCCCGAAGCGCGCGGTATCGGTATGATGTTCCAGGACTATGCTCTGTTTCCGCACCTGACCATCGCCGACAATGTCGGGTTCGGGCTGGTGAAGTCGGACGGCAAGGCGCGGCTCGAGCGCGTTCGCGCGACGCTGCACCAAGTCGGCATGGAGGCGTACACCGACGTCTATCCGCACCAGCTATCCGGCGGCCAGCAACAGCGCGTGGCGCTCGCGCGAGCACTGGCGCCGCAGCCTCGCGTGATGCTTCTCGACGAACCGTTCTCAGGGCTCGACGCGCGCCTGCGCGAGCAGGTGCGCGACGACACGCTGCATGTACTCAAGCACAGCGACGCCGCGACATTGATGGTCACGCACGACCCGGAAGAAGCGATGTTCATGGCCGACCGTCTGGCGATCATGCGCGCCGGACAGATTGTGCAGGCCGGCCGGCCCGTCGAGGTGTATGGACGGCCGGCCAGCGCGTTCGTGGCGCAATTCTTCGGCCAAGTAAACCAAGTCCGCGGTTATGTGAGCGGCGGCGCGGTGCGGACGCCGTTCGGTCCGGTTACGGCCAACGGGTTGGTCGAGGGTGCGGCGGCCGATGTGTTGATAAGGCCCGAGGCGCTACGGCTCTCGCCGATCGCCGACGGCGGCGAGGCGGAATGCGCCGGCAAGGTTCTGGCGTCCCGCCTGCTCGGCCGCAGCTCCTGGATTCATCTCTGCCTGGGAGGGCAGGGCGGCCATGGCGAAGAAAACGAGCCCGCGGAGGGGGAGGTCGGACATCTTCATTTTCATGCCCGGGTCCATGGCCGTTTCTTGCCCGCCGAGGGCGAGGTGCTCGCGATCCAGCTCGATTCGGCACAAGTCTTTGTATTTCCTGCCGCCGCACCTAAGTCTTAGGGAGGCCGCTAGCCGTTGCGGGCGGTCGGCGGATTTGCCAGACTGCGGCCCGCAACGGAGGCAAGACGGCACCGCCGCGACAGAGCGGCTCAAGAGCGGGAGCATAAGTCATGGGAACGTTCAGCATATGGCACTGGCTCGTGGTGCTCGTCATCGTCCTGTTGTTGTTCGGCGCCGGGAAAATACCCAAGCTGATGGGCGACATGGCCAAGGGCGTGAAGGCGTTCAAATCGGGTCTGAAGGAAGACGAGGAGGAAGGCAAATCGGCGTCGTCTGGTCCCGCGCCACAGGTCCCGCACGGCGCCCAATCGCAGGCGCAAGAGCAGAGCAAGGATTCCACCAAGGCTTGAGCCGCCCGCGCGCGACGCCGCCGGAGCGAAGCGGCGCTCCGACCCGCCGGCGCAACCGAATCGCGCATCATGTTCGATCTTAGTTGGACCGAGCTGCTTGTGATCGCCGTGGTGGCGATCATTTTCATTGGACCGAAAGAGCTTCCGGCGGCGCTGCGTACGCTCGGGCGCTGGGCGGGCAAGGCGCGCGGCATGGCGCGCGAATTCCAGAACAGCGTCGACGACATGATCCGCGAAAGCGAACTCGACGAGCTGCGCAAAGAAGTGCGCAAGATCGAGAGCGGCGAGTACGAACGCGAGATCGAGAAGTCGCTCGATCCCGAGGGCGAGATCGGCAAGGCCCTGCAGGCGCCCGACATCTCGGGACCGCCGGCGTCGCCGCCGGCGGACCAACCGGATTCGGGCGCGCCGGCGTCGACACCGGCGTCGGGAGATCCGGCGCCCGCCAAGACCACGGGTTGATCGATGGCGGCGCTCGACGACGACGACGGTCCCGAGGGCGACAAGAAGATGCCGTTGATGGAGCATCTGGTCGAGCTTCGTCAGCGCCTCATTTATTCGATCGTCGCGTTCCTGCTCTGCTTCGTCGTCGCTTATTTCTTTTCGCAGTACATCTTCGACTTCCTCGTTGAGCCGTTGAAGAAAGTTTACGAAGGCCAGACTGGGCGGCGGATGATCTTCACCGCGCCGACCGAAGCGTTTTTCACCTATCTGCGCGTCGCTTTCTTCACTGCCGTATTCGTCGCCTTTCCGATCATCGCCAGCCAGGTTTGGCTGTTCGTGGCGCCAGGCCTCTATAAGAACGAACGCCAGGCCTTCCTGCCGTTCCTGGCCGCCACGCCGATCTTGTTCGTGCTCGGCGCTTCGTTGCTCTATTACCTGATCCTTCCGTTCGCCCTTAAGTTTTTCGCCAGCTTCGAGGTGCCGTCCGGCACCGCCGCGATGCCGATCCAGCTTGAAGCCAAGATGAGCGAGTACCTGTCGCTGGTCATGGCGCTGATACTTGCCTTCGGCATCAGTTTCGAGCTGCCGGTGCTGCTGACGCTGCTTGCCAAGGTCGGCATCGTGTCCGCCGAGGGCCTTGCCGCCAAGCGCCGCTACGCCATCGTCGGCATGGTCGCCTTCGCCGGCATCGTCACGCCGCCCGACGTGATCAGCCAGATCAGCCTCGCCACGCCGATGTATCTCCTCTACGAGATTTCGATCTGGATCGCGCGCATGATCGAAAAGAAGCGCGACGCCGAAGAGGCCGAGGAGGAGGCGGACCTCATGAGCAAGAAGA
>DATIBC010000044.1:0-148239 GCA_035457725.1 Alphaproteobacteria bacterium | reverse complement strand
GGGCCGGCCGATGCCGAGTTCCTCCATCTTCCTGATCAGCGAGGCCTCCGAGTAGCGCGGCGGCGGCTCGGTGCTGTGCTGGGTTGCGACGATCCGGTCGCGCGACAGCGGCTCGCCGGAGCGTATTTCCGGCAGGCGGCGGTTCTCCTCGTCCTCGGCGTCCTCGTCCTTCTGCTCGGTGTAGGCGGCTAGAAAGCCGTCGAAGCGGACCACCGAGCCGACGGCCCGAAGGCTCGCCTGGCGCGCGCCGTTCACGGCCTCGATCTCGACGGTCGTCCGCTCGATCTCGGCGGGCTGCATCTGGCTGGCAATGGCCCGCTTCCAGATGATCTCGTAGAGGCGGGCCTGGTCGGTATCGAGATGCTTGCGCACCATCGTCGGGGTCCTCGAGAAATCCGTCGGCCGGATCGCCTCGTGGGCTTCCTGCGCGTTCTTCGCCGGACTCTTGTACACCCGCGGCGCGTCGGGCAGGTAATCCTTGCCATATTGATCGGCGATCAGTGCGCGCGCCGCCCTTATCGCCTCTTGCGAAAGGTTCACGCTATCGGTGCGCATGTAGGTGATAAGCCCGACGGTCTCGCCGCCGATATCGACGCCTTCGTAAAGCTGCTGGGCGACACGCATGGTGCGGGTGGCGCTGAAGCCGAGCTTGCGCGACGCTTCCTGTTGCAACGTCGAGGTCGTGAACGGCGGCAAGGGATTGCGCCGAACGCGTTTCTTCTCGACGGCTACGACGGCATAGGGATCGCCCGCCTCGATCGCCGACTTGGCGGCCGCGGCGGAGGCTTCGTCCGCGAGGTCGAAACGGTCGAGCTTGCGCCCGTCGAGATGGGTGAGGCGAGCGACGAACGGCGCGCCGGCGGCGGTGCGGAATTCGGCGTCGACGGTCCAATATTCGCGCGGCCGGAATCGTTCGATCTCCTTCTCGCGCTCGCAGATCAGACGCAGCGCCACCGACTGAACCCGTCCCGCCGAGCGGCTGCCGGGCAGTTTGCGCCACAGAACCGGCGACAAGGTGAATCCGACCAAATAATCGAGGGCGCGGCGCGCGAGATAGGCTTCGATCAAATCGCGATCGAGGTCGCGCGGATTCTTCATCGCCTCGAGGACAGCGGACTTGGTGATCTCATTGAAGACCACGCGCTTGACCTCGATGTCGCGAAGCTTCTTGGCCTCGTCGAGAACTTGCTTGAGGTGCCAGGAGATCGCCTCGCCCTCGCGGTCGGGGTCGGTGGCTAGGTACAGGCGGTCGGCGCCTTTCAGCGCCCGGATGATCTCGGACAAGGCCTTCTTCGCCCGATCGCTGACCTGCCAATGCATCGCGAAGCCGCTTTGAGGTTCGACGGCGCCGTCTTTTTCCTTGAGATCGCGGACGTGCCCATAGCTCGGCAGCACGGCGTATCCCGGGCCGAGATACTTATTGATAGTCTTCGCCTTGGCCGGCGACTCGACGATGACAACGTCCATCAGCCAGGCATTCCCTCTGCGGTGAAATGTCCGGTAAACTGGTTAACGTATTGTTTCTATTGGAGAGAAACCTGGTTTCCGGGGTGCCTCAACAGCCTGCCGGCCAGCTCCAGTTCCAACAGTACCGTCAACACGGTTGCTGCTGACAATTGGCACTGCCGAATGATTTCGTCAACCGGGGTGGGTGTTGGCGATAGTTTTTCGAGGATTAATTCCCTAGTCGCCGGCATGTCGGCGCCGTCGGCAAGTGGGCTTACCCCCGGGTCGTCCCAAGCGGATCGCGGCTCGCCAAGCGGGCGATCGATGAGCGGTTTGAGGGCGCGCACGATTTCTTCGGCAGTTTCGATCAATGTGGCGCCCGAGCGGATCAGTTGATTTGCGCCTTGCGCGCGAGGATCGAGCGGCGAACCGGGGACCGCGAATACCTCGCGGCCTTGCTCCAAGGCAAGGCGGGCGGTGATCAAAGAGCCCGACCGACGCGCCGCCTCGACGACGACCAAGCCAAGCGCCGCGCCGGAAATGAGACGATTACGACGCGGGAAATGGGTGGCGGTCGGGACAGTGCCGGGCGGCATCTCGGTCAACAGCAGGCCGCGGGCGCCGATCTCGGTATGAAGCGTCTCGTTGTCCGGCGGGTAGACGACGTCGATTCCCCCGGCGAGCGCAGCGATGGTCCCGCTGTCGAGCGCGCCGACATGCGCTGCGGTGTCGATGCCGCGCGCCAGCCCCGAGACGACGACCAGCCCCGCCGCGCCGAGCTCGGCGGCGAGCTGCCGGGCGAAGCGAACCCCGTTGGCCGAAGCGTTGCGAGCGCCGACGACCGCGACCGCAGGGCGACTGACGAGATGGATGTGGCCCTTGACGGTGATCAACGGCGGCGCGTCTTCGATGGCTGCGAGGGGCGGCGGATATTCGGGCTCGCCATGGGCGACCAACCGTGCGCCTAGCCGCGACGTTTCGGCGATCTCGTCTTCGGCTCTCGATTTTGGGTGCACGATCAGCGCGCGAGCGCGGCCGCCACGGCGCGACAATTCGGGTAGCGCGTCGAGGGCCGCCGCGGCCGATCCGAACCGCCGCAATAAATGGAAGAAGGTTATCGGTCCGACATTCTCGCTGCGAATAAGGCGAAGCCAGTCTCGTCGTTCGATGTCGGTGAGGGCGCGCGGCGGCATGCGAGTTCCGTCGGCCAGGGAAGCGTAGTGACAATCTAGGATTGCGTCATACGGCATGGCAAATCATTTCGTGCGGCCGATGCGGGACTCCTGTCCCGTCAACAGCCGGCGCAGATTCGCGTGGTGCCGGGTCCAGACCAATGCGGTGACGATTATTCCGAACTGCACCAATTGCAAATCGCCGCTGATATACCAGGCGTAGAGCGGCGAGGCGGCGAGCGAGAGCAGGGAGGCGAGCGAGGAATAACGGGACAGGGCGGCGACAACGAGCCATGTCGCGCACGCCGCGAGGCCGACCGGCAAGGCGATCACCAGCCAAATCCCGAGCGCCGTCGCCATGCCCTTGCCGCCCTTGAAGCGCAGCCAGACCGGAAACATGTGGCCGACCAGCGCGCCATAGCCCGCCATAAGGCCCATGTCAGGGCCCCATTGTTGGGCCAACAGCACGGCCAGGGCGCCTTTGGCCCCGTCGAGGGCCAACGTCAGCGCGGCGAGCCACTTGCGTCCAGTGCGCAGGACGTTCGTGGCGCCGATATTTCCTGAGCCGATTGCGCGGATGTCGCCGAGCCCAGCCGCGCGGGTCACGACCAAGCCGAACGGGATTGAGCCAAGGAGATACGCACCGGCGAAAGCGGCGAGAAAGTACGGCCAGACGAACGACCAACTTATCGGATCGGGCATGGTCTCAGAGGTGTCGGCGCAACCAAGGCGACTCCGGCGTAGGGCCGTGCTGCCCGGCGATTATAGCGACGTTGGGCGCGGCCGCATCGGCGCCGATTAGATCTTGCCGGGGTAGGAAACCTCGAGCGTATCGCTCCGGCCGTAGCCGAACTGCTCGAGCGCCGAGCCGGCGATCTCCCAGGCGCGCTGCTTTTCGTTTTCGCCAAGCGCGTCGATCCAATCGTGCGCTGCGCCCTTGCGCGCATTGACGTCATCCGCCTGGCCGCGCGGCCGCCCGGTCATCGCCTCGAAGGAGGTCGCCGCCTCGATGCGTCGCAGCAGCGACGGCTCGGCGTCGGCGCCCAGCCACTCCAATGTTCGCGCGAATGTCGCGATGAAGTCGCGCGACAGATCTTCGTATCGGATAACCCCGAGCTTCCCCGACTGCGCGGCGGCGGCTACGGCCGCCGCGTCTTGCGCCCAAGTCTGCAACAACTCCTCGTATGGCAGATGATCGAGGGACTTCAGTCGACGGAAATGCGTCGCCGACAGCGCCACGTCGCGCCCGTCGCGCACGATGACGAGGATTTTGGCGGTTGCGAAAGCTCGGCGAATGATATCGAGCCCGATGAGCCCGTTGGGCGTCTTGGTGACGAAGAACGGGGGGTCGTCGAGATACCGCGCATGCATCGAAACGAAGGTACGCACAAGGGCCGGCTGCGAGGGCGCAGCATGCAGTGCGCGTATGAGTTCGGCCGCTTCGCCGACGGTGAGGCTACGAAACCCCAGGGGAATGTCATAAAGCCGGGCGCGATGTTTTGGGTCGCGAGCGAAGCTGCGGCCCATGGCTTCGGCGAGCTCGGTGATGCCCGCTTCAAGATTGTCGATCGGCCGCAGCCGCGAATCGAGCAGCGAGACGATGTCGAGCCGGGCCCAGCGGTTGTCGGCGAAAAACTGGTGCAGCCACTCCGAACGTGGACGGATGTGCCGGGCCTCGGTCGCGTCGGCACGCAATGTCGGCCGTACGAGATCGAGTTCAGGCACGCCGCGTATTGCCGGATGCGCGCATAGGCTGCGCAGCAGCCAGCTGGTGCCTGATCGATACATGCCCAGAATGAATACTGGAACCATCGCCGACTTCTTCTAGGCGAAGCTCAGACCAAAATAAATAAAGCCTTGAGAACCGCGAGTAAAGCATTGACATAACGAGGCGAACGTCGGGGCGATATCAGCAATTCCTAAACATCATTGCCCGCGAAAACTGTCGCTCCGGCGACTAACGTGCGCAGCACCCGTCCTTGCACCGGACGACCGTCGAACGGCGAATTCTTCGACTTTGAGCGGAAGTTGCGCTCTTCGATCCGCCACGGCCGCTCAAGATCGAAGACGACGAGATCGGCCGGCTCGCCCTTGGCCAGGCGGCCGCCCTCGAGGCCGAGAATCGCCGCCGGATTGACGGTCAACTTGGCGAGCACCTGGGGTAGCGGCAAATGACCGTTATGCACGAGATCGAGAGACACCGCGAGCAGGGTTTCGAGGCCGATCATTCCGGCCGCCGCTTGGGCGAACGGCAGGCGTTTCGAATCCTGATCGTGCGGCGCATGGTCCGAGGCGATCGCGTCGATCGTGCCGTCCTTCAGTCCGTCGATCACCGCCTTGCGATCGTCTTCGCCGCGCAGGGGCGGCGAAAGCTTGGCGAAGGTGCGGTACTCGCCGACGGCGGTTTCGTTGAGGGCGAAATACTGCGGCGCGGTGTCAGCGCTCACCGGCAGCCCGCGTGCCTTGGCGCGGCGCAACGCGTCGACGGCGGCGCCGGTCGAGACGTGCGCGACGTGCAGCCGGCCGCCGGTGAGTTCGACGAGGCGGAGATCGCGTTCGACCATTATCACTTCGGCCGCGACCGGAATTCCGGAGAGACCGAGGCGCGTGGCGATTTCGCCGGCGTTCATCGCCCCGCTGGCAAGGGCCGGTTCCTCGGGGTGCTGGATGATCGGCCGGCCGACGATACGCGCATAGGCGAGAGCGCGGCGCATGAGCTGCGGGTCGGCGATCGCGGCGGTTCCGTCGCTGAAGCCGACCGCGCCGGCCTCGGCGAGGAGGCCGAGCTCGGTCATTTCGCGTCCTTGCAAGCCGCGCGTCACCGCCGCATACGGAAACACGCGCACCCGGCACGTGTCGCGGGCGCGGCGGAAGACCGATTCGACGAGCGACGGGTCGTCGATCGGCGGCCGGGTGTTCGGCAGGCAGACCATCGTGCCCACGCCACCGGCGGCGGCCGCCTCGCCGGCGCTGGCGATGGTCTCCTTGTGCTCCTCGCCCGGCTCGCGGAGCTGCACGCGCATATCGATCAGCGCCGGGGCCAACACCGCGCCGCCGCAATCGACCGCCTCGATGCCGCGCGGCCCCACCGCGGCCAGCGCCGAAGCGCGGGCGAGATGCGGACCTAGATCGGCGACCACGCCGTCGGCGACGATGACGCCGCCCGTCACGTCGAGCCCGCTCGCCGGGTCGAGCAGCCGGGCGTTGACGTAGGCGACCGGGGACCCGCCTTTGGCTCCGGGGCCGTCGCGGCCAGTCATCGCGGCGCGGCAGGCGCGTTGGAGCGCAGGTCGCGGGTCAGGATGTCGAGGCACGCCATGCGGACGGCGACGCCCATCTCGACCTGTTCGCGGATCAGCGAACGCTCGACATCGTCGGCGACCTCGCTGTCGATTTCGACGCCGCGATTCATCGGCCCGGGGTGCATGATCAGCGCGTCAGGCTTGGCGAACGACAGCTTAACGCGATCGAGCCCATAGAAGTGGAAGTACTCGCGAACCGAGGGAACGTAGTTTCCCTGCATTCGTTCGGTCTGCAGGCGCAACATCATGACAATGTCGCAGCCGGCAAGCGCTTGGCGCATGTCATGGAATACCTCGACGCCGAGCCGCTCGATGGCGGTGGGAATCAAGGTCGGCGGCCCGACGACGCGCACGCGCGCGCCCATCGCGTTCAACAGATGGATGTTCGAACGCGCCACGCGGCTGTGCAGGATGTCGCCGCAGATGGCGACCAGCAAGCCTTGCAGTCGCCCCTTGCGGCGGCGGATGGCGAGCGCATCAAGCAGCGCTTGGGTCGGATGCTCGTGCGCGCCATCGCCGCCATTGATCACGGCGCAGTTGACCTTCTCGGAGAGGAGCTTCACCGCGCCGGATTCCGAGTGGCGGACGACCAGCACATCGGGAAGCATGGCATTCAGCGTCATCGCGGTATCGATCAGCGTCTCGCCTTTCTTCACCGATGACGACTCAACCTGCATGTTGATGACGTCGGCGCCGAGGCGCTTGGCCGCCAGCTCGAAAGAGGTGCGGGTACGCGTCGAGTTCTCGAAAAAAAGGTTGATGACCGTCCGGCCGCGCAGCAGTTCGCGCGCGCGTTGGGGTGAATGGCTCGCCGCAGCGTAGGCGTCGGCGAGATCGAGCAGAAGGGTGATCTCATCGGGCGAGAGCGCCTCGATCCCGAGCAAGTGGCGATGACGGAAAGAGGCGAGCGCGTCCGACGAAACGGAAGTGCGGGGAGCGGCGCCGGACGCGATCATTAAAGGGGCCTTATAGCGCGCGACGGTATCGATGGGCAAGGAATCGGTCACGGGTTTTGAACAGCGGCACGTTACAGTCCGTGCCCCTGAACACGGGCGCCCGCGCCGCAGCATTTGCCAGCGCGCTATTTGCGATATCTGATATCCTTGTCGTTTGTTGGCGCGGACGAGGGGGGGACGGGTGCGCCGGCGAGAGATTCTCCAATTACTACCCGGTGCCGTTGCCGTGGCGATGGCGCGGCCACTGGTGGCTCAGGCTCAGCGGACGGCGGCGCTGCCGACGATAGGCTGGGTCGCGGGCGATCCGACCCTGGCGGAGATTTCGGGACCCGATCCAGCCAATCGTCCGGCGCGAGCCTTTTTGCACCGCCTGCGCGATCTGGGGTGGATCGATGGACGCACCGTAATCATCCTGCGGAGGTCGGCCGAGAGTCGGCGCGAGCGGGTGCCGGACATAATCGCCGAGTTTGTCGCGCGCGGCGTCGACGTGATCTTTGCGGGCGCAGCGGACTGGCTCATCGAGGCTGCCCATGCGGCGACCCGCACGATCCCAATTGTCGCCTTGTTCAACCGCGACCCTGAGGCGACGGGTCTTGTCGCAAGCCTCGCCCGTCCGGGCGGCAATCTGACCGGTGTCACGACCACGACCGGTCGCGAGCTGTATGAAAAGCGGCTCCAGTTTTTCAAGGAGCTGGTTCCCAAGACGGAGCGTCTGGCGTTCCTCGGAACGACTCTCGCCTGGGCGGCGTACCGTGGTGAGACGGATTCGGCGGCGGCGCCCGGGCTATTTGTCGCAGTCGACCAAGCCGAGGATCTCGATCGGGCATTCGCGACGCTATCGCGTGAGCGCGCCGACGGGCTTCTCGTCTCGCACGGCCCGATAATGTTCATAAATATTCATCGCATCGTGGCGTTCGCCGCCGCCAACCGAATGCCTGCGGCGTACCCCTGGCGGGAAGCAACCGAGGCAGGTGGCTTGATGTCCTACGGCTCGAGCGCGCAAGGGCTTTTCCGCGAGGCCGCAGGGTATGTGGATCGAATCCTCAAAGGTAGAAAGTCCGCCGAAATTCCGATCGGGCAGCCGACCAACTTCGAGCTGGCGATCAACCTATCGACCGCCAGGGCGCTCGGCCTCGACGTGCCCGCCGCTCTGCTTGCGCGAGCGGATGAGGTCATCGACTGAGGCTTGCGCGCGCGCACCGGCTGGGCGCGCGCAGCGAATCTCCGAAGGCTGCCAGCATCGTTAATTCAGACGCTGTCTAGGTTGGCCGAATGCGCTGCCGAAACCAATCGGCGATCTCGGATACAGTCATAGATCCGTTGGCGACATCGAGAATCATTTCCTCCAAAGCCACGTCTCCTTTTGACTTGTCGCGCGCCTCAAGCCGGTACCCCGACCTCTTGAGCAGCAGATCCATAAGAAAGACGGCAGTACGCTTGTTTCCATCGACAAACGCGTGGTTCTTGACAACGCCATGGACGAGAGCCGCTGTCTTTTGATGGATTAAGCGATAATGACCGCTGTATGGTCGGGCAATCGCCGATTCCAGTAGGCTCCGATTCAAAATTCCAGATCGCCCGGAAAACGTGAGCGCCAGACGGTGCCCTTCGAGCGCGTCCGCCAACGTGATTCGGTAGTGCGTCCTATTTCTTGGCAAGTCGCTCCAGGACGCCGGCGTATTCGGTTGCCGTGCTTGTCAACACCGACGCGGAGGAGACAGATGTATAGACCGTAGTTACTCGCGTCTTGAGCCTGTACCCATACCCCGCACCGACGGGCGGCGGGAGCGGGTCACCTTTGGCCACCGCGCGTTCGGCGCCAATAGACCGTTCCTTTATGTCGACAATCTCATAGATGCCGGACTCTGGAGCCGGCTGCCCGGGACGATAGATCATGGAGTAAGTATAATACTTTTTGCTTTTGGGGCGGTTCTAAATTGGCGCTCTGCGGCGGACAACCACGTCTACACCACCCCCTTGGCGCGAAGCTGGGCGATCTCGTCGTCGCGCAAGCCGAGCAGTTCGCGCAACAGCTCATCGGTGTGCTGTCCGCAAAGCGGCGGCGCGCGCCGATAGCGAGGCGGCGTGGCGCTCATGCGGATTGGGTTGGCGACAAACGGCATATCGGCGCCGAGACCGTCATGCCGCATCGTCTGTTTCATGGCGCGGTGGACGATCTGCGGGTCGTCGAACACCTGGGCGACATCGTTCACCGGCGAGCAGGGAACGCCAAGCCGGGCAAGCCCGTCGACCCATTCTTGGCGCGTCTTACGCTTGGTTAGATCGGTAACGATCCCCACCAACGTCGCGCGATGCTTGACGCGAAGCGGGTTGGACGCGAAGCGCGGATCGTCCGCCAGCTCGGGCGCACCGGCGAACTCGCAGAACTTTCGATATTGGCCGTCGTTGCCGACGGCGAGGAGCACATAGCCGTCGGCCGCCGGGAAGACCTGGTATGGGACGATGTTGGGGTGGGCATTGCCGCGCCGCTTCGGCACCTCGCCGCTGAGCAGGTAATTCATGGCTTCGTTGATCAACCAGGCGACCTGCGTGTCGAGCAGCGCCATGTCGATCCACTGGCCCTCGCCGGTGGCGTCGCGGTGGCGAAGCGCGGCGAGAATAGCGACTGTCGAGTACATCCCGGTCATCACGTCGGCGATGCCGACGCCGACTTTCATCGGCTCCGAGCCCGGCGTACCCTCCGGCTGGCCGGTGATGCTCATGATCCCGCCCATGCCTTGCGCCAACAGATCATAGCCGGCCCGCGGCGCGTAGGGGCCGCTCTGGCCAAATCCCGTGATCGAGCAATAAACGAGGCGCGGCGCGACCGGCTTCAACTGCTCATAGGCTAGGCCGTACTTCGCCATGTCGCCGACCTTGAAGTTCTCGACCATGACGTCGCATTCGCCGATCAAGCGGCGGGCCAACACCTGTCCTTCGGGTCTGGCGATGTCGAGCGTCAACGAGCGCTTGTTGCGGTTGGACGACAGGTAATACGCGCTCTCGTGGCTCTCCCGCCCGTGCCTGTCCTTGAGATAAGGCGGGCCCCATTTGCGCGTGTCGTCGCCGACGCCAGGCCGCTCGATCTTGATCACGTCGGCGCCGAGATCGCCGAGAAGCTGGGTGCAGGTCGGTCCGGCGAGAATGCGGGTGAGATCGAAGATACGCAGGCCGGCGAGCGACTGGGCCGTCATTACTCGGCCGCCTTGGCGCGCGTCGACTTGGCCTGGGCGAGGCGAGTGTATCCGTCACGCGTCTGCGGCAGCTTTTGTCCAAGGAGCTGCGATGCGACCAACGTTCGCAAAACTTGCGCCGTGCCGCCGGCGATGGCGAACATGCGCGCGTCGCGGACGTAGCGCTCCATCGGGTTGTCACGCGAATACCCGGCGGCGCCCCAGACCTGCAGCGCGTCGTTGGTGACCTTGATCGCGGTTTCGGACGCCAGCACCTTGGCCTGCGCGGCGGCAAGCTGATCGGGGAATCCGTCGGGCGGCGCCGAACGTGCGGCGCGCCAGACCAGCGCACGCGCCGCGGCGAGCGCGATGCTCATGTCGGCAAGCAGCCACTGTAGGCCCTGGAACTCGGCGATCGGCCGGCCGAATTGCTCACGCGACTTGGCGTAGGCGAGCGCCTTGTCATAGGCGCCTTGCGCCAACCCGAGCGCTACCGTCGCGGCGCCGACGCGCTGGCCGTTGTAGGCGTCCATAAGATCTCCGAAGCCATGCGCCAGGCCGCGCGGCGGGACGAGCAAAGCGCTTTCCGCAGCTTCGAGGTTGTCGAAAATGATCTCGGTTTCGGGAATCCCCCGCAATCCCATCGCTGGCTCGCGCCTGCCGATGACAAGCCCCTTCGGCGCGCCGGTCTCGGGATCGCGCTCGACGATGAATCCACCGATCCCCTGTTCCGCGCCGCGTTCATCGAAGACGCGGGCAAAGATCAGATGCAGCCGCGACACGCCACCGCCGGTGATCCAATGCTTGCGGCCATTGAGGACATAACCGCCGCGCTTGCGGTCGGCGCGCGTCGTCATCTCGGTCGCGGCGCTGCCGGCAGCGGGCTCGGTGATGCAGATCGCCGGCTTGTCGCCGCCGAGCACGAGTTCGGCGGCGCGACGCTTTTGGTCCTCGCGTCCATAGGCCATGATCGCGCCGATCGCCCCCATGTTGGCCTCGACGACGATTCGCGCCGAGACGCCGCAATACTTGGCCATCTCCTCGATCACCAGCACCGCGTCGAGATACGAGCGGCCTTGTCCGCCGTAGCGTTGTGGGATGGTCATGCCCATGAAACCGGCCTCGCGGAGTGCCGCGACGTGGCCCCAAGGATAAGCCTCGCTGCGGTCGATTTCGGCGGCGGCCGGTGCCATCACGCGGAGGGCCAAGGCGCGCGCGCGTGCGCGAATGTCCAACTGATCTTGTGTCAAGCCTTCGTCCATTCCCGATTTCCCTCGCAGCGGCCGCTTGTCGGCATCGCCGCATCTTTGGCCGCCGTCGGCCGGGGGTCAAGGCGGACACCATCGCCGCCGAATGCTAAGGTCGCCGCGGCGAGGGGCGCACGATATGGGCGAACGATACCGGCGCGAGGGCGAGACGACGCTGATCGAGATCAAGCTGAACTCGATTCAGCAGCTTTTCAACTCGCTTGATCCCTCGCCGTTTCACGAAAAGGACCTCGATGCCGACGCCGAGGATTACATCGTCGGCGCGGCGCGCGAGTTCCCGACCCACGCGTCCCTCAAGCTCGTCTTTCATTTGCCGGCAGACCATGCGGCGCGAGCCGAGACCGCCGGGCTCGCGGCGGCGATCCACAACTACTTCGCCTATCGCCGCGACATGACGTTGCGCGATCTACGGTTCCAGCTCCATCTCGGCCGGCACTCGCTGGCGATCGGGCTGGTCTTCCTGTTCGTGTGCATGGGCTTGCGTCAACTCTTCTTCGTGCCGAGCGTCACCACGCTCGACCACATACTCGCCGAGGGGCTGTTGATCAGCGGCTGGGTCGCGATGTGGCGGCCGATCCAGATCTTCCTCTACGACTGGTGGCCGCTGCGACGCATGGCGCGCGTTTACGACAAGTTGACGCGCATAGCCGTCGACGTACGCGAAGCCGCCTGATCGAACGCCGCTGCCCTTGGGCCGGTGAGGAAAGAGGAATACTCAACGCGCCAACCGGTCCGCGCGAATGCGGTCGAGCAGCCCCTGAAGGATGTATGCCGCCGCCATCTTATCGACCAGCTTCGCGCGTCGCGCGCGCGACAAGTCGGCTTCGAGCATCGTTCGTGTGACCGCGACGGTGGACAGGCGCTCGTCCCAGAATGCGAGCGGCAGATCGATCCTCGCCAGCAGGTTGGCGGCGAAGGCACGCACCGACTGGCACCGCGGACCCTCGCTGCCGTCCATGTTGATCGGCAACCCGACGACGATCCCGCCGACGGCGTGCTTGGCGATAAGCGCCTTGAGCGTTTCGACATCGGAGGAAAACCTGCCGCGCCGCAGCGTTTCGAGCGGCGAGGCGATTGCCAGCGTGGTGTCGGAAAGCGCCAGTCCCAGCGTCTTTTCTCCAACATCGACGCCGAGCAGTCGCGCGTTTCGCGGCAGACTTTGAACGAGCTCGGTGGGGTTGCGGATCGGCATCGGCGAATGATAACGTCCGGCCGCCTTGACGCGGCGCGCCGGTCCGATCGGCCCGGGTCGGCGCGGGTATTCGTACTTGAGCCGAGAGATACCGCATGTCGCTCGACAAAGCCACCGTGGCGCGGATCGCGACGCTGGCGCGGATTCGCGTCGCCGAGGGCGACCTCGACCGGATGGTGGGGGAACTGCGGAACATTCTCGCCTGGGTCGAGCAACTCGACGCAGTCGAGACCGCCGGCGTCGACCCGATGACCTCGGCGGTCGAGGTGACATTGCCGCAGCGTGACGACACGGTCAGCGACGGCGGGTACGTCGACAGCATCTTGGCTAATGCACGCGAACCGGTGAAAAGTGGCGCTGGAGGTTTCTTCAGCGTGCCGAAGGTCGTAGAGTAGCGATGGGCGCGCTGACCGATCTGACCATCGCCGACGCGCGCGACGGGTTGCGGGCGAAAAAATTTTCAGCGCGCGAGCTGGCATCGGCGCATCTCGACGCCATGGCGGCGATGCGCGATCTCAACGTCTACATCACCGAGACGCCCGAACGGGCGCAGGAAATGGCGACGGCGTCGGATGCGCGGCTCGCGCGCGGCGAGGGCGGCCCACTCGAAGGAGTGCCGCTTGCGATCAAGGATCTGTTCTGCACCGACGGCGTGCTGACCACGGCCGGCAGCCACATCCTCGACGGTTTCAAGCCGCCTTACGAGTCAACGGTGACCGCGAACTTGTGGCGGGCGGGCGCGACAATGCTGGGCAAGGCCAATCTCGACGAGTTCGCCATGGGCTCGTCCAACACCACGAGCTTTTACGGTCCGGTGAAGAGTCCGTGGCGACGGCCCGGCGATAATCGCGACCTCGTACCGGGCGGGTCTTCCGGCGGCTCGGCGGCGGCGGTCGCGGCCCGCATCGCCACGGGCGCGATCGGCACCGACACCGGCGGTTCGATCCGCCAGCCGGCGTCGTTTTGCGGCATCGTCGGCGTCAAGCCGACCTATGGGCGCTGTTCGCGCTGGGGCATCGTCGCCTTCGCGTCGTCGCTCGACCAGGCCGGACCGCTCACTCGCTCGGTGCGCGATGCGGCGATCATGCTGCGGGCGATGGCCGGCCACGATCCGCGCGATTCGACTTCGGTGCCGCGTCCGGTTCCCGATTACGAAAAGGCGCTCACCGGCGATATCCGCGGCCTCAAGTTCGGGATTCCGCGGGAGTACCGCATCGACGGCATGCCGCCGGAAATCGATACACTGTGGGAGCGGGGCGTGGCGTGGCTAAAGGCCGCCGGCGCCGAGCCGATCGACATCAGCCTGCCGCATACCAAATACGCGCTGCCGACCTATTACATCATTGCGCCGGCGGAGGCGTCGTCGAACTTGGCGCGCTATGACGGCGTACGCTTCGGTTTGCGCGTGCCGGGCGAGAGCCTCGACGATATGTACGAAAAGACGCGCGCCGCGGGCTTCGGCGCCGAAGTCCGCCGGCGGGTCTTGATCGGGACATATGTCCTGTCGGCGGGATACTACGACGCGTATTACCTCAAGGCGCAGCGGGTCCGGGCGCTGATCGCGCGCGACTTCGCCGATGCCTTCAGGAAGTGCGACGTCATCCTGACGCCGACCGCGCCGTCGGCTGCCTTCGCCATCGGCGACAAGGCGGACGACCCGATCGCCATGTATTTGAACGACGTGTTCACCGTCACGGTGAACCTCGCGGGGCTGCCCGGAATCTCGGTGCCGGCCGGCCTCGCCGCCGAGGGACTGCCGCTCGGCTTGCAGCTCATCGCCCGCGCCTTCGACGAGGAGACCATGTTCCGCACCGCCGGCGTGCTCGAAGCGGCCGCCGGGTTCAAGGCGAAACCGCCGATGCTGGGGGCGTAGCGGTGCTGATCGCGGGCGAGACCGGCGATTGGGAGATGGTGATCGGGCTCGAGGTGCACGCCCAGATCGTCTCGAAAGCCAAGCTTTTTTCCGGCGCGGCGACCGTTTTCGGCGCCGAACCGAACACGCAAGTGAGCTTCGTCGACGCGGCGTTTCCCGGAATGCTGCCGGTGATCAATCGGCATTGCGTCGAGCAGGCGATCAAGACCGGCCTCGGCCTCGGCGGCACGATCAATGAGGTCTCGATCTTCGACCGCAAGAACTATTTCTACGCCGACTTGCCGGCGGGATACCAGATTTCGCAGTACACGCGGCCGATCGTCTCGGGCGGGACGGTGTCACTCGATCTCGCCGACGGGACGACGCGCACGGTCGGCATCACGCGGCTCCACCTGGAGCAAGACGCCGGCAAATCGCTGCACGACCAGCATCCGACCAAGACGTATGTCGATCTCAATCGCTCCGGCGTCGCGCTGATGGAGATCGTGTCGGAACCCGATCTTCGTTCACCCGAAGAAGTCGGCGCGTATTTGCGCAAGCTGCGCGCGATCCTGCGCTATCTCGATACCTGCGACGGCAACATGGAAGAAGGTTCGATGCGCTGCGACGCCAATGTGTCGGTGCGCCGGCCGGGAGCGCCTTACGGAACGCGCTGCGAGATCAAGAATGTCAATTCGGTCCGTTTCGTCATGCAGGCGGTCGAGTACGAGGCGCGCCGACAGGTGACGCTGATCGAGGACGGCGGGACGGTCGAGCAGGAGACGCGCCTGTTCGATTCGGCTCGCGGCGTGACGCGCTCGATGCGTTCGAAGGAGCACGCGCACGATTACCGCTATTTTCCCGACCCAGACTTGTTGCCGCTCGTCCTCGATCGGGAAATGATCGATGCCATCGCTCGCCGGATGCCCGAGTTGCCCGACGCCAAGAAAGACCGGTTCATGCGCGAGTACAAGCTCTCGAATGCCGATGCCGGCGTGTTGGTGGCCGAGCGCGCGTCGGCGGAGTTCTTCGAGACCGTCGCTCGCGGCCGCAAGGACCCCAAGCAGGCCGCGAATTGGGTGATTGGCGAGTTGTTCGCCGCGTTGAACCGCCAAAATCGGACTATCGACGCCAGTCCGGTAACGGCCACGGCGCTCGCCGGACTGCTCGATCTCATCGACAACGGCACGATTTCCGGCCGTATCGCCAAGGATGTTTTTGCGCTGATGGTCGAGACGGGGAGCGACGCCGCATCGATCGTCGAGGAAAAGGGCTTGCGGCAGGTGACCGACGTCGCGGCGATTGAAACGGCGGTCGACAAGGTCATCGCTGACAATGCGGCGAAAGTGACGGACTATCGCGGCGGCAAACAGGCGCTGTTCGGATGGTTCGTGGGCCAAGTCATGAAGGCGACCGGCGGCAAGGCGAATCCCTCCGCGGTCAACGATATCCTCAGGAAGAAGCTCGCCGGATAGGAGCGAGGCGCACCGGCAAGGGCGCCCTTCGCCGACCAAGGAGTAGACGATGGCACGCAGGAAGACGGTCAAGAAATCGGCGCGCCGCAAGGTATCCAAGACCATTCGAGCGTCGGCGAAGATCAAACGCGCGGCCCAACGGTCGGCCGTGCGCGCCGCCAGGGGCGCACGATTGAAGCGCGCCATCCGGGCGCGCAAGGCCACGGCCCGGCCAGCGGATCGCCTCGTGCTGTATGGGCTGCACTTTTCGCTGCCCTCGTGCAAGGTCGGCCTGATGCTGTCGCTTTGCGGCGCGAATTTCGATTACAAGCACGTCGATCTCATGGCCGGCGAGAACAAGCGGCCGGAATTTCTCGCCAAGAACCGCTTTGGGCAGGTGCCAGTGCTGCAGGACGGGTCGACCTTCCTCTGCCAGTCGAACGTGATCCTGCAATATCTCGCCGACAAGTTCGGCCGGTTCGCCGGCCGGACGCCGGCCGAACGGCAGCGCGTCGCCGAATGGCTGGCATGGGACCTCGATCGCATGGCAAGCGGTCTCGGGTTCGCTCGGGCGGCGAAACGATTCTGGCGGCAGGAGCCGCCGGTGATGGAGTTCTTCCGCGCCCGCGGCGAGCAGGCGCTGGCGACGCTCGATCGCCAGCTCGGCGCAAGCAAGTTCGTCGCCGGCCCGCAGCCGACCATCGCCGATGTCGCCATCTTTCCGTGGGTGGCAACGGCCGAGGAGGGAGGGTTCGACGTGGCGCGCTATCCCAACGTGCGCGACTGGGCCGAACGGATGCTGAAACTGCCTGGCGCGGCGCATCCCTACGCCATCATGCCCAAGGAAGATCGCGTCGCGACGTGACCTTAGCGCGGCGGTCGAAACTCACATGCGAAGCGGGCTAATCAATGATCGATCTGTATACCTGGACGACACCGAACGGCCGCAAGGTCTCGATCATGCTGGAAGAGTTGGGGCTGCCCTACACGGCTCATAAGATCGACATCGGCAAGGGCGACCAATACACGCCCCATTTCATCGCCATCAACCCGAACAGCAAGATTCCGGCGATCGTCGATCCCGACGGGCCCGGCGGCGCGCCGCTGAGGCTATTCGAGTCGGGGGCGATCCTGTTTTACCTCGCCGAGAAAACCGGGAAATTCTTTCCCGCCGACGCGCCGCGGCGCTACATCGTCATGCAGTGGCTGATGTTCCAGATGGGCGGCGTGGGGCCGATGTTCGGCCAGGCGCATCATTTCATGCGCAACGCCAAAGAGCAGGTTCCCTATGGCATCGAACGCTACGGCAAGGAGGCGGCGCGGCTTTATGGGGTGATGGATCGCCGTTTGTCGGAGGTTCGCTATCTGGCCGGGGATGAGTACACGATCGCCGATATCGCCACCTATCCTTGGGTGGCGCGCCATGAATGGCATCGCGTGAACCTCGCCGAATTCGCCAACGTCAAGCGTTGGTTCGACGAGATCGGTGCGCGGCCAGCGGTGCCGCGCGGAATGGCGGTCCCGAAATAAAACGCCCCGGCGCCAAGGCTGGCGGGCGTTAGACCGCCATGCGCTGCGCCGGGCGGCGGCCGGTTTCGATCGACACCACCGATGTCGGGCGCTTGACGCCGGCGAGCGCTTCGAGTTCGCGCTTGGCCGCTTCGAGCATCGCCATTTCGCGCGCGTCTTCGCGGTCGATCACTTGCATCGATGTGAGCTTGTTGTCGACGAGGTCGAGCAGCATCTCGATGCTGCGACGATTGAGCGCCATGGTCCGTTCTCTCCCCAGCAACGTCGTCGGGCTTAACCGACCATGGCATCTTCGGACATCAATCATTAATCGCGCGTAAAATTTTACGAAACGAAATGCGCTATTTCGAGCCGATCCAGGATGGTAAACAACCCGATAACCTTCGAACCTTTCGTCGTGCCGAAATTTCCAGCCAGTGCAGTGGAAGTTCTACCTCGCTCGCATCATGCAAATCGTTTGACTGACGGGCCAAGCGACACTAGAACCGCCCCGGCATACGCCGTGACGACACCACTCCCGGCGGAGGGGTGGCCGAGTGGCTGAAGGCGGCGGTTTGCTAAACCGTTATACGGCCCTAAAGCCGTATCGTGGGTTCGAATCCCATCCCCTCCGCCAGTCTGAGACGCTTCGCTCGCGGGGCTACGGCGACGCGACGGCGGACGGCCTGCATGAGGCCAGGCGAACGTTCGACAGGGAGCATGGCGTGCCGACCATCTATGTCGCCCGCAGCCAGGCGTTCCAGAAATGGAGCGCCGACGTCGGCCACACCAAGCATACCTACAAGGTCGGCGTGGTCGATGGCGACCCCGCTGCGACGGTCGCCTCGCTCAACGAATCAGCGTTCGCCGGAGTGAGCGATTGGAAGCTGCTGCGCAAGGAGCCGATCGACGAGGCCGATGAAGCTGCGGTATTGGCGCGGCTTGCCGCGCGCGAGAAGACCGTCGATCCGACCTATTATCCGAAGCTCAAGGGGGCGCGCGGCATCTTCAAGGCCAATATCGCCAACGTCGCCACGCAGCTACTCGTGCGCGCGACCCTCGACGGCGGCGACCCCGCGGCGATCAAGCCGAAGGCGGGCGACGTCGCGGCGTACCTCATCGCCAAGGCGCGCGAGTAGACCTTCTGGGCCGAGTGTTCAGCCGCCCTGCGGGCGATCCGTCGATCGCCGCCTATCTCGAGAGCGTCAAACCGCGCGTCGCCAGCGCTCGCTCCACCTCGCGCAGGCCCTTGCTCCCGAGCCGCTGGACGCATAGCAGATCGTCGCGCGACAGCAGGCATACGTCGGTCAGTTGACGAAACCCCGCCTTGCGTAATGCCCAGCCTGCGTGCGTCGAGAGCTCACCCGTGCGCATAAGGGCGTCGATCGGCGCCCTCGCATCGGTATCAATGGTCGTCACTGCTGTCCCCCCCTGCAGTTATTCGCCACCCCGGTCTTTAAATTCCGCCGAATTTGCGCAAAAGCACGATCGGAATCGTCGCCATGAACGACAACACGATCAGCGGCAGCTCCAATTGAACCGGTATCATCGCCAAGCGCCGGGCCGTCATGACCGCGTACAGCGCGACCAACGCGATGCCGAGCAACGTTAAAACCCGGATGCCGAAGGCGACGCCGGCGATCCCTGATGCGATACCCAGGCTGCGCGACACGAGCGCCAACGTTTCGTCATGGCGTCCGTGGCGCTTGTCGCGATCGGCAGCCGCGCTCGCCGCGTAGCCGCTAACGACGCTCAAATGAAGACCAATCGCCAACGTGATCGCCACTGCGATCACGTAGATCACATCGGTCATGGGCGCTCCCCGACTTGTTCTTATCGCTCGCGCCCCAGCCGAAAATTAACCATAAGTTTGAGCTTATGCGTCAATCGTCGGCAAGAACGCCTTTTAGACTTTTTTTTGACAATATTTCGGAACGAGCCGCAGGGCAAGTCGTGCTTTTGGATGATGGCTTACCGGCCGAATCCGAGGCAGCAGCACCGGATAGCGCCGTCACAACGGCCAGATGACGAGGATCGCCGGCAGCGCGGTGGCGACCACGATGATCTCGAGGGGCAAGCCCATCGGCCAATAATCGCCGAAGCGGTAGCCTCCAGGTCCCATGACCAAGGTGTTGTTCTGATGGCCGATGGGCGTGAGGAAGGCGCACGATGCGCCGATCGCCACGGCCATTAAGAATCCGTCGGGATTGACCTCAAGGCCGCGGGCGATCCCGACCGCAAGCGGCGCCATCATGACCGCGGTCGCCGCGTTGTTGACGATATCCGAAATGGTCATCGTCAATATCAAGACGAGCGCCAGCATCAAGATCGGCGAAATCCGGTCGCCCGCGGACAGGAACAGGTCGGCGAGAAATTTCGTCGCACCCGTGCTCTCGAGCGCCCCGCCTACGGGGAGCATCGCCCCGAGCAGCACGACGATCGGCCAATCGATCGCGTCGTAGCTCTCCCCGAGGCGAATGCACCGCGACAAGATCAGGACGATAACGGCGCCGAGAAAGCAGACCGCGGTGGGCGCCAATGAGAGCGCCGAAGCGACCAGCGCGGTCAGCGTGATCGCAACCGCGGCAAGCGCCCGCCCTGGGCGGCCGAGGCCGACGCCGCGGCTAGCCAGCGGCAGCAGGCCCAGCATCGACATCGCCGAATTGACCTGCCGCGTTGGCCCGCGGAGCAGTAGCACGTCACCTGCGGTAAAGCGAAACGACTTCAGGCGGCCGCGGTGCCGAGACCCGGCGCGCGCGACCGCAAGCAGGCTGATGTCATAGCGGGACCGCAGCCGGATCTCCTCGGCGGTCAGACCGTCGATCAGTGCCCGCGGCATGACCACCGCCTCGACAATCGACATCTCCTCGGATTCGAGGTGCGGCGCGGGCGGCGCGTCATCGGCCGGCAGCTCGAGCTTCAAACCGTCGATCGCGACTTTGAGGGCGTCGGGAGTGCCTTCGAGGATCAACACGTCACCACCCGCGACGCGCTCCCAGGTGGCGCTCCAAGGAATCTCGTGCTTCGCGCGCACGATCCCCAGCGCGTCGACGTCGTCTTTTTCCAGCAGCGCGTCGATTTCGCCGACCGACTTGCCGGCATGCGCGCTGTCGTCGGGCAGCCGCGCCTCCATGACATAGCCGGCGATATCGAAGCGATCCTTGGGATCGGCGCGCGCTCCCCGCGGTATAAGACGCCAACCGACGAGCGCGACGAAGACGATGCCGACAATCGCGACGACGCCGCCGACCGGGGCGAAGTCGAACATCGCAAAGGGCCGGCCGACCGCCTCGGCTCGATAGGCGGCGACCAGCAGGTTAGGCGGCGTGCCGATCAGTGTGATCATGCCGCCAAGCATCGAGGCGAACGCGATCGGCATCAAGATCAGCGAGGGCGATCGCTCCGACTTCTTCGCCGCGGCGATCGCCGCCGGCATGATCAGGGCGAGGGCGCCGACGTTGTTCATGAAGGCGGACATCATTGCGACTGCGATCGACAGCGCGCCGACCTGCAGCCATACCGGGCCAGCGGTCGGGAGGGTCGCCTTGGCCAGCCCGTCGACTGCCCCCGACAGCGTCAAGGCGCGGCTGACAATCAGCACCGCGACGACCGTGATCACCGCGGGGTGCCCGAAACCGGCGAACGCCTGGTCGGCTGGAACGACGCCCATCGCCAGTCCCGCGGCAAGGGCGATCAGGGCTACAAGATCGTAGCGCCATCGACCCCAGGCGAAGAGGCCAAGCGCACCGATGACAAGCGATATCGCGAGCGCCTGGTCGACGGTCATTTCGGGTCCTTCGCGTCGGAGTGAAGTCCGCCTGGCGGGTCGAGCGCCGCACGGTAGGCGTAGACAACATTATGGAGAGCGCGACGCTTGCCAAGAGGCCGTCGCCCTTGTTTCATCGCAGGCCTGCAATCAACCCATCCGGAGTACAGCCGTGACCAACGCCGACGCCAAGACCCTGCTCGAAATGGCCGGAGCGCCGCAGACACCGTCGCCGCTTGATCAATCAACGCTGATCTTGATCGACTGCCAGCGCGAATATGTCGATGGAGGACTGAAACTCCCAGGGGTGCGCGCGGCGATCGATGAGGCGGCGCGGCTACTGGCATTGGCGCGCCGCCGCGGCGTACCGGTGGTGCACATCGTTCATCATGGGCGGCCGGGGGGCGCGTTGTTCAATCCCGACGGACCAATGTCGCGGATCGTCGACGACCTCGCGCCGCGCGAAGGCGAAAAGGTCATTGCCAAGTCGCTGCCTAATTCGTTCGCCAAGACCGATCTCGACGCGGTGCTGAAGCAAATCGGCCGGCCGCAGGTGATTCTTGGCGGCTTCATGACCCATATGTGTGTCGCGGCGACCGCCAAGGCGGCGACCGATCTCGGCTATCGCTCGACGGTCGTCGCCAACGCCACGGCGACGCGCGATTTGCCCGACCCGCTCGGCGGCGTGATGCGGGCCGAGCAGGTTCATCGCGGCGCTTTGGCGGGGCTCGCCGATCGATTTTCGATCGTCGTCCCTGACAGTTCCGCGTTGAGCTGACGCGCCGTTCAGGACGGGGATCGGGCGAGGCCGACGATCGCGCCGGCGTGGCTCAGGACACCGCTTACGAGGTCGAGGCGCATCAGATCCTCGCCGATGACGATCGGCCCGGCGAAGTCACGGCGAACTTCCGCGAGCAGCGCTTCTTGGTCGAAGCGCACCGGCACGAAGTGATTGAGCACGAGGCAGCCAGCCTCGGCTTCGCGCGCGATCCTGCCGACTTCGTGCGAAAGCGTGTGATAGCTGGCGACTGCGGCCAGGGTCTCGGCGGTGCGCACGCCGGCGAGGACCGATATCTCGCGATGGATGAAGCATTCATGCACCAGAACATCGACGCCGCGCGCGGCGGCGATCAGCTCGGGCGAATAGGCGGTATCGCCGCTGAACGCCAACCGCCGGCCGTCCGCCTCGAAAACGAAGCCATATGCATAGCGGACCGGCTGATGACGGACTTCGACCGCGCGCACCACGACGCCGCCATCGCGCCAGATCTCGCCCTTCGCGTACTCGACCACTTCGACTTCGAGCGCCAGCGTCGACGGCCGGCGCTCATGGGCGATACGAAGTTCGAGTTCGGGCTTCCAAAGCGTCATCAGGCCGTCGACATAACGACGCGTTCCAGGCGGACCGAAGAGGCGCTGAGGGCGGTCGCGTCCCTGATGCCAACTCGACACGATCAGCTGGAAAAGATCGACGATATGGTCGGAGTGCAGGTGGGTTAGGAACACTGCGTCGATCCCGGCGCCCGATGCCCCCGCGCCGAGCAGGCGCTGGGTCGTACCGGACCCGCAATCGACGAGAAAGGCGCGTCCAGCGACCCGGACGAGGTTGGCGGGCCCATAACGCCTTGTGTCGACCTGGGGGCAGCCGGTGCCGAGTAGCGTGACTTCCATGCGTGCCATTCTGGCATCGATGACTTGGCGACGCACAGGCGGCAGGTAGTGCGTGGGCCTTGACTGGAGTCGAATACCTGCTATTAATAACTGACCAGTCAGTTATTAACTGATAATGACTGCGATGACGAAAAAGCCGACAAAGCCGCGTCCGGTGATCGATCGCCGCGACGAGGCGCCTCGACCGGACCGACATACGCCGCGCACACTCAAGCGTTGGCGCCGCCGCAAAGCGGCCCGACCCAGCGAGATCCTCGACGCCGCCCTCGCCGTATTCGCCGAGCGCGGCTTCAGCGCCACGCGGCTCGACGATGTGGCGGCGCGGGCAGGGGTCAGCAAGGGAACCCTCTATCTCTATTTCGACGGCAAGGAAGCGCTTTTGAAAGCGGTGGTTCGCGAGGCGCTGCTGCCCAATCTGGCGCGCATCGAGTCGCGGGTCGGCGCGTACGAGGGACCGAGCCGAAAGCTGCTCGACGAAATACTGGGAACGATAGGTGGCGTACTCGGCCGCACTCGCGCCGGCGCCATCCCGAAGATCATCATCGCTGAATCGGGAAATTTTCCCGAGCTGGTTCGCTTCTATCTCGACGAGGTGATTCGTCGCGCCTTCGCCCTCTTGTCGCGCGTGCTGGCGCGCGGCGTGGCCAGCGGCGAGTTCCGGCCCATCGATGTCGCCAACACGGTGCGCGTTCTCGCCGGCTCGATGCTGTTTCTTGCATTGTGGAAAAACGCAATCGAATCGCATGCCCGAGAAACGCTCGATATCGACACGTTCTGCGGCAACCTGGTCGAGGTGCTGATCCACGGGATCGCCTCGCCAGCCGGTTGACGGAGATACGCCATGGAAATTTTCACCCAGGTTTGGCAATGGATCATGGCGATGCTCGTCGCCGTTGGCATCGCCGGCACCCGCGATGACGCGGTTGGTCGATACCAGGGCTACATCGAGGGCGATTATCTGCGGATCGCCGCGCCGGTATCGGGAACGCTGATCAGCCTCTCGGTCAATAAGGGCGATGCGATCGTTGCCGGCGCGCCGCTATACGTACTCGACGACGCCAAGGAGATGGCCGACGTCGCCCAACGGCGCGCCCAACTCGCGCAGGCTCTGGCGCATCTCGCCAATCTCCAGAAGGGACAGCGGCCGCTGGAGCTCCAGGCGATCGAGGCGCAAGGAATGCAGGCCGAGGCGACACTGCGCCTATCGGCCTCGACTCTCAAACGGCAGGAGCACCTATTCGCCAGCAAGGTCATCGCCGCTGAGCGGCTCGACGAGGCACGCGCCGCCTACGAGCGGGACCGGGCGCGCGTCGCCGAGCTCGCGGCACTCCTTGCAACCGCAAAGCTCGCCGCGCGCGACGACGAAATTCGCGCCGCCGAGGCCGCCGTGGACACAGCGCGCGCCGCGTTGAGCGAGACGGAGTGGCAGCTTTCGCAGCGTCGCGCCAATGCTCCGGCGACCGCCCGGGTGACCGAGACGCCGTATCGGGTCGGAGAATTCGTGCGCGCTGGGGCGACGATCGTCGAGCTCCTGCCGCCGGCGAACGTCAAGGCGCGATTCTTCGTTCCGGAGCGCCAATTCGGAACCATACGGCTCGACCAGGAGGCGCATATCGCCTGCGACGGTTGCGGCGAGACGATCACGGCGCGCGTCACCTTCATCGCCTCGCGCGCCGAGTTCACGCCGCCGGTGATATTCAGCCAGGAAACCAGGCAAAAGCTCGTCTTCATGGTCGAAGCGACGCCGATCGACGGCCCGGGGCCGCTCAATCCCGGCCAGCCGGTCGACGTCAAGTTAGGGGCGCGCTGACCATGGAGCCGCGCGGCGGGCCGGAATTCGCCATCGACGTCCGCGGTCTCGGCAAGAGTTTCGCCGGGCGCAGTGTCGTCGATGATTTCTCGATCCGTGTGCGCCGCGGCCACATCTTCGGCTTTCTCGGGCCGAACGGCAGCGGCAAGACGACGACCATTCGCTTGCTGTGCGGACTATTGACGCCCGATGCCGGCGAAGGAACCTGTCTCGGCTTCGATTTGCGCCGCGAGGCCGGCGCGATCAAGCGACGGGTCGGCTACATGACCCAACGCTTCAGCCTCTACGAGGATCTGAGCGTTCGCGAGAATCTCGAGTTCGTGGCGCGGATCTACGCGCTCGACGACCGTCCGAGACGCGTTGATCGGGCGCTGGAACGCTTGGGCCTGCTCGAGCGGCAATCGCAGCTCGCAGGCACGCTGTCTGGCGGTTGGAAACAGCGCTTGGCCTTGAGTGCATGCCTGCTGCATGAGCCGGAGCTGCTGTTGCTCGACGAGCCGACCGCCGGCGTCGACCCGAAGGCGCGGCGCGAGTTCTGGGACGAGCTTCATCTTTTAGCCGCCCAGGGGCTGACCGTGCTCGTCAGCACGCACTACATGGACGAAGCCGAGCGCTGCCATGAAATCGCCTACATCGCCTTCGGCAAACTGCTGCTCCACGGACCGGTCGAGCAGGTGCGCCGCGCCGCGGGATTGACGACGTGGGCGGCATCGGGTCCCAACGTCACTCGGCTCGCGACCGAACTCGCCGGCCAGCCGGGAATCGAGATCGTCGCGCCGTTTGGCGCGCAATTACACGTCAGCGGCACGGACGCCGAGCGGATGGCGGCGAGCCTGGCGCGCCATCGTGATGCGCCGGGGCTCGAATGGCGGCGGATCGAGCCCGGGCTCGAGGACGTGTTCATCCACACGATGCGGCGGGCGCGGGACAACTTTCGATGAACTCGCCGCGTTTCTCCCTTGCCCGATTGATTGCGGTGCTCCTGAAGGAGTTCATCCAAATGCGCCGCGACCGGGTAACGTTTGCGATGATGATCGGCGTGCCGATCTTGCAGCTCACACTGTTCGGCTTCGCCATCAACGCCGATCCAAAGCACCTCCCGACCGCGGTCATTGCCGCCGACAATGGCCTGTTCGCGCGAAGCATCGTGCGGGCGATGGAAAACTCGGACTACTTCACGATCGTCCGGCGCGCGGCCAGCGAAGCCGAAGGTCGGCGACTGATCGAAACCGGCCAGGTGCAGTTCGTCGTCAACGTTCCCGCCGGCTTCTCGCGCGATATCCTGCGCGGTGAGCGGCCGGCGTTGCTCGTCGAGGTCGATGCGACCGACCCGGTCGCATCCGGCAACGCGTTGGCCGTCTTGTCGCGCCTCGAAAATGAAGCGCTGACGCACGATCTAAGCGGACCCCTTGGCGAACTGGCGCCTGCAGCGGCGCCGTTCGAGATGCGCATCCACCGCCTCTACAACCCGGAGGGGATTACCCGGTACAACATCGTGCCGGGCCTGATGGGGGTCGTGTTGACGATGACGATGGTGGTCATGACGGCGCTCGCGGTCACCCGCGAGCGCGAGCGCGGCACGATGGAGGCGCTGCTGGCGATGCCGGTACGACCGGTCGAGGTCATGCTCGGCAAGATCCTGCCGTACATCGTCGTCGGCTATGTGCAAGTGATCATCATATTGCTGGCGGCGCGCTTCGTCTTCGGTGTGCCGAACGAGGGAAGCCTCGCGTTGCTGTCGGCGGCGGTGATCCTCTTCATAGCCGCCAACCTCTGCGTCGGGTTCACCTTCTCGACCGTGGCGCAAAACCAGCTTCAGGCGATGCAGATGTCGATGTTCTTCTTCTTGCCGTCGATCTTGCTCTCGGGGTTCATGTTTCCGTTTCGCGGCATGCCCGGGTGGGCGCAAGCGCTGGGCGAAATCCTGCCGTTGACGCATTTCCTGCGTGTCATCCGCGGAATAATGCTGAAGGGCAACGGGGCGCCCGAAGTACTGATTAACGCCTGGCCGCTGGCGGCGTTTCTCGCCGCCGCCGTATTGATTGCGTTGCGGCGCTACCGCCAGACGCTCGACTGATCGGCGCGGCCAACGCCTATCGTGGCGCGAATAGCTCGCGCCACATTCCGACTTCCTGATCCAGTTCGCCCAGCCGGTATTTGACCACGTCGCCGATCGAAACGATGCCGATAAGTCGGCCATTCTCGACGACGGGGACATGGCGGAAGCGCCGCCCGGTCATCAGTCCCATGATGTCGGTGATTTGGTCACTGGGCTGGCAGGTGAGAACCTCGCGGGTCATCACGTCGCCGACGCGCATTTCGAGCGCGTCGGGGCCGTGGCGCGCCACGGCATGGACGACGTCGCGCTCCGAGATGATGCCCTTGATCGTCCCGGACGCCGAGTCGGTGACCACCATCGCGCCGATCCGGCGCGTACTGAGCTGTTCGACGAGATCGTAAAGCGTGTTTTCTGGCGACAGGGTCGCGACGTCGCGACCCTTTTGAGCGAGGATCGTCTCGACGTTCATTGTCGGCACCCCTTCTTCCGCAGCCCCACGAAGGAGCCCAAGCGAGTATAGGGAAACGCCCGAACGCGGCGAATCATGCACCAAAGCGGGGGCGGAGTCGATTGCCGGCCCGACGGTTACATGGCTAACAATAATAAATAGATTTCATTTGTCTAAAAGTCTCTGAATTTACCATAACTATTTGAGGTTAATTTGACCATTGTTTTCGCTGTTTAACGAAAGCTTTAAGCTTCATCGACTAGATGTTTCCCTATCGCGCACGCCAGCCGTGGCACCGGCGGTGCGAGCGACGCTACGACCGGGAACCAGTTCATCCCCGCGGCCGCGAAGTTAGATTGCGGGCGAGATCGGGTCCCGGCCGAAGAGGGGCGAGGGGGACATGGCGACCACGGCGACCAACGGCGCTGAGGCACGCAGACAGGTGGAGCGCTTCGCGCCATACGTGATTACGGCGGCGGCGGCGAGCCTGGGCTTCCTTGTTCTTCAATCGGACTTGATCGCCGTCATCGCCGATGCCGTCGGCTTGGCCGCCGTGCGGCGCGACTGGTTCGCGGCGTCGACGACCTGGCACTTCGTGGTGATGATGTTGATTTCCGCCGCCGCGGTGGCGGTCGGCCCGCGGCTGGAGACATGGACGTGGCGGCGCTGCCTCGCGGGATTCGGGCTCTGGTCGGCGGCGGTGTTGATCTGGACGCTCATCCTTCACCGTACCCCGGGTATTTCGGTCGATTTCATGGTTGCGCTTGGGATTCCCGGCATCGTCCTGGCGGTCGTCTTCCTGCGGCAGATCAACAACCACGGCCGCGTGACGTTCGTCAAAGACATGACGATCCGCCACAAGAACGTGCTGATCCAGAGCGTCATCGAAAACACGCACGAAGGCGTGTTCGTCGCTGATTACGAGGGCCGGATCATTTACGCCAACCGCACCGGCCTCGAGATGTTCGAACTGCGCGAGGACGAGGTGATCGGCAAATCGATCGACATTCTGAGCCCGTCGCTGGTGCAGGGGCGGATTGGACGCGAGATATCGCACTACCTCACCATGGCCAAAGCCGAGGGCGGGCAAATCGGGCCGATCGAGACCTCCGGCGCGCGGCGCGACGGCCGTTCGTTTTCGCTCCATCTCGTGGTCGGCGTGGCGCGGTTTGCCAGTGCGGACTCGCCTTACGAGCGGCGCGCGGGCGATCGGTCGCTATATATCTGCAACATCACCGACATCAGCGCGCGGCGTAAAATGGTCGAGGCGCAGCGCCTCGCCCTCGAGCACCAAGTGATCGCCAACCGCGCCAAGAGCGAGTTCCTGGCCAACATGAGCCACGAGCTACGCACGCCGCTCAACGCCGTCATCGGCTTCTCCGAGATGCTGTCGGGGAGGTACTTCGGCGAGCTTAACGAGAAGCAGTCCGGCTACGTTCAGTTCATCCACTCCTCAGCGACGCATCTCTTGAAGCTGATCAACGACATCCTCGACATCTCGAAAATCGAGGCGGGCCATACCGATTTGCAGGAGGAGGTCGTCGACGTGCGCGAGGCGATCAACGCCTGCATTGCGCTTGTCAAGCACCGCGCCATTCAATCGAAGATCAGCGTGACGACGAACGAACAGACCGACCGTCGCCACCTTTGGTGCGACGAGCGGCGCTTGAAACAGGTGCTGCTCAATCTGCTGTCGAACGCGGTGAAGTTCACGCCGTCGAGCGGCTCGGTCGAGGTTGTGACGGAGATCGATGCTGAGGGCGGACTCGCCATATCGGTCGTCGACACCGGGGTCGGCATCGCGCCACGGGACATCGCCACGGCGCTCGCTCCATTCGGCCAGGTCGACAGCGGTCTCAATCGCAAATTCGAAGGAACCGGTCTTGGCCTGCCGCTGTCCAGATCGCTGATGGATGCGCATGGCGGCGCCTTGACGTTGACCAGCAGCGTGGGCGTCGGCACTACTGTCACATGCCGATTCCCCGCATTCCGGATTCGCGCCAACGCCGACGACACTCCCGATCTGGCGAAACAAGCTTCGGGGAGCAAGGCGCCGGGTCTGGTGGCCGCCGCGGGCGCCATTCTCGAGACGCTGCCGGTCAGGGCTGCGAGCAACGAACACGACCGAACCAGCAAGCCGAATGGAGGGACGGGTTCGCGACGCCTGCGCGGCCTCGGCAAGCGCCTCAAGCGCGCAGCCGGCAGGGATAAATCTACGGGCTGATCGGCGGGCGACATGCACTTGGGCCTTAAGGAAAAAGTAGAGCTTGCGCGGGTAGGAATGGGCGATGCTCAAGCGGCCGCCGCGACGCGGCGTTTTAGCGCGCTGGCAGCGCGGAGCGGAAAGGGTATCGGTTCGATGTCGCTGGTCGATCCCAACGACGAGTTTACGCAGAAATTTCTGCAGCGGGTCGATCCGCGGGTGGGCATGAGCTTCACCGCCGAGCAGCTCGCGGCGGTGCGCCGGGCGTTTCAGCCGACCCCGCAGCTGGTCAATCTGCGCGGCTGGCTGCCGCTGACCGGCCGCCGGCTGTTCTTCGTCCTGATGGTCGGCCGCGAACGGCGTTCGCTCGAGCGGCGGATTTACGAGCGTCAGCGGTATCCGCTGTGGACGGCATCGAACGTTTTCGTATTCACGGCGTTCGGCGCGATGACGTTTCTTGCGCTCGTCGGCGCCGTCGCCGTATTTCTCCGTCCAGTCTGAAGCGAAAGCGGGGGGCGGCGAATGCCGAACTGGCACACCCGTATCGGAATACCGACAAATCGCGTAAAACTGTTCGCGATTGCGGCGGCCCTTGCGTCGAGCCTGGCCGCGTCGGAAGTCGCGTGCGCCGATTTGGCGTCGGGTGTCGCCGCATTCCAGCAGGGCGATCACGCGCGCGCCTTGGCCGAACTGGAGCCGCTCGCCAGCGAGGGCGACTCCACCGCGCAGTTCTATGTCGGTCGCATTCGCGCCGAGGCACCCGGACTGCAGGATTATGTTCAGGCCTACAAGTGGCTGAGTTGCTCGATTGGCCGCGGCAGCGCAACAGGCGGCATCGGCGCCCGCTTGTTGCGCGAGCAGATCGCGTTATCGCTCGATACGACGAATCTTCGCGAAGCACAAAGGCTGGCGCGCGACGAGTGCGGCGTGGAATTCGGCATCGGCCTCGGTAGCCTGGCCGAGAGGGAGATATATTTTCCCAATCGCGACGGCATGGTCGAGACGGTGGCGTTGTTCGCGGGCGACCTGACCATCTGGGGACTGCTGACGATCGCCAAGGCCTTCGGCATCGAGTGGCTGCAAAAAATGGTCGCCAGCCTCTATGAGTCCTACCAGGTGTGGCTGGTCGCGTTCTTTTCGCTTGTCTGGTGGGGGCTGTTCATCCGGATCATCGTTGTCATCGCCCGGGCCATGGGCAACCAGCCGCTGGTCGAATTGCGCGAGCCGACTTTCGGCGACACCAAGGACCAGGACAAAGGCAAGCAACAGCCGCGTCCGACGCGGCAAATCATGCGGCGACTGTTCGGCGACGACGACATATCGCCCGGTTGACCGCTTGGCCGAGCCTGCGGCTGTTGACTCCGTCGCGCCGGCGTGTCGATGATTTAGCCGAAAAATCCGTACCTTCGGGTCCGCCGGGCGACGCTTCGGCGGGGTTACGGATTACATCGCGGGGAGAGAGTTTATGCGCCAATTCCATTACGCCGCCGCGCTCGCGGCGGCGTTCGCCGTCGCCGGCGCGGCCGGCGGGGTTACGGCCCAAACGCCCAAGGACACGGTCGTCATAGCCAAGCAGATCGATGACATCATTTCGATGGATCCCGCCGAATCCTTCGAGTTTTCGGGCAGCGAGGCGCTCGGCAACCTGTACGACAAGCTGCTGACCTTCAACCTGAAAAACGTCTCCGAGATCCGCGGCGAGCTTGCCGAAAGCTGGGGGGTTGCCGACGATGGCGTGACCTACACCTTCAAGCTCCGCAGCGGGGTCAAGTTCACCTCGGGAAATCCGGTGACCGCCGAAGACGCCGCTTGGTCGCTGCAGCGCGCCGTCATCCTCAACAAGTCGCCCGGCTTCATCCTCACGCAGTTCGGATTCAACAAGGACAACGTCAAGGAGCGCATTCGCGCCGCCGATGACGCGACGCTCGTCATCCGCACCGAGAAGCCGGTCGCGCCGACGTTCTTCTATTACTGCCTGACCGCCACGGTTGGCGCGGTCGTCGACAAGAAGACGGTGATGGCCAACGAGAAGAACGGCGACTTCGGAAACGACTGGCTGAAGACCAACTCGGCCGGCACCGGCGCCTACAAGCTGCGTGTCTGGCGGGCCAACGAGAACTACACGCTCGAGGCCAACGAGCAGCATTTCGCCGGTGCGCCGAAGAGCAAGCGGGTGATCGTCCGGCATGTCAAGGAGCCGGCGACGCAGCGCTTGCTGCTCGAGAAGGGCGACGTCGACATCGCCCGCAACCTGACCAAGGATCAGCTCGACGGCCTCGCTGGAAATTCCGCCATCAAGGTGGATCGGGGCCTGAAAGGCGCGATCGTGTACCTGGGCCTCAACCAGAAGAACCCGATCCTCGCCAAGCCCGAGGTGCGCGAAGCGCTCAAGCTTCTGGTCGACTACCAGGCGGTCCAGAAGAACATCGTCTCGGCGACGCACCAGGTGCATCAGTCGTTCCTGCCGATCGGCTTCCTTGGAGCGATCGAAGACCAGCCGTATAAATTCGACCCGGCGAAGGCCAAAGCCTTGCTGGCCAAGGCGGGGTATCCGAACGGCTTCACGGTGACGATGGATACACGCTCGACCTCGCCGATCATCGACATCGCGCAGGCGATCCAGGCGAGCTGGGCGCAGGCCGGGGTCAAGCTGGAGATCATCCCGGGCGACGGCAAGCAGACGCTGACCAAGTACCGGGCGCGCAACCACGACATCTATATCGGCCAGTGGGGGCCCGATTATCAGGATCCGCACACCAACGCCGAGACCTTCGCGATGAACGAAGACAATTCGGACACCGCGAAATCGAAGACGTTGGCGTGGCGCAATTCGTGGGACATACCTGAATTGACGAAAAAGACCGCCGGGGCGGTGGTCGAGCGCGACGCCAAGAAGCGCGAGGCGACTTATCAAGAGCTGCAGCGTGTCCATCAGCAGTCGTCGCCGTTCGTCATCATGTTCCAGGAGATCGAGAACTGGGTCCACCGGAGCAACGTCAGCGGAATCGCGATCGGTCCGAGTTTCGACAACAACTACTACAAGGACATCGTGAAGAACTGACGCTCCGTTGCGGTTCTCGCTCGGTCGATTCGGAAAGAAGCGCCAGCCGTCGCCGTCCTCGGTCGCCACCGGGGTGGCGGCGGCGGCGCTGGGCCTGATTTTCACCGTCGCGCTGACGTTCTTCGGGTTACTGCTGGTCACGTTCCTGATCGGCCGCGTCGTGCCGATCGATCCGGTATTGGCCGCGGTCGGCGATCGCGCGCCGGCCGAGGTCTACGATCGGGTGCGACAGGAACTCGGCCTGCACCTTCCCTTGTGGCAGCAGTTCTATCTCTACGCTATGAAGGCGGTGCAGGGCGATTTCGGACGGTCCGTCTTGACCTCCAACCCGGTCGTCGTCGACATCGCCCGATATTTCCCCGCGACACTGGAACTCGCGACGATCGCGACGATCATCGGCGTCGTTCTTGGCATCCCGCTTGGCGTTCTCGCCGCGGTTCACCGCGACCGCTGGATCGATCAGGTGGTCCGGGTCGTCGGCCTGGTCGGCTATTCGGTGCCGGTTTTTTGGCTCGGCCTCGTCGGCCTGATGTTGTTCTACGCCAAGCTCGGGTGGGTCGCCGGGCCGGGCCGTCTCGACGTCGTCTACGAAGACCTGGTCGACACGGTGACCGGCGTCATATTGATCGACAGCGCGCTCGCCGGCGAGTGGGACGTGTTCCGTAACGCCTTCGCCCACGTCATCCTGCCGGCATCGATACTAGGATATTTTTCACTCGCCTATATCAGCCGCATGACGCGAAGCTTCATGCTCGAGCAGCTGCGGCAGGAGTACATCACCACCGCGCGCGTCAAGGGCTTGTCCGAGCGTCGCGTGGTGTGGCGGCACGCGCTCGGCAACGTCATGGTGCCGTTGGTCACCGTCGTCGCGCTTTCCTACGCCAATTTGCTCGAAGGATCGGTGCTGACTGAAACGGTTTTCGCGTGGCCTGGCCTCGGCCAGTACATCACCAACTCGCTGCTCAACGCCGACATGAACGCCGTACTTGGCGGGACCGTCGTCGTCGGCGTCGTATTCACCGGGCTCAATCTCCTGTCCGATTTGCTCTATCGCGTTCTTGATCCGAGGGCGCGATGAGCGCGCGGCTCGACTCGCCCGCCTCGACACGCCAATGGCTGCTTGCTGAAACGCCGTCCTCGCGTCTGCAGGCGCGGCTTGGCGAGGCGTATCTCGCGTGGCGCGCGTTCCGCACCAATCCATTGGCGATGGTCGGGCTGGGCATCGTTGTGGCGCTGCTCGTCGTCGCCGCCTTGGCGCCGTGGATCGCCACCCATTCGCCAGTGACGCAGGATTTGACCGCGCGACTCTTGCCGCCCGGCGCGGTCTACTGGTTCGGCAGCGACGAGCTGGGCCGCGACATCTTCTCGCGCGTCGTGCATGGCGCGCGCATCACGCTGACCATTGTCGTCTTGGTGGTCATCCTCGTCGCGCCAGTCGGCCTGCTGGTCGGCACCATTGCCGGATACATCGGCGGCTGGCTTGAGACCGCGTTGATGCGGGTGACCGACGTCTTTCTCGCTTTTCCGCGGTTGATCCTGGCGCTCGCCTTCGTCGCCGCGATCGGCCCCGGCATCGAGAACGCGGTCATCGCCATCGCGCTTACCGCATGGCCTCCATATGCGCGGATTGCGCGCGCCGAGACGATCACCATCCGCGGCAGCGATTTCATCGCCGCCGCGCGCGTCCAGGGGGCGTCGCGGGCGCGGATCATCTGGCGCTACGTCATGCCGCTGTGCATGCCTTCGGTGATTGTCCGCGTGACGCTCGACATGGCTGGCATAATCCTGACCGCCGCCGGTCTCGGATTTCTCGGGCTCGGCGCGCAGCCGCCGTCGCCCGAATGGGGGGCGATGATCTCCGCCGGCCGCAAGTTCATTCTCGACCAGTGGTGGGTGGCGACGATGCCAGGCTTGGCGATTTTCGTCGTCAGCCTGGGATTCAACCTTCTTGGCGACGGGTTGCGCGACGTGCTCGACCCGAAGCAGCGATGAGCGCGCCGTCGCCGGATCGGCCGCTGCTGGCGGTCGAGGGCCTGCGGGTCGATTTCGCCAGTCCGGTGGGGACGATTCATGCGGTACGTGGAGTGAACTTTTCGCTCGGCCGCGAGAAGGTGGGGATCGTCGGCGAGTCGGGGTCGGGCAAATCGGTGACCGGAAGGGCGATCCTTCGTCTCATCGCGGCGCCAGGAGCGGTCTCGGCGCAGCGCCTCGAGTTCGACGGCATCGACCTCATGGGAATCGACGAACGCGCGATGCGGAGCATCCGGGGCGCGCGCATCGCCATGGTGATGCAGGATCCGAAATTCTCGCTCAACCCAGTAATGACCGTGGGCCGCCAAATCGCCGAGGCCTACCTTGTCCATCATGACGCCACGCGCGGCGAGGCGCGTTCTCGGACGCTGGAAATGCTGAGGGCGGTGCGCATCCGCGATCCCGAGCGCGTGTTCGACGCCTATCCACACGAAGTCTCGGGCGGAATGGGCCAGCGGGCAATGATCGCCATGATGCTGATTCCCGGGCCCGACCTATTGATCGCCGACGAGCCTACCTCCGCGCTCGACGTCACGGTCCAAATGCAGGTCCTGTCGATCGTCGACGATCTGGTGACGGCGCGGGGAATGGGGCTGATCTTCATCAGCCACGATCTCAACCTCGTCGCCTCGTTCTGCGACCGGGTGCTGGTGATGTACGGCGGGCGCATCGTCGAGGAATGCCGCGCCAGCGAATTGCGGGCTGCACGGCATCCCTATACGCAAGGGCTGCTGGCGGCGCTGCCGCGGATCGACGACGCCGGCCGCGAGCTCGCGGTGCTGCAACGCGACCCGGCATGGTTGGAGCCAAGCGAGCGCCTATGATCGAAGTCGAGGACCTCTCGGTCACCTTCGGCCGGCATACGAGCGTGGTGCGTGCGGTGCGCCAAGCGACGTTTCGCGTCGGCGAAGGCGAATCGTTCGGTCTGGTCGGCGAATCGGGCTCCGGGAAATCGACCGTGCTGCGGGCGGTCGCCGGCCTGATCGAGAACTGGAGCGGCGCCATCACGGTGGCGGGGCGACAGCAGGGGCGCCGGCGCGATCGCGCCTTCTACAAACGGGTACAAATGGTGTTCCAGGACCCGTACGGCTCGCTCCATCCGCGCCATACCGTCGATCGAATCCTTGTCGAGCCGGTCGCGATCCACCGCCTCGACACCGCCGATCGCCGTATCGAGCGGGCGCTCGCCGACGTCGGTCTCGGCTCGAGATTCCGATATCGATATCCGCACCAGTTGTCGGGCGGGCAGCGCCAGCGCATCGCCATCGCTCGCGCGCTGATCCTCGAGCCGCGCGTGCTGCTGCTCGACGAGCCGACGTCGTCGCTCGACGTGTCGGTGCAAGCGGAGATCCTGAACCTGCTACAACGCTTGCGGCGCGAGCGCGGCCTCACCTATCTCCTGGTGACGCACAATCTCGCCATAGTGGCGCATATGTGCGAGCGGGTTGCCGTGATGAACGCCGGCCGTATCGTCGAGGCGTTGGACGTCGGCGTGCTGCGTTCGGAAAACCCGACGCATCCCTATACGCGGCAGCTTCTGCAGGCGAGCAAAGGCTACGACCGCGAGACGGCGCGCGGTCTGGTCGATTTCGCGGACGCCTAGCGGCGCTGGTTCAGGCCGCCGCCGGTAGCGCGCTCAGCGTGGCGATGAATCCCTCGCGCCAGGTGGAAATCGTGTTGCGGCGCACGACTCGATCCATGGCGCGCCAACGTTCGATTCGCTCGACGAGCGGCATGACCAGGGCGTGGTGCAGAGCCTCCGCGATATCTTCGATGTCATAAGGATTGACGATCAGCGCGGTATCGAGCTCGCGTGCGGCGCCGGCGAAGCGTGAAAGGACGAGCACGCCGGGGTTCTCGGGGTTTTGCGCCGCGACGTACTCCTTGGCGACGAGATTCATCCCGTCGCGCAAGGGTGTGATCAGCCCAACGCGGCCAATGCGCAGGAACCCGGCGAGCTGACCGCGCGCGAAGCTCTTATTCAGATAGCGGATCGGCTGCCAGTCGAATTCGGCGTACTTGCCGTTGATCCGGCCGGCCGCGGACTCGAGCTGGCGGCGGAGCGCCCGATACTGGGCGACGTCGCTGCGCGATGGCGGCGCGATCTGCAGAAAAGTCACTTTGGCGCGATGCTCCGGCCACCGTTCGAGCATCCGCTCGAAGGCTTCGAAACGATTGGGCAGGCCCTTGCTGTAGTCGAGGCGGTCGACGCCGATGATCAGGTCGCGACCGACGAGGCTGGACTTAAGTCGCGTCGTTTCGTTGGCGTTGGCCGCCTCGCGGGCAAGCGTGGTGAACTGGTCGGCGTCGATGCCGATTGGGAACGCGGCCGCGCGCGCGGTGCGTCCGAAGGCGGTGAAGGTGCCGTCGGCGAGGAACCGGCCGTTCGCGTCATGGACGATGTAGTCCGAAAACGCGCGCACGTCGTTCGCCGTCTGAAATCCGACCAGGTCGAACGAGCACATCGCTTCCATCAGCGCTTCATGCGCCGGCAACGCAACCAGCACTTGCGCCGGGGGAAACGGCGTGTGGAGAAAGAAACCGACTCGATTTGCGACGCCAAGCTTGCGCAGTTCAGCGGCGAAAGGAATCAGGTGGTAATCGTGGACCCACACCAGATCGTCCGGATTGAGAAGCGGCTTCAGCATCCGCGCCATCATCGCGTTCACCCGCTGATAGCCTTCGAAGGCGGCCCGGCGGAATTCGATCAGGCCGACGCGGTAGTGAAAGAGCGGCCATAAGCTGCTATTGGCGTAGCCGCTGTAGTATTCGTCGTGATCCTTTCGCGTCAGGTCGACGGTTGCGAACACAGTCTTGCCCGCCTCGACGATTTTTGGCGCGGCCGGCGGTTCCTCGCTGACGACGCCGCTCCAACCGAACCAAACGCCGCCATGCTTGCGAAGAGCCTCGCGCAATCCGACGGCCAGGCCGCCGGCGCGCGAAATCCGCTCACCCGGCAGCGAGACGCGGTTGGAGACGATCACGAGACGCGCCATACCGACTCCTCCCACGACTTGCTCAACCGCATGGCGCTGAGTATCAGGCCCACCATCGAATAAGACTGCGGAAAATTGCCCCACAGTTCGCCGGTGGCGGGATCGAGATCCTCTGACAAGAGGCCGACGTGATTGCGGCTGGCCAGCATGTGCTCGAAAATATCGCGCGCCTCTTCGCGCCGGCCAATCGCCGCCAGCGCCTCGATGTACCAAAACGTGCAGACGGTGAACGACATCGTCGGGGCGCCGAAATCGTCGGCGCCGTTGTACCGCAGGAGATGACGTCCGCGCTTGAGCCGCTGTTCGATCGCCGCAACGGTGCCGAGATAACGCGGATCGTCGGGGCGAACGAAGCCGATCTCGGCGAGCAGCAACAGGCTGGCGTCGACCTCTCCGCCGTCGAACGTCTCGACGAAACTGCCGATCTGCGGATTCCAGGCGCGGGCGAAGACATCGCGGCGGATACGATCGGCTTGGCCGTTCCAATACGCCGTACGCTCGCTTTGGCCGACCCGTCGCGCGATCATCGACAAGCGGTTGGCGGCGGCCCAGCACATGACGGCCGAATGCGTGTGCACGCGCGCCTTGGTGCGGAACTCCCACAGCCCAGCGTCGGGCGTGAACGCGACCGCGACCGCCTGCTCGCCGAGCTTCTCGAGGCGATGGAAAAGTTCGATGTCCCCCATGCGCGGCAGTCGTTGATCGAAAAACATCTGCGCCGCCGCAAGCACGATGCTGCCGTAGCTGTCGTTCTGAACCTGGCTCCATGCGCCATTGCCGACGCGAACCGGCCCCATGTCGCGATATCCCGGCAGGCTCGGGATGATCCGTTCATCGAGCGGCTCGTCGGGAAGGATGGCGTATACCGGCCGCAAGCTGCCGCCGGGATCGAGCGCCGCGACGTTAGTGATGTATCGGATGTATTCTTCCATCGTCCGGGTCGCGCCGAGACGATTGAGTGCATGGACGACGAAATACGCGTCGCGAAGCCAGCAATAGCGGTAATCCCACGTCCGGCCAGTGCCAGGCTCCTCGGGGATCGACGTCGTCATCGCCGCGATGATCGCGCCGGTCTCCTCGAAGCTACATAATTTGAGCGTGATCGCCGCGCGGATCACCGCATCCTGCCACTCGAACGGCACCGACAGATAACGCGACCATTCGCGCCAGTAATCCTCGGTGCGCTCGAGAAAATCGCGCGCGATGCCGTTGATCGATCCCGGAAATGTCTCGTCCGGGCCGACGATGAAATTGAGCGGCTCGTCGAGCACGAATGCGGATTCCTCGGCAATATAGGAGATGGGCGCATCGGTCGAGAGCCGGATCGCGCCGGCGGGGGTCGTATAGCGAATATGATTGCTGCCAAGCGTGCGGGTCGGCGTCAGGGCGCCGTAGTCGAACGCCGGTCGCAGCTTGACCCGAATTCGACAACGCCCGGCAAGCGGCTCGACGCGACGGATGAGCATGGTCGGCCGGAAAATTCGCTCGTACTGCTTGAAGCGCGGCGCGAAGTCGAGGATTCGCAGCGCGTTGCCCTGGCTATCGGTCAATACGGTGATCAAGATCGCCGTGTTGGCGAGATAGGATTGTTCGCACTTGGCGAGGTTCTCGACGGTGATCTCGAAGAATCCATCCTCGCGGACAGGATCACCGTTCTTCAGCAAATTGCAAAAGATCGGATCGGCGTCGAGGCGGGGGAAGCAGGACCAGACGTGGCGGCCAGCGCGATCGATCAGCGCGCCGATGATGCAGTTGCCGATCACCGCAAGATTGAGATCGCGCTTGATCATGCGGTTCCCCCTGCCGGGGCGTCCGCCGGCCGATCCGGCAGTCCTGCGAGCCATGCCCGAAGCGAGTAAGGCGTGGTGAAATACCATGGCGCATCGCGCCCGGGACCATCACCGACACGAATTGCAAGCCCTCCCAACCTGGCGGCGGTAAGGAAGCCGTCCTCATCGGTCCGATCATCGCCGATGAAAACGGGAACGCGCCCGCGAAACGGCGGCGCGTCCATCAATGCCATGACGGCGGTTCCCTTGCAGATCGCGTGTGATTTGAATTCCACGATCTGCTTGCCGTGGAGCACGGTCATCGTCGCCGCGTGCGGATGGGCAAGTTCTTCGGCCGCCGCGCGTACGTACGCTCCATGCTCGGGCGCAAGACGATAATGAACCGCAATGCTCATCCCTTTGTCCTCGATCAAAACGCCGGTCAATTCGCCAAACCGTCGGCTCAGCAATGCGCGGATCGCATCCAAGCCACCGTGCGTGCCGGGCGCTTCGCTGATACGGCCTCCGATGTCCCGAAGTTCGGCCCCGTGTTGGCCGGCCGCCGGCAACCGTAGCGGAAAGAACATGCGATCGATGTCCGCCAGCGCGCGACCGCTCACCAAGGCTACTGCACCGTCGAGCCAGCCCGAAAGGCGGAGCAAGATCCCCGGAAGATCGTCCGGGACCTTCGCCGTCTCGGGGGTTGCGGCGATGTCGAGTAGGGTGCCATCGACGTCGAGAAATAACGCCCATTTCCGCGCGCCGACCGTCGGCGGGCAGAGCGAAGGACCCGAATCAGCTTTCATCGCAGGCAAACTGCCACAGTTCGGGGCCACCTGAATAGCCTTAATACCTCATACGTGAGAGTTAAAGTGCGTCACAGAGTATTATTAATACGTAGTATCAGCCGTAATTCTAAGAAATCAGTTTAACTTTGAGGCCTGATTTGTTTGAGTCGATGCCACAGATTGTGATTTGCCGACCAAGCGGTCAGCGAATATTTTGACGCACGTCGCAACGCAAGGAGTTTCAGTAATGCCCGGACGCGCCGCGAAAACAGCGGATAATCTGGTCGCGCAGCTCGCCGCGCCACCCTCAAATCCGGTCGCCGCACCCGACGCGACGACGATACTTTTTGGCACACGCGAACCGCCGCCGTTCAAGGAAGGCAACATATTTCCGCTCGAATGGCGCGTCGAAACGCCGAAGCTGGCGCAGATTTACGATTCCTCGCGCGATCCCGGATGGGCGCCGAACAAGCTGCCTTGGAGTACGCTCGAAGTGAACGCGTTCACCCTCGATCAACGCTATGCGATGGCGTACTGGTGGGCGCTGTTGTCGGTTTTCGATTCATCGGGCCCCGCGGTCTTCGCCCGGGCGATGATCCACACGTACGAAAGCCATGAGGAAGACCCGGTCCGCAAGTGCTTCTTCTCGGTGACGCGCGACGAGGTCAATCATGAGGAGATTTGCCAGCTCGCGATTCAATCGCTGACGCCGAACGGCCCGCTCGGCTACGCACCCGAAACGCCGCTCGGCAAATTGGCGCGCAACAACGTGCTCTGGTACTACCATAACGGCGGTCGATACTGGGAGGGCTTCAAGAAGGGCGTCGGCAAGTACCCGCTCGCCATCTTGTTTACTTCGTTCCTCATGGGCGAGGTTGCCTCGGCGACGCTGTTTCACAGCATGTATCAGCGGACAACGATCCCGGTGTTCAAGGAAGCGTTCCGCAACGTCGGCCGTGACGAGGCGCGCCACATGGGCATTTGTCTCGCCATTCTCGACCGGCTGCTGCCAAAACTCACCGACGAGATGCGAGCGCAGATCACCAAGCAGCTTCGCGCTGGGTACGTTTTTCTTTCAGGCATCCTCTATGAGCCGCCGGGGCAGTTCTGGGAGCTTCCGGAGACGTGGCGTCCAGCGCATTTCATGCTCGAGGAGGTGGCGCGCGATGCTGGTCTCGGAATTCTCACCCTTGCCGAGCGGCGGGAGAACTGGCGCGCCGCGGTGTTGAAGATGAAGGGCCTGCTCGAGCCGCATGGCGTCGAATTCCCTGGAATCCCCGAAATCGGCATCGACGGCAGAACCGTCGCCTTCGACCCCGCCGATATCATCCCGGTGTTCTAAAGGCGGCGATTTCGGCGACGCCCAATCGGACGAAACGATCATCGTCATGGCTCGGCCGCGCGCGGACGATTACGAGGCTAAGCGCCAGCTCATCCGCGAACGCGCGGCCGAACTGTTCGCCGAACACGGCTTCGCTCGGACATCGATCACCGACATCGCCCGGGTGTGCCAATGCACGAAATCGCTCATCTACCATTATTTCGATTCGAAACAAGCGATCCTCTACGACCTGCTTGCGGCGCATATGGACGGCTTGTCGCGCACCGTGCAAGACGCGATTCGCGGTCCGGGTTCGAGCCGCGACATATTTCGCGAGGTCGTGCGCGCCCACATGCGCATGTACGCGACGGCGCGGGCCAAACACGTCCTGCTCTTGAATGAGCTCGATAGTTTGCCGCCACGAAGCCGCGCCGCCATCGTCGCCAAGGAGCGGGAGCTGGTCGCGGTCGTGCTGTCGCTAATCGTCGCCGTCGCGCCGGCGCTTGGGCGACGCCGCGATGTCCGGATGCCGGCAGCGATGGCGTTTTATGGCCTGATCAATTGGACGTATACGTGGTACCGGCCGGACGGGGCAATGAGCCCGCAAGGCTTCGCGGATCTTGCGTCCGACATTTTACTCGACGGTCTATCGGCGGCGCTCAGCCGAAACCCGGCCTAGCGCCCGGCGCGCGCGGCAGGAACGAATCGGTCTTCACGCGATCGGCCAAGGCGCCCAAGCGACCGACTGCTTCCGCGCAATCGTCGACGAAACCGGGCGGGCCGGCGATTAGGACGATGTGACGGGACAAATCGCGGCTCTCGGCCGCGAGCAGCGCCGGGATGCGGCCGGTTGTCCACCCATCGGGCGCGACACGCTCGCGCGTCAGCGTGATACGAAATCGGAAACTTCCAAAGCGGCGCTCAAGCGCGGCCAGTCTCTCGAGCGCGAACGCCTCGCTCCGGTCGCGAACCGAGAACTCCAGATCGACCGGATCCGGCAATCCCGCGCGAAGTTCGCTTTCGAGCAGCGACAAGATCGGCGATAGACCGGTGCCGCCGGCGAGGGCGAGGACGGGGGCGTTACGATCGGGCGGCAGGCGGAACTCGCCATAGGGCCCGCGGATCCCCAAGCTCGCCGCAGGCGCCGCGTGGCGATGAAGCCAGCCGCTGGCCAAGCCCTCCTGATGCCGGGTGATGAAGAACTCGAGCTGGCCGTCCGGGGCTGCGCCGTCGCCGTCGGGAGCATTGGCGATCGAGTAGGGGCGCGGCTGGTCGAGATCGCGCAGGATGAACTCCATGTTCATGCCGGCGCGATAGCGGAAACGGGCGGTGCGCGGCAAAGCAACGACGAGACGAAGCACGCTCGGCGTCACCTTTTGCGCGGCCAGGACGTCGACGGAATATTCGGCGGGCGTGATCGCCACTTCGCTTACCGCGCGGGCGATCATCGGGTTGACCATTTCCAGCCGCAGACTGGCCGACAGTGGCCGGGATTGGCAGGCGAGACAGAAGCCTTCGGCCTTCTCCTCGTCGCTGATGGCGAAGGTCATGACCCATCCGTGGTCGACCTCGCCCTCGAGGATCCGCGCCTTGCATGTGCCGCAGGCGCCGCCGCGGCAATTGTGCGGCATGTGCAGACCGGCGGCGAGCGCCGCATCGAGCAAAATCGCGTCCGCCGGGCAGACGAAACCTTCGCCCGTGTTTTCGACCACAATTTGCGACGGCTTGACCATTGCATTTCGTCTCACGCACTCCTGACGCGGAGCGCGAATACCGTGGCGATTACTCCGGCGCTGACCAGGCACACCCCGGCGACCGTCAACCGGCTCGGGATTTCGTCCAGCAGGGGAATTGCCGCGATGGTCACCACGCCCGGTACCGCGGAAGTCACCATCGTCGTCGATGCGGCGCCGAGGGCGACGACGGCGCGCGTGAACAGCACGATCGAGACGACCGTCGCCAGCGCGCCCTGATAAATCCCGTGGACGACGATGTCCCGGATCGGCGCCGCGAACAGCCGGCCGTCGAGAAACAAGAAGTAGACCGGCAAGTAGAGAAACACCGAAACGACATAGACGATCGCCGCGGCCTGCATCGGTCGGATGTTCCAGGCGCGCGCGGCGACGGTGTACAGCGCCCACGACAACGACGCGGCAAGAAACAAGGCGTCGCCGCGCCAATATTCGAGGCCGTCGCCAAGGACGCTTTCGGCGGCGATGCAGGCGATGCCGCCGAGGACCAGTACGAGGCCGGCCGTCTTCAACGGCCCGAACCGCTCGCCCAGCATGAGCGCCGCGAGGCCGGCGGTCCACAGCGGCAATACGCCCGGCATGAGCGCGGCGCCATGCGCCGCGGGCGCGAAAGTGAATCCGGAGAAGGCGAGGAGGCCGAAGCCGAGTCCGGCGGTCACGGCCAAAGCCAGCATCCGCGGCCATGCAACGCCGCCGAAGCCGTACCTGATCGCCCACGGTGCTACGATCGCGCCCGAAACCGCGAAGCGGAGAAACGCGAGGTCGACCGGGGCCAGCGTCGTGGTGGCGCCGTGGCGCGTGATGATCGTGAAGCCTGCCCAAATGAGCAATGTCAGGAACGCGCAGGAGAGACCGATAACGGTCTCGCGGCGCAGTCGCGCGCTCGGGGTGTCGCGCGGCACGGGTCAGGCCGTCAGCAATGCGTCGCGATAGGCCGCAACGTCGACATTGCCGCCCGAGGCGACGACAGCGATCGTCCGTCCGGCGATCGCCACCCGGCCATGCAGAACGGCCGCCAGGGCGACCGCGCCGCCGGGCTCCACGACCAGCTTGAAGTGCTGAAAGGCGATCGCCATGGCGCGCTTGACCTCGTCGTCGCTGGCGACGACGCCGCCGGCGAGAAGACGCGAGTTAACGGCGAATGTGATCTCGCCGGGCGTTGGCGCCATCAACGCATCGCAAATCGAGCGTGCGGCCGGATCGTTCGATTCACGGCGGCCGCTCGCGAGCGAACGCGCGTGGTCGTCGAGCGCCGAAGGCTCGGCGCAATAGATCTTGGTTCCGGGCGACTTGGCGGCGACTGCCAATGCGATGCCGGCCACCAAGCCGCCGCCGCTCGCCGCCGCGAGCACGGTGTCGAGTCGGGCGCCCATGGCGGAGGCTTGGTCAGCGATTTCGAGACCGACTGTGCCCTGTCCGGCGATTATGTGCGGATCGTCGAATGGCGGAACGACGACCGCGCCACGCTCGCGCCCCAGGCGTTCACCGATCGCCTCGCGGCTTTCCCGGTAGCGGTCGTAGAGCACGACCTCGGCGCCATAGGCGCGAGTGTTCGCGACCTTCAGCGCCGGCGCGTCGGCCGGCATGACGATGGTCGCCGGCATTCCAAGTAGCTGGGCGGCATGCGCCACGCCTTGGGCGTGATTTCCCGAGGAATAGGCGACGACGCCGGCGGCGCGCTGCGCCGGCTTTAGGCACGACAGACGATTGTAGGCGCCGCGGATTTTGAACGAGCCGGTACGCTGCAGCGCTTCCGCCTTGACCAACAATCGGCCGCCAAGCTGGGCGTTGAGCAGCGGCGATTCGAGCAGAGGAGTGCGGACGGCGACCCCTTCGAGCCGTCGCGCCGCATTTTCGACGTCGGCGAGGGTCGGCGGTGGCGCCCGCTCAGAGGCGGCGGAAGAACGCATCAAGGGCCTCGCGGCACTCCGGTTCGTCGAGGGTCGGCGCGTGCCCGACGCCTGGGACCGTGACCTGATCGAGGTCCGGCTTCTCGGCCTTCATGCGCGCGAACGTCGCCTCGGAAAGGATATCCGACACGCCGCCGCGAATGACAAGCGTCGGAATACGCCGCACCGCCCGCCACAACCGCCACAAATCGCCTTCCTCGGCGCCGCCCTTTCCGGCGGCGATCGGCTTGGCGAGATTTACATCCCAATCGAAGTGCAACATTCCATCGTCGCCCTCGCGAAACGTGTGGTGGGCGAACTCGAGCCATTCCTCGTCGGATTTTAGCGACAACGTCGGCAAGAGTTGGCGCAGATGCGCGGCAGCGCTCGGCCAGTCGGGCTGCGGTCGATCGGTCGAGATGTAGGCGAGAATGCGCCTGGATCCGGCCTGGTCGACCTCGGGGCCGACGTCATTGATCACGAGGCCCCGTATCGCTCCGGGGAGAGCGACAGCAAGCGCCAACCCCAGCAGGCCGCCCATCGATGTCCCGACGACGATGACGCGGCCGATCCCGAGCGCCGCCAACAGGTGCCGTACGTCTTCGAGATAGACCCTCGGCTGGTAACTGCGCCAGTCGCGTGCATAGGCCGAGCGTCCGCGGCCGCGCAAGTCGGGCGCGACGACGCGCCGGCGCCGCGATAGTCGACCTGCCATGCGATCGAAGTCCTTCGAATTGCGCGTCAGGCCCGGCAGACAGAGAACCGGCGCATCGTCGGCCGCCGTGTCGCCCCAGTCGCGAAAGAACAAACGCAGCCCGTCGAAGGTCGTGTAGTACCGCTCCCGCTGCTCGCCCTCGCTCATCCGAGGCCGAGCAGCTTCGGCACTTCGTCGAGGGTCGTAAGCGTCACCTCGGGCCCGACCGGCAGGCGCTCAACCGGCTGGCCATAACGGTTGACCCAGACGGCGCGCAAGCCGAACGCCGCCGCGCCACAGGCATCCCAGCCGTTGGAGGAGAAAAAACAAATTCGGTTGACCGCCGTCGCGAAGCGGTCGACCACAAGCTGATAGACGGTCGGGTGCGGCTTGAAGATGCCGGCGCTCTCGACCGATAGCGCGGCGTCGACGAGCCGTGAAATGCCGGAGCTGTTGAGCGCCGCGGTTAGCATCGTGGGCGAGCCATTGGACAAGATCGCCGTCTTCACCCCGTGATCCTTCAATGTCTTCAAGACGCGGCCGACTTCGGGGAAGGCATCGAGGCTGAGAAACTGTTGCATCAGCAGCGCGCGCAGCGCCGGGTCCTCGCGCTTGAGCACGGCCAGCGCGTAGTCGAGGCTCTCGCCCGTAACGTGCCAGAAATCGGCGTGGCGGCCCATCAGGCTGCGCAACCAGGTGTATTCGAGCTGCTTTCGCCGCCATAGTTCGGAGAGTTTCTGCCAATCGGCGCCCAGCGCGTCCCGGCAACGCGCGGCAGCCGAAGCGTAGTCGAATAGCGTTCCGTACGCGTCGAACACGCACGCGTCGATATCGGTGATCTTGTGGTCGCTCGCCATGTTCCCGTGATTCCTTGTTGCTGGACGTGCGGCCTGCTTAGCGCAGGTCGTGGGCAATCGTACGGCCTGAGGCGTTGTTGTCCAGCAATTGTCGGTAGACCTGCAGATTCTCCAGCACGCGCTGAATGTAGTTGCGGGTCTCCTCGAAGGGAATCGATTCAATCCAGTCGATCGGGTCAACCGCCCGATCGCGCGGGTCGCCGAAATCGCGCATCCACGCCCGCGCCCGGCTCGGGCCGGCATTGTAAGCGGCTAGCGCCAGGAGGTAGGAACCGCCGAAATCATCGATCTGCCGGGCGAGAAAGGCGCGTCCGAGCTGTAGATTGAAAGCCGGATCGTTGAGCAGGCGATCGTCGCGATAACGGCCGACGCCAAGATCGCGCGCCACCGCCCTGGCTGTCGAAGGCAGCAGCTGCATGAGCCCCCGCGCGCCGGCCCGGCTCACCGCGTCGGTCTCGAAGGCACTTTCCTGGCGGATCGTCGCCAGCACCAACGGCGGCTCGGGGCGGCCATCGGCGGCCATCGGAATCACCGGCCAGCCGAGATCATCCAGCATCAGACCGGCGATCTGGGTCGAGCGTTTCGACGCCGAGACCGCCAAGTCGGGTCGGCCAAGCGCCAGCGCCAATTCCGCCGCCATTGCGTGTTCGACCGGACTGCGGGCCAGGGCGACGTGGCGCAGAATGAACGGTTTGACGCGGTCGGCGGCGCCGATTTCATGCAGAATGCGCGCCGCGCGGGTCAATTTATGATTGAGGAAGGCTTCGCGCTCGGCCTCGGTCGGCCGCTTGCGGACAATGATGTCGCCGGAGACCCCTGGTCCGAGCCGCGCGGCGGCGACCTGGCCGTAAAACGTGATGTGGTAATCGGCCGCACGGCGATACCAGATCATCGCCGGGCGCGTCTCGCCGAGGGCTTCGGCGGCGCGGCCGGCCCAATACGCGCCGCGTGCACGCGTCACCGGCAGGCGCGCTGAATCGTGGAGCCGAATGAAATGCTGCAGCGCAGCTTTCCCGTCGTTCAGGCGACGCAATGCAATCCATCCGGCGAGGAATTCGGCCTCGGCGTAGGCTACACCTGGCAAAAGCCGGTGATCGCGCACGATCGGATAGGCTTCATGAACCTTGCCCGCGGCAAGCAGCCGCCGTGCGATCAGCTGGCGCTCGGGCCACCATGCCTCGGCCCGACCGAGGTTGCGCGGTGCGTTGCGAAGCAGCTCGAACGCGACATCGTCATTGCCTTTACGGCGGTGCCAGCGCGTGCGCTCGAACACCAGCCCCGGATCGTTGACGTACTTGCCCGGGACGCGGCGCACGCGGGCATCGACGCCCGGCGAACGCGCCGCCAGCGCGATACGCGCCTCGGCTAGTGCGCGTCGCTCGCCATCGACGCGGCCCAGCATTCGCCGCGCTTCGTCGCGCCGGTCGTCCCAAAGAAGGTTGTCGAGCCGCGTCCAATGATCGGTCGGACCGAGGAAGAGGCCGTAGCGGCGCAGGAAATGGATTTCCTGCTGTGCGCCGAACCCATGACGCGACCAGCTGTCTTTTACGATGACGCGCGCCCGGTCGGTTAGGCCGGCGTTGAGCAGTGCCGCGGCGAGGCGGAACGCGCCGTCGCTGGTCAACGGCAGGCGATCGCCGAACCATGCCAGCACCGTGCGGTCGTCGAGCCGATCGAGTGCGGCTTCCTCGGCGCGCCGCATCAGAACATCTTCGGCGGGAAAATCCGGATTTGCGACCAGGAATTCGACGATGTCGTCGAACGATACGCCGTTGCGCGGCTCCTGGAGGTCGAGCCAAAGGAAAAGGTCGTGCGCCAACGCTTCGTTGGACTGGGAGGCAAGCCGTCGCGCCTCCTCGCGGCGGCCGGCCTCGCTGGCTGCGTAGGCACGGGCCAGCAAATCGCGCTCCAAGCCGCTAAGCAGGGTGGGGAGCGCGCGCGCCGCCGCGGCGATCGGGGTCTGCGCCTGCGCCGCCCGCTGCGCCTGGGCGGGCGGGGCTTCGATGGCGAACGTCGCCAGGGCCAACCCGGCCAGCGCAATCCCAAGACGGATCGGAGGTGCGGTCATAGGGCCAATTCTAACCATGCTGGCCCTTCCGTCCAGCGCAAGGGGCGCATCTGCGGGCGGGCTCGTGGTTGCGAGGCTACAATGGCTTGGTTAATGTCGGGCAAACGCGCCTCGATCGGATGCGAAAAAGTGCCGACCGATCGCCTCGATGCGGGCCGCAAAAGGAGAAAATGACGATGTTCAAGGGATCGTTCGTCGCGCTGATCTCGCCATTCAAGGACGGCGCGGTGGACGCGAAAGGGTTCCAAAAGTTCGTCGATTGGCAGATCAAGCAGGGCACGCACGGTTTGGTCCCGTGTGGAACCACCGGCGAGTCGCCAACGCTGTCGCACGACGAGCACCGGCGGGTCGTCGAACTATGCGTCGAGGTCGCTCGCGGCCGGGTACCGGTCGTGGCGGGCGCCGGCTCGAACTCGACGGCGGAGGCAATTGCGCTCACCAAGCACGCCAAGAAGGCCGGCGCCGATGCGGCGTTGATCGTCACTCCCTATTACAACAAGCCGACCCAAGAGGGGCTTTATCGCCATTACAAGGCGATCGCCGATGCGGTCGACATTCCGATCATCATCTACAACATTCCGCCGCGCTGCGTCATCGACATGAGCGTGGAGACGATGGGACGGTTGGCGAAGGACTGCTCGAACATCATCGGCGTAAAGGATGCCACCAACGATCTGACGCGGCCGCTCAAGACCAAACTCACGATCGGCCCGAAGTTCTGCCAGTTGTCGGGCGAGGACGCCACTGCAACCGCCTATCTTGCGCAAGGCGGACACGGATGCATCTCGGTAACCGCCAACGTCGCGCCGAGGATCTGCGCGCAGATGCACCAAGCATGGCAAGCGGGCGATCTCAGGACCATGGCGAAATTGCGCGATCGCTTGATGCCGTTGCACGAGGCGCTGTTCCTCGAGACCAGCCCCGCGCCGGTAAAATTCGCGGCCTCGCTGCTCGGGAAATGCGAAGCCGACGTTCGCCTGCCCCTGGCCCCCGTATCGGAGCCCGTGCGCGCGCGCGTCGCCGCCGCGATGAAGAACGCCGGTCTGCTTTAGGCCCGGGATGGCGAAATCGCCTGCGGGCATCAAGATCGCGGCGCAAAACCGCAAGGCGCGCCATGACTACTTCATCGAGGACAAGCTCGAAGCGGGGATCGCGCTTCTCGGCACGGAAGTGAAGTCGTTGCGCTCCGGCGGATGCCAACTCACCGACGCCTATGCCGATGTGGCGAAGGGCGAGCTCTGGCTGATGAACGCGCATATCCCCGAATATGCGGGCGGCAACCGTTTCAATCACGCGCCAAAACGGCCGCGCAAGCTGCTCGTCCACAAGCGCGAACTGAACAAGCTCATCGGCGCGGTGGAGCGCGAGGGGCGCACCTTGGTGCCGCTATCGATCTACTTCAATCAGCAGGGCCGCGCTAAGGTCGAACTTGGGCTCGCCAAGGGCAAAAAGAAATTCGACAAACGCGAAACCGAGAAGGCCCGCGATTGGAGCCGCGAGCGCGCGCGATTGTTGCGCTCCCGCGGTTAGTTCGCCTAACCGAAGTCAGCGCCCGCCGGCGACGTCGACGAGCGCGCCGTTGACATAGGACGCGGCGTCGCTCAGCAGCCAGACGATCGCCTCGGCGACCTCCGCGGCGGCGCCGGCCCGGCCGAGCGGCGTCGTCGCGCCTAGTACCGCCGCACGGTCGGGCCGCCCGCCGCTGGCATGAATGTCGGTATCGATCAGGCCAGGGCGGACCGCGTTGACGCGGATTCCGTGCGGAGCGAGTTCCTTGGACAGTCCGATGGTCATCGTATCGATGGCGCCCTTGGAGCCGGCATAGTCTACGTACTCGTTGGGCGAGCCGAGGCGCGCTGCGGCGGACGAGACGTTCACGATCGCGCCGCCATGGCCGCCGCTTCCAGTCGACATTCGCCGAGCGGCCTCGCGCGCGCATAGATAGGCGCCATAGATATTGACCGCGAATACCCGCATCAGGCGTTCGGCGCTCATTTCGGCGAGCGGCAGGGCCGGCGCGACGATGCCGGCGTTGTTGACCAAGCCGTCGAGCGCGCCGAACGAGCGGTCGATCGATTCGAACATCGCGACCACGTCGTCCTCGCGCGAAACATCGGCGCGGATGGCGATGGCGCGCCCGCCGGCGCTTTCTATCTCGGCGACGGCATCCGCCGCGGCTTCGGCATTGGCGGTGAAATTTACCGCGACGGTCCAACCGCGCGAGCCGGCAAGAACGGCCGTCGCCCGGCCGATGCCGCGGCTTCCGCCAGTAATCAACACGACCTTGCTCAATGCCGCCCACTCACATCCTGGCGTCTTTCTCGCGCTTTTTCGGCGCAAGGCAAACCTCGCCCAAACGGGCGATCACCATCTCGAACATCGCCGGCGTCAAGACGCCGGTATTGGTGTTGTAGCGCGAGCAATGATAGCTGTCGGCCATCGTCAGCGCGGAGGTCAGTTCATGCAGCGCGCCGTGCACGAAGGGATATTTTCGCTTGCGGACGTCGAGCGCTCCGAGCACCGCATCGTGGGCGACGCGACCGAGCGCCAGGATCACCCGCAGGTTCGGCATCGCCGCCATCTCGGCGACGAGGAAGGGGCGGCAGGTTCGCACTTCGACCGGCAGCGGCTTGTTTTGCGGTGGCACGCAGCGCACCGCATTGGTGATGCGCGCCGCCGTCAAGGTCAGGTGGTCGCCCGTCCAAGCGTCGTCATCGCGCCCGGCGGCGTATTCGCCCGCGGCGAAGCCATGTCTGATCAGCGCTGGAAACAGCAGATCGCCGGCGAAATCGCCCGTGAAGGGCCGGCCCGAGCGATTTGCGCCGCGCAGCCCCGGCGCCAGGCCCACTATCAGTAGGCGTGCATCGATCGCGCCGAAGCTTGGCACAGGAGCGTTGTGCCACAGGGGAAATCGCGCGCGATTTTCGCCGCGAAATCGAGCCAGCCGCGCGCAGCGCGGGCAATCCCGGCCAGGCGCCTCGGGAGAAACAGTCGCGCTCAGGCGGACTCGCGCTCTTGGTATACGCGATCGGGATTGGCCGGCGTTGCGATATCGCGCCGCTCGACGTTGCGTTGGATATGCGCCATCAGTTCCTGGAGTTCGATGAAGGTATCGGCCTGCCGGCGCAATTCGTCGGCCACCATCGGCGGCTGAGTGCGAATCGTCGACACGACGCTGACACGGACGCCTTTGCGCTGAACCGCTTCGACCAGGCGCCGAAAATCGCCGTCGCCCGAGAACAAGACGATATGATCGAGCTTGTCCGCCATCTCCAGCATGTCGATGGCGAGTTCGATGTCCATATTGCCCTTGATCTTCCGTCTGCCGTACGCGTCGGTGAACTCCTTGATCGGCTTGGTCACCATTGTGTAGCCGTTGTAGTCGAGCCAATCGATCAGCGGCCGGATCGGGGAATACTCCTGGTCCTCGATCAGCGCCGTATAATAAAAAGCGCGGATCAACCGTCCCTTTCCCGAGAACAACGTCAGTAGCCGTCGATAATCGATCTCAAAACCAAGCGTACGCGCCGCGGAGTAGAGATTTGCGCCGTCGATGAACAATCCAAGGCGCTCCTGCGGATAAAATGTCATTGCAGTATCTCCTTACCTTTGAACATAAGGTGCGCCGACCAGGTCGGGCGTTAGCCAATTACCTGAATACTTAACGAGGCCATGGCCGGCGAACAAGCAAGATTCTCCGGAGGGCCGGCGGCGGGGAAGAAATGATCCTTATCGCCCTCGGCGCCAATTTGCCCAGCAAAGCGGGCCCGCCCCGCGCCACGCTCGAGGCTGCACTGGTAGACCTCGCGGGTGAATCGGTACGGATCGTGCGCCGCTCCCACTGGTATGTGTCGGCTCCCAACCCGCCGGCCGATCAACCGCATTATGTAAACGGCGTCGCCGTCGTCGAGACGGAGCGTTCCGCCGACGATTTGCTGCGGTTGCTTCACATGCTCGAACGCAGATATGGCCGCGTGCGGACCGTGCCGAACGCCGCGCGGACGCTCGATCTCGATCTGATCGACTACCACGGAATGATCCGCAACGGGCCGCCGGGACCAACGCTGCCGCATGCGCGCGCCCATTTGCGCCGTTTCGTGCTGACGCCAATCGCCGAGATCGCCCCCCAATGGCGCCACCCGGTGCAGCGCAAAACCGCCTCCGAGCTGGCGGCCGACCTGCCGGCGGCGGAGCTCAACATGCTCAAAGAACCTGTTGAAAAAGAAAGGTGAATCGTCGCGCAACATCCTTGCTTTGAGTCGGATGGCATCTTATATTGCTTGTTTACATAGCGAATTGGAGTTCGATCGACATGGCTCGCGTAACCGTCGAAGATTGCGTGCTAAAGATTCCTAATCGCTTCGATCTCGTGATGCTGGCCGCCCAACGCGCGCGCGAGATTTCGGCTGGCTCCCAACTCACCCTCGAACGGGACAATGACAAGAATCCAGTGGTCGCCTTGCGCGAGATCGCGGAGAGTTCGGTCGATTTTGACAATTTGCGCCAGTCGGTGATCAGCGGGCTGCAGAAGCAGGTCGAGCGCGACGAACCCGAGGAGGACATGATGGAGCTCCTCGCTGCGGAACAAAACGTCGCCGGCGTGCCGTACGATACGAAGTCGGATGAGTTCGACGACGAAATTTCCGTGGAAGGCGAGCCGGAGGCCGAGGCGAGCGAGGAGCCGACCACGCCGGCCGCGGACCGCGAATAAGCCGGAACGCATATAAAGCCCAGCGACGCGCCCGGCCCGGCGCGTCGTCGAAACGGGCAACAAGAGGGACCGTGCGGCGATGATCCGGCAGTTCGAGTTGGTCGAGCGGGTCAAGGCCTACGATCCCAACGCCGACGAGAAGGCGCTCAATCGGGCTTACGTATTTTCGATGAAGGTGCACGGGGCGCAAAAGCGCGCGTCCGGCGATCCGTACTTCTCGCACCCCCTGGAAGTGGCGGGGATTCTCACCCAGTACAAGCTTGACGGAGCGTCGATCGTGACGGCGCTGCTTCACGATACGGTCGAAGACACGCTTGCCACGCACGAGGAAATCGAGCGGCTTTTCGGTCCCGAGATCGCCCGGTTGGTCGACGGCGTTACCAAGCTGTCGCGTCTCGAGTTGCAGTCCGACAAGACCAAGCAAGCGGAAAACTTCCGCAAGCTGGTCATCGCCATGTCCGAGGACATCCGCGTCCTGCTGGTCAAGCTCGCTGACCGGCTCCACAACATGCGGACCCTGCATTACATCGAGGACGTCGAAAAGCGACAGCGCATCGCCCGCGAGACTATGGAAATCTACGTGCCGTTGGCCGAGCGAATCGGTATGCACGCGATTCAGGAGGAGCTCGAGGATCTCGCCTTTGCCCAGCTGAATCCCGACGCTCGCGCTTCGATCGTCAATCGCCTGAAGTTTCTGCGCGAAAAGGGCGGCGACGTCGTCACCCGCATCACCGATCAATTGAAGCGCGTGCTGGCCGAGGAACAAGTCGACGCCTGGGTCTCCGGCCGCGAGAAGGCGCCGTATTCGATCTGGCGCAAGACGCAGCGCAAGAACGTCGGATTCGAGCAGCTTTCCGACGTCATGGCCTTCCGCGTCGTCGTCGCCGAGCCAAACGAATGTTACAAGGCGCTGGGGGTGATTCACTCCCGCTACCCCGTGGTGCCGGGCCGCTTCAAAGATTACATCTCGATGCCGAAACCGAACGGCTATCGTTCGCTGCACACCGGTGTTTACGGGCCCGAGCAGCAGCGCATTGAGATTCAGATCCGCACGCGCGACATGCACGAGGTCGCCGAATTCGGCGTCGCCGCGCATTGGCAATACAAACAAGGCGTCGACGGCAAGCGCGATGGCTTGCAATACCGCTGGTTGCGCGAACTGGTCGACATCCTCGAGCACGCCCACGATCCCGAGGAATTCCTCGAGCACACCAAGCTCGAGATGTTCCAGGACCAGGTGTTCTGCTTCACTCCCAAAGGCGACGTCATCGCGTTGCCGCGCGGCGCCACGCCGGTCGATTTCGCTTATGCCGTCCATTCCGAGGTTGGCGACCATTGCGTGGGCGCGAAGATCAATGGCCGCATGATGCCGTTGCGCACGCAGCTCCAGAACGGAGATCAGGTCGAGATCGCGACCTCGAAGGCGCAGACGCCGTCGCCGATGTGGGAGCGCTTCGTCGTCACCGGCAAGGCGCGGGCCCGGATTCGCCGTTTCATTCGCACCCAGCAGCGCGAGCAGTTCGTGACCCTCGGCCGCTCGATGCTGCAGAAGGCCTTCAAGCACGAGGGCTACGATTACACCGAAAAGGCGCTCGAGGGAGTGCTGAAGATCTTCAAGGCCGACGATGTCGATGACATTTGCGCCATGGTGGGCGAGGGAACGCGCACCGAGCGCGAGGTACTGGAGGCGGTGTTTCCCGGCACGCGCGCGGCCAAGCAGCCGAACGTGGTGCCGCTCGGCAGGCGGCGGGCGAAGGCCAAGGCGGCAAAGAGCGAGCCGGTACCGATCAAGGGGCTGATTCCCGGCATGGCCGTGCATTACGCCGGGTGCTGCCATCCGTTGCCGGGCGATCGCATCGTCGGCATCGTCACCACGGGCAAGGGAGTAACGATCCACACCATCGATTGCGACACGCTGGAGAGCTTCGCCGAGACGCCCGAGCGCTGGCTCGACGTCGCCTGGGACGCGCCTGCGGTCGACGGTGGGTCGCGAATCGGCCGGGTCGCGATCGTCGTCGCGAACGAGCCGGGCAGCCTTGGCGCGCTGTCGACCGTGATCGCCAAGAACAACGGCAACATTACGAACCTGAAGGTCACCAACCGCACCCAGCAATTCTGGGAAATGCTGATCGATATAGAGGTGCGGGACGTCAAGCACCTGACGAACATTATCGCCGCGCTACGCGCCACGCCGGCCATCAACTCGGTCGAGCGCGCACGAGGCTGATCAGCGAGGAACAGCGGCACATGGCAGCACGGCGACATCTGCGTCTGGGCGTCAACATCGATCACGTTGCGACGATCCGGAACGCGCGCGGCGGCGCGCACCCCGACCCGGTTCGTGCGGCCAAGCTCGCGGCGCAAGCCGGGGCCGACGGTATCACCGCCCATCTTCGCGAGGACCGCCGCCACATCTCCGATCGCGACATCGAGCGGCTGTCATGGGAGATCGACCTGCCGCTCAATCTCGAAATGGCGGCGACGCCGGAAATGCTCCAGATCGCCTTGCGCCATCGGCCGCACGCGGCTTGCCTGGTGCCGGAGAAGCGCGAGGAACGGACGACCGAAGGCGGTCTCGATGTCGTGCGCAATTTCGACCACTTGAAGCCGTACATTGATACGCTGACGAGCGCGGCCATCCGCGTTTCGCTTTTCATCGAACCCGATCGCGCCGCGCTCGACGCGGCCCGGCGACTTGGCGCGCCGGTCGTGGAATTGCACACCGGAAGCTATTGCGAGGCTTATCTCGATGCGCCGTCGGGGCCGCGGGTGGCGAAAGAGCTGGAACGGCTGGCCGCCGCCGCAGCCCTCGCCGAGGAGCTCGCGCTCGAGTGCCACGCCGGCCATGGCTTGACGTTCGATACCGTCGCGCCGGTCGCGGCCATCGCCACGATCGTCGAGCTCAATATCGGGCATTTCCTGGTCGGCGAGGCGATCTTCGGCGGACTGGACAGCGCGATCAAACGGATGCGGGCATTGATGGACAAGGCGCGCGCCAGCGCGGCGGGCGAACGCTCGGCATGATCGTCGGGCTCGGCAGCGATATCGTCGACATCCGCCGGATCGAGCGGACGATGGAACGTTTCGGCGAGCGCTTTCTCGAGCGCGTCTTTACGCCAGTCGAGCGTCAAAAATCAGAACGCCGCGCCAATCCTGCGGCAAGTTACGCCCGGCGTTTCGCCGCCAAGGAGGCATGCGCCAAGGCCTTGGGCACTGGCCTGCGCGCCGGGGTCTATTGGCGCGACATGGGGGTGGTCAATCTGTCCGGCGGCCGCCCGACGATGGAGCTCTCGGGCGGCGCGTTGGTGCGGCTTGAACAGCTTTTGCCCCCGGGCACGCGGGCACAGATCGACGTGACCCTCTCCGACGAGCCGCCATTGGCCCAAGCAATCGTAATCATCTCCGCGGTGGCGACGGAGCGGTGAGGATGCGGTTTCTCGCCGTTGGTGCGGTGCTTGACAGGCTTGCCGCCGCAGGGCTTGATCGCCGCCCTGTGACGATCGCCCGATCAAAGCGGGTCGAGTCGGCCGGGTCGGATCGATGAGCATCTCCAAGACCAAGATGGCGCGGAAATCCTCGAGCGGGTTTGTCGAGTTCGTTAAGACCGGCGTGATCGCGGTCGCCGTGGCGCTGGTCATCAGGACCCTGGCATACGAACCGTTCAACATTCCGTCGGGCTCGATGGTGCCGACGCTGCTCGTCGGAGACTACCTGTTCGTGTCCAAATACTCGTACGGATACAGTCGGCACTCGTTTCCCTACAGCCTGGGGCCGTTCTCCGGGCGAATCCTGGCAGGCGAACCACAACGCGGCGATGTGGCGGTGTTCAAATTGCCGCGCGACCGCCGCACCGACTACATCAAGCGCATCGTCGGACTTCCGGGCGATCGAATTCAAGTGCGCGGCGGACTGTTGCACATCAACGGACAACCGGTGCGGCGCGAGCGGATCGAGGACTATATCGAGATCGAAAGCGGCGCGGTGACGCGCGTCCGACAGTTTCTGGAGACGTTGCCTGGCAGCCGCGCGCATCGCATCATCGAGTATTCGGATACAGGTCTGGCCGACAACACCGACGTGTTCGCGGTGCCGGCGGGACACTATTTCGCCATGGGCGACAATCGCGACAATTCCCTCGACAGTCGCGCCGATGTCGGCTTCGTGCCGGCGGAAAACCTGGTCGGGCGGGCGGAGATCATTTTCTTTTCAACCGACGGCTCGGCGCGCTGGTTCGAATTCTGGAAGTGGCCGACGTCGATCCGCTTCGAGCGGATCTTCGGGCGCGTCCGCTGATCCGCGCGTTGAGCGGCGACCGGGTCACCCACGCCGATCTCGAGTCCGTTCTCGGTCACGCCTTTGCGGACGCCCGCTTGCTGACGACGGCGTTGACGCACGCCAGCGCGATCGGCGGTGCGCGCCCGCAGCCCGGCGGCTCGTTTGAGCGCCTCGAATTCCTCGGCGACCGAGTGCTGGCGCTGGTCGTCGCTGAAATGTTGCTGGAGCAGTTTTCGGGTGAAAGCGAAGGCGATATCGCCAAGCGTCACGCCGCGGTGGTTCAACGCGATGCTCTGGCGCGCGTGGCGCGGACGATCAGTCTTGGTCGCCATCTCCGCCTGTCCAAGAGCGAAGATGCGTCCGGCGGCCGCGAGAATCCGGCCGTTCTCGCGGATGCGCTGGAGGCGGTGATCGCCGCGCTGTATCGCGACGGCGGGCTGCCGGCGGCCGCAGCGTTCATCCGGCGCGAGTTCCAGAAGCTGATTGAGGCGGCATCGCAGCCGCCGCGCGACCCCAAGACGGCGCTTCAGGAATGGGCGCAAGGCCGCGGCAAGCCGTTGCCTAAGTATCGCACGTTGTCGGAAGAAGGGCCGGCTCACCAACCGCGTTTCGTTGTCGAGGTGCGGGTGGCCGACATCGCGCCAGCGACCGGGGAGGGCGCCTCGAAGCGCGCCGCCGAGCGCCGCGCGGCCGCGGCGCTGCTCGATCGCGTCGAACATGGGGACCGATGAACTTGCCGGGCACGCAGGGCGGCGTTGCGACGAAGCGATGCGGCTTTATCGCGGTGATGGGCGCGCCGAACTCCGGCAAATCGACGCTAGTCAACCGCCTGGTGGGCGCCAAGGTGTCGATCGTTTCGCCCAAGGTGCAGACGACGCGCACGCGGGTCACCGGCATCGCGCTCGAGGGGACATCGCAGATCGCCTTTCTGGACTTGCCCGGCGTTTTCGAGGCGCGCAAGCGGCTCGACCGGGCGATGATCGAGGCCGCATGGCGAGGCGCCGAGGACGCCGATCAGGTTCTGTTGCTGGCCGACGCCAAGCTCGGATTCGATAATTCGACGCGCCGAATCGTCGAGGGGATTCGCGAGCGGGAGCTCGCCGCGGTCCTGGCGATAAACAAGATCGACTTGGTCAAGCCTCCGTCGCTGCTTAAGCTCGCGCGATCGATCAACGATGCGGCCAAATTCGTCGCGACGTTCATGATCTCGGCAGCGACCGGCGATGGCGTCGGCGATCTCAAGGCCTATTTGGCGCGCGCCGTACCGCCTGGTCCCTGGCTCTATCCCGATGACCAAATATCGGACATGCCTGAGCGGCTGCTGGCCGCCGAAATCACCCGCGAGCAGGCGTTCATCCAATTGCGCCAGGAGCTGCCCTACAGCATCGCGGTGGAGACCGAAAAGTGGCAGGAATTCCGCGACGGCAGTGCGCGGATCGATCAGGTCGTCTACGTCCGGCGCGACAATCAGCGCAAGATCGTGCTGGGCGAGGGCGGAGCGCGGATCAAGGCGATCGGCGCCGCGGCGCGCGCCGAAATGAGCCGCGCGTTCGGCCGCAACGTGCATCTCTTTTTGCACATCAAGGTCGCGGAAGATTGGGCCGAGCGCCGCGAATTTTATCGGCTGTGGGGCCTGGAGTACGATGCATGAGGGTTCCGCACGCATACGACCGACGTAAATCGGGCTAACCAGCAGTCATGGAATGGCAGGACGAAGGAATCGTCGTTGCACGGCGCCGGCACGGCGAGAGCGCCGCGGTGGTGACGCTACTGACCCGTGCCCATGGCCGGCATGTCGGCCTGGTGCGAGGCGGGGCAGGGCGCCGCGCCGGCGGCCTCTATCAGGCGGGAACGCTCGTCACCGCGCGCTGGCGCGCCCGGCTCGCTGAGCATCTCGGCAGCTTCGTCTGCGAGATGTCCGAGGCGATCGCCGCGCGGATGCTCGATGATCCCGCTCGGCTCGAAGCGCTTGCGGCAATCTGCGCGGTGCTCCAAGCGGCGCTGCCGGAACGCGAGCCGCACCCGGCGCTCTTCGCGTCGACGCTTGACTTGCTGCGTGGTCTCGATGCACCCGGCTGGCCAGCACGATACGTGCGCTGGGAAACGCGCCTGCTGGCCGAGCTTGGATTCGGCCTCGACTTGACGCGCTGCGCGGCGACCGGATCGCGCGAGGATCTGACCTACGTGTCGCCGCGAACCGGTCGAGCGGTCGGCGCCGCCGCAGGCGAGCCGTACGGCGGCCGCCTGCTGCGCTTGCCGCGTTTCTTGGTCTCCGAACGCGACGACGCGGACGTGGATTCCGGCGAGATCGTCGCCGGGCTGGCGCTCACCGGACATTTCCTCGACCGCTCCGTCTTTGCCCCGCACGGCCGCCAGCTCCCGGCCGCGCGCACACGATTGGTTGAACGGTTGGGCCGTTCGGCTACTATATCTAGTACAAATCGGACTCGAACGAGATGACGGCCAAACGAAAACCGGGCGACGACATTCAACCCATCCCGCTGGCCCAAGCACTCGGCGAGCGGTACCTGTCCTATGCGCTGTCGACCATCATGTCCCGCTCGCTGCCCGACGTGCGCGACGGACTGAAGCCGGTGCATCGACGATTGCTCTACGCGATGCAGCAATTGCGGCTTGATCCCGCCGCCGGATTCAAGAAATGCGCCCGGGTCGTCGGCGATGTCATCGGCAAGTATCATCCTCATGGCGATACCGCCGTTTACGACGCGCTGGTCCGCCTCGCCCAGGAATTCGCCCAGCGCTACAAGCTTGTCGACGGGCAAGGCAATTTCGGCAATATCGACGGCGATAACGCGGCGGCGATGCGCTACACCGAGGCGCGATTGACCGACGTCGCCCAGGCCTTGCTCGCCGGCATCGACGAAGACGCAGTCGACTTCCGAATGACATACGACGGCGAGGGCAGCGAACCAGTCGTGTTGCCGGCGGCTTTCCCGAACCTACTGGCGAACGGCGCGTCGGGAATCGCCGTTGGCATGGCGACGAGCATTCCCCCGCATAACGCCGGCGAAATCTGCACCGCGCTGCTGCATCTCATAAAATATCCAAAGGCCACCGTCGGTAAGTTGGTGGAGTTGATGCCCGGTCCGGATTTCCCGACCGGCGGGGTTTTGGTCGAATCGCGCGAGGCGATCGAGCAGGCATACGCCGCCGGCCGCGGGAGCTTTCGTGTCCGCGCGCGATGGAGGGACGAGAAGCTTGGGCTCGGCCAATACCAAATCGTCGTCACCGAAATTCCTTATCAGGTGCAGAAGTCGCGGCTGATCGAGAAGATCGCCGAGCTGCTCGGCGAAAAGAAGCTGGCGCTGCTTGCCGACGTACGCGACGAATCGGCCGAGGATGTCCGCATCATCCTCGAACCGAAGAGTCGCAACGTCGATCCCAAAGTGCTGATGGAATCGCTCTTCAGGCAGACCGAGCTCGAGACCCGCATCTCGCTCAACATGAACGTGCTCGACGCGCAGAACACGCCGCGGGTCATGAGCCTTCGGGAGGTCCTGCAGGCTTTTCTCGACCACCGCCACGAAGTGCTGAAACGCCGGACCAAATTCCGCCTCGCCAATATCGAACGGCGGCTCGAAGTGCTCGACGGTTACCTCGTCGCTTACCTGAATCTCGATGCGGTGATCAAGATCATCCGCAAGGAGGACGAGCCCAAGCCCGTACTGATGCGTCGATTCAAGCTCAGCGACGCCCAGGCGGAGGCGATTCTCAACATGCGGCTACGCGCGCTGCGCCGGCTCGAGGAGATCGAAATCCGGCGCGAACACGAAGGCTTGACCGCCGAGCGTAAGCAGCTCAACCAGCTGATGCGCGACGAAGACAGGCGCTGGCGGACGATCGCCGATGAGATTCAGGATATCCGCCAGCGGTTCGGGGAGAAGACGGACCTAGGCAAGCGGCGTACCGAGATCGCCGATGCGCCGGCTCCGGTCATCGTTCCGATCGAAGCGTTGATCGAGCGCGAGGCGCTCACCATCGTCTGCTCGCAGAAGGCATGGATACGCGCCTTCAAGGGGCACCTCGATGACCTCTCCGAGATTCGCTACAAAGAGGGCGACAGCGCCAAATTCGAATTCAAGGCGGAAAGCACCGACAAGCTCGTGGTCTTCGCGACCAACGGCCGCTTCTTCGTCATACCGGCTGAAAAACTGCCGCGCGGGCGCGGCGACGGCCAGCCGCTTAAGCTGATGATCGATCTCGGGAACGAGGGCGAGGTCGTTCAGCTCCTGGTCCATAAGCCTGGCCGCAAGCTGCTGGTCGCCTCAAGCGATGGACGCGGGTTCATCGTTGCCGAGGATGAGGTACTGGCGCAAACCCGTGGCGGACGGCAGGTGATGAACGTCGGCGAAGGCGTGGCGGCGCGGGCGTGCGTTCCGGTCGAAGGCGACATGGTCGCGGTTCTCGGCGAGAATCGGAAACTACTATTGTTCAAGCTCGAACAGGTGCCGGAGATGAGCCGCGGCCGCGGCGTGATTCTGCAGCGCTACAAGGACGGCGGCCTGGCTGACGTCAAGACTTTCCACGCCGCCGACGGTTTGTCGTGGCGGGCCGGCAACGGCGTGCGCACCGAGACAGCGCTGCGCGACTGGATCGGTGAACGCGGCCAGTCGGGTCGGCTGCCGCCGCAAGGATTTACGCGCGCGAACCGATTTACTTGAGCGGGGTCGGCAGCTATAAGCAGCCGCAATAAACGGCCGATAAAATCACACAGGATGGGAGCTCACGATGCAGGTCATCGCCGCTGGGACGACCCTCATAGACCGAATTTGGCCAGCGGCCGCGCGCCCTTTGGTCCGCAATGCGACCCTGGCGTTGCTGGGGTCGGCGTTGCTCTGGGCCTCAGCCAAGGCAAATGTCCCGATGTGGCCGGTGCCGATGACCATGCAGTCTTACGTGATCCTGGTCCTCGGCATGGCTTACGGGTCACGGCTGGCGGCGGCCACCGTGGCGCTTTACCTGCTCGAGGGCGCGGTCGGATTGCCGGTGTTCGCCGGCACGCCGGAGCGCGGCATTGGAATCGCCTATATGGCGGGCCCGACAGGCGGCTATCTGGTCGGCTTCGTCCTCGCCGCATGGGTCATGGGATGGTTGGCGGAGCGTGGTTGGGATCGCACGGTCTGGCGCGCCGGCGCGGCAATGGGGCTCGGAACGGTTATCCTGTTCGTGCCGGGTCTGATGTGGCTTGCCGTCCTGTTCGGTTGGAGTAAAGCCGTCGCTGTCGGGCTGACACCCTTTATCGAAGGATCCATCCTCAAACTGGCGTTGGCCGCGGCGACATTGCCTCTGGCATGGCGGGCGGTCGGGGGCCGAGGCAGTTGAATTTCGCGCACTGACCGTTCCCGGCGCGCCGAATCAAACCCGAAGTCGAAGTGACGAATGCGAGCGCTTGAACGCGCGGACGTTTCGGTTGACGCGATGCAATCGTGGGAACGGAGGCACGCCGTATCTTGATCGAGACACTTACGACGCTGGTACGGTTGGTCGACCGACTCAACGACACGATTGGTCGATTCGTGGCGTGGCTCACTCTCGGCACGGCGTTGATCTGTTTTCTTACCGTCTATCTGCGTTACGTGCTGAATTTCGGGTTTATATGGCTGCAGGAGCTCTATGTCGCCGAGCACGCCATCGTGTTCATGATCGGCGCCGGCTACACGCTGCTGTATGGCGGGCATGTCAGGGTAGACATCTTTTATGCCCGCATGTCGGCGCGCCGCAAGGCGTGGGTTGATCTTGTCGGGACGCTAGTGTTCATGGCGCCGTTCCTGGTCGTGGTGTGGATCTACTCGCTGCCGTTCGTGCGCGCCTCGTGGAGCATCTTCGAGCCATCCAGCCAGCCGGGTGGGATGGACGGCGTTTTCATACTCAAGTCGGGATTGCTGCTGTTTTGCGCGCTCGTCGGCCTGCAGGCCGTCGCAATGGTAGCGCGGTGTTCTTTGGTCATCGCCGGCCGCGAGGAGTTCGCGCGCTCCGGCCAGGAGCACTGAGGAACCGCGCCGATGTTCGGTCTCGACCCGCACACCATCGGCGAGATTCTTGCCGTCACCATGTTTCTCGCCGTGATCTTCCTGTTGATGATCGGCTATCCGGTGGCCTTCTCGCTCGGCGGCGCGTCCCTCCTGTTCGGATTGCTCGGCCATGCCTATGGCGCGTTCGACCTGCAATTGCTCGGTGCGCTACCCAACCGTTTCTGGGGCGTGATGAACAACGAGGTCCTGGTCGCGGTGCCGCTGTTCATTTTCATGGGCGTGATGCTCGAGCGATCGCGGATCGCCGAGGTACTGCTCACGACGATGGGACAGATATTTGGCGGAATGCGCGGCGGGCTCGGATACTCGGTAATCATCGTCGGCGCCATGCTTGCGGCTTCAACCGGCATCGTCGGCGCGACCGTGGTGACCATGGGTCTGCTGAGCCTCCCGGCGATGCTGCGCGCCGGCTACGATCCGAAACTTGCGACTGGGATAATTTGCGCCTCGGGCACGCTGGGCCAGATCATCCCGCCATCGACCGTGCTGATATTCGTCGGCGACGTGCTGCAAGGGGCGAACACGCAGGCGCAGGCCGAGAAGGGCAATTTCGCGCCCGATCCGGTCTCGGTGGGCGATCTTTTCGCCGGCGCGTTCATTCCCGGTTTTCTCCTCGTCGGGCTCTACATCGCATGGGTCGCTTATCGGTCGATCGTCGATCCGGCGTCGTGCCCGCCGCTGAAGATGACGGCGCAGGAGCGGGCCGGGCTCGGCCGGCGCGTCGTCATCGCGCTCATTCCGCCGATCTTCCTCATCGTCGCCGTGCTCGGCTCGATCTTGGCAGGGATCGCGACCCCGACCGAATCCGCGTCGGTCGGCGCGCTGGGCGCCATCCTGTTGACCGTGATAAAGATGGCCGCCGAAAAAATCGCCGGCGAACGCCACCCGGAAATCGTCGAGAAGGAGCTGTTTTGGTTCTGGACGATCTTCATGGTTTTGCTTGGCGCGCTCTTCGCGGTGTTTCATGCGACCGCGCTGCTCACGGCGCTCGGCGTCGTGCTGCTCGCGGTGATCGGCTTCGTCGGTTGGTACAAGGACACGCGTCAGCGGTTCATCGAGATCCTTCGCGTCGTGATGCGGTCGACGATGATGATCACCTCGATGGTATTCGTGATTCTTCTGGGGGCGTCGGTCTTCTCGCTGATTTTTCGCGGCCTCGGCGGAGATCTGCTGGTCGAGCAGTTCCTGGCGCAGATGCCGGGCGGCGTGGCGGGCGCCGTCCTCGTCGTCATGTTGATCATGTTCATACTCGGGTTCTTCCTCGACACATTCGAGATCATCTTCATCGTCGTGCCGATCGCCGGCCCCATCCTGCTCAAGCTCGATGTCGATCCGGTCTGGCTCGGCGTCATCATCGGGGTCAACCTGCAGACCAGTTTCCTCACCCCGCCATTCGGCTTTTCGCTATTTTATCTGCGCGGGGTGGCGCCGCCACAAGTGACGACGGGACATATCTACCGCGGCATTATTCCCTTCGTCGGCATGCAGGTCTTATGCATGGTCCTGATGTGGAACTTCCCGCGCGTGGCGACGTGGCTGCCCGATGTCATCTACCGGTCCGGTCCGGCGCTGACGATCGACGCACCGGGCTCGGAACCGGCTCCCGATCAGGACGATTCGTTGACGCGAGACCCGTCGCAAGAAGGCGGCGATCCGCAAGCGCCGCCGCCGGAAGATGATTCGATCCTGTCGCAGGACCCGTCGCAACCGCAGAAATAAACGAGGTCGACGAAAAAAACCCGCGCGACAAATGTCGCGCGGGTTGGAATCGACTCGACAGCGTCGCGGAAGACTAAACGTTGTCGAGATATTTGAACGCCAGCGAACGGGCGTTGAAGTATGCCTGCTCGCCGAAACGCATATGCGCGATGAGTTGCCGGCGCGCCTTCATGTACGATTTGAAGATCTTCTTGCCGATCGCGTCGGCCTTCTCGTACTCCTCGGCCATCACCTCACCGGCGGCAGTGCCGAGCGCTTGCAACAGGTCGCGTGGAGTGGTGCGCACCTGCACGCCGTGCTTCGTGCGCAACGTATCGAGCGCCTCGCCGGAACGCATGTTGAATTCGGCCAGCATGTCGTCGTGGCCGGCTTGGGCGGCGACTTGAATGACCCCCTTGAGATCATTCGGCAACGCATCCCACTTCGCCTTGTTGATCGTCAACTGGATCGATGGACCCGGCTCGTGATAGCCCGGCGCATAGTAGAATTTCGTGACTTGGTGGAATCCAAATGCGAGGTCGTTGTAAGGCCCGACCCATTCGGCGGCATCGACGGCGCCCGACTGCAACGCCGCGAAAATCTCGCCGCCGGGGAGCAGCACGACCGTCGCGCCAAGCTTCTTGATCGTTTCGCCGCCGAGGCCGGGCATCCGCTTCTTGAGGCCCTTGTAATCCTCGGCCGTCCTCATCTCCTTGCGGTACCAGCCGAGATATTGTGTGCCGGTGTTGCCGCAGATGAAGGCCTTGAGATTGAATGGCGCGTATAGCTCATCCCAAAGCTGCTGCCCGCCGCCGTAGTGGAGCCATGCCGTCTGTTCTCCGGCTGTAAACCCAAAGGGCACCGCGGTGAAGAACGCGGTCGCCCGGTTCTTGCCGAGGTGATAGTACGACGCGTCGTGTCCCATCTCGGCGGTGCCGCTCGATACCGTGTCGAATACCTGAAGGGCCGGCCCGATCTCTCCCGCCCCGAAGACACGCACCGTCAGCCGACCTCCCGACATCGTCGTGATATTGCGCGCTAGGTTCTCAGCGCCGGTGCCAAGTCCGGGAAAGTTCTTCGGCCAGCTCGTCGCCATCCGCCATTCCATTCGTCCCTGACTGATCGCAGGCGCTGGAAAGGTCGATGCGGCGGCTGCGGCGCCCGTCGCGGCGGCGCCAACAAGAAGCTTGCGACGTTTCATAATGCGGCCTCCCTAATGCGAATTGTTGCGTTCAGCTTCACGACGAGCTCTCGCGTGCCTTGTGGATTAGGCGCGAAGCACAACCACTGGCGGAGACGAACCGATCGCCGAAAGTGGCGGCATTATAGGGAAGGGGAAACGAAACGCAAAAGGACTTCGCCCATCCGGTCAGACGAGCTCGACCCATCCCTCGCGGGCCAGGATTTCGAGCGGGCGGAAGCTCGATTTGTACGACATCTTGCGGCTTTCGGCGATCCAGTAGCCAAGATACACATGGACGAGACCGAGGCGCCGCGCCTCCTGCACCAGCCATAGAATGACCAGACTGCCAAGGCTGCGCCGACGCGCATCCGGCTCGTAGAAGCTGTAGACCGCCGACAATCCCTTGCCAAGGCGGTCGACGAGGCACGCGGCGACGAGCGAAGCGTCGGAATCGCGAAATTCGGCGACGAAGCTGTTCGCGGCGCCGACCTCGATCATCGTTCGATAATCGGCGAAATCCATGCGCGCCATGTCGCCTTCGTCGTGCCGTCCTACCTGATAGCGAGCGAAGAGTTCGTATTGCTCCGAAGTCGCGCGCGCCGGGCGTGAGGCGGCCGTCACTCCACGATTGCTCGCCAGCACGCGACGCCAACGCCGTGACATCAGGAAATCATCGACCGGAATGCGCACCGGGATGCAGGCGTTGCAGCCAGGGCATGCCGGGCGATAGGCGAAACCGAGACTGCGGCGAAAACCCGCCTCGGAGAGCATATCGTACCCAAGCGCCGCGTTTGGGCCGGCGAGGTCGGCAAAGATCCGGCGCTCGACGCGGCCCCGCAGATACGGGCATGGCGCGGGCGCCGAGTAATAGAAGCGGGCGGTGTGGCCATGCCGCGGCGCGTTCATGGATGTCGCTCCGCGAGCGCCTCGCCCGCCGATGTTCGTTTGCGCCAGCGAACGCGGACGGCGGCCAATAGATCGTTGATCGTGCGGCCGCTGGGGTCGATCAGCGGGAAGAGAAGCGTCAGGCCTGCCGAGATGACGATTCCGGCAAGAAAGACGAACGACCATAGCGCAGCCTGAAACCAGCCGATCGGCGCGTCGTCGATCGAGACCATCTCGATCCCCGTCGCGCGTTGACCGGGCGTCGCCTGTCCCGAGCCAACGAATCCGGTGTCGTAAACGAACCAGACGACGACGAGCGACAGCGTAAAGACGAGATTCGCTGGCTCGCCGCCGATGCCCATGAAAACGCCGGCGACCAGCGCCGCGGCGATAGCGACGCACAGGAAATCGATCGCCGCGGCGACGACCCGTCGCCCCAATAAGGCGTATTCAATCCGCCGGCGTTTTCGAGGCGCGCCGCGCTGTAAGGCCCCGAGGCGGCCATCGCCTGAACCGTCGGACAAGGGGGATGTCCTGTCGTCGTTGAGTACGCCGCGAAAAGCCTAAGGCAGGGGCGCTTTGGGCCGCAAGTACGTTGGCAAGCTCCTGATTCAACGGCAGTCTTGCGGTTGCTTAACCAGGCGAGGGACCTTCGGCGGCGGTGTTGCCGAGCTGGCGCACCGAAAGCCCGGCGGCCTCCAAGCCGGCGATGATCTCGCGCAAGTGGCGGGAATTGCGCGTCTCGACGATGACGTCGAGGTCGGCGCGCGTCACCGGCACGTCGCGGAACAACCGCTGATGATAGATCTCGACGATGTTGCCTCCCGCCTTGGCGATGGCGCTCGCCACGCGAGCGAGCATCCCCGGCGCATCGGTGATCTCCACCCTTAGACGCGCCATGTGGCCCGCCGCGGCCAGCCCCCGCATCAAAATCGACGCGACGATCCGAGGATCGATATTGCCGCCGGAGACGATCAGCGCCACGCGGCGTCCGGCGAAACGCGTGGGGGCGGCCAGCACGGCGGCCAGCGGCGCCGCGCCGGCGCCTTCGGCCAGAATCTTCTCCTGGGTAAGCAGCATGTGGACGGCGTTTTCGATGCCCGCTTCGTTGACCAGGATGAAGTCATCGAAATGCCGTCGTAGAATCTCGCAGGTCATTTCGCCCGGCTGCTTCACGGCGATGCCCTCGGCCAGCGTCGAGCGGGCTCGATCGCCGGGCTCGTTGGCGAGCCGCGTTTCGGGGCGCAAGCGTCGCACCATGTCGGGGAACAGCGACGCTTGGACGCCTACCAGCCGTACGCGCGGGCGCAGCGACTTGACGGCGACGCCGACGCCCGCCGACAGTCCGCCGCCGCCGACCGGCACCACGACGGTATCGATATCGGGCGCATCGTCGACAAGCTCGAGGCCAACGGTGCCCTGGCCGGCGATGATCGAAACGTCGTCGTAAGGGTGGATGAAGGTGAGCGTCTCGCGCTCGCCAAGCTGCTTGGCGTATTCGGCGGCTTCCGCCAGCCCGTCGCCTTCGAGGATGACGCGCGCGCCGTATGCGCTGGTGTTCTCGATCTTGGTGAACGGCGTCAGTTTTGGCATCACGATCGTGGCTGGTATGCCGAGACGCTGACCGTGATAGGCGACCGCCTGAGCGTGGTTGCCAGCGGACATGGCGATTACGCCGCGGCGGCGTGCGTCGGCATCGAGCCGAAGCATCCGAACCAGCGCGCCGCGCGCCTTGAAGGAACCGGTGCGCTGCAGGTTCTCGAGCTTGAGCAAAAGATCGACGCCCGCAATGGCGGATAGCCGAGGCGCCGCCACGATGGGCGTCCGGGCTACGGCGCCGCGGATGGTTTCGGCGGCTTGCCGAATATCGTCGAGGGAGACGGACATCGCGCGGTGCTTGCCTAGCGGAGAACGCCCCGCGAATATAGCGGCAAAACCCTGGCGCGGGAAATCGCATGACGCAGTCGATCAGTAATTCGCTCGCCGAGACCTTGCACATTCTTGCCCGCGCCTGTCGCATCCTCTATCGCGAAGGCCACGCCGACATGACGCTCGGCCATATGTCGATGCGCGATCCCGACGGCCGCGGCCTGTGGCTCAAGCGCTCGGGCATCAGCCTGGGCGAGGTGCGCGGCGTCGACGATTTCGTGCTGATCGATTTCACCGGCCGCAAGCTGGCCGGCGATGGACACGTCCATCTCGAGTGGCCCATCCACGCGGCGATCTTACGGCGGCGCGCCGACGTCAACGTCGTTGGCCATACCCATCCTCATCACGCCTGCCTGTTCGCCGCCACCAGCGAGACGCTGCGCGCGGTCACCCACGAGGCGGCCTATTTCGCCGCCCGGACGGCGCGCTTCGAGGATAGCGCCGGACTGATCGACGATCTCGCGCTGGGTGGCGCGCTCGCCGCCGCAATGGGCGATGCGCCGGTCGTGTTCATGCGCAATCACGGCGTGACATTCGCGGGCAACGACATCGAAGAAACAACGCTGATCGGCATATTTCTCGAGAAAGCCTGCAAGGCCCAACTCGCGCTTGGCGCAAGCGGTATCGCCTATCGATATTCCGAGCCCACCGAACTCGAGCACAAGCGGGCGCAGTTGATGACGCGACCGCTGATCGAAAACTTCTGGCAGTTCTACAATCGCGAGCTCGACCGCGGCGAGCGCGCTTGAGGCGTCACGGCTGCGGTCCGAGGACCAGCCGGCTGGCTCCGGCATTGAGGAGCGCCTCGGCGTCGCCGGAAATGGCGAGCGAGCCGGCATGGGCCCAAAGCGGCACAAGATCGCCCCAGTGCGGCGAGAGCGGGTTGCCCGACTGACCGGGTGCGATGATGAAGCGCGAGCGGCGCAAGTCGTCCAGATCGTAGACCGCGCGTAGGCTCTGACCGTGAACGTGCGCGAAGGGATTCGCCGGGTCGCCCGCGCGCGAGGCGGCCCGCCGCACGGTGAAATTGTCGCCGTCGGTAGGCTGGCGAAAAGCCGTCCATTGCGCCACGAAAGGAACCCGCGAAAAGAAAGGATGATGGAAGACGGCGGCATGCGCATCGCCCCAGCGCCATTGGCCCATGTCGGGGCCAAAGGTCTGGGTCAATTCGTCGAGAGTTTGCGAAAGCGCGACCGCCACCAGATCGGCGCATGATTCGACGGCCTCGGTGGCTCGATCGTCGCAAAATTCGGACGTGCCATCGAAGGCGCGGCGTACAAGCATGGGTGAATCGCGCTGCAAATCCGCACCTGCGGGCCCGAGCGCGCGCACGAGCAATCCGGCGGCGATGCGCCGGACCCACGTATTGAATATCAGCGGCTCGGCGCGCCTGCGGTCGATACGCGCGTCCCAATTGGCAAGTCGGGCCAGAGCCTCGCGGGCACGAGCGTCATTGGCGCGGACGCGCGCCATCGCCGGTAGCAGGCGTCTTGCGAACAGCGATACATCGTCGGCCTGAACGGACTCCATGCTCGCGACGTCATGTTTGGCGCGCTCGGCAAGACGCTCTGCGATGCGCTCGGCGCGCTCGGGCGAATCCCAATCGCGACCCACGAAATAGGGGTAGTCGTCCGGAACCACCCGGTTGTTCGCGTTGATCAACCGCCCAGACGGCGGATTGGCGGCGTGCGGCAGATCGGGGAAAGGAATGAAATCGAGCCAATCGAATTCGCCTGTCCATCCAGGCTGCGGGAGCCAGCCATCGCCGGATTTCCGTTGAGGGATGCGTCCGGCGGTGTACAGCCCGATGCGGCCGGCGGTGTCGGCGTAGACGATGTTCTGGACCGGCGAGTGCCATGTTGCCAGGGCGGCGACGAATTCATCGGCGTTTCTTGCTCGATTCATACGAAAGAGCGCATCGGCGGTGCGATCGGGCTGCTCGGCCGCGGCGTCGGCAAGCGCCAGAACATAACCGGGTGGGACGGCGTCCGTCGCCAGCGCTAGATCGGATATGACGACGCCATGGCGTGTGGCGCGCACGGTAAGGGTGACCGGCCGGTCGTCCTTGACCAAAATGGTTTCTTGTCGGACCGCGAATTGCTGCGGCCCCGATGGTGTTTCGTAACGCCCCGGGTCGCCGTCAACGACCCGCTCGAAGTACAAATCCTGGGTGTCGGCGTTGGTGGTGGTGAAGCCCCAGGCGAGCGCGCCATTGTGTCCGAGGACCAGCAAGGGAGCCCCTGGCGCCGTGGCCCCGGCCAGCGACAGTCCAGGCGCCTCGATCCGCGCCAGGTACCAAACTCCAGGGGCATTGAGGCCCAGGTGCGGATCGTTGGCGAGGAGCGGCTTACCGGTGGTCGCACGCGCGCCTGATACGACCCATTCGTTCGACGCCTGGGCTGGTCCCAGCGGTGGCGGCAGCGTCGCGGCCAGTCGATCGAGGTCGAGCGCGCGGTAGTCGGCGGCATGGCGGGCCAGCGTGGTCGCTGCGTCGGAAGGATGGTCGGGCCATAGTTCGGCGAGCATGGCCGGCGTCAGCCGGCTGGCCAGCCGGGCGCGACTGAGTTCACCGCGCCAGTTCACGGCGAGTTGAACGGACATCAGCCGTCCCCAAAGCAGGCTGTGGACCGGCTCCCATGGCGCAGGGGTAGCTCCGCTGAACAAAATCTCGGGCGGCCACGCGCCGTCATGCGAGGTGAGATACGCGTTTACGCCTGCGGCGTAAGCGTCGAACACGGCGCGGACCTCGGGCGACATGGCGGCAAGCGCCGCTTCGGCCTGGGCACGCAGTCCGAGCGTGCGCACGAAGCGATCGTGCGGCAGCGTCACCGCGCCGATGACCTCGGACAGGCGGCCTTCGGCGGTCCGACGCATGATATCCATCTGCGCCAAGCGGTCTTGGGCGTGGACGAAACCTAATGCCGCAAAGGCATCGCGCTCCGATTGCGCGAAGATATGCGGGACGCCATAACGATCGCGTATCACTTCGACCGCGGCGCCGAAAATGGGAAGTTGCAATCGCCCCGACGTTGCCGGGAGCGAGGTGCGGATGTAGGCATAGCCCGATGCGGCGAGCGCCGCTGAAAGGACGACGGCCGCCACGGCGCCTCGCGCCGTCCAAGTCATCGTTCTTGCGAATCCGCGTTTGCGACGTGCCATCGCTCGATGGTGATGCAGCCGGCGAACAGGTCAAGTCATGTTGATGATGATCGTCTTCTTCTGCGTGAAATGCTCGAGCATCGCCTCGAGCGACGCCTCCTTGCCGAGCCCCGACTGCTTGACGCCGCCATACGACAATCCCGGCTGCACGACGAGGTTTTGATTAACCTGCACGAAACCAGCCTCGAGCCGCCGTGTCGCGTCGAGGGCCGTTTTGAGGTCGCGGGTCCAGACCGAGGCGGCGAGGCCATAGTCGCTGTCGTTCGCCGCGGCAATCACCTCTTCGTAGCCGGTGAACTTCATCACGCAGGTGACCGGACCGAAGATCTCCTCGCGGGCGACGCGGCATTCATTGGTTACTCCGGTAAATACCACCGGGCGTACGAACAAGCCGTCTTTCAGCTTGGGGTCCGATGGCAAGGCCGAGCACTCGAATGCTTTAGCACCAGGGGTTTCCTGCCCGATCTTGATGTAAGACTTGACCTTATCGTATTGCGGTTTGGAAATAATCGCGCCGATGTCGGTCGTCTCGTCGAGCGGGTCGCCCATCTTCATCGCGTCGACTTTCGCCCGCAGTTTGGCGACGAACTCGTCATGGATCTTTTCGTGGACGAAGATTCTGCTGGCTGCGGTACAGCTCTGACCTTGGCGGGTAAAGCGCATGCCGACGATGGCGCCGGCGACGGCGCGATCGACATCGGCGTCTGCCATCACGATCATCGGGCTCTTGCCGCCGAGCTCGAGCGTCACCGGGATTAGCTTTTCCGCCGCCGTCCGATAGACGATCTTTCCGGTTTCGACCGATCCGGTGAAGGTGACCTTGCCAACCTTGGGATGGGCGACAAGGGGCGCGCCGCATTCCGGGCCGAATCCCGACAGAATGTTGAACACGCCTGGCGGCAGCACGGTGTTCATGATCTGGCAGGCGCGGAGCGCTGCCAGCGGCGCTTCCTCGGCCGATTTGACGACGACCGCGTTACCGGCGACCAAGGCCGGGGCGATCTTCAGCGCCATCAGCATCAACGGCACGTTCCACGGGATGATGGCGCCGACGACGCCGATGGGCTCGCGCGTCGTGACCGTCAACATGTCGGGGCTGAAGGGGACGCTCTCGCCCTTGAGTTCCGAGCCGAGCCCACCGTAGAAGACGAAAACGTCGGCCAGGATCGACGCCTCGACGCGACTTTCGGTGCGCAGCGCCTTGCCGGTTTCAAGCGCGATCAGACGGCCGAGCTCCTCGACATGCTCATTGAGCACGCGGCCGCACTCGGCGAGAAGCTTACCGCGCTGACGCGCCGCGGTGCGCGCCCAGTGCGGCTGCGCGCGCGCCGCGGCGTCGACGGCGGCACCGACATCGGCCGCCTCGCCGAGCGCCGCCGCGGCGACCATTCCCCCGGTCGCCGGGTTGACGACATCGAACGTCTTGCCCGATTTGGCCGGCGTCATCGCGCCATTGATCAGCAGCTTGCCTGCGAGCTGATGGGCCAACGCCCGCGGGTCAAGAACGGGGGTCAGTAAGTTGGCGGTGGCCATGGGGCGTCTCCTCGCGATGTCATAGGCTTTTCAGAATGCGTTCGCGGTCGCCGTCGAGCTCCGGCGCCGGTGCACGGGTCGGCGGGTCGGGGAAACCGACCAATTTGATCGGATTGCCGACAAGCTGGACCGGTCCGGCCACCGGATCCTCGGCGGTGACGACCATGTTGCGCGCCGCGGCCTGCACGCTGCTGATCGCCTGACCGACATGATTGATCGGCCCTGCCGGCACGCCCGCGTCGTCGAGGGTCTTGAGCCAGTGCGTGACCGGCTTGGTTGAGAGCACGGTCTCGATATCCGCCTTGAGCGCGTCGACGTTCTGGTTACGCAGATCGTTTGTCAGGTAGCGCGGGTCCTCGGCAAGTTTCGGGCGACCCAGCGCGGCGCAAAGTTTGACGAACAGCGAATCATTGCCGGCGGCGACGATCAAGTAGCCGTCGGCCGCGTGGTACGCCTCGAACGGCGCGATCGTCGGATGTCGCGCGCCGAGCGGTCCTGGCGGCTTGCCGGAGACGAAGTACCGAAGGATCGCGTTTTCGAGAAGCGCGAGCTGGCAATCGAACATGCCGATGTCGACCTTGGTCGCCTCGCCGGTCAGCGCGCGGTGATAAAGCGCCGCATTGACGCCGATGCATGCATAGAGTCCGGCGCCGATGTCGCCGATCGACATGCCGATGCGCACCGGCGGGCCGCCCGGCGAGCCGGTGATGCTCATGATGCCGCCCATGCCCTGGACGACCATGTCGTACGCGGCGCGCTGCGAGTCAGGACCGGAATGGCCGAAACCGGACGCGGACACGTAAATGAGACGCGGATACTTCGCGTGCAGTGCGTCCCAACCGTAGCCCAGCTTTTCCATCGTGCCGGGGCGGAAATTTTCGACGATCACGTCGGCCTTCGCCAGCAACCGGTCGAGTATCGCACGATCGGCGTCCCCCTTGAGGTCAAGCGCGATCGATTCTTTTCCCCGGTTGATCGACATGAAATACGCCGACTTTCCCTTGAGGAACGGACCGTAGGCCCGCGCGTCGTCGCCGGTTTTCGGCGCTTCGACCTTGATGACACGGGCGCCGAGCTCGGCCATCAACAGCGTGCAGTACGGGCCGGCGAGAATGCGCGACAGATCGACCACGACGACGCCCGCAAGTGGGCCCGAACCGGCCATGCGCTGGCTCCTCGGTGAAAGGGTGGCAATTCATAGCCGAGCGGAAAGCCGGCGACAACCGCGCTTACGCCGGGCGCGGGCCGTTCACGGGCGCTTGCGGATCAGGCCGAACAGCTCGTTCGCGAGAAGCGCCCCGACGACGATCGATGCGCCGACGAGCGCCGGGTCGGTCGGCCGTTCGCCGACGCCCAACCATACCCATATCGGCCCCAAGATGGTCTCGAGCAGCGTGATCAGGCCGACCTCGGCGGCGCGCAGGTGCCGGATCGCTACGGTCATCAACAGGCAACCAAGTCCAAGCTGAACGACGCCCATGAACGCCAGCACGACGATATCGCGCCAGCTCGCTTCGATGGGCCAACCCATCGGCAACGCTATGACGATCGAGAACAACCCGGCGATCATTACCGTCGGCGCCATGTCGACCGCACCGCCGAAGCGGCGAAGCATCGTCAGATTCGACGCATAGGCGAGCGGCACGCCGAGGGCCAATAGGTTGCCCAGCCAATCGCCAACGGTAAGCGAGTCCGCGAACATGACGGCGATGCCCGAGAACGCGATCGCCATCGCAAACCAAGTGCGTGACGGCACCATTTCGCCGACAAAGAGCCGGGCGAAGATCGCCGCTGCGAATGGCGCGATGCTCATGATCACCAGCGTGTTGGCGACGGTCGTCCTGGTGACGGAAAGGATGAAAAAGAAGAACGTCAGCGACAGAAAGAATCCTGCCAGCACGCCGGCCGGCCCGATGCCGCGCACCACCCGCGGCGCGCGCTCCCCATGCCACGCCGTAAGGACGCTCGCCATGAAGAGGACCATGAACAGGGAACGCCAGAAGACAATCTCCCACCCATCGGTGATCGACACGCTGCGCACGAGTAGCCCGCCCGTGCTCCAAACCAGCCCGGCGACGAGCATGAGAAGTAAAGCGCGAAGACGCCGGTTGGGTGGCGTCGCGATGGCGGTGGAAGTCATGCCGGTAGGGTTTTCGCCGACACGGGGTATCGCAGGTCGAGCGCGCCCTTGATGAGAAGCGCGCCGACGATCGCGGCGCCCCCTAGCATCGTCAATAAGCCCGGCTCTTCGCCGACGAATAGCCACACCCAGATCGGCCCGAGCGCCGGCTCCAGAAGGCACAGTAAACCCACCTCGGCAGCCGGGAGATGCCGAAGCGCGGCATAGAACAGCGATACGCCGAAGACGTTTTGTACGACGCCAAGACCGATCAGCAGGCAGATATCTTGCGCCGGCAGCGCGAACGGAGCGGCGAACGGCCAGGCGATGGCGGCGGCGAGCGCCCCGGCGGCCACGGTCGCCGGAATCAGGTTTACCGCGCGCGCACGGCGGATCACGAGAAAATTAATCGTCGAGCAGAACGACACCGCCAGCGCCAGCGCGTCGCCGAGCGGGCTGGCAGCACCGGCCGGAGCGGAGAACGAACCCGCCAGCACCGGCGCCAATCCGGCAAGGGCGATCGCAAGGAGTATGCCGCTGCGGCGATCGAGATATTCACCCAGCACGAGGGCCGCAAGGACGGCGACAAAGATCGGCGAGGTCGACTGCAAGATCAGCACGTTCGCCACCGTAGTGTTGGCAATGGCGAGAACATGGAACGTGAACACGCCAGCAAGCAGCAACGCCGAGATCCAGCCCGACCAGCCGGCGCGGCGCATGTCGCGCATCGTCCGCGTACCGAACAAAAGCCCGAGCGCGACGCCAAGCACGACCGCATGCGTGCCTGACCGCCAGAACACGATGTCCCAACCGGTGGCATCGACCGACCTCATGACGACGCCGCCGACGCTCCAACACAGCGGCGCGCCCGTCGCAAAAAGAAGGCCGCGGAGACGGGGGTTCGAGGCGGGCATGGGAGTTGCTTTGCCGGAAAGCGGGTCCGCCCGCCGTCGATGGGTCGTTACACCTGGGTCGCCCGGACTTGTAACGATGCCGGCGGACGACTGTCCAGCGCATGCGCGACATGACCGGCATGTCGATAGCGTGGCGATCCGCCCTTCGATAGATTGCGAGGCATCATGACGCCTCGATTCGATCGCTTCGCCGCTTTGGCGCCAGAAGGTTTCGTATCCATCGCTTATTCGGATTGGGGCCGCGGCGATGCTGCCCGAGCCGTCGTTTGCGCTCACGGCCTGACGCGCAACGCCCGCGATTTCGACGTTCTCGCGGCAGCACTGGCCGTCGATGGATATCGCGTCGTATGCGTCGACATGCCGGGACGCGGCGCAAGCGGGTGGCTCGCTCAGCCTGAGGGCTATGGCTATCCGCTCTATGTCTCTGTCGCCGCGGCGCTCCTCGCGCGGATCGGCATGCCTGAGGTCGATTGGGTCGGGACATCGATGGGTGGGATCATTGGCATGATGCTGGCGGCGAAGGCGAACACGCCGATCCGCCGCTTGGTGCTCAACGACATCGGGCCGATGATCCCGAAACCAGCGCTCGAACGGATTGCCGAGTACGTTGGCGCGGACCCGCGCTTTGACGATCTCGCGGGCGTCGAGGCTTATTTACGTCGGGTGAACGCGGCGTTCGGCCCGTTGGGCGACGCCGAATGGGCGCATCTCGCCCGGCACAGCGCGGCCTCCGACGGCAATGGACGACTCAAGCTTCACTATGATCCGGCGATCGGCGCGGTGTTCAAGGCGCGCCCGATCGAGGACGTCGATCTTTGGCCGATATGGGACGGAATCGCATGCCCGACGCTGGTCCTTCGCGGAGCGAATTCCGACCTGCTCTCGTCGAACACGCTCGCGGAAATGCGGCGACGCGGGCCGGCCGCGAAGGGCTTGGTGCAGTCGGTCGAGTTCGCACGATGCGGCCACGCGCCGGCGCTGATGGCCGACGATCAGGTGGCCAGCGTGCGCCAATTTCTCGCTGATCGTTGAGGGTAACGGGCGATGTTCATGCCGATCGGCGACGAAGTTCCGATCAAGATCTTGCCGATCGTCAACCTGATTCTCATCGTAACATGCACGATCGTGTTCCTTTACCAGCTTAGCCTGCCGCCATGGCAGGCCGAGGCGCTGCTGCGCGGCTACGGCATGACGCCGGGGGTGCTGCTCGAGGGACGCTCGTTGCCGCCGGACATCGAGACCATCGATCCACTGCTGACCGTGATGACGTCGATGTTCCTTCACGGCGGCCTCGAACACCTTATCGGCAACATGCTGTTCCTGTGGATTTTCGGCAACAACATCGAGGAAGCGATGGGCCATGTCCGCTTCACGATGTTCTATCTGATTTGCGGCGTCGTCGCGGCGTTGGTGCAAGGGTTCGTGCTCACGTCTTCGATGGTGCCGATGATCGGCGCCAGCGGCGCCATTTCAGGCGTGCTGGGTGCGTACATCGTCCTGCATCCGACGGCGAACATACGCACCTTCGTCTGGGCGGGGTTCTACTATCAAACGATCCGCATACCAGCCTATATCTACCTCGGCGGTTGGATCCTCTTTCAGGTCGTATTCGGGCTGGCGGACGATCCGGAGCAGGGCGGGGTCGCGTGGTTCGCGCACATCGGCGGCTTCATGGCCGGGCTCGCCTTGGTGCCGTTCTTCCGCTTGCCCGGCGTTCCGATGTGGGGCGATCCGCCGCAGCGTCGCCCGTGGGATGACGGCCCTTCGGCCGGTGGGACAGGCGCCGGCGGCCCACCGGCAGACGAGACGGGGCCGATCGACCGCGGTCGGCGCGGGCCATGGGGCTGAGCGCAGCGCCGCTCGATCATATCGGAGGGTCCGCCGCCGAGTTCCCCGAGTTTCGGCCGCGTGCGCCATGGTTCGGACCCGATCTGCAGACCGTTCGAAATTTCATTGTCCGTCCGCGACCGGATCTGCACGCCTGGCCAGCGGCAACCCTTGACCTACCGATGCGCGATGGCAGCGGCGATCGACTGCAGGCCGAATGGCATCGCAACGCCACGCACCGGCCGCTGGTCGCGCTGATCCACGGCCTCTCCGGCTGCGCCGAGAGTTTTTATGTTCTGCTCACCACGCGCAGCCTACTCGATGCCGGCTTTTCGGTGTTGCGGCTCAACTTGCGCGGCGCCGGTGCGACGCGCCTCAATTGCCGCGAGCGCTATCACGCCGGGCGAACGCAAGACCTGAGTGATGCGCTGGCGGCGCTCCCGCGGGAGGCGCGCGAGCGCGGCGTGTTCGCCATCGGCTTCTCGCTCGGGGCAAATTTGCTGCTCAATTTGCTAGGCCGGGGCGGGGGAGAGCCAGTCATCGCCGCTGCCGCCGTGTCGGCGCCGATCGAATTGCGGGCCGCAGCGGTGGCGATGATGCGGCCGCGCAATCGCATCTATCAATCGTACCTGCTGCGCCGCATGAAAGCCGAAGCGTTCGGCCCGCGAACCGTTCATGACCTCGAGCGCTCGCGCGCCATCGCGTCGGCGCGAACGATCTACGAATATGACGACACGGTCGTGGCGCCGTTGAACGGCTTTGGCGGCGCCGAAGATTACTATGCGCGATGCTCGTCGCGCCGCGCACTCGACGGCATCGCGACGCCGACGCTCGTCATCCACGCGCTCGACGACCCGTGGATACCTGGCGAAGATTACGCGCGCTACGACTGGCGGCGGAACCGTCGACTGACCGCGCTGCTGTCGCGGCGCGGAGGCCATGTCGGCTTTCATGGGCTCGGCGGCCCTGCACCATGGCACGATCGCTGCATCGTTCGCTTCTTCGAGCGATTCGTCGTGACGTCGAGCGTGGGAGATACAAGGACCGCGTAGAGTCTTGGATTTCGCCGTTGAACGTGCCAAACGATAAGGTCGGCCTTGCTGGAGAAAAAGCGAGGAATAGGCATTCAGCGCTTCGCCAGTTCCTCCGCCACATCCATCGCGAAATAAGTGAGCACGCCGTCCGCTCCGGCGCGCTTGAAACACAATAGACTCTCGGCGACAACCTTGCGATCGAGCCAGCCACGGGCGATGGCGCCGGCCAGCATCGAATACTCGCCCGACACTTGATAGGCGAATGTCGGCACGCCGAAGGTTTCTTTTACACGCCGCACGATGTCGAGATACGGCATGCCTGGCTTGACCATCACCATGTCGGCGCCTTCATCGATGTCAAGCGCCACCTCGCGCAGCGCCTCGTCGCTGTTCGCCGGATCGATTTGATATGTACGCTTGTCGGCCGTCCCGAGGCTCGACGCCGAGCCGATGGCGTCACGGAACGGCCCGTAGAATCCCGAGGCGTATTTGGCGGCATACGACATGATCCGCACCGCCTCGAAGCCTTGGCGGTCGAGCGCGTCGCGGATTGCGCCGACGCGGCCATCCATCATCTCGGAGGGGGCGATGACGTCGCACCCAGCTTCGGCTTGCACCAGCGCCTGGCGGACGATGACGCGAACCGTTTCATCGTTGACCACGTAACCATCGCGCACCAACCCGTCGTGGCCGTGGTTGGTGAACGGGTCGAGGGCGACGTCGCAAATCACGCCCAGCTCCGGAACCGATTTCTTGACTGCACGCACAGCTCGGCAAATGACATTGTCGGGGTTGAGCGCCTCGTCGCCGTCCTTGCGCTTGAGCGCCCGCGCGACGTAGGGAAACAGCGCGATCGCCGGAATCCCGAGCTTGGCGGCACGGCGCGCATCCTTGACCAGCTCGTCGATCGACAATCGCGCGACGCCAGGCATCGAGCGAATGGGTTCGCGAGTCTTGTTGCCGTCACGAACGAACACCGGCCAGATCAGATCGGAGGCGGTTAGGCGGTGCTCGGCGACCAGCGCGCGCGTCCACCTGTCGCGGCGATTGCGGCGCATGCGCGTGCGTGGAAAACGTCCGGTGAAATGCATCGCTAATCGCCTCCCATGCCGATCTGCCGCCGGCGCGATCCCGGTTTTTAGCCGGAGGGGCCGGGTCTGTCACGCCGCCTGAGTGTCGCACCCCGGCCGGCTGCGTTGACAGCGCCGAGGTCGGCCTTTAGAAGCCGGACGCGAAGCCAGTCCCAGGGGCAAGAGGCATGGATTTCGAGCTGAGCGAGGAGCAACGCCAGTTCCAGGAGATGGCGCGCAATTTTGCCGCCGAGCAGATGGCACCGTTCGCGGCCGAGTGGGATGAAAACTGCGTCTTTCCGGTCGAGACGTTGCGAAAGGCGGCCGAGCTCGGGTTCGCCGGAATCTACATACGCGATGACGTCGGCGGCTCGGATCTCTCGCGACTTGACGCGGCGGTGATCTTCGAGGAGCTCGCCGTCGGCTGTACGTCGACCGCGGCTTATATCTCCATTCACAACATGGCGTCATGGATGATCGACAAGTTCGCCGAGGATGCGCAGCGGCGGCGATGGTTGCCCGATCTGACACGGATGAAAAGCTTCGCCAGCTATTGCCTCACCGAGCCGGGCGCCGGATCAGATGCCGCGGCATTGAAAACGCGGGCGGCGCGCGATGGCGACCACTATGTGCTGAATGGCACAAAGGCGTTTATCTCGGGTGGCGGGGCGAGCGACGTTTACGTCTGCATGGTTCGCACGGGCGGCGAGGGTCCGAAGGGCATCTCGACGATCGTCGTCGAAAAGGACACGCCCGGTTTGTCGTTCGGGAAGAAAGAGCGAAAGCTCGGCTGGAACAGCCAGCCAACGGCGATGGTGATCTTTGAGGACGCGCGCGTCCCGGTGGCGAACCGCATCGGCCAGGAGGGCGACGGCTTCAAGATCGCCATGCAAGGCCTCGACGGCGGTCGGATCAATATCGGCGCCTGCTCGATCGGCGCCGCCCGCGCCTGCCTCGAGGCGGCGCGCGTCCATCTCGGGGTGCGGCGACAGTTCGGAAAGCGCCTGGCCGATTTCCAGGCGCTGCAGTTCAAGCTCGCCGACATGGCGACCGAACTCGAGGCGGCGCGCTTGATGATCCATCGCGCGGCGAGCCGGCTCGATGCCGGCGACGCGGACGCGACGCTTTATTGCGCAATGGCCAAACGCCTAGCCACCGATACCGGCTTCAAGGTGTGCAATGACGCGCTGCAGCTCTTCGGCGGCTACGGGTATCTCAAGGATTATCCGATCGAGCGGCACTTGCGCGACGCGCGGGTGCACCAGATTCTCGAAGGCACGAACGAAATCATGCGGGTGATCGTCGCCCGCCGCCTGTTGGGCATGTGAGGAACGATGAACGAGGCGGCCGCGTCGAGCGGCGATATCCTGTTCGCGGCGCGTGGGCGCCTCGGCCACGCGGAGATGAACCGGCCGAAGGCGCTCAACGCGCTGACCCTCGGCATGTCGCAGGCGCTCGACCGCCAGCTCAAAGCTTGGGCGCAGGATCCAGGAATCGACAAAGTGGCGATCACCGGCGCTGGCGATCGCGCATTTTGCGCTGGCGGGGATGTTCGCGCGCTATATGAATCGGGTCCTGGCGGGCGATTGACCCGCGATTTCTACTGGCACGAATACCGGCTCAATCGCCGCATCCACCGCTTTCCCAAGGACTATGTCGCGCTTGTCGACGGGATCGCGATGGGCGGCGGGGTCGGCGTGTCGATGACCGGGCGCTTCCGCGCGGTCAGCGAGAAAGCGTTGTTCGCCATGCCGGAGACGGGCATCGGGCTGTTTCCCGATGTCGGCGCGACTTACTTTCTTACCCGCACGCCCGGCCAGCTCGGCATGTTCCTCGGCTTGACCGGCGCGCGGCTAAAGGCCGCCGATCTCGTCTATTGCGGACTCGCCACACACTACGTGCCATCGGGCCGCATGACGGAACTGCTGGCGGCGCTCGAAAGCGAGTCAGCCGCCGCAGCATTGGCGCGCTTCGCGCAATCCGCCGGCGCTTCGCCGTTGGCAGAGCATCGCGCGGCAATCGATCGCTGCTTCGCCGGCGATACAATCGAGGCGATCCTCGCGGCGCTCGCCAGCGAGAGCAGCGACTGGGCCAGCGCGACGCGCGACACGATCTCGCGGAAGTCGCCGACCAGTCTTCGCGTCACCGTGCGCCAACTCCGCATGGGCGCAGGCCTCGATTTCGAGGATTGCATGCGGCTCGAATACCGGCTGGTGCAACGGTTCATGGCCGGCGGAGATTTCTTCGAGGGCGTCCGGTCGGTGGTGATCGACAAGGACAACGCGCCGCGTTGGAATCCGGCGCGGCTGGACGATGTCAAGCCGGCTGACGTCGAGAAGTATTTTGCGTCCTTGGGACGCGACGAACTGACGTTCGAGGATTGAAGCGAGTTCGACGGTCGGGGTGGTTCGGCGAGCCCGCTCGACGCGACGTGAAGAAGAGAATGACCGCGAATACTCCAGGAGGGACGCGACATGGCGAACATCGGTTTTATCGGCGTTGGCAACATGGGCGGGCCGATGGCGCGCAACCTGATCAAGGCGGGGCATAAGCTGAAGGCGTTCGACGTCGCCAAGGCGTCGCTCGACGCCGTGACCGGCGCGGGCGCCGCGGCGGCGGCAAGTCCGGCCGAGGCGGCGAAGGGCGTCGAGGCGGTCATCACGATGCTGCCGGCGGGCGCGCACGTGCGCGACGTCTACATGGGCGCTGGCGCAGTCATCGCCGCGGCGGCGAAAGGGGCGTTGCTGATCGACTGCTCGACCATCGACGTCGAGACCGCACGCGCTGTCAGCGATGCGGCAACGAAGGCCGGCCACGACATGGTCGATGCGCCGGTCTCGGGCGGCGTCGCCGGCGCCGAGGGGGCGACGCTGACTTTCATGGTCGGCGGCGGCGAAAAGTCCTTCAGCCGCGCCTTGCCGCTACTGCAGGCAATGGGCAAGACCATTGTGCACGCCGGCGGACCCGGCAATGGGCAGGCAGCGAAGATCTGCAACAACATGATCCTCGGCATCTCGATGATCGCCGTCTGCGAAGGGTTTCTGCTCGCCGAGAAGCTCGGCCTCGAAGCGCAAAAGCTGTTCGACATTAGCTCAAAGTCTTCCGGCCAATGTTGGTCGATGACCAACTATTGCCCGGTTCCGGGTCCGGTGCCGACGTCGCCCGCGAACCGCGACTATAGACCAGGGTTCACCGCAGCGATGATGTTGAAAGACATGCGGCTTTCGCAGCAAGCGGCGCAGCAAGCTGGGGTCAACACGCCGCTCGGTGCCGCGGCGCAGTCGATCTACGGGCTATTCGCCGCAGGCGGCGGCGCGGGAAGCGATTTCTCCGGCGTAATCAAGCTTCTGCGGGGTGGGTAAGGGAACATTAACCGTTTTCGTTGATCCTTTCCCGCGGACGAGCACCGGGAAAGGACTTTATTATGAAGAGCGCATATCTCGACGCGGTCGGCCTCATAGAGCGCTTGCATCGCCATTTTCTAGATGTGGTTAAGAGCGACCTCGACCGTCTGAATATCCGCGACATCAACAACGTCCAAGCGTTGATCCTCTACAACGTGGGCTCGGAAGAAGTGACGGTCGGCGAGTTGACGCTCCGCGGCTACTATCTTGGCTCCAACGTTTCCTACAATCTGAAGAAACTCATCGAGCACGATTACGTCACCCAGGCGCGCTCGCCGCACGACCGCCGGTCGGTTCGCGTGCGCTTGACGCCCAAGGGACTCGATTTGCATCGCCGGCTCGACCAGACGTTCCAAACCCAGTCGGTCGAGCTGGAGAAGACGATCATGACCGCCGACAAGTTGCGCACCGCGGCCGAGGCGCTGCGCCAGCTCGAGCGGTTCTGGAACGGTACGCTGGCCAAAGGCAGCCAGGTCCTCACCACTGCGGCCTGATCGCCGAACGGCACGACGTCCCGACCGCCTCGTTCGCCAGAACTCCATGCGCCTTTGACGCAGGCGGGCCTCACGCCCGCCTGCGTCGTCGCGCACTATTGCCAGTCGCCGTTAGCGCGTGATCCGCCCGATCGCGGTCGAGTTTCGCGTCCTCATGGTTCGGCCGGGTCACTACTAAGGCGCGCGCATTGCCTCGCGCCCGGAGTTCGCCCAAGGGCGGGACACAACGCGGGTCGTCCCACCAATGCGAACCGCACTCTAATTGGAGAAGGCCTGGATGCCGGTCTGCGCGCGGCCGAGGATCAGGGCGTGGATGTCGTGCGTTCCCTCGTAGGTGTTGACCGCCTCGAGGTTCAAAACGTGCCGTATGACGTGGAATTCATCAGCGACGCCGTTGCCGCCATGCATGTCGCGAGCCACTCGCGCGATGTCGAGAGCCTTGCCGCAGGAATTGCGCTTAATGAGCGAGACCATCTCCGGCGTCGCACGGCCATCATCCATCAGTCGCCCGACGCGCAGGCACGATTGCAATCCGATCGATATCTCGGTCTGCATGTCGGCGAGCTTCTTCTGGACGAGCTGATTGGCGGCGAGCGGCCGGCCGAACTGCTTGCGCTCCAGCGTGTAGTTGCGCGCCCGATGCCAGCAAAACTCGGCTGCCCCGAGGGCGCCCCAGGCGATCCCATAGCGCGCCCGCGTCAGGCATCCGAACGGACCCTTTAGACCGGCGACGTTTGGCAACAGGCTGTCCTCCGGGACCTCGACGTCCTCCATGACGATCTCGCCGGTTGTCGACGCACGAAGCGAAAACTTGCCCTCGATCTTGGGAGTCTTGAGACCCTTCATTCCCCGCTCGAGGATAAAGCCGCGGATCTCGCCGTCGTCGTCCTTCGCCCACACCACGAAGACGTCGGCGATGGGCGAGTTGGTGATCCACATCTTGGCGCCGCGTAACACGTAGCCGCCGGCGACCCTCTTGGCCCGCGACTTCATGCCGGCGGGATCGGAGCCATGATCGGGCTCGGTCAAGCCGAAACAACCGACCCACTCGCCGCTGGCGAGCTTGGGCAGATACTTCTGCCGCTGCGCCTCGTTTCCGTAGGCATGGATCGGATGCATCACCAGTGACGACTGCACGCTCATCGCCGAGCGATAACCGGAATCGACGCCTTCGACCTCGCGCGCAACGAGCCCGTAACAGACGTAACTCACGCCGGCGCAACCGTAGCCCTGTATGGTCGAGCCGAGGAAGCCGAGCGCGCCCATCTCGGTCATGATCTCACGATCGAATTTCTCGTGGCGGAACCCCTCGAGTACACGCGGCATAAGCTTTTCTTGGCAGTACGCTCGCGCCGCGTCGCGCACCATGCGCTCGTCTTCGGCGAATTGGTCGTCGAGCAGGAATGGATCTTCCCATTGAAACGTCGGCTTCGCGGCGCCGGGCTTCTTCGCTGCCGCACGGGCTGGCTGGGTGGCCATCGTTCTCTCCGTTCGCGCTTGTGGGCGTTGGAGCAATATAGTCGAGGGTAGGGCGCTGAGGCGACTCTAGCGACTTCGCGACGACTTGCGTACCGGATTGCGTCGCGGTTCGGGAACGACTGCCGTGGCTTCGATCTCGACCTTGGCGCGAGCCTCAAGGAGACCCTTGACCTCGATCAGAGTCATGGCCGGAAAAATCCTGCCGATGACGTCGCGGTAGGCGTCGCCGATCGCCGGCAGATTCGCGAGATATTCGTGTTTATCGGTCACGTACCATGTCATGCGTGTCAGGTGCCGCGGCGCGGCGCCCCCGGCTTCGAGAACCGCGCGCACATTGGCGAGCGCCTGGCGGACCTGAGCGGTGAAATCGTCGGTCTCGAATAGTCCCTGTGCGTTCCAGCCGATCTGGCCGGCGACGTAGATCGTTCGCCCGCGCGCTGCGACACCATTGGCGTAGCCCGCAGGCCGCCGCCAGCCTTTGGGCAACAACGTATCGTGCATGTCGTGATGCGCTCCTTCGTCGCGCGTTGCGTTACTCAGACTGCCGCCGCCTCGACGGTCCACCCGGCGTGCGCCGCCTTGTAGTCGACGAAGCGGCTGCGCAGCTTGTCGGGGATCGGTGTCGATTTGTTGGTGTCGAGCGAAATAAGGACGACGACGAGGTCGGCGCGCAGCCGCTCCTCGGCGCCGACATGGCCGTGGATCGTGAGCTTGAGCGACGAACGGCCGACATCGCGCACCAGCAACGTCATTGAAAGCAGGTCGCCCATCCGGCTCGGGATGAAGAAATCACACGCCGCGTGGACCGTCGGCAGGCCCAGCCTGTGGACGACGATTTGCTTGGCATAGTCGATGCCGAGGCCGTCGGAGAACCAGTCCTCGATCAGTCCGTTGAACATATCGAAATAGTTCGGGTAGTAGACGATCCCTGCCGGATCCGAATGCGAAAAACGGATGCGAAGCTGTCGACTGAACGGAGCGGAGGACATCGCGCCTGACGGTCGTTCGGGGGACGATCGATTATTTTATATGTAAAGGAATTCTCCGCCAAGCTCGCGGCGCGAGCGCCGGGCTGATCGCGCAAAACGAGAACCTTGGCAAGCGTGCGGCTTACCCGTATGACTTGTGCCGCACCCCGGACGGACGGGACAAAAATTCGGGGGCGCCGGCCGGTTTGCCAGCGGAGCAGCGGCTGGGTCGGAACAGGGAGTTCCAGGGCGTGGAATACTTTTTGCAGCAGCTCATCAATGGGCTGACGCTCGGCGCGATCTACGGCCTCATCGCCATCGGCTATACGATGGTTTACGGCATCATCGGGATGATCAATTTCGCCCACGGCGAGATCTACATGATCGGGGCGTTCATCGCCGTGATCTCGTTCACGCTGCTGGGCCTGCTCGGCGTCACCTGGGTTCCGCTGGCGTTGATCATCGTGCTTGCCATCGCGGTGTTCTTCACCGCCGCGCACGGATGGACCGTCGAGCGCCTGGCGTATCGGCCGTTACGCGGATCGTTCCGCCTGGCGCCGTTGATTTCGGCCATCGGCATGTCGATCGCGCTGCAGAACTACGTGCAGATCGTCCAAGGGGCCAAGATCAAGCCGCTTCCCCCGGTCATACAGGGGACGATCCAGCTTACGGATGTCGCCGGGTTCGGAGTGGTGATCAGCTACCTGCAGATCATCATCATCGTATTGACGGTCGCGCTGATGGCGGGCTTCACGCTGCTGATTCAGAGGACGCCGCTGGGCCGCGCGCAGCGGGCGTGCGAGCAGGACCGTAAAATGGCGGCGTTGCTCGGCGTCAATGTCGACCGGACGATATCGCTAACTTTCGTGATGGGCGCGGCGCTCGCCGCGGTGGCGGGCGTATTCGTGACGATGTACTACGGCGTGATCGACTTTTTCATCGGTTTCCTCGCCGGGTTGAAAGCCTTCACGGCGGCGGTGCTAGGCGGCATCGGCTCGCTGCCGGGCGCCATGCTCGGCGGGCTGCTGATCGGTCTCATCGAGGCGTTCTGGTCGGGGTATTTTTCGGTCGAGTATAAGGACGTTGCGGTGTTCGGGATTTTGGTGATCGCGCTGATTTTCCGCCCGACGGGCTTGCTCGGCCAGCCCGAAGTCGAGAAAGTCTAGGCGCGTGGCGACCCTCGTCCAACAGGCGCCGGCGCCACGACCATCGCCGTTGATGACGGCGGCGCGCGAGGCCGGCCTGGCCGCGCTCGTCGCGCTCATTCTCGCGGTTCCGCTGATCGGGTTCCGGCTGGTCGACATCACCGGCGGCGTCACCCTCGAGACGCGCTTTTCGTGGGTGATGGTGGGCGTGGCGGCCGTATTCGTCGGCCGGTTCGTTCTCGCGCTGCTGATGCAGCGGGGAGGCTCGGTACTGAGCGCACCATTCGCCGCCGTCCAAGAATTCGCCGGATCGCTTGGCGCGATCGGCATATGGGTCGGGGGCGCGGTGGCGGTTTTCGGCTTCGTACTACCCTTCCTGCCGTTCGCCAACCAGTACATCATGGATGTGGCGATCACCGTCCTGATCTATGTGATGCTCGGCTGGGGCCTGAACATCGTCGTCGGGCTCGCTGGGCTTCTCGATCTCGGTTATGTGGCCTTCTACGCCGTCGGCGCGTATTCCTTCGCCCTGGCGGCCCAGTACTTGTCGCTCGGCTTCTGGGAATCCTTGCCGCTTGCGGGCGCGCTGGCGGCGACCTTCGGCATCCTGCTGGGATTTCCAGTTCTCCGTCTGCGCGGTGATTACTTGGCGATCGTCACGCTCGGCTTCGGCGAGATGATCCGCATCATTCTTCTCAATTGGTGGGAGTTCACGGGCGGGCCGAACGGCCTCAGCGCCATTCCGCGGCCGTCGTTCCTCGGCATGCCGTTCGCGCCGACGGCGCCGCCCGGTCAAACCACGTTCCACGAGTATTTCGATATCGAGTTCTCCGGCATCCATCGCCTGACGTTTCTTTATTACATCATTCTTTTACTCGCCCTCCTGACCAACTGGTTCACCCTTCGCATCCGCCGCCTGCCGCTCGGACGCGCATGGGAAGCGTTGCGCGAGGACGAGATTGCCTGCCGGTCGCTTGGCATCAATCCGACTAACACCAAGTTGAGCGCATTCGCGTTGGGAGCGATGTTCGGCGGGTTCGCCGGATCGTTCTTCGCCACGCGCCAAGGCTTCATCAGCCCGGAAAGCTTCACCTTCATCGAATCGGCGACGATCCTCGCCATCGTCGTCCTTGGCGGCATGGGCAGCCAGCTCGGCGTGGTGATCGCCGCGGCGTTCTTAATTCTGCTGCCGGAGTTTGGCCGCGAGTTTGCCCAATACCGCATGTTGTTGTTCGGCGCCGCGATGGTGATGATCATGGTTTGGCGCCCGCAAGGCTTAGTGGCGCGTCGCGAGCCGTCGATACGGTTTCCCGCGGTCGCATCGGCGGGGCAGGGGCGATGAACGCCGCCGCTGCGCCGCTCCTCCAAGTCGAGCAACTGACGATGCGTTTCGGCGGCTTGGTCGCCGTCGACGCGGTTTCGTTCGACGCCCAGGATCGCGAGATCACCGCGATCATTGGCCCCAACGGCGCCGGCAAGACGACGATGTTCAATTGTCTCACCGGTTTTTATAAGCCGACCATCGGACGCTTGGCGCTGTCGCGGAACGGCGCGACTTTTCTGCTCGAGCGAATGGACGGTTTCCGCATCGCCCAACATGCCGGCGTGGCGCGAACCTTCCAAAACGTCCGCCTATTTCCGCGCATGACGGTTCTCGAGAACTTGATCATCGCCCAGCACAATCGGCTGATGCGGGCCTCCGGCTTCACGGTCTTCGGATTGCTTGCCTTGCCGGGTTACCGCGCCGCGGAGAAGTCGGCGCTCGACCTGGCGCGGTACTGGCTCGATCGCATCGGGCTGCTCGGCAAGGCCGACATGGAGGCAGGCAATCTGGCCTACGGCGATCAGCGCCGGCTCGAGATCGCCCGCGCGATGTGCACCGAGCCGGTGATGCTGTGCCTCGACGAGCCGGCGGCGGGGCTCAACCCGCGTGAATCGGCGGCGCTCAACGAGTTGCTACGCGAGATTCGCGACAAGCAGCGGATCGCCGTGCTGCTGATCGAGCACGACATGAGCGTGGTGATGGAGATTTCCGACCATGTGATCGTCCTCGACTATGGCCGCAAGATCTCCGACGGGACGCCCGAGCACGTACGCAACGACCCCGTCGTTATCCGCGCCTACCTCGGCGAAAGCGAGCGCGAGGAGCTGCCGCCCGAAGTGGCCGCCGACCTGTCCGGAGCGGCGGGGGGCCAGCAGTGATGCTGAGCGTCAGCGGCATCCACACGTTTTACGGTCCGATCGAGGCCCTGCGCGGCATCAGCATCGAGGTACGGCAGGGTGAGATGGTCACGCTCATCGGCGCCAACGGCGCCGGCAAATCGACATTATTGATGACGATTTGCGGCAACCCGCGCGCGGCGCGCGGCAGGATTACCTTCGACGGCGCCGATATAACGCATCGCGACACGCACGAGATCGTCGGACTGGGAATCGCGCACGCGCCCGAGGGCAGACGGATCTTTCCGCGGATGACGGTGATCGAGAATTTGAAGCTCGGCGCGTTAACGTCCGATCCGGCGCATTTCGCCGCCGACGCGGAGAAGGTGTTCGCGCTCTTTCCGATCCTGAAGCAGCGGCAAAACCAGCGCGGCGGCACGCTCTCGGGCGGAGAGCAGCAGATGCTGGCCATCGGCCGCGCGCTGATGAGCCGGCCGCGCCTGTTGCTGCTCGACGAACCGTCGCTCGGACTGGCGCCGCTGCTGGTCAAGCAAATCTTCGAGACCATCCGCGAGATCAACGCGCAGGAGCGCATGACCGTGCTGCTGGTCGAGCAGAACGCCTATCATGCGCTGAAGCTCGCCCACCGCGCCTACGTCATCGTCAACGGCCGCATCGCGATGGAGGGCACAGGCGCGGATCTGTTGGCCAACCGCGAGGTTCGTGCGGCCTACCTCGAGGGCGGACGAACGCACTGACTGGCTGGCGGAACGGGGAGCGGAGGCAGAGGTGGAAGAGGTGCTGGGCAGTTCGCTATCGGTGTTCATCGGCGTGACCGTCGTCATATTCGGATTCGCCAGCTTCATGACCGGCCAAGCGCTCGCCGGAACGTGGCGGCCAATGTGGCAGGTATTCCCTTATTGCCTGCTGCTCGCCGCCGCCAACCGGTTCTTCTGCTTCGCGCTGTTCGAGGGCGAGATCTTATCGATATCAGGATTTATCGCCTCCGTCGTTGTGACGTGCGCCATCGGCGCTGCGGCATACCTGGCCACGCGGGCGCACAAGATGGTTACACAATATCCATGGTTATACGAACGATCCGGTCTGTTTTCCTGGCGTCCACGGCGACAAGCGACGGGCTAAGTCCGGGTCTTGTTGCCGACCGGACCGGTCCGGCCTAAGATCGGGTCCAGTTTACGGGGCCCGGCGGGAGGCCGGCGCGCCCGTATCGTGGAGTGTGCAGCCATTCCACCGTCCTCAACAACAGGGAGTAGCAGATATGCGAAAGATTGGATTGGGCCTGATCGCGGCCGCGGCGACAATGTTCGCTTCCGGGCCGTCCATGGCCCAAGAGATCGTTATCGCGTCAGTCGGTCCGATGACGGGCCAGTATGCGGCCTTCGGTGAACAGATGCGCCGCGGCGCCCAAGCGGCGGTCGACGACCTCAACGCCAAGGGCGGCGTGCTCGGCCGCAAGATCAAGCTCGAAATCGGCGATGACGCGTGCGACCCCCGCCAGGCGCGCGCAGTGGCCACGCAGATGGCGGGGCGCAAGGTGGCGCTCATTGCCGGGCACTTCTGCTCGTCTTCGTCGATTCCGGCCTCGGAGGTCTACGCCGAGGCGAAGATCCTGCAGATCTCGCCGGCGTCGACCAACCCTGTGCTGACGGATGGTGCAGCCGGCAAGGGCTGGATTAACGTCTTCCGCACCTGCGGGCGCGATGATCAGCAGGGTGCGGTGGCTGGCGCATACATCGCCGATAAGTTCAAGGGCAAGAACGTCGCCATCATCCACGACAAATCGACGTACGGCAAAGGCATCGCCGACGAGACGAAGAAGGCGTTGAACGCCAAGGGCGTCAAGGAGGCCATGTACGAGGCGATCACGCAGGGCGACAAGGACTTCTCCGCGCTGATCAGCAAGATGAAGGCCGCGCGCGTCGAGGTGATGTATCTCGGCCTGTATCACACTGAAGCCGGCCTGTTGGTTCGCCAATCGCGCGAACAGGGCTTCACCGCCCAGGCGATCTCCGAGGACGCGTTGGTCACCGACGAGTTCTGGAAGATCACCGGTCCGGCAGGCGAGGGCACTTTGATGACGTTCGCTCCCGACCCCCGCAAAGCCAAAGAAGCCGCGCAGGTCGTCGGGAAATTCAAGCAGCAGGGCTATGACCCCGAAGGCTACACGCTCTACACCTACGCGGCGATCCAGGTGTGGGCGGCGGCAGTTGAGAAGACCAAGTCGCTCGATCTTGCCCAACTCTCGAAGGCGATCCGCGGTCAGTCGTTCAACACCGTGATCGGCAATCTAAAGTACGACAACAAGGGCGATGTCTCGAACTCCCAGTACGTGTTCTACGTCTGGAAGGCCGGCAAATACGCCGAGATGTAATCGACTTCTAGCCGTCGTCAGGCGGCGAGAGAACCGGCCCGGCGGGCGACCGCCGGGCCGTTTTTTTGTACGCCGCCTCAGCCGCGCCCGCCGGCGCGCGAACGGCCCGCCGACCTGCGGCCACCGCTAGGCCGTTTGCCGAGGCCGATCTTCTTGGCGAAGACCGAGCGCTGCTCGGCGTAATTCGGCGCTACCATCGGGTAATCCGGCGCTAGGCCCCACTTCATCCGGTATTCCTCGGGCGTCATCCCGTAGGCAGTACGCAAATGGCGCTTCAGCATCTTCAACTTCTTGCCGTCTTCGAGGCAAACGATGTACTCCGGCGTGACCGATTTCTTGATCGGCACCATCGGCCTCAAGCCCGATATTGGAGCCGCGGGCGAATGGTCTAGGCCGGCGATCGAGCCATAGATGAGCTTGATGACTTCGGGAAGTTGGGCCTGCGGCACCGGATTATTGCCCACGTAAGCCGCGGCAACTTGAGCGGTCAATCGTATCAGTTCGTGGATATTGCCTTTTGGGGTTGCCTCATCTGGCATTTTAATTCCTTTCTCTGGGTATTAATTCAGGTTCATTAATGGTGAAAATCTTTATTGTCAATGTACATTTCGGCGCTATTCGGTCAAGCCAAGTATTGGCCGCGTGGCGACTTCCACGATCAAAGACAAAGACGTATCGCAAGGTTGTCGGCGCCACGGTCGAGACGCTGCGGCGAAGTCCTTCCGCAGAGAAGCCAACCGGCGCAAGAGCCCGCTGATCCGACAGGTTGTGGCCGATTGGCAGCCGGTTTCGAGATATGGTACCGTCCGAGGATCGCGCCGCCGCGCGCGCCTTCGCATCAACGCCCGGAACCACGCACTCCGTTTCCATGAGCGCCGAAGCCATCGCCATCGCCGCCGATCATGCCGGCTTTCCGCTCAAGAAGGAGTTGATCGACGAGCTCAAACGCCTCGGGTTTGAGATCGTCGATCTCGGGACGAATTCCACCGAAAGTGTCGACTATCCCGATTTCGCCGACAAGCTGGCCCGTGCGATCGGCGAGGGCCGCGTCAAGCGCGGGGTCGCCATGTGCGGGACGGGGATCGGCATATCGATCGCGCTCAACCGGCACAAGGGGGTCCGCGCTGCGCTCTGTCATGACGTCACCGGCGCGCGGCTCTCCCGCGAACACAACGACGCTAATGTGTTGGCGTTGGGCGGACGTATAACGACGCCAGACATCGCCAAGGAGTGCCTGCAGGCCTTTCTCAGCACGCCGTTCGCGGGCGGACGCCACGAACGTCGCGTGGCTAAGCTCGGTTGACGCCGGCTTTCGCCGACGCCGGCCTTAATCGCGACTTGCACGGAGTAGAGGACACATGTCCGTCGCCAAGACAGCCGTCACTGTTCCGGAGAATCAGTTTTTTTCCGCCTTGCTTTCCGAGACCGATCCCGAGATCTATCGCGGGGTTCGCGCCGAATTGCAGCGGCAGCAGGCGCAAATTGAGCTGATCGCTTCCGAGAACATCGTCTCGCGGGCGGTGCTCGAGGCTCAAGGCACCGTGCTGACCAACAAATACGCCGAAGGCTATCCTGGACGCCGCTACTATGGAGGATGCGAGCATGTCGACGTGGCCGAGGCGTTGGCGATCGAACGCGCCAAGAAACTGTTCGACTGCGCGTTCGCCAACGTGCAGCCGCACTCCGGGGCGCAAGCGAACCAGGCCGTTTTCTTCGCCCTGCTGCAGCCGGGCGACACGATCATCGGCATGTCGCTTGCAGCGGGCGGCCATCTTACGCACGGTGCGCCGCCAAATCTTTCCGGCAAATGGTTCAAGGCGGCGCAATACGGCGTCCGGCGAGACGACGCCCGCATCGACTATGACGCGGTCGAGCGCCTGGCCAAGGAGCATCGTCCCAAGCTGATCATCGCCGGCGGGTCCGCGTATCCGAGGGTGATCGATTTTGCGCGCTTCCGCGCTATCGCCGATCAAGTCGGGGCGTACCTGATGGTCGACATGGCGCACTTCGCCGGCCTCGTCGCGGGTGGGGCCCATCCGTCGCCTTTGCCCCATGCCCATGTGGTGACGACCACCACGCACAAGACCTTGCGGGGTCCCCGCGGAGGCATGATCCTCTCGGCCGATGAAGAACTCGGCAAGAAGATCAATTCGGCCGTCTTTCCCGGAATTCAGGGCGGGCCACTGATGCACGTCATCGCCGCCAAGGCGGTCGCCTTTGGCGAGGCGCTATCACCCGCGTTTCGCGCTTACGCTCGCGCCGTGGTCGACAACGCCCGCGCGCTCGCGGCAACGCTGACGCAGCGCGGCCTTGATATCGTGTCGGGCGGCACCGATACGCATCTAATGTTGGTCGATTTGCGGCCGAAACGGCTGACCGGAAAGGCGGCTGAAGCGAGCCTTGAACGGGCGGGATTGACCTGCAACAAGAACGGCATTCCGTTCGATCCCGAAAAACCGACCGTAACCTCGGGCGTGCGGCTCGGCACCCCGGCTGGAACGACGCGCGGGTTCGGTATCGCCGAGTTCCGCGAGGTCGGCGAGATGATCGGCGACGTTCTCGACGGCCTTGCCGCGACGCCCGATGAGAATGGCCGGGTCGAAAACGAAGTGCGGGGGCGGGTCGGCGCGTTGTGCCGCCGCTTCCCGATCTATACGGGACTGTGACCACGACGGGCGACGGCGCGATACAACGCCGCGACCCGACATAGAAGAAGAGAAGGCAGGGGGGCATGCGCTGTCCGTTTTGTGGCAATGACGACACGCAGGTGAAAGATTCGCGCCCGACCGAGGACAGTAGCGCTATCCGGCGTCGACGATACTGTCCGGCCTGCGGCTCGCGCTTCACCACATTCGAGAGGGTCCAACTTCGCGAGTTGGTCGTGGTGAAGAAGAACGGCCAAAAAGAATCGTTCGATCGCGACAAGCTGCATCGTTCGATCGCCATCGCCGTGCGCAAGCGTCCGGTCGATTCCGAGCGCGTGGAGCGGATCGTCAATGGAATCGTTCGCCGCCTCGAGAGCCTGGGCGAGAGCGAAATTCCGTCGACGGTCGTCGGCGAGATGGTGATGGACGCGCTGGCCTCGCTCGATCCGGTCGCTTATGTGCGCTTCGCCTCGGTCTACCGCAATTTCCGCGAAGCGAAGGACTTCGAAGACTTCGTCGGCAAGTTGAGTGGCGAACGCGACCACCAAGACGACTGAGCGCGCCGACATCGCGCACATGCGCGCGGCCTTGGCGCTGGCGCGCCGCGGACTCGGCCGCGTATCGCCCAACCCATCGGTGGGATGCGTCGTTGTCGCGAACGACCGCGCCGTTGGGCGCGGTTGGACGTCGCCGGGAGGCAGACCTCACGCCGAGACTCAGGCGCTGCTGCGTGCGGGAAGTTCGGCGCGCGGCGCCACGGTTTACGTCACGCTCGAACCATGCTGCCATCACGGCCGCACGCCGCCCTGCAGCGAAGCGCTGATCGCCGCGGGCGTCGCGCGTGTCGTGGCGTCCATGGAGGACCCCGATCCGCGCGTCGCCGGCGCCGGTTTCGCCGCGCTGCGGGCGGCAGGCATCGCAGTCGACGTCGGACTTTGCGCCGAGGAAGCGCGCGAGGTGAACTGCGGATTCCTACTGCGGCTCGGCGAAGGACGGCCGCTGGTGACGCTCAAGACCGCGACGACGCTCGATGGGCGCATCGCGACGCGTTCGGGCGAAAGCCAATGGATAACCGGCGAAGCGGCGCGCGCTCGCGCGCATCTTTTGCGCGCGCAGCATGACGGCGTGATGATCGGTGTCGGCACGGCGATCGCCGACGACCCGGAATTGACGTGCCGGCTGCCGGGGCTCGCGGCAGCGTCTCCAGTGCGCATTTTGGTCGATCCTCGGCTGCGATTGCCGCTGACGTCGACCCTGGTTCGTACTGCGCGACGCGTACCGACATGGGTGTTGGCGCTGGCGAGTGCCGACGCCGCGCGTCGGGAAGCCTTCGTCGGATGCGGTATCGAGGTCATCGACGTGCCAATGGCGAAGGATGACCGGCTCGATGCGGCGGGGCTGCTGCGGATCCTCGGCGAGCGCGGGCTGACTCGCGTCCTGGTCGAGGGTGGCGCGGCGCTCGCGGCGGCGCTGCTGCGCGAGCGGCTGGTCGATCGTATCGCCTGGTTTCGCTCGGCGCGGCTGATCGGTGGCGACGGCGTGCCGGTCGCCGCGGCATTGGGCGTCGATCGTTTGGCTGACACACCGGCGTTCGTCCGTCGCGCGGTCGAGTTCTGCGGCGATGACGTGCTCGAAACCTACGTCAGGGCGGAGTGACCATGTTCACCGGCATCGTCACCGATATCGGCCGGGTCCGCTCGGTATCGGGCGCCGGCGAGGGTCATGATGTCCGCTTCGAGATCGCGACGGCATACGACACGGCGAAACTTGCCGACGGCGCGTCGGTCTGCTGCGCAGGCGTGTGCCTTACGGTGATCGCGCGCGGGCCCGGGTGGTTCGCGGTCGAAGCGTCGGCGGAGACGTTGGCCAGGACCACGCTTGGCGAATGGCGGGTCGACACGCCGATCAATCTCGAACGCGCGCTAAAGATGGGCGACGAACTTGGCGGGCATATCGTCAGCGGTCATGTCGACGGCGTCGGCGAGACGGTCGCACGACAGCCGGAGGCCGGAAGCATTCGGCTCGAAATTCTGGCCCCCGCTTCGATAGGCCGTTTTATCGCCGTGAAGGGATCGATCGCCGTCGATGGGGTGTCGTTGACCGTCAACGAGGTGCGCGATCGTCGCGACGGGGCGGCCGTTTTCGGCGTCAACGTCATCGCTCACACGCTGGCCGCGACGACGCTCGGCGCGCTTGCGCCAGCTCGTCGCGTCAATCTGGAAGTGGACACGCTTGCGCGCTATGTTGCCCGTCTTATCCGAGGGAGTTGAGGCGAATGGCGGCCCAGGAACGACGTAAGAGCGGGTCCGGTTTCGACACCGACTTTGGCAAGTATCTGTCGTCGATCGAAGAGGTCATCGAGGAAGCGCGCAACGGGCGCATGTTCATCCTGGTCGACGAGGAGGATCGCGAAAACGAGGGTGACCTCGTGATCCCGGCGCAGATGGCGACTCCCGAGGCGATCAATTTCATGGCCAGGTTCGGCCGCGGGCTGGTTTGTTTGTCGCTGCCGCGCGAGCGGATCGAGCAGTTGGGACTGCCGCTCATGGGGCGCGAAAACAACACGCGCCACCAGACCGCGTTCACGGTGTCGATCGAAGCCCGCGAGGGCGTGACGACCGGCATATCCGCCTCGGATCGCGCGCGCACCATTGCCGTTGCGATCGATCCGACTAAGGCGCGCAACGATATCGTCACGCCTGGTCACGTTTTCCCGCTAATGGCCCGCGACGGCGGCGTGCTGGTCCGCGCCGGTCATACCGAAGCCGCGATCGACATCGCGCGACTGGCCGGGTTGCTGCCGGCCGGAGTGATTTGCGAGATCATGAACGACGACGGAACGATGGCGCGAATGCCGGACCTCGTTAAGTTCGCCCAGTTCCACGGCCTGAAAATCGCCGCGATCACCGATCTTATCGCCTACCGTCGCCGCCATGACCGTTTGGTCGAACGGACCATCGAGACGGTTCTCGACAGCCGGTATGGCGGCGACTTCCGGATGTTGGTCTACGTCAACAAGGCGGCGTACGCGGAGCACATTGCGCTGGTGAAAGGCGACATCTCCACGCCGGAGCCGGTTCTAGTTCGCATGCACGCTCTCAACGTGCTCGATGACGTGCTGGGCGATCGATCGGTCGGCCGGGGGAGCGTGTTGCACTCGGCGATGAAGATGATCGGCGAGGCCGGCCGTGGCGTCGTCGTGCTGATTCGCGAGCCGCGCGCCACTAGTTTGTCCGACCGCGTCCGGTCGCGCTTGGTCGATCCCTCGACGCCGGTGGCGGCGCTCGGCGACTTTCTGTCGGAGCGCGGGCGCGCGCGCGCCGCGGCGACGCCGACCCGCGTCGAGCTGCGCGATTACGGCGTCGGTGCGCAGATCCTACTCGACCTTGGCGTCACGGACATGATCCTTCTCTCCAACACCAAGCGAACCATCGTCGGCTTGGAGGGTTACGGATTGCGACTCATCGAGCAGCGGGCGATCCCGCCGATGACCGAAGATTGAGCCGCGAGCATGCGACGATGAACACCCCGCCGCACGTGATGATCGTCGAGGCGCGCTTCTACGAGGATATTGCCGACGAACTGGTTCGCGGCGCGATGAGCGTGCTCGCCGCCGCCGGGGCGACCTGGAAGCGGTTTGCTGTTCCCGGCGCGTTCGAGATTCCCGCCGCGATAGGCTTCGCGCACACGGGCCACAGCGGATTCGACGGCTACGTCGCGCTAGGTTGCGTCATTCGCGGCGAAACGACGCATTACGATTACGTCTGCACCGAGAGCGCGCGAGGACTGCAGGACCTTGCGGTGCATCACGGCCTCGCAATCGGTTACGGCATCCTTACCGTCGAGAACGACGACCAGGCGTGGGCGCGCGCGCGCGTCGAGGTCGGCAACAAGGGTGGCGAGGCGGCGCGCGCCTGCTTGGCGATGATCGAACTCAAGCGCACGCTCCGGCGCCCTCCCAAATGACGCGAAAATCGAGGGCGGGCGTTTCCGGCCGGGGGCGAGCAGGCCGCAGCGCGGCGCGATTGGCGGCGGTACAAGCGCTATATCAGATCGAAGTGACGGGAGCGGCCCCGAATGGGGTCGTCGACGAGTTTCATGATCATCGGCTCGGCCCCGACACGGGCGCGCCACCCGCGGGCGAGATCGACGACGAGCTGTTCAACACGCTGGTCCGCGGCGCCTCGTCCCGGCGCGAGGAAATCGACGCGCTCGTCGCGCCGGCGCTCGCGACGGGATGGACCTTGCCGCGGCTCGAGATCGTCCTTCGTTCGATCCTGCGCTCGGCGTGCTTCGAGCTGTTGGCGCTGGGCGAAGTCCCGGCGCGCACCGTGATCAACGAGTATGTCAACATAGCGCACATGTTTTTTGCCGGTCGCGAACCGGCGTTCGTCAACGGAATTCTCGATCGGCTGGCGCGCCGGTTGCGGCCCGACGAGCTTGCGCATCTACCGATGGGAGACGGTCCGCGTGGCCATCAAGGCGCATGAGCTGAGCGAGTTCGAGTTGATCGCGCGTTATCTCGCGCCGCTCTCTCGCAAGTTCCCGGGAGCGCTGGGATTGAGCGATGATGCGGCGGTTTTCACTCCCACCGCGGGCATGGACATCGTCATGACCTGCGACGCGATCGTCGAGGGCGTTCACTTCACGCCTGACGATCCGCCCGACGCCATCGCCCGCAAGGCCTTGCGGGTAAATCTGTCCGACCTCGCCGCCAAGGGCGCCAAGCCGGTCGCCTATCTCATGACCCTAGCGTTGCCGCAAGATCTGTCGGAGCACTGGATCCCGGGCTTCGTCGCCGGGCTCGCGGCCGATCAGATCGAATTCGGCGTCGCTCTCGCCGGCGGTGACACGGTGATGACTCCGGGACCGCTGTGGATCTCGATCACCCACTTCGGCGAAGTACCGCGCGGCGCCATGTTGCGCAGAGGCGGAGCGAAGCCGGACGACAATCTCTATGTCTCGGGAACCATCGGCGATGGACTGCTGGGCTTACTGGTGGTTCGCGGCGATATCGAGGGGCTGAGCGCCGTGGCGCGCAAATATGTCGCCAGCCGATACCGGATTCCGCAGCCGCGCGTCCGATTAGGACCTCGACTGCTTGGCGTCGCGTCGGCGGCGATGGATATTTCCGACGGGCTGGTCGCCGATCTCGGGCATCTGGCGCGCGTGTCGGGCGTCGCGGCGGTGGTCGAGGAGGCGCTTGTCCCGCTGTCGCCGGCCGGGCGCGCCGCCGTCAAGCGACACCGAGATTTGTTGCCGCGAATTCTCACCGGCGGCGACGATTACGAGATTTTGTTTAGCGCCCCACCGGCGAGCGAGGCTACGATCGCCGCCCTCGCCAAGGAGTTCGACGTGCCGTTGACCCGGATCGGAACCATCAAGGCGGGGAAGGGCGTCACGGTGCTCGACCCGACCGGCGCGCCCAAATCATTCGAGAAAGCGGGCTGGACACACTTTTAATTCCAACAAGGTCCGCAGTCGGGCCGTTCAGGGAACACACCGTCATGTCGTCCGATAAAACGCGCCAGAACGTGATTGTTCTCGCGTGCTGCCAGGGTTTGTTGATGATCGGCACCGCGACCATGCTCGCCGAAGCGGCGTTGGTCGGGCACATGCTGGCCGAGAATAAGGCGCTGGCGACGTTGCCGTTGGCGTTACAACAAATCGGCGTGATGGCGGCGATGTTCCCGGCGTCGTTTCTCATGGCTCGTGTGGGACGTCGCCTTGGCTTCACTCTTGGCGCCTTGTTTGGGATCGTCGGCACGAGCATCGCCCTTCTCGGGGTGTTGTGGAATTCCTTCGGCCTGTTTTGCCTCGGCTCGATGCTCAACGGCTGTTACAACGGATTCGGCCAGTTTTACCGTTTCGCCGCGGTCGACGGGTCGCGCCCGGAGTTGAAGAGTAAAGCGATTTCGTATGTCCTGGCGGGTGGCGTCATCGCCGCGATCGTCGGCCCCGAAATGGCGAAGGCAACGAAGGATCTCTGGCCGGCGCACGTCTTCGCCGGCTCGTTCGCGGCACTGATCGGAGTTGCGATCGTCGCGCTTCTGCTTCTGCAATTGATCGACATTCCGCGGCCGAGCGACGCTGAACGGAAGGAACGCGGCAGGTCATTGCGCGAAATCGCCGCCCAGCCGGTATTTCTCGTCGCCGTGCTGGGTGGCATCGTCGGCTACGCAGGCATGTCCTTTGTGATGACGGCAACGCCGCTTGCGATGGTAGGGCATGCTCATCACTTCGACCTCGCCGCGTCAGTGATCCAGTGGCACGTCTTCGCCATGTTCGCGCCGTCGTTTTTCACCGGCGACGTGATAAAGCGTGTCGGCGCACTCAAGGTGATGCAGACAGGCGCCGTCCTAATGATCATCTGCGTGACGATTAACCTGTTTGGAACGCATCTGTACAATTTCTGGGTTGCGCTGTTCATACTCGGCATTGGCTGGAACTTCCTATTCGTCGGCGCGACGACCCTTTTGACCGAAACGTATCGTCCGGCCGAACGGGCCCTCGTGCAGGCGACCAATGATTTCCTCATCTTCGGGTCGGTGGCGATAGCGTCGATTATGTCCGGTATCGTCCTCGAAAAACTGAGCTGGCAGATCGTCAATATCGGAGTGTTGCCGTTCGTCGCCGCGACCTTGGCGGCGATAGGCTGGCTTGGCTGGCGTCGTCGCGCGAGTTCGGTCGTGGGAGCTGTCCCCTCGTCGGGGCCGAAAGACGGGTGAAATTGCGCCGTTAAGAAGCCCGAGCCGCTTGCCTTCGGGTACTGGTTCTGGCATGTTCCGCCGCGCTTTTTTGCCCGCCGGGGGGCTTTTTCCCAGCCAGTTCCGAGGTTTCCGCCGCCAGCCCTGGCGGCTGAACCGATGTCAGATAACGAGGCCAATCGATGACCCTAGCCTATTGGTTCGTGATTCTTTGCGGCGTGCTGGCCCTGGCCTACGGCGTGTACGCCTACCGGCAGGTCATGGCAGCGAGCCCAGGCTCGGAGCGGATGCAGGAGATCGCCAGCGCCATCCAGATCGGAGCTAGCGCCTATCTCAATCGTCAGTACCGAACCATCGCCATGGCTGGCGTCGTCGTGGCGATCATACTTGCCGTGACGCTTGGCGTGCATGTCGGGATCGGCTTCGTCATCGGCGCGCTCCTGTCGGGCGCCGCCGGATACATCGGCATGAACGTGTCGGTGCGGGCCAACGTCCGCACCGCCGAGGCGGCGAAGAACGGCCTGCAACCGGCGCTCGACATCGCGTTCAAATCGGGCGCAATCACCGGCATGCTGGTGGTCGGGCTGGGCCTGCTCGGCGTTTCGATCTACTACGGAATCCTCCTCGGCTGGAAGGGCGGCGCCGACGCGGCCAGCCTGCGCTCGATCCTCGAGGCGCTGATCGCGCTGTCGTTCGGCGCATCGCTGATCTCGATCTTCGCGCGGCTCGGCGGCGGGATTTTCACCAAGGGCGCCGATGTCGGCGCTGACCTCGTCGGAAAGATCGAGGCGGGAATACCCGAGGACGATCCGCGCAATCCGGCCGTGATCGCCGACAACGTCGGCGACAACGTCGGCGATTGCGCCGGAATGGCCGCCGACCTGTTCGAGACCTACGCCGTCACCATCGTCGCGACGATGCTGCTCGCCGCCATTTTCTTCACCGGCGCGATCCAGGCGCAGATGATGCTCTACCCGCTGCTCATTGGCGGCGCCTGCATCGCCGCCTCGGTGATCGGCACGTTCTTCGTCAAGCTCGCAGGCGACCAGAAGATCATGGCGGCGCTCTACAAGGGCCTAATCGTCACCGGCATCATCTCGGCGGTGCTGCTGCTGATCGTGACCGCGCTCTTCATCGGCCTGGGCGCCGAATACGAAGTGTCGGGGCGCAAGTTCAATGGCTTCAATCTGTTCGTCTGCGGAATCACCGGACTTGTCGTGACCGGGCTCATCGTCTGGATCACCGAGTACTACACGGGCACCCAATACAGGCCGGTGCGCAGCGTCGCTGATGCCTCGATCACCGGCCATGCAACCAACATCATCAAAGGGCTCGCGGTTTCGATGGAGTCGACGGCGTTGCCGGTCGTGGTGATCTCGGCCGGCATCATCGTGGCGTTTCTCAACGCTGGTCTCTTTGGCATCGCGATCGCCGCCACGACGATGTTGGCGCTCGCCGGAATGGTCGTCGCGCTCGACGCCTATGGTCCGGTTACCGACAACGCCGGCGGTATCGCCGAGATGTCGAACCTGCCCAAAGAGATACGCAAGACGACCGACGCCCTCGACGCGGTCGGCAACACCACCAAGGCGGTGACCAAGGGATACGCCATCGGCTCGGCGGGCCTCGCCGCATTGGTTCTGTTCGCCGCGTACACCGAGGACCTGCACCATTACTTTCCGAACATCAAAGTGCAATTCATCCTCTCCGATCCTTACGTCGTCGTCGGTCTGTTCATCGGCGGCATGCTGCCTTACCTGTTCGGCGCGCTGGGCATGACCGCGGTCGGTCGCGCCGCCGGTTCGGTGGTGCTGGAAGTTCGCCGCCAGTTCAAAGAGATCAAGGGCATCATGGAAGGGACCGCAAAGCCCGATTACAGCCGCGCCGTCGACCTGCTGACCAAGGCGGCGATCAAGGAGATGATCGTTCCTTCGCTCCTGCCAGTGTTGGCGCCGATCGTTTTATACGTCGTCATTTTGATCGTCGGGGGACAGGCCGCCGCGTTCACGTCGATGGGCGCGATGCTGATGGGCACCATCGTCACCGGGCTGTTCGTAGCGATCTCGATGACTTCCGGCGGCGGCGCCTGGGACAACGCGAAGAAATACATCGAGGACGGTCACCATGGCGGCAAGGGCTCGGAGGCGCACAAGGCGGCGGTGACGGGCGATACCGTCGGCGACCCCTACAAGGACACCGCCGGGCCGGCGGTAAATCCGATGATCAAGATCATCAATATCGTGGCGATCTTGATGTTGGCCATATTGGCGCGCTGACCATCGGCGTATCCGAACTCTGAGGCTGCGGATCCCCGAGGTTTGCGTTTCAATCGCGCGGCCGGAGTTACTGGCCCGGCCCGGGACCGCGGCCCGGCGTGTTGAACTTGCCGATATTGCCGACGAGCTGTTCGACGAAGGTCAGCTCGCGGCCCGGCGCCGGCGTCTTGCGATCGACCGGCTCGATGATTTGGCCGTCGGCAAGCGTATAGCGCCGCACGTCGTTAACCACGCCATTGCGGTCGAACTCGACGGCGACGACATTCTGCTCGAGCACCTCGGGTTTGAAGAATGCCACCGTCCGGACCTTGCGGCTGATGTAGAGCCAGACTTCCTCGCCGAAGGGGGTGACGCTCGACGGGGTACCGAGAAGATTCTGCACCTCCGCCTTTGGTTGACCGGGCCGCACCTGCTCGAGCGCTTCGCGATCCGGCACGTAACCGCGGGTATCCAGCGTCGGCTGGCAGGCGGCGAGGACGAACGCACACACCGCCACTGCAACAAATAGCGGCGCGCGCTGTATTCCCGTGGGATCGTGCCGTTCTCGCATCGTCGCTTCGCCACCAAAAATGCCCGGTATTTCGCGATCAGAGTTGATCAGGCCGCCGTTCATCGCCATTTTCCCGGCATAGATCGCACCGGCCATCGAGTCTGTCAATGCTTGGACCGAGGCGATAGCTGCAGCCGATGCCGCGCGAAGGAGTCAACCGGCTTGGTGTTTTCTCGTTTTTTCGGTGCATCGCAAAGCGCCGCGTCCGCCGGGCGTATTTACGCCGCAATCGTGGCCCAAGCGCGTAGGCCTGAGTTTTACACGTCGCTTCACGTCCCCGATACGCTCGATGGCCGCTTCGAGTTGATCGCCTTGCATGCATATCTCATCTTGAATCGGCTGAAGGGGCAGGGAGTCGAGGCCGAAGCCGTCGCTCAAGCGGTGTTCGACGCCATGTTCGATGACATGGACCGCAACTTGCGCGAAATGGGGGTCGGTGATCTCGGAGTCGGTCGCCGCGTCAAAGCGATGGCGCAAGGGTTCTACGGTCGGATCGCCGCGTATGATAAGGGGTTGGCCCTCGGCGACGTCGCGCTAGGCGAGGCGATCGCGCGCAATCTGTACGGAACCGTCGGCGCCGCGCATGGCACGGTGGGCGGGCCTGAAATGGCGATCATGACAGCCTATTTGCGCGCTTCGCATGCAAGTCTGGCGCGCTGCTCGATCGAAGAAATCACCGCCAACGGGCCGCTGTTTCCCGATCCGCCGGGTTCCGTGGCGTCCAGCCGATGATTGACCATGCCTGGCACGCGGATTATCTAACGGCGGTATGGCGGCCATGTGGATCCGCGAAGCGTCGCCGTTTGGAACAAAAATGAAGCAAAATCAGCCTGTTCCGGTAGAATTCTCGAGGCTGATCGAACTCGAGCAACTGGGCGCCGAGGAATCCGTTTACGATATTGAGGCATCCGCAGCGGAGCGCACAGCCTTGGCCGGTCGGTTCGGTCTGCTGGGTATCGACGAGCTTTCGGCGCGGGTCGCACTGCGCCGCGTTCATGGAGGCGTGGCGATACGCGTGCGCGGCTCGATCAGCACCCAGGTGACGCAAACGTGCGTCGTGACGCTGGCGCCAGTGCAGTCGCGCCTGCACGAGAGCTTTGCCCTATTATTGGTTGCCGGCGAAGAAAGTCCGGACGATGTCGAGGTGGGGCTTGAGGAGGAGCCGGAAGAGCCGCTGCCTCCGGGTCCGCTCGACATCGGCGAGATGGTGGCGCAGCATTTGGCGTTGGCGTTGCCGCAATACCCTCGCGCACCGGGAGCGAAGGTCGATCGGCAATGGAGTCGAGAGGGCGACAATCGTGACACGCCCTTCGCGGCGCTGGCCAAGCTCAAAATGACGGAGCGATCTGGCGGCGCTTGAGCGGGCAGGCAGATTTGGCTAAGTAGGGCGCCGTTTCTGCGCCGGCTCGATCTTCCGGCGCGCAGCACAATCCCAAGGAAGGAACGATTTCATGGCCGTACCGAAAAAGAAAATAAGCCGCTCGCGTCGCGACATGCGTCGCTCGCACGAGGCGCTGAAGGGTTCGACCTACGTCGAGTGCCCGAATTGCGGCGAGAACAAACGGCCGCATCATGTTTGCGGCGCGTGCGGCTATTACGACGGTCGCGAGGTCATGGCGACAAAGAGCGCATGAGCGGACATATCGACGACCACCCGGAGTGAATGACATTTGGCGGCTGGCCTGACCATCGCCCTTGACGCCATGGGCGGCGACAACGCGCCGCAGATGGTGATTCAAGGCGCCAACATCGCGCTGAGGCGCCTGCCCCAGATCGAATTCATCCTGATCGGCGATGAAGCGCGGCTGCTGCCGCTGCTGCGCCGCAAGTCCAAGCTCGCCGGGCGTTATCGAATCGAGCACACCGATCAGGTGGTGACCAACGACATGAAGCCGTCGGCCGCATTGCGGTCGGCGCGGCGTTCGAGCATGCGGTTGGCGATCGACGCGGTCGACGATGGGCGGGCGGCGGGGGCGGTTTCCGCCGGCAATACCGGCGCCCTAATGGCGCTGGCCAAGTTCGTTCTGCGCACGCTGCCGGGCATCGATCGCCCAGCCATCGCCTCTTTTTTCCCGACATTGCGCGGCGAGAGCGTCATGCTCGATCTCGGCGCAAATGTCGATTGCGACGCCAACAACCTCGTTCAGTTCGCGGTCATGGGCGATGTTTTCGCCCGCACCGTCCTTGGCCTCCAGGAACCGACGATCGGCCTGCTCAATGTCGGCTCCGAGGACATGAAAGGCCACGAAGAGCTGCGCGCCGCCGCGGCGCTGTTGCGCGCTTCCAACGTTCCGCTGCGCTTCCAAGGCTTCGTCGAAGGCGACGACATCACCGCAGGGACGGTCGACGTCGTGGTGACAGACGGCTTCACCGGCAATGTCGCGCTCAAGACGGCGGAAGGCACCGCCAAACTGTATTCCGAGTTTTTACGCGGCGCGTTTCAGGCGTCCTGGTTGGCGCGCCTAGGCTACTTGCTTGCGCGCGGCGCGCTGGCGAAAGTGCGTTCGCGCACCGATCCGCGTCGATATAATGGCGCGATGTTCGTCGGGCTGAATGGGATCGTCGTAAAGAGCCATGGCGGCACCGATGCCACCGGTTTCGCCAACGCCATCCATGTCGCGGCCGACATGGCGCAAAACCGTTTCAATGACAAGATTCGCGACGAGCTGGCTCGCCTTGCGGCGGCGGCTCCGTCGCCCAATCAAGCGGCCGCGGGTTAATCGCGATGAAGACCGAAGTCGTAACCCGCGCGCAGGTGGTCGGCTGCGGAGCCTACTTGCCGCGCCGTGTGGTCATCAACGCGGATTTGGCCCGGACCGTCGACACGACGGACGAGTGGATCACCGAACGTACCGGGATCAAGCAGCGCCACATCGCCGCCGACGGAGAACTTACATCGGATCTTGCGCTCGCGGCGGCGAAGGACGCGCTGGCGTCGGCGGAAATCAAGGCGGGCGAGCTCGACCTCATCGTCCTCGCCACGACGACGCCGGACGAAACGTTTCCGGCGACGGCGACGCGAGTGCAGGCGAGGCTCGGCGTCGCGGGCTGCGCCGCCTTCGATATCCAGGCCGTGTGCAGCGGCTTCATCTACGCGCTGGCGGTGGCCGACAATTTCGTCAAGACACGCCAAGCCAGAACGGCGCTGGTAATCGGCGCCGAAACGTTCTCGCGCATCCTCGACTGGTCGGATCGCTCGACCTGCGTGCTATTCGGCGATGGAGCGGGCGCGGTCGTCCTACGGGCGTCGCAGGGTGCCGGCAACGGCAAGGATCGCGGCGTCCTGTCGACGCACCTGCATTCCGACGGCCGATATCATGACGCGCTTTACGTCGACGGCGGGCCGTCTTCGACCGGCAAGGCAGGGGTGGTCAAGATGGACGGCCGTGAGGTCTTTCGCCACGCGGTTACCAAGTTGGCCGCCGTCGTCGAGGAAGCGCTTGCCGCCAATGGTCTGTCCGGCGCCGACATCGACTGGCTGGTGCCGCATCAGGCCAACAAGCGGATCATCGATGGCATGGCGCGCAAGCTGGGCCTTGGCGCAAATCGTGTCGTCGCCACCATCGACCACCATGCTAATACGTCGGCCGCATCGATCCCGCTGGCGCTCGCCGAAGCGGCTGCGGACGGCCGTTTAAGGCAAGGACATCTCGTATTGCTTGAGGCAATCGGCGGCGGCCTTACCTGGGGCGCCAGCGTGGTGCGATGGTAGGGCCATTTCTTTGAGGATGTTACCGGCCGTTCTTCTAGTTAGACTTCAGGTAAATATTTAACGCCATCCCCCTGTAATTGACGGATTTATTAGCGTCATATAAAGTCTCAAACGAGCGACGGTGAGGGGGCGATCATGGCGGGCAGTACGATCACGCGGGCGGACCTGAGCGAAGCGGTCTATCAGGAAGTCGGGCTATCGCGGAACGATTCAGCCTCGCTGGTCGAAACCGTACTCAACGAAATCGTCGACGCGCTGGCTCGCGGCGAGACGGTCAAGATCTCGTCGTTCGGCAGTTTTTCGGTCCGTCAGAAAGGCCGCCGCATCGGGCGCAATCCGAAGACCGGCGAGGAAGTTCCTATTTTGCCGCGAAAAGTACTGGTGTTTCGCGCCTCACACGTGCTCAAGAACAAGATCAATCGCGCGCTGTCGAAAGCCGCCGGCGCGGCCAAGAGCGCTGCCGGCGCGCCATCGTCGCCAACCTCGCCCAAGTCGTAAGCGGTGGCGACGATGCCTCAAGCCTCGAATCCCAGCGACGGCGGTTTTGCCGCCGGCTACGGTGCCGGTTTGCGACGCGCGGCCAAATCGGCCGGCGCATTTCGCACCATCAGCGAGGTCGCGGGCGAGCTCGACGTTCCGCAGCACGTGCTGCGGTTTTGGGAGACTCGTTTCACGCAGATCCGGCCGCTCAAGCGGGCGGGAGGGCGGCGCTATTACCGGCCCGAGGACGTCGATCTGCTACGGCGGATTCGCGAGTTGCTCTACAAGCACGGCTATACGATCAAGGGCGTGCAAAAGCTGCTGCGCGACGGCGCGCGCGCCGACGACGGCGCGAGCAGCACGGTCCAGCCGGTGGTCGAGGAGCACGAGCCGATGATGCCGGTTGGGCATGCCCGGCCTGCTGTGGCCGAACCGATTGCGCCGCCGCGCCCCTCGGCGAGCGGTGCCGGGCGGATCGACCGAGCATCGATCGAATCGGCGATAAACGAGCTCGAGGGTTTGCGGCAGCTGCTCCGCGCGCGTCGCCGTTGAACCGCACCTAACGCTACGGCTATAGTCCGGCCGCGCGCGCGGCAGGGTCGCGGACCCGCGGCTGAGCGCCGCAGCGGAGATGCCAGGCGCAACGGTCGGAGCGTAGCGCAGCCCGGTAGCGCATCAGTCTGGGGGACTGGGGGTCGCGGGTTCAAATCCCGCCGCTCCGACCATTTCCGGGACACCTGCAGCGAAAGACGCGATACCAAAGCCTGTGCCGACCATTGGCCTTTTGGACTGTTGCCTAAACCGCCAAGTGTCGCCGATCCAATGCCGCCCGACACCGACATTGAAGTCACGCAGTCGCCCTATCAGGCGCTTCTCGATGCCGTCGTCGCCGCCGCCGCCGAACCGGTCCTGCAGATCGGTTCGCTCGCCTCGACGCTCGATCAAAGCCCGAAAAACTGGCGCAGCCGCTTCGCCGGCAAGACGTTCGTCGGAATGGACGCCACCGCGGGAGCAAATGTCGACATCGTCGCCGACATCGCCGCGCCCCCCGACGAACTGCGTGCAAAGCTCGACGGGCGTTCGTTTGGCGCCATCATATGTGCGCACGTGCTGGAGCACGTGCGGCAACCCTGGCTCGCATGCAAGAACATCGAATCGCTGCTGCGTCCGAACGGCGTCTTGTTCGTGCAGTCGCCGTGGGTGCAGGGCTTCCACGGCTATCCCAACGACTATTGGCGCTTTTCGCTCGCCGGCCTGCAGGCCATGTTTCCGGCAATCGAGCTGATCGACTGGTCATACTCGGGCGGTTCCAGCGACTACGTGTACCGGGTCGTCGCCGATTCCAAGCCGGTCACCGGCGGATTGCTGGCCGACATCGAGCGCGATCTGCTCCAGATCGTCCTTTCGCCCACGGCCAATGCGGCGTTCCTGAAGGGCGCCGGGCGGCCGAAGATCAACTTGTCGCGCGGCTACATGCCGGTTTGCGTGATCAACCTTTTGGGACGGAAGGTGCGCGCCTGACAGCTCGAGTGGCGCAAAGGATCGAATCGATGGCAATGCAAGCGAATTCCAGACCTGCGCGCGCTGTTCTCACCGCCGCCGAGCCGCAATTGTTCGTATCGAGCATCGAGGCGTCGTGCGGCTTCTTCACCGAAAAACTCGGCCTTTCGGTCGAGTTCGTTCACGGAAGCCCGCCATTCTATGGACAGGTACGACGCGACCAGGCGCGGCTCAATCTCCGGCATGTCGACGCGCCCGTGATCGACGACGATCGCCGAGCGCGCGAAGCATTCCTGTCGGCGTCGATAACGGTCGATGACATCGAACGCCTGTACGCCGAGTTCATAGCCGCCGGAGTCACGTTTCACCAGGGGCTGCGAAACGAGCCGTGGGGCGCGCGGACGTTTATCGTTAAGGCCCCGGACGGCAATCTACTGTTGTTCGCCGCCGGCGCGGCGTGAGTCCTGCGGACGGCGATCCGCCTAAAAACTGCACTGCTATCGGTGGGTTGGCGAATTTGACCGGCAAGCCGCGGAAAATTAACTGCCGGTTAACTTAAGACTTCCTAAAGTCGATCCTTGTGCCGACGCGCGATCAGTCGGAGGGAGGGATCATGCTATTCGCTTTGTTCATCCTGGTGGGGTTGGCGGCAGGCGGCGGGTTGATATGGGGCGGATGGAAGATCATCGAATGGCAGCGGCAGGCCGACGTCGAGGAGCGTGAGCTGCAAGCGGCGGGTCTCGACCGTCGCGCGGGTCGGAGCCGATAGCTGCCGGTCCTTCAGGGCAACGCATTTAGTTGCGTTTTGGGGTACGCCGCGTCGAACGACGCGTGACCGTTGCTGCCTAACTGATGACGAGCAGTTTCGGGTCGTTTTGCGGATCCTTGCCCGCGGGCGCATCGCTCTTGATCTGATCTCTGGCTTTGGATCTGGCGCGCGCCAGCTCTCGCTCTTTCTCGCGCTGCCGCTCGCGTTCCTGGCCTTCCTTCGACTCCGAATGAACGTACGTTCCGAGGACTTCGCCTTCCTCCAAAACCGCGTCGGGGGTGAAGAAGATCACCTCGATATGGCCGTCATCGAAGAAGAGCGCGTCGTCCTTGCACTCTCCCAGCATTCGCTGCGGCTCGAGCCGGCGCGCCACCTCATCGGCGACGATCTTTTTGACCTCGTCGCGGGAGAGATAGGCCTTAATACCGTTCATCGCGCCGCGCTCCTTCGTCGATCCTTGCTATCCGTACTTTGGCAAAGGCCGTAACTTGACCTTAAATCGGCTTCGTTAGCATTCTGTTAACGTTGATTTCGCCGTCCGACGCCAAGACGACGCAACAGGAACGCCGGGCGCAGCTCGACGCGGACCGACGCCAACGAGTAGCGAAAACAGCGACTAAACGGTCGTTTTGGCGATCGGCGGGCTGTTCGATTTAAGCCCGAACTTGTCGGCCGCTTGCTCAGGCGCGTTGAGGAAGCGGATGCCGAGCCGGTTATCGTTGCGCCACGCCACGACGCCGGCAAGTACGCCGTAGCCGTCGACGCGCACGGCGAGAACTGCGCCCGATACGATACCGGAATCGTCTAGGTCGCCATTTGCCACCAAACCTAAACCACCGGCCGAGACGTTTTCGACCAGGCACGGATATTCCTTGGTGCCGCAATAGATCATGCCGCTGACCAGCAGCGGCTTACGCACATGCTCACGGCGGTCCTCGCCCTTCAACGGTGCGTTGCTCACGGAATCGGAACTCCCCGGAGTTTCGCCTGTGACCAGCGTCGGTGGCCAAGGACGTGCGGTTGTATCGGCCATCGGAGCACACCCCATGGAAGATGTCGTTAGACCCTAAGGCGGCAGGGTTTCCGGAGCATTAACGATCGATACAATGCTCGGGAATTACTCCTTCCCGGCGCGCTCAACGCGGTTTCGTGCTTCTGGGATCGAGCGGCGGCGGATTTTGCGCATTAGGAAACGGCGGGACCGGCGTCGGGCTACGGGCCTTGGGAGCCGGCTGCGGTTTGGGCGGCGGCGATCCGGGAGGTGGATTGACACGAAACAGCGGCGTCAAGCCGCGTCGCGCTCCCGGCACCTCGCCATAACCCCGACTCCACACCTCGACCCAATTGAATGGCGCCGAGGTCTCGGCGAACGCGATCGGCTCGTCGTCGTGAAACAATGTGACCTCCAGCCTGCCGAAGGAATCGAACTTTTGGACAGCGCACGAAATGCGCGCCGCGGCGATCGACAGACCATCGGGAACGAATCCGTCGAACTTGACGTAAGTCTGGCCGTTTGGCGCGCCGTCGAACGTGCAGTTACCGATGTAACGCATTCCCGGCGTGCCGTTCATCTCGATGGCGAACAGCGCCGGTTGCGCCGCCGCGAGACCGGGCAAGCCCATGACCAGATTCGCTAAAACGAACGATCGAAGCCGCCGGGTCACGACATTCCCGCCCAGGAAGGCAATTTTCCGCTACGCCGACAGTCTAGAACAAACGTCGCGGGCAGACCGATTAATCCGCGGCTGGCCGATCGCTCGCGCCGGATGCCGCCCGGATCGCGCGGGGCGCAAGCATCCATGCGTAGCCGACGACTTGCAATAGTATCACGCTAAGCAATCCGACCTTGTGACCAAGCGGCGCAAAGCCGCCGGCATCGGTCGCGAACAAGTCGATTACCCTGCCGACGCCCGCCTGGACCGCGAACGCCGAACTGAAAACCAGGACGTTCAACGCCGTGTTGACCCGGCCAGCGAGTTCGTGGGGAAACACTTGGTTCAAGTAGGCGAATGTTACGACCGAGAACGTGCCGCCGATGCAGAACAACGCCCAGGCGACCGTCACCGGAAAGACCGATGGGGGCAGTATGTCGATGACCAGGAAAAGCTGCGTGGCGATGAAGAATCCCATCATCGCCGCGATAACGGTCAGCGGCGCGAGCCCGGTCCGCCGCAGCCAATCGTAGACGGCCCCGCTCAGAACGAAGCCGGGAATCATCGCCGCCGACATGTCAAACAAGACGCCAGCGGCGACATCGGGTTCAAACCCGTAGATGTCCCGCAGCCAGGGGCCCGCCCAAAGACCCTGATAGGCGAGAAAGGCCGACTGCGCGAATACCGTCACCGGAACCACCCGCCAGAACACCGGCGAGCGATAGATCGTGCCAACTGTCTTGATCTGATCGATGAGGCGCGAGGGCTGGCTGTGCGTGCGTTCAGGGACAGCGAGCCGGATGTAGGCGGCGGAGAGCAGGGTGAGCACCATGAGAATCAGGAAAATGGCGCGCCAGCCGACGATGTTGAGCATGAAATGCACCGGCAGCGTGGCGACGGTGGCGCCGAGTCCGCCGAACGCCATGAGGCAGCCATTGGCGAGCGGGAGACGCTCGCGCGGCCAAAATTGCGTGTTGGCCTTGAGCGACGCCATCAGGCACGCCGAAACGCCGAGGCCGATCATCGCCCGGCCGATCGCCAATGCCGCCACGCTTTCCGACACTGCGAAGACGACCGCGCCGATCGCCGCCGATATCAGCAAGACGGACTCCACCCGCCGCGGCCCGTAACGGTCGAGAAGGATTCCCAGCGGAATCTGAAACGCCGCAAAGGCGGCGAAGTACGCCGCGGTCAGCAGCCCCAATGCAGAGGCGTCGAGCCGCAATTCGACGACCAGATACGGGCCGATGACGGCGTTGACGGAACGGAACAGGTAGCTGAGGAAATACCCGGCGGCGAACGGCAAGAAGCAGCGTATGACGATTTCGCTGAATCCGTTCGTCGACGGCTTCGCGCCGGCGCTCACAGTTCATTCATCGCGAAACAGCGCCCGCCCTGCATCGGTCAAGCGACAGACGAGCCAATCCGGTTTCAACGGGTTGGCAAACCACGGTTCGGCCCAGCCTTGCTCGATGCAGGAGCGAACCGTCCGCGTGTCGACCCTGCGGCCGTCGGGCCAGAACAGCGGCAGTTTGCCGCCGGCCTGGGTAAGTCCGCGACGGAGCCACTCGCGTTGCGGTTCGGTCGGATCGCCCGGCGTCTCCGGCAGCCCGCGTGGACGGGTCGCTGGATGCTCTCGCGGCGGAGGCGGAGGATCGGCAAAGCCGGTGCGTGCGTGCTTCGGCCGAAACGGTATGGGATCGGACGGCTTGCTCGGCATTCTGCGGCGTATTGCCCCCGGAGCGTCGATCGGCGGCGAGTGTACGGCAGATCGCCAAAACCGCCAAGACAAGCTCTTGGCTGCGTGACTTGGGCCATTTACGCTAATCCGTCATGGGCGAGCATCGGTTGCTCTACATAACCGTCGGCAATATCGACGAGGCGCGGCGGATCGCGCGCGCGTTGGTCGAGGAACGGATCGCGGCATGCGCGAACATCGTCGCAAACATGGAGTCGATCTATTGGTGGGAAGGAAAGCTGACCGAGGACCGCGAGATTATCGTGATGGCGAAGACGCGAACGGCGTTGGTCGAGCGGGCGGTCGCGCGCGTACGCGAGCTGCATAGTTACACCGTGCCATGCGTCGTGGCGCTGCCGATCGTCGGCGGTAATCGCGGATTTCTCGACTGGATCGACGCTGAGACGGGGGCCAAGCGATAAGTTTGGACGCCAGCGTTGCGGCCGGCGCATGGTGGCCACGCCGCGACCGGCCATTGTCGCCGGCGCACGTTGATGGCACGATTTACGATTGCTTGGTCGGCGGCGCGACGAGGCGGCCGATAAGGAAACCAACATGACGCGACCGTCCCCCGTCGTTGCGCAAGGCTTCTCGAACGTTGGCCACAGCTATTCGCACATCCTGACGATCCTCTATCCAACCGTGGTCATCGCCCTCGAGAAAGCATGGGGAGCGTCCTATGGCGAGCTGTTGGCGCTGATGCTCGCCGGCCAGATGTTGTTCGGGCTTGCCGCGTTGCCCGCGGGATGGCTCGGCGATCGATGGTCGATGATCGGGATGATGGTGGCATTCTTCATCGGCACCGGTTTTGCCGGGGTTCTCACCGGGTTCGCCAACGACCAGTTCGAGATGGCACTGGGTCTTGCGTTGATCGGCCTTTTCGCTTCGATCTATCACCCAGTCGGCATGGCCTGGCTAGTGCGCAACGCGACCAACCGCGGCAAGGCGCTCGGCTTCAACGGCATCTTCGGAACGTTCGGCCTGGCGTTGGGACCCCTGATCGCCGGCGCGCTCACTGATCTGATTTCTTGGCGCGCGGCGTTCATTGTCCCGGGCGCGACCTGCGCCGCCGTCGGCATCGCGCTGTTCGCGTTATGGCGGATGGGATACGTAGAGGACACGCATGTCGACATAAGGCCGACGCCGGCGCCGACGCGCAGCCACGCCGTGCGCGCCTTCTTCGTGCTGTCGCTCACCATGCTGTGCGTCGGCGTGATCGGCCAGACGCTGACGTTCATCATGCCGAAACTGTTCGCCGACAAGGCACAATCGATCACCGGCGGCGGCGCGCTCGGTGCGGGTACGTTGGTGACCATCGTCTATCTTTGCGCCGGCATGTCGCAGTATGTCGGCGGCCATTTCGCCGACCGCTTCAGCATGAAGCGCGTTTACATCATCGGCTTCGCCATCCAGGCGCCGTTCCTCCTTCTGGCGGCGGTGCTGGAGAACTGGCCTTTATTGTTCGTCGCGACCGCAATGGTTTTCATCAATACTGCCTCGGTACCTGCCGAAAATGGTCTGCTCGCACTTTACACCCCAGCCAAATGGCGCGGCACCGCCTACGGCGCCAAGTTTGTACTGGCGCTCGGCGTGAGCGCGCTTGCCATTCCTCTGGTCGCCGTGCTCTACGACGGAACCGGCGGGTTCTTCTGGCTGTTCGTGCTGTTGGGCGCGCTGGCCTTGATCGTCGCCATCGCCGGCGCGCTGTTGCCGACCGAGCGGCGTGGATCGTCGCGCGATCTGACGGTGGCCGTGGAACCCGCGGAGTAGGGACTGTCAGACGGCCGATGACGTCACCGCCGCAAATCGAGCGGGTCGATCATTTCGTGCTGACGGTGCGCGACATCGAAAAGACGTGCGAGTTCTACTCCCGCGTTCTCGGCATGAAGGTGCACGAGTTCGGGCCGCTCAAACGCAAGGCGCTGCATTTCGGAACCAACAAGATCAACCTGCACCCCGCGGGCCGCGAATACGAACCCAAGGCGGCGCGGCCATCGCCGGGTTCCGGCGACTTCTGCCTCGTCACGACAACGCCCCTGCACGAGGTGGCCGCGCATCTCGAAGCGCAGGGTGTGACGATCGAGGAGGGACCGGCGCCGCGCACCGGAGCGCTTGGAGCAATTCAGTCGCTGTATTTTCGCGATCCCGACGGAAATCTCGTGGAGGTGTCGACCTATTCGGCCGCCTGACGCAGCTTCTTCTTGGTCGCCGCCTTCGAGACCGTGAGACTCAGCGCCTGATCGAGATCGGCGATCAGATCGTCGGCGGTTTCGAGGCCGATCGACAGCCGGACGACATCAGGGCCAGCGCCGGCCTTGATCTGTTGGTCTTCGGTGAGCTGGCGGTGCGTGGTCGAAGCGGGATGGATGATCAGCGAGCGCGCATCGCCGAGATTGGCGAGGTGCGAGAACAGGCCGACGTTCTCCACGGTCTTGACGCCCGCCGCGTAGCCGCCCTTCACGCCGAAAGTGAACACCGACCCGGCGCCCCGCGGTAGATATTTACGGGCAAGTTTGTAGTAGGGGCTCGACTTGAGCCCGGCGTAGGAGACCCACGACACCGCATTGTGCCGCTCGAGAAACTCGGCGACCTTTTGCGCATTGTCGACATGGCGCTCCATGCGTACGTGCAGGCTTTCGATGCCCGTCAATATCATGAAGGCATTGAACGGCGAGAGCGCGGGACCGAGGTCGCGCAATCCGACGGCGCGCGTCTTCATCGTATAGCCGAAATCGCCGAACGTTTCGTCGAAGGTGAGGCCGTGATACGCCGGATCGGGCCCGGTCATCGACGGGAACTTGCCGCTGCCTTTCCAGTCGAATTTACCCGACTCGACGATCATGCCGCCCATCGACGTGCCATGTCCGCACAGGAACTTGGTCATCGAGTGGATGACGATATCGGCGCCCCACTCGATGGGCCGGCACAAGAATGGCGTCGCCAGCGTATTGTCGACGATCAACGGGATCTTGGCCGCCTTGGCGATCGCCGCGATCGGCTCGAGATCGACGACCACGCCGCCGGGATTGGCCAGGTTCTCGACGAAGATCGCTTTGCACTTCGGCGTGAGCGCCTTGCGGAAATTCTCCGGCTCGCGCGGATCGACGAAATGGCACCTCCAGCCGAACTTACGGAACGTGTGGGTGAACTGCGTAACCGAGCCGCCGTACAGGTACCGGCTGGCGAGAAACTCGTCGCCAGGCTCCATCAACGTGTGGAAGGCGAGGAGCTGGGCGGCGTGGCCAGTCGACGCGGCGACGGCGCCACGGCCGTTCTCAAGGCTCGCTACGCGCTCCTCCAGCGCCGAGACGGTCGGATTGGTGATTCGCGTATAGATGTAGCCGAAGGTCTGCAGATTGAAGAGCGACGCGGCATGGTCGACGTCGTCGAAGACGTACGCTGTCGTCTGATAGATCGGTACGTTGCGCGCCCCGGTCGTCGGATCGGGGCGGGCGCCGGCATGGACCGCCTTGGTCTCGAAGCCGTAGGTGCGGGGCTTGGCACGGTCGTCAGGCATGGCGGACCTCGAAGCTGCGCTCTTTGAGCGAGGGTGACGCGGATCGTCCTTATCACAATCTCAGCCCGCCCGGGTCGGTAATTGCCGCGCGCTGCTGGCGTGGATCATCGCACCGGCTTCTGGCGCCTGGCGGAGATAATCCCGGAGTTGATGCCGCTCCATGACAGCTCGCCGCACAGACGGCCGAACTCGATTTTCGGACAGCGGTTCATGACCACCTGAAGGCCGGCCGCCTCGGCGCGCTTCGCCGCCGCGTCGTTCCGCACGCCAAGCTGCATCCACAACACCTTGGCGCCAATCGCCACCGCTTCATCGGCGATCGGTCCGGCGGCGGCCGAGTTGCGGAACACGTCGACCATGTCGACCCGTTCGGGAATGTCTTTGAGACTGACGTAAGCTTTCTCGCCGAGGATCGTCTGTCCGGCCGCCGCGGGATTGACGGGGATTACTCTGTAGCCTTTGTGTTGCAGGTACTTCATGGCGAAGTAGCTTGGCCGATTCCAATGCGGGCTGGCGCCGACCATGGCGATGACGTTTATCCGGCGCAGAATGCCGCGCAAGTAGTCGTCGCTATAGGCGTCGTGGTCGACGCGCCGTCCTGACGACGGCGGCGGGGAACGGTTCGACGAACGGGAAACGGCTTTAGTCGCCATCGCGATCAGCGACCCTGCCACTTCGGCTGCGGCTTTTTGTTGATGAACGCATCGATGCCGCTCTCAGCGTCGCGGGCAAGCATGTTCTTGGTCATGACTTCGCTTGCATAGGCATACGCCCGGTCGAGATCCAGCTCGACTTGCCGGTAGAACGCCTCCTTGCCGATGGCCAGCGTCAATGGCGACTTGGCCGCGATATGCTCGGCTAGTGCGGTCACCGCCGCGTCGAGCTGGTCGTCGGCGACGACGCGGTTGACCAGGCCGTAATGCTGCGCCTGGTCGGCGGTAATCGTGTCGCCCGTCAAAAGCATTTCCATGCTGCGCTTGCGACCGATGTTGCGCGACAGCGCCACCATCGGCGTGGAGCAGAACAAGCCGATATTGACGCCGGGCGTCGCGAACATCGCGCCTTTGGCGGCGACGGCCAAATCGCATGTCGCGACGAGCTGGCAGCCGGCGGCGGTGGCGATGCCGTGCACGCGCGCGATGACCGGCTTGGGCAGCCGAGTGATCGCGAGCATGAGCTCGGAGCACAGGGCGAAAGTCTGCTCGTAGAACTGCCGCCCCGGATTGGCGCGCAATTCCTTTAAGTCGTGACCGGCGCAAAAACCTGGTCCAGCGCCGGCGATCACCACCACCTTGATCGCCTCGTCCGATTTGATCCGTTCGAGTTCCTCGCACATCGCTTGCATCAACCCTATCGACAGCGCGTTTCGCTGCGCCGGGCGATTGAGCGTCAGCCACGCGACGGCGCCCTGGTTCTGGCGCAAGACTGGCGCGGCGGCGGGCCCGGCAGTGGGATGGGCGAAAGCGTTCATGGTGCGCCTCGAACGTCCGAATCAGCGACAAGTCTCAGGGCTATTTGCGCCGCCATGGATCGCAATTTCAAGTCCGCCGGGTCAAATATCCGTGTAATCGCCATGCCGGCCCTTGCCCGCGGCGAAGCGCGTCGCTCCATCGACGCCTTCGTCGATCAAGCAATCGTGGCCTCCCCAGTACTCCTGGCGCATGGCCTCGCGTATCGTGAGACCGTCCTGGCGGTATGCGGAAAGCCGGTCGGCGCGCAAGCAAGCCTGCGGAAATCGACAAAGCTCGCGGGCGATTTCCTCGGCGACTTTGCGCGCCCGGCCTTTCGGCGCAACGCGCTCGCACATGCCGATCGCGAGCGCCTCTTGAGCCGTAACCTTGCGGCCAGTAAGGATGATATCGAGCGCGCGGCCGAGTCCAACGATACGCGGCAGGCGAACCGTCCCGCCGTCGATCAGCGGCACTCCCCAGCGACGACAATACACGCCGAAATATGCGTCCTCTTCCATGACCCGCATGTCGCACCACAGGGCCAGCTCCATGCCACCGGCGACGGCGGGGCCGGCCACGGCGGCGATCACCGGTTTGTTGAGCAGCAGTCTCGACGGGCCGAGCGGGCCAGGCGGCAGCTCGCCGTTGCCGTTCTCGCGGAACGCCAAGTGCTCCGCCCAAGCCTTGGCGTTGCTCGCCGACAAAGCCTTGAGGTCGCCGCCGGCGCAGAATACGCCATGGTCGCCATAGAACACCGCGACGCGCGCATCGTCGTCGGCCTCGAAAGCGAGAAAAGCGTCGACGAGCTTCTGCCCCGTCGCTGGATCAACCGCGTTGCGCACTTCGGGCCGGTTCAAGATCACCGTCGTCACCGGTCCGGACTTTTCGACCAAAACTGTGTCCATTGCTTCCTCCTCGCGACCCACGACCGGAGACTAGGTTGACATTTACGTGAACGTCAATTTTTGTGACGGTGCCGAAGCCGCAAGGTCGCCATGCCATGAAGTCAAAGATCGCGATCGACGCGTTTCAACGCTTGAGCGCTTCCACATTGCCGATCGCCGATTTGTTCGGCATGCGGGTCGAATCGCTCACCGCCGGTCGGGCGCGCACGCGAATGCCGTTCAAATCCGCGCTCACGCGCCCTGGCGGCACCATTGCCGGGCCCGCGTTGATGGGATTGGCCGACTATACGATGTATGCGGTGCTGCTGAGCCTGATCGGCAGAGTCGAAATGGCGATGACGATCACGCTGAGCACCAGTTTTTTACGTCGACCACGCGCCGCTGACGTCATCGGCGATGGTCGAATGATCAAGCTCGGCAAGCGGCTGGCTTTCATGGAGGTTACCCTCTACTCGGAGGGCGAGGACGACCCGGTCGCGCACGCGACGGGGACCTACTCGATTCCACCGGCGAACCAATCGCCGAAACAAAATGTCCGGCGGACGAAGAGCCGCATCAAGAAAAGTACTTAGATTGCGGTAATATTTGACCGCACGCACAAGTGCCTAATTTTTCGACGATAATTCGAATTGACAGTCTCGCCAACCGTACCGATACTCCGCGCCCTTGAACGAGGGGCCGTGCGGGCTCCGCTGGTGTTTCCCCGGGGATGGCCCATGAAAACCTTCAACCTGACGCCCGAGGCCGCGCACAAGGCCAAGAAGTGGTACCTGATCGACGCCGACGGCGTGGTGCTCGGTCGCCTGGCGGTGGTTGTCGCTACGCGGCTCAAAGGCAAGCACAAGGCGACCTTCACACCGCATGTCGATTGCGGTGACAACATCATCGTCGTCAATGCCGAGAAGGTGCGGCTCACCGGCAACAAGATGAACGACAAGATTTTCTTTTGGCATACCGGCCATCCCGGCGGAATCAAGCAGCGCACGCCGAAGGAGACCCTTTCCGGTAAGCATCCCGAGCGGCTTATCGTCAAGGCGGTCGAGCGAATGCTGAAGAAGGAAAGCCCGCTGGCACGCCGCCAGATGCGGAACCTAAAAGTCTATCCGGGTCCCGACCACCCGCATGTCGCGCAGAACCCCGAGGCGATCGACCTCGCCAAGCTCAACCCCAAGAATAAGCGGAGCGCGTGACGCCATGTCTGAAAAGACGACCGTAGCACCGGTGACCAAGACGCGTACGCTGGCCGATCTCGCGATGGCGTCTGCCGCGCAGGCGCACGCCGAAGCGCAGATCCGCGACATGCCCGAGCCGCAGAAAGACGCGCTCGGCCGGTCGTACGCAACGGGCAAACGGAAAAACGCGGTGGCGCGCGTCTGGATCAAGGCGGGGAGCGGCAAAATCACGGTGAACGGCCGGGACAGCCAGATCTATTTCGCGCGGCCGGTCCTGCGTATGATCATTGCCCAGCCGTTCGGCGTCGCCAATCGTGCCGGACAGTTCGACGTTTGGTGCACGGTGACCGGCGGCGGACTTTCCGGACAGGCGGGCGCTGTGCGGCACGGTATCAGCCGGGCGCTGACTTTCTATGAGCCGGAGTTGCGGCCGCTTCTCAAGCAGCACGGCTTCCTCACCCGCGACAGCCGCGTCGTCGAGCGCAAGAAATACGGCCGCGCCAAGGCGCGACGCAGCTTCCAATTCTCGAAACGCTGATCGCCCGCCAGCGGCGATCGGCCCCACCCACGGGGCAGGGAACACGAAAGGCGCCCCATACGAGGGCGCCTTTCCATTTGGACCGGACACGATGAACGCGAAGACGTCAGTTTGGACGATGCGATTAGGCAAGCGACGACGAGCGATCGGAGGAAGCTCGTTGACCCTCCGTTTCGTGCCGGCGACGCGTGGAGCAACACTCTATCGCCGGCGGCTGGAACGGCCGTAATCTCATCGTTCGCAGAGGAAAATCATCATGGCGACATTATCCAATCGGGTGCGGGTCGGAATTCTCGGCGCCAGTGGCTATACCGGGGCCGAGTTGCTGCGTCTCTTGGCCCACCACCCGCAGTTCGAGGTGACCGTGCTGACCGCCGAGCGCAACGCCGGCCAGAAGCTCGGCGCGGTGCTGCCGCATCTCGGGCACTTGAAGCTGCCGGACTTGATCAAGATCGCCGACGCCGACTGGGCCAAGGTCGACGTCATTTTTTGCGCGCTGCCGCACGGCACGACGCAAGAGGTTATCGCCGCGCTGCCGCACCATCTCAAGATCGTCGACTTGTCGGCCGATTTTCGCCTTGCCGATGTCGAGCTTTACGCGAAATGGTACGGCCATGCCCATTACGCGCCGGAGCTACAGAAAGAGGCCGTCTATGGCCTGACCGAGCTGGCGCGCAACGAGGTCCGCAAGGCGCGGCTGGTCGCCAATCCCGGGTGCTATCCGACCTCGGCGCAACTGCCACTGATGCCGTTGCTCGCCGCCAGGCAGATATCTCCGGACGACATCATCATCGATTCGAAATCGGGCGTCACTGGCGCCGGGCGCGAGGCCAAGCAGGCGAATCTATTCGCCGAAGTCTCCGAGGGCATCCACGCTTACTCGATCGCCAACCATCGGCACGCGCCCGAGATCGAACAGGGATTGTCGCAGGCGGCGGGGCGGCCAGTTATCGTCAACTTCACGCCTCACTTGATGCCGATGAATCGCGGCATCCTTTCGACGATGTACGTCAAGCTGGCGAACGGCACGAGTTCAGCCGATCTTCGGGCGACGCTCGGCAAGACCTATGAGGGCGAACCATTCGTGCGAATCGCCCCTGACGGCGTCGTGCCGGCGACGCGGCACGTGCGGGGCTCGAACAACATCGTGATCGGGGTTTTCGCCGACCGGCTGCCGGGGCGCGCGATCGTCGTCTCGGCATCGGACAATTTGGTGAAGGGCGCTTCGGGTCAGGCGATACAGAACATGAACGTCATGCTCGGGATCGACGAGACGGCCGGTTTGCGCCAAGAGGCGCTGTTCCCCTAATGGACGGCCGTATAGCCACGCCGCCGCTGATCTTGCCTTATCGCAACCAGGTGCCGCGTATCGCGCCCTCGGCGTTCATCGCCCCGGGGGCGACGGTGATCGGCGACGTCGAAATCGGCGAGGAAGCCAATTTGTGGTTCGGCGTCATTGTGCGCGGCGACGTCCACGAGATTCGCATCGGCTCGCGCACCAACGTGCAGGACGGGACGGTCATTCATGGCACGCGTCGAAAGTTCGCGGTCCGCGTCGGCATCGAGGTGACGATCGGTCACATGGCGCTGATCCATGCCTGCACGCTCGAAGACCGATCGTTTGTCGGGATGAAAGCTTGCGTCATGGATGGCGCATACGTCGAGAGCGGCGCGATGGTCGCCGCGGGCGCCGTCGTAACTCCGGGAAAGCGCGTGCCCAAGAGGCAGGTGTGGGCGGGAAACCCGGCGCGCTACATGCGCGACGTGACCGATGCGGAACTCGCCCGCATCGACGAGCTGGCGCAGCTCTATTCCGAGTTAGGCGCGGAGTATCGCACGCAAGTGGTCGGTCGCGCGCTTCATCCGCCGGTAAGCGCCGGTTAAGGCGATCAGGCGCCGAGGCGCGCGGCAAGTCGTCAGCTTGCCTTCACCAGGACGTACGAGCCCGGCGCGTCTTCGATCGGTTTAAGCTTGCCGTCTCCCGGCCGGCGGGCGGGAAGCTTGCCGCCGGCGAACGCCTTGACCCAGTTCTGCCACTCGGTCCACCACGAGCCGGCACGCTGGGTCGCGCTTTCGAGCCAGGCATCGGGCGACTTCGGCAGCTTATCGTTCGTCCAGTAGCAATACTTGCCGGCCGCCGGCGGGTTGACGACGCCGGCGATGTGGCCCGACGCGGATAGACAGAATTTCGTCGGCACTTTGTACAACTGCGTCGCGACGTAGGTCGATTTCCAGGGCGCAATATGGTCCTCGCGCGTCGATAATATGAAGACCGGCTGCTTGATCTTGGCCAGGTCGATGCGCGTATCGAGCAAGGTTATCTCGCCCTTCGAAAGCCTATTCTCCTGATACATCTGGCGAAGGTAGAAGCTGTGCATGGCCGCCGGCATGCGCGTCGAATCGGCGTTCCAGTAAAGCAGGTCGAAGGGGAAGGGATCCTTGCCGAGCAGGTAGTTGTTGACCACGAACGACCAGATAAGGTCATTGGCGCGCAACATGTTGAAGGTCGTCGCCATGTCGCGGCCTTCGAGGAAGCCTTTCGTCTGCATCCGCTCCTCGAGCGCCGCGAGTTGTTCTTCGTCGATGAACACCGACAATTCGCCGGCCTCGGCGAAATCGACCATCGTAGTGAGGAACGTGGCGCTGACGAAGCGTCCGTCTTTCTTCGTCGCCATGTAGGCGAGCGTGCAGGCGAGCAGCGTGCCGCCGAGGCAATAGCCGACGACGTTGACTTCTTTTTCGCCCGTCGCCTTTTCGATTGCATCGAGGGCCGCGAGCGGGCCTTCCAGCATGTAATCGTCGAACGTCTTCTCGGCGAGACGTTCGTCGGGATTGACCCACGAAACGACGAAGACCGTGTGGCCTTCGCCGACCGCCCATTTGATGAACGAGTTCCGTTCACGAAGATCGAGAATGTAGAACTTGTTGATCCACGGCGGAATGATCAGTAGCGGGCGGCGCGCCACCGTCTCGGTGCTGGGCGAGTATTGAAGGAGCTGCATCAGGTCGGTCTGGAATATGACCTTGCCCGGCGTGACCGCGATATTCTCGCCGACCTTGAACGCCTCCATGTCCGTCATCTTGATCGCGAGCTTGCCCTTGCCGCGTTCGAGGTCGTCGAGGAGGTTGGAAAGCCCCTTCAGCAAGTTTTCGCCGCCGCTTTCGATCGTCGTGCGCAAGACCTCGGGGTTGGTAATCGCGAAGTTGGTCGGCGCCATGGCGTCGACGAACTGGCGGGTATAGAAGTCGACCTTTTTCGCCGTTTTGTCGTCGAGGCCTTCCACCTGGCGCACCGTCGATTGCAACCAGCGCGCGGTGAGCAAGTACGACTGCTTGATGTAGTCGAACACGTAATTTTCGTCCCACACCGCGTCTTTGAAGCGGCGATCTTCGGCCGACGGCTCGATCACCGGTTCCGCCGTGTCCCCGAGCAGGCGGCGCGTGGTCGACTGCCACAGCGCCATGTAGTCCTGCCAAAGGTTGATTTGCGCCTCCACCAGCTTGACGGGATTCGCCATCAGGCGCGCGGTCATGTCGAAAAAGGCTTGGCCGATGTTGAGCGGATCCGACATCCCGATGCCAGGCATCTCGGCTTGCTTGGCAAGAAACTCCGCCACCAGTCTTTGGCTTTGCTCGGCAATGCGGGTCATCATCCGCGACATCTCGAGCGGATCGGGTATCTTGACGTCGCGGTCGGTCTGATCGGCCATTGCTGAAACCCTATGCTCTCGCCCGAATGCCCAGTGGCGATCCGGTCCATCCGGGGCCTGAGCGATGTCGCCAAAACGCCCGAATCCGGCCACAGTAATATACAAGCCATTGTGCTAATTCATCCTTGAAAAGCGAGGCCCATCGGGCCGGGACTGGCGAACGCGGCATGGGTAATCGGCGGGAAACAAAGCATCGCGTACGATGGCGCGATTGGGTCGCAAGTCGCGAGTGGTTCGTGGCGTCCAGGCGGTCGTCGTTCGTTTCGCTCGTGGTTGTCCTGGCGACGGCGGCGGCTTGCAGCGAGCCGCCGCAATGGCTCGATGTGTTCGGGGCCTCGCGGATCGATCCGCCGCCGGCCGAGGGACGTCCGTTCCCAAACTTGGCTTCGGTGCCGGCGCCGCGGCCGGAGCGGCCGAGTTCCGCCCGCCAGGCCGACACTGCCAAGTTGATCGCCGACCGCGACGCCGCCCGCTCGATCGAATCCGAGCTCCGCCCGCCTTCGGCAAGTGCCACGATCGCCGCGGCCGCGCCAGCGTCGCCGCCGCTGGTGGTGATCGAGTTTGCCCCCGGCGAGCCTCGCTTGACTTCGGTGGCGCATGACCGGATTGCCATGGCGGCGCGGCGGGCGCAAAGCGCGGCGGGGCCGGTGCGTGTCGTCGGCGAGATGGCGCGGGCGCGACTGGTGGCCACCGAACTCCAGCGGCTGGGCGTCGCCGCATTGAGGATCATGATCGAGGAGCGCCCCGAAAACGGGCCGATCGAAATTTTTGTCGATTCTTGACCTTTGCCGAATTAGATAGGGTCCGCCCACCGGCGTCGCTCCGGTGCACCGCCTCCCCAACCCAGGCCTCCGCGATGTTACAGCCAAGCGAGTTCCACCGGATCCGACACCTGCCGCCGTACGTGTTCGCCGAGGTGAACACGATGAAGGCGAAGGCGCGCGCGGCCGGCCAAGACATCGTCGACCTGGGAATGGGCAATCCGGATTCGCCGACCCCAGCCCACATAGTGGAAAAGCTGATCGAGACGGTGCGCGATCCCAGAACGCATCGCTACTCCACCTCGCGCGGTATCCCAGGCCTGCGCCGGGCGCACGCGGCGTATTATCGCCGGCGTTTCGGCGTCGAACTCGACTCCGAGACGGAAACCATCGTCACGCTTGGGTCGAAAGAAGGCTTAGCCAACCTGGCGCAGGCGATCACCGGGCCAGGCGACGTGATCTTGGTGCCGAACCCGAGCTATCCGATCCATCCCTATGGATTCATCATGGCCGGTGCCTCGATCCGGCATATCCCCGTGGGCGGCGGCCAGAACTTCATCGCCAATCTTAAACGCGCGGTCAAACACTCGGTGCCCTCGCCGCTGGCGCTGGTCCTCAATTTCCCCTCGAACCCGACGGCGCAGATCGTCGGGCTCGACTTCTACGCCGAGTGCGTCGACTTCTGCCGTCAACACGGCATATGGATCTTGTCGGACTTGGCCTACGCGGAGATCTACTTCGACGACAATCCGCCGCCATCGATTCTGCAAGTACCGGGCGCCAGGGACATCGCCATCGAATTCACGTCGATGAGCAAGACGTACTCGATGCCGGGATGGCGCGTCGGATTCGCCGCCGGCAATCGCCGTCTCGTCGCGGCGTTGGCGCGGATCAAGTCGTATCTCGACTACGGCGCGTTCACCCCGGTGCAGGTCGCAGCGACAGCGGCGCTCAATGGGCCGCAACGATGCGTCGACGATATTCGCGCCCTCTACAAACAACGGCGTGACGTGTTGATCGCCGGCCTCGCGGCGGCCGGCTGGAGCGTGCCGAGCCCACCGGCGACGATGTTCGCCTGGGCCCCGGTGCCCGAGCGTTATCGCGAACTTGGTTCGCTCGAGTTCTCGAAGTTGCTGCTGCAGAAAGCCAGCGTCGCGGTCTCGCCCGGCATCGGCTTCGGAGAATACGGCGACGGATTCGTGCGCCTGGCGCTCGTCGAGAACGTCCAACGCATTCGACAGGCGGTTCGCAACATCAAGGCGTTTTTCGCCGCTGAGGACCGGCTGCCCGAGCCGCCGACACAAAAGCCGGCGAAGACCAACATAACGCTCGTCTCTTGAATCCGCCGCTCAAGATCGCCATCGCCGGACTAGGTACTGTCGGCGCCGGCGTCCTCAAGCTCCTGCAGCAAAACGGACCGCTGATCGCGGCGCGCTGCGGACGCAACTTGGTCGTGACCGCCGTCAGCGCACGCGCGCGCGGTCGCGATCGCGGCGTGCCGCTCGACGGGCTCGCTTGGTTCGACGACGCGGAGGAAATGGCGCGTCGCGCCGATTGCGAGGTCGTGGTCGAACTGATCGGCGGCTCGGATGGAGTGGCAAGGCGGGTCTGCGAAGCGGCGATATCGGCCGGCCGGCACGTCGTCACCGCCAACAAGGCGCTGCTGGCGATGCACGGCACGGCGTTGGCGCGCTTGGCGGAGGACAAGGGAGCGACGCTCGGATATGAAGCGGCGGTCGCCGGTGGGATTCCCGTGATCAAGTCGCTGCGCGAGGGGCTTGCGGCAAATCGCATCATTCGCGTCTATGGTATCTTGAATGGGACATGCAATTATATTCTCTCGAATATGCGGACGAGCGGACGGTCGTTCGACGACGTGCTTGCCGATGCGCAAAAGCTGGGCTACGCCGAAACCGACCCGAGCTTTGACGTCGACGGCGTCGACGCGGCGCATAAGTTGGCTATCCTGGCAGCGCTTGCATTCGGCGCCGAGGTCAATTTCGCCGGCGTCCACATCGAAGGCATTCGTCATGTCTCGCCGCTCGACATCGCCTACGCCAGCGAGCTCGGCTTCCGTATCAAGCTGCTCGGCATCGCGCGCCTGACCGAAAACGGGTTGGAGCAACGCGTGCACCCGTGCATGGTGCCGATCGAAACGCCGATTGCGCATGTCGAGGGAGTGTTCAACGCCGTCGTCGCCGAGGGAGACGGCGTAGGCAAGACCGTGTTCGAAGGGCGCGGGGCGGGCGAGGGACCGACGGCGTCGGCCGTGATCGCCGATCTCGTCGACGTCGCGCGTGGACGCGGCGCGCCCGCATTCGGAGTGCCGAGCGGATGTCTCGCCAGACTCCGCGCCGCGCCGATGGAGCGCCATCGCGGCGAGTATTATGTGCGACTGATGGTGGTCGATCGGCCCGGCGTGGTCGCCGATATTGCCGCAGCGCTGCGCGACGAGGACGTGTCGCTCGAATCCATGTTGCAACGGGGGCGAAGCCCCGATGAAACCGTGCCGGTCGTGTTGACCACCCACGTCGCCGAAGAAGCAGGAATGACGCGCGCCTTGGCGCGGATCGCCGCTCTCAAGACCGTACGCGAAAAACCGCGTATGATCCGCATCGAAGAATTTTAAGAAGAGTTTGCAGGGAGAATCGCCATGGCCGAGCGACGTCCATCGATTCTGGACCGCAACCTGGCCCTCGAAGTGGTGCGCGTAACCGAGTTCGCCGCGCTGGCCGCCTCCAAGCTCATGGGACGCGGCGATGAGAAGGCGGCCGATCAGGCGGCCGTCGACGCCATGCGGCGCGCCCTCAATAGCCTGGCGATCGACGGCACGGTCGTGATCGGGGAAGGGGAGCGCGACGAAGCGCCGATGCTGTACATCGGCGAAAAAGTGGGCAACGCCAACGGTCCACGGGTCGATATCGCCCTCGATCCGCTTGAGGGCACGACGATCACCGCCAAAGGAGGCCCGAATGCGCTTGCCGTGGTGGCGATGGCCGAGGAAGGCGGATTCTTGAACGCCCCCGACGTATACATGGACAAGATTGCCGTCGGCGGCGGACTGCCCGACGACCTCGTCGACCTCGACGAAGCCCCGAAAGCCAATCTCCAGGCGCTGGCCAAGGCGAAACGGAGCGACGTATCGGACATCGTCGTTTGCATCCTCGATCGCCCACGCCACTCCGAATTGATCGCCAAGGTGCGCGAGGCCGGCGCGCGGATAATGCTGATCTCGGACGGCGACGTAAGTGGCGTCATCGCGACTTCGCGGCCGGACAGCGGCGTCGACATGTACCTCGGATCGGGAGGTGCTCCTGAAGGCGTGCTTGCCGCTGCTGCATTGCGTTGTATCGGCGGCCAGTTCCAGGGCCGCTTGCTGTTTCGCAATGACGACGAGAAAAGCCGGGCGAACCGCCTTGGCATCAACGATCTCAATCGGAAATACGCGCTGCTCGATCTTGCCAAGGGCGACGTCATGTTCGCCGCTACCGGCGTCACCGACGGATCGATGTTGCGTGGCGTGCGGCGCTCAACCAGCGGAGCGATGACGCACTCCATCGTGATGCGCTCGAAAACCGGAACGGTGCGGGTCATCGAGGCGACGCACAATTTCATACGCAAACCGTTCGATAGCGGCGGGTGAATCGCACATGGTCGAGGGCGACGACGAGGCATTTCTCGGCGTCGAGCGTTCGGTCACCGGCAAGCGCTGGCGGTCGCGCTTGGACGATGATCGGCCGAGCATAGCGCTGGCGCAGGCGACCGGCCTGCCGGAGATCGTGGCGCGCGTACTCGCGGGCCGCGCGATCGACGCCGGTGCGGTCGATGGTTTCCTTGAGCCGCGCCTGCGCGATCAACTTCCCGACCCCGAGCATCTGCGCGACATGGGCAAGGCGGCCGAACGGCTCGCCCGCGCCATCGTCGCAGGCGAAGAGATCGCCGTCTTCGGCGACTACGACGTCGACGGCGCGACGTCGGCTGCGCTGCTCGCGCGCTTCGTGCGGGCCGCCGGAGGGCGCGTTCGCACTTACATACCGGACCGCCTCAAGGAGGGTTATGGGCCGAGCGCCGCGGCGCTGCGCCGCCTGCAGCGCGAGGGCGCTGCGGTCGTCGTCACGGTCGATTGCGGCGTCTCGGCGCATGCCGCGCTTGGCGAGGCCGCCGCCGCGGGCGTCGAGGTCATAGTCGTCGATCATCATCTAGCCGAACCGCGATTGCCCGAAGCGCTCGCCATCGTCAATCCGAACCGCCTTGACGAGTCCAGCCCGCACCGACAACTCGCTGCGGTTGGCGTGACGTTCCTGCTCGTGGTGGCGGTGAACCGGCGGGTTCGCGTGCGCGGTTGGTACAACGCGCGGGCGGAGCCCGACTTATTCGAATTGCTCGACCTCGTTGCCCTCGGCACGGTGTGCGATGTCGTGCCGTTGAATGGCCTCAATCGCGCGCTGGTCGTTCAAGGCTTGAAGGTTCTGGCCCGCCGCGGCAACTGCGGCATCGCCGCCTTGGCCGACGTGGCGCGCCTCGAAGGGCCGTGCGAGGCATACCATTTGGGATTCGTTCTCGGGCCACGCGTCAACGCCGGTGGCCGCGTCGGCGAAGCCGACCTTGGCGTGCGCCTTCTCGGCACCGACGATCCGCTCGAAGCCCGCGCCATCGCCAGGCAGCTTGACGCCTACAACCGCGAACGTCAGGCGATCGAGGCCAGCGTGCTCGCCGACGCCCTTGCGTTGGCCGAGCCGCAAGCGAAGCAGGGGGCGCCGTTGATATGTGTCGCCAGCGCGAACTGGCATCCCGGGGTCATCGGCATCGTCGCCGGGCGGCTTCGCGAGCGGTTCGACCGGCCCGCTTTCGTGATTGCGTTCGATGGTGAGATCGGCCGCGGCTCCGGCCGATCGGCCAACGGCGTCGATCTAGGCGCGGCGGTGATCGCGGCGCGGCAATCAGGGCTACTGGTCAATGGCGGCGGGCACAGCAATGCGGCGGGGCTAACCGTAGAGCGCCCGCGATTGGAGGCGCTGCGGGAGTTCCTCGGTCAGCGCATCGGCGAGCAGGTGGCGGATCGGGAGCTACGGCCAATTCTGATTCTGGATGGCGCGCTTTCGCTGGCCGCCGCCACGAACGAACTGGCGGCAAATCTGACACGGGTGGGGCCGTTCGGCGTCGGCAATCCGGAGCCGCGTTTCGCCTTCCCGGGCGTTAGCGTGGTCCGGGCTGACGTCGTCGGCCAGAGCCATATCCGCTGTATTCTTGCTGATGGCCAGGGAGCGCGGCTATCGGGCATCGCATTTCGGGCCGTCGGAACCGTGTTGGATGGGGCGCTGAGGGGCACGGCAGGTGCGACGCTTCATCTGGCCGGGCGCCTGCGCGCCGACCAATGGCGGGGCACGCCGCGGGTTCAGGTACAGATCGAGGATGCGGCGGCGACTTACACGGCCTTGTAGCGGATCGGTGCGGCTACGGTTCAGCCGCTGTCGAGCACTCGAAGGTTGCGGGATACCGGAAATTCGACGAACCGGATAATAGCTTTTCTTTAGGTTTTAATGATTAATGCTTGTCTTATTCGTATTGCGATTAAGGATATCTCGTAATACCATGAAACAATACAGTTTCGAGATCGTGAAAAGGGGGACTTCGTGGATCTCGGCGAGATCATCGGATTCACGCTCGACGAACTGAGCGGACCGCGGGCGCTTCTGTATCTCCTCGGGCTGATACTGCTCGTGCTGATCCGGATCGGGTGGGAGTTGTGGCGTTCGAACAACCAGGCGACCAAGCTCATCGAGCTATCCGAGCGGCTGCACAAGGACATGAACGTGCTCGCGACCGAACTGCGCGAGCTGCGCACCGAAATCCGAGAGCTTATTCTTGATATCCGGCGACTGATCGAGCGGCGCTGACTTGATCTACAGGCGCCGCTCGTACGCGGCCTTTCAGGACTTGGCTTCGTCGAGCGGCGCAACGTCACCGGCGATCCGGCCACCGGGTTCGATGGTCAATTCGCCGTAATGGACCGTGCCCTTCAGCCGTCCCCCGGCGCGCAAGACCACCCGCTGACGGGCGACAAGCTTGCCTTCGAACGTACCGGCGATTTCGGCAAGGTCGACTTTCGCCTCGCCGATGAACACGCCGCCATCGGCGATGGCAATCCGCTCGCTGTCCATCGACGCTTCGACCCGGCCCTCGACGATCAGATTCGAGCACGAGGAGATCTCGCCCTTGAATCGGATGTTGGGGCCGACAACGAGCCGACTCGCCCCATCGTCGCTCCGCACCGGCGGAGCGCTGGGAGCAGCACTGGCGACGGGCGCCGATGGCTCGGCCATGCGGCGATAGGGGGGGTGGACCGCCCGCGAACCGGGGGTCGGCGGCATGGGCGAGCCGCTGGACGTCGGCAAATCGGGGAGATCGTCGCGCGGTAAATCCGGAACGTCATCGAGATCGCGATCGTAACTCGATGTCGGGCGCGGGCGATTCATAACATCTTGTGCCACGGGTGGTCCTCCTCTGCGTGTCGCCAAAACTCGCCGCCAGGTCTTCATGGCGGCCAACTAGGTAAGGGGGGCGCGCGCGGCGCCGATGTGACAATCATGCGACAAGTCGAACGTCGGCCAGTTCATGTCGCCCTCCGGGGTTAATCCTAGATTTGTCACGCGCTCGTCTGTCGATTGTCGCTAGCGGCAATCGACGGGGTGGTTAACATTCGGCCAACGCCTTCGAGTCCGACGCCGCACTGTCCCTGAGGTCGGCTGTCCCCCAACCGCTCGAGGGCGTCACTGCCGGAGCCGGGTGCAAGCCCGCGCTCCGGCAATTTCGTTTGTGAACGCTTCCGATCCATTCGGCGGTCTCCGAGCCTAGCGGCGGGCCGAGAGAAGCCGCGACCCAGGCGGCGGCAACGGCTCGGCGGTGGTCGCCGGGGTTCCCGCAATCAGCTCGCGCGCACGTGATGGCGGGAAAGTAATCGTCACCGTGGTGCCAACGCCGACAATGCTCGTCAGCTCCAGGGTTCCGCCATGCGCCTCCATGAACGATTTGGCGAGCGGCAGTCCCAGGCCTGTTCCCTCGTATTTCCGGTCGAGGCCGCTGTCGACTTGGCCGAACGGCGTCAGGCAGAGGTTGATCTTGTCCTCGGGTATGCCTTCGCCCGTGTCGACGACTTGGACGATGCAGCTGCGTTCCTGAGTGAAACGGATGAGGATATCGATCTTGCCGTGCATCGGCGTGAATTTGACGGCGTTGGAGAGCAGGTTGATCAGCACCTGCTTCACGCGGCGCTCGTCGGCGCAGACGTAATACAGCGACGACAGCTCGCGTACGCGAATCGTCAGCCGCGTTTCGTCCGCACGATGCTTGATCAAGGTTATGCACGACTGAATGACGTCGCGGATGTCGAGATCTTCCTCGTGCAGGCCGCCATGGCCGGCCTCGAGCTTCGACATGTCGAGAATGTCGTTGATGATCTTGAGAAGATGCTCGGCCGATCCATGGATTGAACGCACTTGCTCGCTCTGCTGATCGTTCAGCTTGCCATAGACGCCGGCGCGAAGAAGCTCGGAGAAACCGATCACGGCGTTGAGCGGCGTGCGCAGCTCGTGACTCATGTTCGCCAGGAACTCGTCGCGCGCACGCGCTGCAAGCGCCACGCTGGTCTGCGCGTTCGCCTCGACCTCCATGACGCGGCTGGTGAGGCTCGCGTCGGCGATATAGCAGATGAACAGCAGGCGATCGGCGCGGCGCATCTCCATCGGATGGTCGACGATGATATGGCGCACGACATCGATGGTCAGGTCGATCGGGAATGACTCGTTTTCGCCGCTGGCGCGAATGCCGGACGCCGTGATCGGTCCGATCTTCGCCCGGTGTTCGCGCGCCTCGGCGATGTATGCCGAGATTTCGCGGCCAAGCCGACCTTGCGTCAGGGTCGGGCTGAGAACATCGATCGAAGCGCCGAGGGTCTCGGTCTCGGTACGGCCGAAGATTTCGAGGCCCGCGTGATTGCAAAAGACGATCCGGCCCTCTTCGTCGCAAATGAACACGCCCTGACCGTTATGTTCGATGACGCTCTGGATCAAAGCGTCGCGATGCTGGATCGCCATGTTCTTGACGAATCGCTCGCGCAGAACGGTTTCATGCTGGCGGATGAGCGCCGTGAAATAAACCATCATCGGCACGATGAGCGCCGGAACCGAGTCGACATCGACGCCGTGCACTTTGCGGGCATAAACGCTGACGCCGATCGCCGCCGTAGCCCAGAAAGCGAAGCCGACGACCACCGCCATGAAGGCGACGGTCTCGAGCACCCAACCAATGAGTCCCGATAGAACCAGCAGCAGGGCGACGATGCCGACTTGTGTCGCATTGGAGAGCGGATCCTCGCCTATTCCGGGCGCGACCATGGCGATGTTCGGCAGCGCACCGAAGAGACCCCAGCGATACGAGTAGTAGAACGCGAGGACGCTGGCGGCGGCGAGCAGGTAGGTCATTCCTGCGCGCGATGTTGCCAATTGGAAGCGCTCTTGCACGGCGTGCAGCATGGATCTCGGCCGCCTTCCCCGCATGCGATACCGTGGTCGAAGGCGAGCGAATGCGTCGCTCCTCGACCGACGGCAGACAGACACCGATGCATCGCCGTTGCCGCCGCGTCATCGTCTGCGGCGCGTTCGGCGATCGGAGGGTAAGACTGCCGAAAAGTGGTTAAGGGACGATAAATCAGTTAATAAATGCGTGTGCCCGCACGAACGGAGCAGATTTCTGGAGAATTTGAGGCGTCCGGTGTATGACCAAATCGTCGCAGCGACAGCGGCCGGGCTCGGTCGGGGCAGGAAAGCGAGTTGGCGCAATAACATGTTTCGTAAACACGACGACACCGTGAGCATCGGGGATTATTTCGTCAGCACCGGCAGAATGCCGGCGACCTGGGTCGTCGAACTCGTCTATATCGACCCAAGCAATGTTCGCCATGCGCGGCTGCGCCGCGCCGACAATCCGACGGTCCTACGTACTTTTTCGTGCGCCGTGCTGGTCAACGGTGCTCAGTTCCGCCGCCTTGCGCGCGGCGCACCCGCTTGACCGAAGTGGCTCGCGCCGGATTTCGACCAACCGAAAGCGGGGGGATGGAACAGTCGGGTAGTTGGATCGCGCCGTCGTTCGGAGTGACGGGCAAGCGCGTCCTCATCAGCGGCGGATGCGGCGGCATCGGCGCCGCGTTCGCGCGCGCGTTTTACGCGGCGGGGGCAACGCCCGTCCTCGCCGATGTGCGGTCCCCTCCTGACGATCTGGCGGCGAAGAGCTTCACGTTTCATTCCCTCGATGTGCGCGACGACGCGGCCATCGCCGCGTTGGCCGGATCGATCGGCAGTCTCGATGTCCTCATTCATTGCGCTGGCAAGCTTGTGCGCTGGAAGGAATACGAGATCGAGACGTTTCAGGAGATCATCGATATCCACCTTGTCGGCGCCATGCGCCTGGCGACCGCGTTCAAGGCGCACCTCGCGGCCTCGAAGGGCTGCATCATCAACATCGCGTCGATGTACAGTTATTTTGGCAGCCCGCACATTCCGGCGTACGGCGCGGCGAAAACGGCGCTCGCATCGCTCACCAAGTCGCTGGCGATAGCCTGGGCCAGCGATAGAATCCGCGTCAATGCGATCGCACCTGGCTGGATAAAGACCGAAATCACCCGGCCTGGCCGCGAGAACCCCGATTTCAATCGCAAGGTTCTCGAGCGATTGCCGATCGGCCGCTGGGCGGAACCCGAGGAACTGGCTGGCGCGGCGATATTTCTCGCCTCGCCGGCCGCGAGCCTCGTAACCGGAGTGACGCTGCCCGTCGACGGCGGCTACAGCGCCGCGTGAGTGCGCTTGTCGCTTAGGCAATCCGAAATCGAACGACGGTGAGGACGCCATGACCCTGACCCCGGAGGTTTTGATCGCCAAGAGCGCGCGGCCGCACGTGCTGCTGCCGCGTTTCGCCAATCGACATGGTCTGATCGCCGGCGCCACGGGCACCGGCAAGACGGTGACATTGCAGACCATCGCGGAAGGGCTTTCCGCTCGCGGCATTCCCGTATTCCTCGCCGACGTCAAAGGCGACCTCGCCGGTTTGAGCCAGCCGGGCGCCGCAAAGACCAAGATCGTCGAGCGGATCAAGGCACTTGGCATCGCGGACCACCGCTTCGAAGGGTTTCCAACCTTGTTCTGGGACCTGTTCGGCGAGCAGGGCCACCCGGTCCGTGCCACGGTGTCCGATGTCGGGCCGCTGCTATTCGCACGCCTGCTCGATCTCAACGAGGTCCAGTCGGGAGTGCTCAACCTGGTCTTCAAGGTCGCCGACGATCAAGGGCTACTGCTCCTCGATCTCAAGGATCTTCGCTCGATGCTGTCCTGGGTCGGAGAAAACGCCCGCGATCTGACGACCACTTATGGCACGGTCAGCCAAGCTTCGATCGGCGCGATTCAACGCGGCTTGCTGCAACTCGAGCAGCAGGGCGGCGAGCGCTTCTTCGGCGAGCCGGCGTTGCAGCTCACGGATCTCATGATGATCGATCCGCAGGGGCGCGGAGCGATCAACGTGCTCGCCGCCGACCGCCTCATGCAGAGCCCACGGATTTATGCGACGTTCTTGCTTTGGCTATTGTCCGAGCTGTTCGAAAACCTTCCCGAGGTCGGCGACCTCGACAAGCCCAAACTCGTTTTCGTATTCGACGAAGCGCACCTTCTTTTCGACGATGCGCCGAAAGCGCTGCTTGACAAGATCGAGCAGGTCGTGCGGCTGATCCGGTCCAAGGGCGTCGGCGTGTTTTTCGTCACCCAGAATCCGCTGGACGTTCCCGACGCCGTGCTTGGCCAGCTCGGCAACCGCATCCAGCACGCGTTGCGGGCGTTCACGCCGCGCGATCAAAAGGCGGTCCGCGCCGCGGCGGACACGTTTCGCACGAATCCCAAATTGGACACCGCGAAGGCGATCACCGAGCTCGGGGTCGGGGAAGCGCTGGTTTCCTTGCTCGACGAAAAGGGAATGCCGTCAATCGTCGACCGCGCGCTCGTTCTGCCGCCGCGATCGCGTCTCGGTCCGGTGACGCCGGAGGAACGGGCGGCAATCGTCGCCGCGAGCCCGCTCGCCGGCGTCTATGAGCAAACGGTCGACCGCAGATCCGCGTATGAAATGCTGATGGAGAGCGTGACGGGCTCGACCGTGCCGGCGGAGGCAACGCAAGCAGCCGGGTCGGGAGCATGGCAGCGGCCCGGCGGTGTAAGAACGCCATCGACGGCCGACGACCCGGCGGGCAGCGCCACAGCGCCGCGCGTGCCGCCACGGGGCGCTGGCCGCGCGCAATCTCAAGCGCAGCAACCGTCCCGGCCTGGATCCGGTGGCGTGCTCGAATCGGTCCTCTACGGCTCGGGTCGTCGCCAGGGGCTGGCCGAGGCGATGGCGAAAAGCGTCGTGCGCACGGTGGGAAGTTCGATCGGACGCGAGATCGTTCGCGGCGTGCTGGGCTCGATCCTCAAGCGCTGAGCCGCGGTTCAGGTATCGAGTTGCTGGCCGAAATCGGGCATGCGGCCGGCGCGTATGGTCGCGATCCACCGATCGAGGACCTGTTCGCGCCGACCTTCGTCCCACAACGGTTTGCAGAGCTCGAGATACTCGACGACGGCGGCGCGCTCGCCAGCGAGGAGCAGGTCGCGCGCCAGGCGCATCGAAGGGCCGTGGGAATTGAGATGGCTCTTTCCCGGCGCGCGTCCGGCGTCAAGGAGATGCCGCACCGCCGCGTCACGAGCGCCTGTCGAAAGCGCGATGCGCCCGAGCGCGATATGGGCCTGATGCATCGCGTCGCCAAAGAGCGCGTCGTGCGAATGCATTTCGGCCAAGCGCAGCATTTCCCGCGCGATCCAGTCGGCCAGGTTGGGCGACGCGGCGTCGAGCGCAAGCGCGGCGAGCCGCTCGCCGGCGAGAAGACGGAAGCGCTCGCGTGGATCTTGGATTGTCGCGAATTGCCGCTCATAGGCGCCGAGCGCACGCTTTGCCGCGGCGCCGCGCGCTGCGCTGCTCGTTCCAGCGTCGCGCTGGAACAGGTAAAGCCGCGCAAGCGCCGACCAGGCTTGGCTGCGAATGAGTATATGTTCGCTGACGCGTTGCGCCTCCGGGCCAAATCCGTCGAGGCCGGCGCGACGAATGGTAGGGCCGTACTGTGCGATGAAAGGGCCGGCCGCGGCGAGCAGCGCCATATCGTTCGACGATTCAAGAACCGCGCGTGATTTGCGCGAGAAATCGATCGCCGCATCGCTGAAGTCGATTCCGCTTGGCGCGCCGCGCGGGGTAAATCCGGAAACTCGCAACAGGCCCAGCGCGTACAATCGACCGAGATCGCGCGTCCAGCCGCGATTGGCAGGTTCACGCTCGCGAGCTTTTTGCAACACCACTTCGGCCAGGAACCGGTCGCTAAACTGAAGAAAATTGACCGCATTGCGCACGACCGCCGATGGCGCGTTCGAATTCTCGACCAGATCGAGCCAGCGCGCTCGCGCCTCCTCGTGCCCCTTGCCGTCGGCGAGGACGTGACCTTGGGCATCGATCGTCGCCTCGGCGCTGCCGGCGAGGGGGGAGCCCGGATGGTGCTCGATCAACCACAAGATATGATGCCGGCGTTGGGCAACGACTTGTCCCGCCACGCTATGGCCGAGCGCCGGGCCGGCGTAATAGCCAAGCAATTTGGCGCGGGCGGCGAGGTCATCGGGATTAGCCCGCAACACGGCCTCGAGCCCATCGGCCTCGAGCCGCGTCAAGTCATACCCTTCACGGACGAGTTCGAGTTGATAGGCGCCGTCGTTCGCGCCGCGCTGCGCCGATGGCGACGACGGTATTGCGGCGACCATGACGAGGGAGACCGCCAGCACCGAACGCAGGCGCCGCCAGTCGGGAGCTCTACGCGACACGACGTTCTCCCGATAGCAAATCGGCGCGAATGTCGCGCGCAGTGGCCAGCGTACAACCGGCCGCGCGAATCACATCGCGCGCCGTGGCGACAAGCTGGACATTGGCGCGTCGCTCCGTGAACGGCGCGTCCTCGAGGCCGACGCGGACGTGGCCGCCCGCAGCGACCGCGAGCGGGACGAGCGGCAGGATGTCGGCGCCGAGTCCGGCGATCATCCACGGAGCACCGGGCGCCGCCTCGGCAAGCAGCGAGCAATAAGCCTCGAGTGCCCAGCGCCGCGGCGGAAACCCGACGGCGAAGTCGTCGCTGAACAAGAAGCGATACACCGCTTGCGGCACATTGGGCATCGCGCGCGCCAGCGCGGCGCCAAGCCGCAGGAAACCCGGTTCGTAGATCGCGTAGCCAGGGTGGAAACGATGCCGCGCCGCCAGCGATAGGCCGTAGCGGATGTGAGCCTCAGGATTGAGATGGATAGAAGCCTCCGCGCCTCGCGCAAGGTCGGCGTAGGCGGCGACGTGGGTTGTGCCGGGATCGATGGCAGCCCATTCGAGGCATCCCGAAGCGCCGAGTTGGGCGATGGCGGCGAACCGCTTCGCGGCATCGAGGGCCGCCTGCGCGTCGCGATCGCCGATGAACGGTATTGAGGGATAAACGATCACGTCGGCGCGCGCTCGAATGCCGGCGATGATGGCGCGGAAGGTCGCCACGTCGTCGTTTTGGCGACCCGTGTTCACGTCATGGGCATGGACGTGAATGACCGCGGCGCCGGCTTCGGCGCATGCGACGCCGTCGGCGATCACCTCGTCGATCGTGATCGGAATGCCCGGTCGACGGCCGCGCCCCCAAGGGCCGTTGAGGGCCACTTCGAGCCAGACCTTGCGCGCCATTCGATCGCTCCCGCGTCCCCAAGCGAATCGGCACATCGATGCCCTGAGCAGGCGGCATTTTGGACCAGCCTGCCGGCGCGTCAACGCGCGCCCGGGTCACGGTAGCGAAAGATTGGTGAAAATACGGTAAGGATCGGCGTAAGACCGCCGGCGCCGCCCTAATCGGCGCTTTGGGGGTAGCGGCCGCTCACCGGGCGATCTCCCGTAAATCGATAGGTGGCCATTCCGGCAAGCATCGCCAGGACGAATACGACAATTTCGGTCTGGCCGAAGGCGAGCGACGCAATCGCCGGGCCAGGACAATAGCCGGCCATACCCCATCCGAGCCCGAATAACGCGGCACCAACAACAAGCGGCGGGTCGATGTCGGTCCGCGTCGGAAGCTGGAAGCGTTCGGCGGCAAGCGGTCGTCCATGATGAAAGGTCACACGGTATCCTATTGCCGTAACAGCGAGCGCCCCCACCATGACCAGCGCCAAGCTGGGATCCCAGGCGCCGGCGATATCGAGAAACCCAAGCACTTTGGCCGGATCCACCATTTGCGATACGACAAGGCCCGCCCCAAATACGAATCCCGCGAAAAACGGTACGAGCATGGTCATGGTCAGCCATCCAGCACGTGACGCGTGACGAAAACGATGCTCGCAGCGCTAGCCATGAACACAACGGTCGCGATTAGCGACCGGCTGGACAGCCGGGCGATGCCGCAGACGCCATGGCCGCTGGTGCAGCCGGCGCCCATACGCGTGCCGTATCCAACCAGGGCGCCGGCCAGGGCCAGCACCACGACGTTGCGTTGAACCGGCATAGGCGCCGCGAAACCCGCCAGGACGTTCATCGCTGCCGCGCCGGCGATGAGGCCGGCCAGGAACGCAATGCGCCATGCGACATCGCTCGCCTTGGCCCCGAGCAAGCCGCCGACAATGCCGCTGACGCCGGCGATGCGGCCGTGAACGACCATGAGGATGGTGGCGGCCACGCCGATAAGGGCCCCGCCGGCGAGCGCCGAATAAGGGGTGAAGTTCTCCATCGCACCTAAGATCCTGATCGTCGAACGGGACGGTGGGAGCGGCCTCGTTTTATGTCGTCGTCGATTGGGCTATTGTCAATGCATACTATGTTCGTTCAGCCGGGCGTCCACATTGCCGGCGGCTACCAAGCGGAGGAATCGTGAATCTTTCTCGAATGCTCAAGGAGCGCCACGCCGAGGGCCGGCCGGTGACCGTCGGCCTGATCGGCGCCGGGAAATTCGGCACCATGTTCCTGTCGCAGGCGCGATCAACCGAAGGCATGCACGTGGTCGCGGTAGCCGACCTGAACCCCGAGCGAGCGCGCTCGCAGCTTCGCTTGGCGTCGTGTCCGGACTCTCAGTTCGCCGCGACGTCGCTCGACGACGCCATCAAGACCGGACGCACATTCATCAGCGATGACGCACAGCAGATGATCGCGCACTCGCGCATCGAGGTGGTCGTGGAGGCGACTGGCGATCCCACCACCGGCATACGCTTTTGCCTGGAGGCGATCGAGCAGGGGAAGCACATCGTGATGGTCAATGTCGAGGCCGACGCGGTCGCCGGGCCGCTCTTGGCGCGCCGCGCCAAGCAGGCTGGCGTCGTCTATTCGCTGGCTTGGGGCGACCAGCCGGCACTGGTCTGCGAGCATGTCGATTGGGCGCGCGCCGCCGGCTTCAAGGTGGTCGCAGCTGGAAAGGGCACGCGCTACCACCCCACCTACCACCAGTCGACGCCGGACACGGTGTGGGACATTCTCGACAAGTACCTGGTCATCAAGGATCGCGGCTCGATCAATCCGAAGATGTTCAACAGCTTCGTCGACGGCACGAAATCGGCGATCGAAATGACGGCGATCTGCAATGCGACCGGGCTGCAGGCACAGAGCGAAGGGCTCTCGTTTCCGCCGGCCTCGCGTTTCGAGCACGCCGACATCTGCAAGCCGAAGAGCGACGGCGGAGTGTTGGAGAAGGCAGGGGTAACGGAGGTAACGTCTTCGCTCAATCGCGACGGCAGCGACGTTCCGCACAACCTCGTCATGGGCACGTATGTGGTCTTCGAAGCGGCGGAGGACAACGATTACGCGCGGCGCTGCTTTCGGGAATACCACTTGCTTCCCGATAAATCGGGAAAGTACGCGGCGCTTTACCGGCCGACGCATATGATCGGCCTGGAGCTCGGCATATCCATCGCCTCGGCGGCGTTGCGCAAGGAGCCGACCGGATCGGCGTTTTGCTTCAATTCCGACGTCGTGGCGACCGCCAAGCGCGATCTCAAGGCGGGCGAAATGCTCGACGGGGAGGGCGGGTTTTGCGTCTGGGGAAAGCAGACACCCGCCGAGCGGTCGCTCAAGGAGGGCATGTTGCCGCTCGGGCTCGCGCACAAGGTCAAACTGATGCGCGACGTCAAACAGGGCGAGCGCCTGAAGTGGAGCGATGTGGCATACGACACCGACGATCTCGGCGTTCGGATCCGACGCGAGATGGAGGCGGCTTTCGGGCGGCCCAATCTCACCTGACGAGCGACGGCTCGCGGGGGCCGCGCAAACAAAGACGCCGACGCGTCGGCGTTGCGCCTAGGCGTCGGCGGAAGTTCATGGAGAGGTGCCCCAAAAAAGGCCCGAAACTTCGCGATATACGCAGTCCAGCGAGGAGGTCGCTGCTCGATCTGCGATGACCTGTCGACGGTACGACGAAAGTGTGTAAAAATTTATAATATGTATAGTGAATCCAGATTCATAATGGGTAAACCATATAATTTACTGTAGGATTATAACGAATCCGGACACGATGTGCACCGTGGCACACTCAAAGCCGGGAAATGTCGCTCATTTGAGTGCGTCGAGGTTCAAGTCGAGCATTTCACCGAGCCATAACGCGCGCTCGACATGGTCGCCCAGTTCGTCGCCAGTTTCGGGATGAATGAAAACCGTCAGACCAGCGCGGTTCAGCATCAACCACGGCACGAACTCACCGAAACTCGCGGGAGAAAAGGCAACCTGATAGCTCCATCGCGGATGCGGACCGACAGGCTTCTCGTGGAACCGGCCGACCATGAACGGAAATTGCGCCGCAATCGTTTCACGCAGCGCCCACGCCGTATCCCGCGTCGTTGCGTCGAAATAGACATGCGCATGGAAGCCGGTAATCGCCGAAATACTCGTCGGCGATGGGGTTCCACCGCCGACATGCAAATTCTCAAGCATGGGTCCAGTCGGAGGATGCGTCGCCGTTCCTAGGCCGCTTATCGCGCGAAACGAATATCGACCCTTCGGTCGGCTTGCATGGATCGTTGTACGCCGCCAAGGACGGCTCCACCCGGCTCGCCAAGGGACTGCAGCAGAATCGCCGCGGATGCGACGCCGCCCTTGACCAATTCTTGCCCGACCGCTCGCGCCCGCTGCTGGGCAAGGCGCTGGTTGGCCTTCGGATCCCCACGCTTGTCGGTCACGCCCATCAGGCAGATTTGCTGGATGAAATTATCCTTGGCGAGTTTGGCAGTCTCGGCCAGCTTCTTCTCGTCTGCGGGACGGACCTTGGCGCTCCCGGTGTCGAAGTAAATCTGCACCACGGGCCACTTGTCCGATCCCGGCGCCGGGCTGCATCGGCCGGTTTGAAATTGGCCGGCCTGTTGGGCCTGCGCGCCAGCGGCACAAAGCACGCAGAACGCAGCGGCAAGAAGCGTGTATCGCGGCATGGATCCCCCTCTTGGACGCGGCCCACCCGCCAAGACATCAATCTGGCGGCCGCCGAGCCAGCGTCATTTCAGACGCGACTATAAGCCCGAGGGGTTACGTTGTCATTCGTCCGCACTGGCAATGCATGGCCGGCGGATGATCGCGAAGCGGGTTAGCTACGGCCCTTGCCTTTTCCGGGGTGATCGCCGTCGCGATCCTTGCGCCGCAAGCCCGGTGGTACGTGGTCATGACCCGCGCTATGCCACGGTCCATCGACCGACACGCTCACCAGCCAGACGTCGCCGTGCGGGCGATAAAAGTACGTTCCATCATAGTAGTAGCCGGGTCGTCCGCTGACGACATAAACGCCGATGCCGGCGTCGTAGACCAGAACGACATTGTCGCGATGCTTGCGCCGGTATCCGTGCGCAGGCGCGTGCGGCGGCGGTCCGTGGTCGCGCTCGTAAACGCAGCCGCCAAGCAGTGTCGCGAGTATCCCAACAACGGAGTTACGGCGGGTGAGCAACTGAGACATGGTCGGGCCCCATCGAAGTTGACGAGGGTAATCGGCCAAAGGGTGACGAAAAACGGCTAATAATTCGTAAGGACGCGGTTCCCCTCGCATGGGCGCCGCACGAGCGATGGTATCGATCAATATTTTCGCGAATTGTCCCGATTGATCCGTTGAATCCGCCGATCAAGAACGGCAAAAAGCGATTTCAGGCGGTGGGTAAGGCGAAAAACATGTGCCGTGTCGCCGAGTTCGCGCAGCTCCATCTCGCTCGCTTCGTTGCTCCAAACGAGGATCCGGTTGTCGGAGGCGGTTCCAGTCAGCGTCTGCCAACGCTCGACATGGTCGGCTTGCGGCGGACCGTACGCCGCGATGAACGTCTCGGCGAGGACGTGAAATCGCCCCGTTGGTCCGCCCGAGGTGATCCAAAACAAGATGTGATCCTGAGCGCCCTCGGGTTTGAGGAAAAAGAACTCAGTGGTCGCGCCGACGTCGACGAGCATCAATCCGGCTGGCGTCGGCGTCCTGAGCGATGCGCCCTTCGAAAGATAAAAATACCGGCATTTCACCAGCCCGGCGCGCCGTAGGGTCTCGTCGTAAAGCCGCGCCTCGTAGAAATTGATGTCGCGTTCCGCCTTGGGATCGTTCGAGCAAATGGGAAATGCGCCCGGCCACTCACCCTGGTCGGGGAAGGGCGTGGCGCGAAATTGCGACAATGTGGTGCCGAGCTGAAAGTCTCGCCGGGCGAACGCGACTTCCCATCCCGCAGTCGAGTACGGTTCGGCGCACGACGCGGCGCCAGCCCATAACAGCGCCGCCGCAACGATACCCAATCCGGGCTTCAGGAAGGCATTCATGCGGCCGGCGCGATGTGGTTAACCCGTTCACGGCAAACGCAAACGCACCTTAGGCGACAATTTATTTAAAACCCGTAAATCGCCGCGGGGATGCGAGTTCGCACTAACCGCGCGCGCAATCGTCCGGTCGGCAGATCCGACGGTCCATTGTACGGAGCCCGGCGAAAGCGCCGGGACGCGGAGCTCGCGGTTCGTCGGCGGCCTCGGTGACCCCTCAATCCATACTTGCCCGAAGGTCGACCAGCGCCTGATCGAACGCATCGACCCGAATGAGCCCAAGTCGGGGGAACTCCATGTCGATAATGACATAGAACGCAAAGGAGGTGGCCACGGCAAATGCGACCAGATGAAGCCAGGCGCTCGACGTCGATCGAGCCATTCCATATCCGGCCAACGCCGACGCGATCACGGCCAAGCCGCATAACATGGCGAAGATAATCGGAGGAGGATGCACCAACGCGCTCAGCGTCCGTGTCGTGGCGATATCGAACATCTCATTCAACGCCGGTACTAACAGCATCGTCGCCGCTTGCGCGTCACGTGCTGCAAGGAGCGTCAGAGTCCAAATCTCGGCCTGCAATCGCTTATTGTTCTCGAGTTCGGCTCGGGCATGCACGAGATCCGGAAGATAGCGGTAGACTTGCAGGCGCGAGTCGACGTATCGCCGGAACGTTTGGCGCAATGCCGGTTGGCTTTGGGAGGGCAGCAAGTCCAGTCGCAGATAGGCCGTGCCGATCGAATTGGTTTCTTGGACGATCAGCTGGCGCCGGGCGTCGAACCGGGTGACCGCGCCGGAAAATGTAAAGGCGATGATCAAGCCCAACAATGCGAACACCGCGCTGTCGACGATGCCTATCCCGTACCCGCCCGCATCCGCCGCGCGTTCGGCGCGGCGAGTAGCCATTCGCCGGCCGATTTCTCCCGCTGCGACCATTCCAAGGAGCAAGAGGGCCGCATACAAAATTGACCAAATGGCGTAGTTCATATCCGCCCGCGCGTCGGTGATGATGACCCCAAGATGCATCCTGCCGTTACCCGAACGCTGCAGCAAGCGCGGGAAGGATTTGCGACCCGTCGTACTGAAATTGTCGTCGTGCCAGGGCGTCGCATCGGGCGGCCTATCGTGAACTGCATAAGTCTGGCGTCGCTCGTGCCGCTCGATTAGCGTTGCTGCTCGAGCCGCCATCGGAGGCCGGACATGGTCAGGCGCGCAATTCCTTTGTCGATTTTGGTTCCGTTGTTCGGATTTCCTGACAGCCCGAGCCTCGCGCAGGGCCTCCGCGCAGACGCGCCGCGCACGCAGATCGAGGAGTTCACACGCGCGACGGACACAGTGGTAATCTTGGGCCTTACGCGAGTCGGCCAGATTCGCTCCGACCTTGGCGGCACCGTTGGCCTGTCGGCGATGTCGCTAAGGGACGTTTCGACTGGCAGGTCCACCTTCGGCATCACCGTGGAAGTCATCGAGGCGGAGAGGGCCGGGCGCGAGAGCAATTCATTTGTCGACTTCGATGAGATCGACAAGATGCTCGATGGCATCGACCACATCATGAAAGCGACCAGCGGCATCACCGCGCACGAAAACTTCGAAGCCTATTACAAGACCAAGGGCGAGCTAGAGATCGTCGTGTTTAATGGGGCGAACAAGGCCATTTCAGCTTCGGTCGCCAGCGGGATCGGCGCGAAATCGCGCGTTTTTATCTCGATCGATCAACTCGCTGAGCTGCGGGAAATGATCGCCGAGGCGGCGCGGATCTCGGAGCGGAACCGTTTCAAGTAGCAGGCAAGTTGAAATGCGGGGTTCAAGCTCTCAACCCGTCGCAGGGATTTGTGGTGGCGCTGGCGCAGGTTCCCGATCGGGTGGGATCGACACACAAATCCCCTGTCCCTCGTCGGCCGTCCTCGTCAGGCTGAGCCGCCTCACCGTGAGTCGCGCGGACACATCGGCGGTCTGGCCCGCGGCCCCGTGTCGCGCGGTCGCTTGGTGACCCGCTCGAATGCGCCAAATACGCCGACTTTCTTCTGGAACGATCGACGTTCGGCTATTCTTTTTCCATGATCGAAAGGCGCCGGACTGATCGAAGGCAGGACCTCATGCGGCACATTGTCATCGCGATCGGCGCAATAGCCGGGTGCTTGGCTTTTCAGCCGTTTGCAGCCGCCGGTCCTGATGACTGCGCCCCCGTGACTTCGTCGTCCAGGCAGGCGTCGTTGGTTCGCGCGGTAGGCTTAGAGCAGCCATTCGCGTTAATCGACGCGGGCAATTGTCGGGCTGCACTCGCGCAGTTCGTGCGGTTGGCTGAGCGTGGCGATATCGCGGCGCAAAACAACGTGGGCGTTATTTATGA
>DATIBC010000043.1:0-7295 GCA_035457725.1 Alphaproteobacteria bacterium | reverse complement strand
GGTCCTTCGCGCGCTGTCGCGTCAGGCGATTATTGGTGAACTCCTCGCCCGCGGTGCCGGAGAAGTCGACTCGCGGCAGCAGGGCGCCCTCTTCCTCGGCGATGCGTTGTTCGGCCGCGCGCGACTGCGCTCGCACCGATTCCACGACCGGATGCGAGCGAACGACCGTGACGACGACTTCATCGAGCGACTGCGCTCCCGCTTGCTCGGCGAAGCAACTAAATATCGCCGTTGCGATTAGGCGTTTGCGTAAAGACAAGACAAGCCGCATACCGGAACGACCTTTGAACAAGAATAGCCGGGGCAAAGCTGCGATTTTTATTTACTCTCTTAGTCGATTAGGCCTTGGTTTTCCCTGTTGTTATTATTTGAATTTTGTGTGTTCACACAAATGTGATCAGTAACTGTTTATCGCCACCAAGCGATGAGGTCACGGGAACAACGGTCAATCACAATCATTTAGCGTTCTACCGGCGTCCTATTCTATTTGTCGTTGTATTAGCTGCGGACCGAAACGTTGGCCTCAGTCACAAATTTGCCGCGGCAAGTATTCGCGGCGATCGCCACGCCAAACGCCACGCAACCGACGAGAATGCCGGGCGAAGGCGCTGGTCTTCGATTAGACTTTTGTTTCCCTTTTTAGGAGCGTGAACCGCCTACCGAGCGCACGTGGGTTTCGCGCCAGATTACGTAGAGCCCGCTCGCGACGATGACTGCGGCGCCGCACCAAACGTTCCAGCCAGGGATTTCGTTCCAAATCGCATACCCGAACAGCGAGGCCCACAGCAACTCGGTATATTGGAACGGGGCGACGGCACCGACCGGGGCGGCGCGAAACGAACGCTGCATGGCGAGTTGACTCGCCACGAGTATGACTCCCATCGCCGCGATCACGACGAGTTCGCCGCCCGTCGGCCAGCTCCAAACAAACGGAGCGATAAGCCCCGTGACCAGAAGTACTCCGAAATTCTGGTAGACGATCATCGCCGCGTCGCTCTCGGTCGGAGCCAGCGAGCGCACGGTCAACATGACACCGGCGAAGAACATCGCCGATGCGACGACCAGTAACGCCGGCCATGAAAGCGTCCCCTCCCCGCCCGGCTGGACGACTATTAGTACGCCGATGAAGCCGACGGCTACCGCCGCCCAGCGATGCGGTCCGACCCGCTCGCCCAGAAATGGAACCGACAGCGCGGTCATGAACAACGGCGCGGAGAAGCCCAGCGAGATCGCCGTCGCCAGCGGCAGCTGCCGCAATCCCTCGAAGAACGTGAGCATCGCGCCGACCGAGAGAATGATGCGCAGCGCGTGGCCGCGCGGCCGGCGTGTGGCAAGCATCGACATTCCGCCGGCGCGAGCAACCATTACCGCGGCAAGCGCCAGCACAATGACGCTCCTGAGCGCGATCATTTGCGGCACCGCGACGCTCGCCACCACCCACTTGGCGAGCCCATCCATGGTCGACATGCAGGCGACCGAGATCAGCATGAAAACGATACCGCGAACGATGTTTTCCCCGCCGGCCCCCATCGGCGCCGGCCGCGACGCGCTCGGCGTCGAGCTCACGCCGATGCCTGAACGGCGGCGATGAAATCGGCGAGTTTGGTCGGATCGAGCCATCCCTCGCTGCGCACGCCCGTGCATACATCGACGCCGAATGGGCGGACGGCGCGGATCGCCTCGCCGACATTCTCGGCGGTCAGTCCTCCAGCGAGAAAGACCGGCCGGCTGGCGCGTTCGACGATGCGTCGGCTGAGGGTCCAATCATGAACCTGCCCCGTACCGCCGAGCGTCTTGACTTCCGCGTCGGGATTGCCGCTGTCGAGGAGCAGCGCATCGACGCGCGTCGCCGCGTCGAGTGCATAGTCGATCGCGTTCGCGGCGCCGACGTGCACGACTTGAATCAACTTCACGCCGGGCAGCGCCTCGCGCAAGGCGCGGTGAGCCTCGACGGGCAGATGATCGACGAGCTGTACCGCCGTCGGCCGGCTGCGCCGCACTTGAGCAGCGATCGTGTCCGCCGTGGTCTCGCTGGTCAGCAGGAAAGTGGCGATCGGCGGCGGCACGAACGCGGCGATGTCGGCGATGGTCGCTTCGTCGATCGGACCGGGGCCGCTCGGCATCTTGGAGACTAGCCCGAGAGCCGAGACGCCATAGGCAATCGCCAGGACGGCCTCCTCGCGCGAGGCGACGCAGCAGATCTTGATTCGAGGCGGCATGCTGGCGGACCGACGTGTCTGGTGTCCCTGAACTCGAACAGGCCGGGCGCTTCAACGCCTTCTGTCTCGACCCGCGCCCGAAGCCCGTGCCCGAGTCGAGGCGAGGTCGATGATATCACCGGCTAACCCGCCGTTCCTACGGTCGGCGTGCCGTAACCGCCACCGCCAGGCGTCTCAATGACGAAGACATCCTCGGGGCCAACCTCGGTCTGGCCGGTGGCGGCGAGCTCGGTCCGCGTGCCATCGCGACGCTCGACCCAGTTGCGGCCCGGCTTTCCCGACGCGCCGCCGGCGAGCCCGAACGGCGGAACCCGACGGCGGTTGGCGAGGATCGCCGCCGTCATTGCCTCGCGAAATCGGATTCGGCGCACCACGCCGTCACCGCCACGATGCCGCCCCGCGCCGCCGCTGCCCTTGCGGATCCGGAAACTCTCGACCAGCACCGGGTAGCGCCATTCCAGCACTTCGGGATCGGTGAGCCGCGAATTGGTCATGTGGGTATGGACCGCATCGCAACCGTCGAAATCGGGACCGGCGCCCGAGCCGCCGCACACCGTCTCGTAGTACTGGTACCGGTCGTTACCGAAGGTGAAATTATTCATCGTGCCTTGCGCCGCCGCCATCACGCCGAGCGCCCCGTAAAGCGTATCGGTGACGCATTGCGAGGTCTCGACGTTGCCCGCGACCACCGCCGCCGGATAGCGCGGGTTAAGCATCGAGCCCTCGGGTATGACGACCTTGAGCGGCTTGAGGACGCCGGCATTCATCGGTATCTCGTCTTCGACCAGAGTTCGGAAGACGTACAGCACCGCGGCCATGCACACCGCCGATGGCGCGTTGAAATTGGTCGGCCTTTGGGCGGAGGTTCCGGTGAAGTCGATGATTCCGGTACGACTCGACTTGTCGAACGAGACCTTTACCCTGATCACCGAACCGTCATCCATCTCGTAGGCGAATTGGCCGTCCTTCAGCACGTCGATGACGCGACGCACCTGCTCCTCGGCGTTGTCCTGGACATGCCGCATGTATGCGCGCACGACGTCGAGACCGAAATGGGCGACCATCTTGCGCAACTCCTGCACGCCCTTCTCGCACGCGGCGATCTGCGCCTTGAGGTCGCCGACGTTCTGCGTCGTATTGCGCGCCGGATACTTGCCCGAGCGCAGCAGATCGATCATTTCCCGTTCGCGAAACCGGCCCTGCTCCACCAGGAGGAAATTATCGATGAGTACGCCCTCCTCCTCGACCGTCTTGCTGTCGGGCGGCATCGAGCCGGGCGTTGTGCCGCCGATGTCGGCGTGATGGCCGCGCGAGGCGACGAAAAAGAGTATCTCCTGCCCGGGCTCGTCGAACACCGGCGTCACCACCGTCACGTCGGGCAAATGCGTGCCGCCGTTGTAGGGCGCGTTCAAGACGTAGAAATCGCCGGGGCGCATCGAATTGCCGCGCGCGCGCTTGACCGCCGCGACGCTCTCGCCCATCGAGCCAAGATGCACCGGCATGTGCGGCGCATTGGCGATGAGTTGCCCCGCGTCGTCGAACAGGGCGCAAGAGAAATCCAGGCGCTCCTTGATGTTGACCGAATAGGCGGTGTTGGCGAGCGCCACCCCCATCTGTTCGGCGATCGACATGAAAAGATTGTTGAATACCTCGAGCATCACCGGATCGACTTGCGTGCCGACCGCGACGCGCTTGGGCAGCGGGACGACGCGGCGCAATACGAGATGGTTGCGCGCCGTGACCTCGGCCTGCCAGCCCGGCTCGACCACGGTCGTCGCGTTGCGCTCAGCGATGATCGCCGGTCCCGCGATCTTGACGCCGGGCATCAGCGCGTCGCGGTCGAGCACCGGCGTCTCGCGTCGCTCGCCGTCGCTGAATATGGCGACGCGCGCCAGTGGCGGCGGCGGCTCGGACGTCGTCGCCGTGGCGAGGACCGGATCATCGGCGCTTTCGGCATGGCCGATGACCTCGACGCCGAGCGCCTCGACGATGATCGCCTTGCCTGGCATCATGAACCCGTAACGCTGGCGATGCGCCGACGCGAAGGCCTCGGCGATCGCCTCCGGGGTCCCCCAGTCGACGATCAACGTCGAGTCAGTGCCCTCGTACTTCAAATGCAGCTTGCGCTCGATGGCGACCTTCGTCTGGTCGATGCCTTGGCGCGCCATCTCGGCGGCGCCCTCGCCGGCCAGCGTGTCGAGTTCGTGCGCCAGACGATCGAAAATCGCCGGCTCCAGCCTTGCTTCGACCGCCTTCTCGCGCAGCACGCGCAGATCCGCCAGACCCATGCCATAGGCAGACAGCACGCCCGCCAAGGGATGGATGAACACGGTCGTCATGGCGAGCGCGTCGGCGACCTTGCAGGCATGCTGCCCGCCCGCGCCGCCGAAGCAGTTGAGGGCGTATTCGGCGACGTTGAAACCGCGCTGCACCGAGATTTGCTTGATCGCGTTGGCCATGTTCTCGACGGCGATCTTGAGAAAGCCGTCGGCGATCTCCTCCAAGCTGCGGGTCTCGCCGGTCGCCTTGCGGATTTCCGCCGCGAGCGCCGTAAACTTGCCGCGCACCGCCTCCGCGTCGAGCGGCTGATCGCCGGCGGGTCCGAAGACCTTGGGAAAAAACTCGGGATGGATCTTGCCGACCATGATGTTGGCGTCGGTCACGCACAGCGGCCCGCCGCGGCGATAACAGGCCGGTCCGGGGTTGGCCCCGGCGCTCTCCGGCCCGACGCGAAACCGCGCGCCGTCGAAGAACAGGATGGATCCGCCGCCGGCGGCGACGGTATGGATCTTCATCATCGGCGCGCGCATCCGCACGCCCGCCACCAGCGTCTCGAACGCCCGTTCGTACTCGCCGTTGTAGAGCGCCACGTCGGTCGACGTGCCGCCCATGTCGAAGCTGATGATGCGCTCGAATCCGGCCATGGTCGCGGTGCGCGCCGCGCCGACGATCCCGCCAGCCGGCCCCGACAAGATCGAATCCTTGCCTTGGAAATAGCGCGCGTCGACCAGACCACCGTTCGACTGCATGAACATCAGCCGCGCGCCGCCGCGCCCATCCTTTCCCTGGACCTCGGCGGCGACCCGCTCCACGTACCGGCGCAGAATCGGCGAGACGTACGCGTCGACCACGGTGGTGTCGCCGCGGCCGACCAACTTCATCAGCGGACTAACCTCGTGCGACACCGAAACCTGAGCGAATCCAAGCTCGCGCGCCAGCTCGGCGAGCGCTCTTTCGTGGTTGTGGTGGCGATATCCGTGAAGCAGCGCGATTGCCACCGACCTGATGCCGTCGGCGTACGCCGCCGCCAGGCCTTGGCGCGCCGTCGCAAGGTCGATCGGACGCAATATCTTGCCCTGCGCCGTGACGCGCTCGTCGATCTCGACCACACGCTCATAAAGCAATTCGGGCAGCACGATCCGTCGGGTAAACAGCTTGGGCCGGTTCTGGTAGGCGATCCGCAGCTGATCGCCGAACCCCTTCGTGATCAGCAGCGCCACGCGCTCGCCCTTGCGTTCGAGCAGCGCGTTGGTGGCGACGGTGGTGCCCATCTTCAAGGCATCGATGCCGGCATCGTGCAGTGGCGCCGCCGCGTCGAGCCCAAGCAAATCGCGGATGCCCTGCAGCGCCGCGTCGCTATAGCGTTCGGGGTTCTCGGACAGCAGCTTGTGGGTGACGATCGCGCCATCTGGCCGCTTGGCGACGACGTCGGTGAACGTCCCGCCACGGTCGATCCAGAATTGCCATTTCGCGGTCGTCGGCGCGACTGCCATGTTTTAAGACCCCAACCGAATCGCTGGCGAGTTATCGACCAATCTCGTCATGAGCGCAACGGACCGCGCGGGCGCGGCCGGCGCCGGGCCTTGCGTGCCATTGTCGGTTCGGATCAACTGACGCCCTTTGCGAACGACGACAAGGCGAGGAACGTTCCGACATGCTGACCTTCGAGCGGCGCAATGGCGCCCACGGCGATCGCATCCGCGTCCATATCGACAATCTGGTGATCGCTGGCTGGACCGGCCGCGACCCGAAAGCGATTCAGCACCACGTCGAGGAGCTAGCCGCCATCGGCGTGCCCCCGCCGAGCGCGACGCCGTTGTTTTACCGTGTGTCCAATACGCTGGTGACGCAGACCGATCGGCTGCAGGTGTTGGGTCCCGACACCTCGGGCGAGGCGGAGCCGGTGGTCGTCGCCCTCGCCGACGGCCTGTGGCTCGGGGTGGGTTCGGACCAGACCGATCGCAAGGCCGAATCGATGTCGGTCGCCCTGTCGAAGCAGCTCGGCCCCAAGGTCGTCGGCCGCCGCCTCTGGCGGCTCGCCGACGTGCTTCCGCGCTGGGACACGCTGCGACTACGCGCCTTCGCGACGTTCGGGGGCAAACGGACGCTCTATCAAGACGCCGCGTTGTCGGCGATGCGCAGCGCCGATGACCTGATTCGACGCTTCACCGGCGGCAAGGACACGCTGATTGCCGGCACGGTGATGTTCTGCGGCACGGTCGTGGCGATCGGCGGCGTGCGCCCATCGGAGCGTTTCGAGGTCGAGATCGAGGATCCGGCGAGCGGCGACAAGCTGACGCTGGGCTACGACGTCGACGAGTTGCCGGTCGTTTCGTGAACGCTTCGCGCGACCGGCTCGAGCAAGCCCTGGCCCGCATTGGCGATCCCGCGGGCGAGGGCAAACGCGCGTTCCTGCGCCTTTGGCCGAGCCGCGCTCGGGCCGCGGCCGACGCCGCCGATGCGTTTGCCGCCGCTGGCGCCGAAGGGGGACCGCTCGCCGGACGGATCGTCTCGATCAAGGACCTTTTCGACGTCAAGGGCGAGCCGACCACTGCAGGATCGGTCGTCCTCAGCGACGCCCCGCCGGCGGCGGCCGATGCGCCAGTCGTCGTCCGTCTCGCCGCGGCGGGCGCCAGCATTGTTGGTAAGACAAATATGACCGAATTCGCCTATTCCGGCGTCGGCATCAATCCTCATTATGGCACGCCGGGAAATCCTCACGACCGCACGCGGATTCCCGGCGGCTCGTCGTCGGGGGCCGCGGTCGCCGTCGCCGACGGGATGTGCGAAATCGCC
>DATIBC010000042.1:0-15490 GCA_035457725.1 Alphaproteobacteria bacterium | reverse complement strand
GGTCTTGCCGATGATCCGCTCCGGCGCCACCGGGAAAATCTCGAAGAAGCGCGGCGATTCGTAGGTGAATCGCAGATCGGCGTCCATCTCCCAGATCCAGTCGCCCGCACTTTCCGCCACGTCGCGAAAGCGCTGCTCGCTCTGCTCGAGGATACGCTCGTGTTCGGCTTCGGCTTTCGCCGATCTGAGCAGCGATATGACCCAGTGCTTGACGATCGCGCCGAGTCGCCGCGCGCTCTCAAGCGGACCGGTAACCACAACGCACATCGGCCGCTCGCCATCGACTTCGATCGCCTGCGCGCAGTACGCCGATGCGCCGGGAGCGACCGGAGGAATCTCGGTGGCATCGGCATTGCCTGCCACGATCTCGGCGGCGGCGGCGTCGCGGCGACCGAGCTCCGATCGCCGGGAAGACGCGACGACGCTGCCGTCCCGCTCGCAGACCGATACGTCCGCGTCGCTTCCTTGCGCCACGCGTTCGCAGATTTCCTGCAGCAGCTCACGGCCGATCAACATCGCGCTTCCTCGGCTGGCCGCCTGACCGATGGTGGGTTCAGGCGCCGCCGCCCCCGGCAAGACGCGTCGCCGCCGCCGGCGCCGCGCTCGTCGTATCATGATCGACTTCCTGCGGCGCCTAATCAATGGCGGCGTGTCCGGACGAGCCTGCACGCCTGCGCTGCGCCTCCCTTCCCGGTGGCGCACCGCATTTTCGCCGGCTTGCCGGACTCGGGCCCATCGTTGTACCTCAGGCGTCCAATCTGGCCAGAAGCGAGCGGGGCATGTGGCCGCGCAGCCTGTTGATCGCCATTAAGATCGCCGTCACCACCGGGCTCGTCGGCCTGCTGCTGGTCCGCATCGAACTCGACGCGGTCATCGTTCGCCTCCAGGTACTGGCGATCGATTGGGCCGTCGCCGCGCTTTGCGTCATGTTCGCCCAGCTTGCGCTCGCCGCGTGGCGCTGGGCCTTGATCGCCAAACTGCTCCAAGCGCCGCTCGACGCCGGCGCGATAATCCGCTTGTCGGCGATCGGGCAATTCTTCAACCAGACGCTGCCTTCGGCGATTGGCGGCGATGCGGTTCGCGCCTGGATGGCCGGTCGCCATCGCCCGCCCATGGCTCGTGCGGTGGCGGCGGTAATTGTCGACCGCCTCGTAGCACTGGCCGTACTTACGCTCTTGATCGCCATAACTCTGCCGCTGTTTCTCCATCGCATCGCAGACGGATCGGCGCGGCTTGGCGTGACGGCGATCGCCGCCGCCGGAGTCATTGGCACAGTCGTCCTGTGGCGGCTCGGCGATCCGATCGCCCGTGCTTTGACGCGACGGCGCTCGACACGTCTTGTCGGCGGCTTGCTCGAAGACCTTCGCGGCGTGTCGTTTGCCGGCCGATCCAGCGCCGGGGTCATTGCGCTATCGTTCGCCGTGCACGCGATGGTCGCTGGCGTGGTCTATTTGACGGCCGCGGCACTCGGCATGGCGATCGCGCCGGTCGACTGCCTGCTTCTCGTACCGCCGGTCATTCTTTTCACCATGGCGCCGATATCACTTGCCGGCTGGGGCGTACGCGAAGGCGCGATGGTGGTCGGTTTCGGGCTCGTCGGCGTTCCGGCCGTCGATGCGCTGGCGCTGTCGGTCGCCTTCGGCTTGGTTAACGCCGTCACCGGCCTGCCCGGCGGTTTGCTCTGGCTGATCGGCGAGCGCCGCCTGCCCCGCGCCATCGACATCGTCGTGTCCGACCGGGATGGAAACAATTGAAACCGACAACAGGAAAGTGTCGATAGAATGGGCATTCTCGCGCATGAGCACCCTTCATTTGCGTGGTGAGGAGATATCGTTTTACGCGCGATTCGCCGTGGCTCATCTTGCCCCGCGCACAACGCATGCGTCGCCGGATTCCCGGCGCCGTACCGCCGATGGGGAACGCAGATGAAGACCATGCCCGTGATCAGGACCGCCATGCCGATGGACGCCGGCCCGCTGTACGCCATGCAGGCTCAGTCGATGCGCGCCCTCGCCGCCAAGGTCTACAGCCCGGCCGAGGTCGAAAGCTCCCTCGCCCATATCGGCACCATGGACCACTACCTCATCGACGACGGCACGTTGTTCATCGCCGAGAGCGGTGATCAGGTCGTCGGTTGCGGCGGCTGGACGCAGCGCTCGCCCGGCGGTGCCCGCGCCGCGGCCAACGACGCCGTCAACGACGGCGCCAAGGCGCCGGTGGTGCGCAGCCTGTTCGTCCACCCGCAGTTCGCCCGGCAAGGCATTGCGCGGCGGATCATGACGCTGATCGAACGCACCCTGGTGTTCGGCGGGCACCGCGAAGCCACGCTGACGGCCACGCTATCGGGACTGCCGTTCTATCTCTCGCTTGGCTACCAGATGGGCAAGACGCTGCATTTGCGCCTACCCGACGACGAGACCTTCACGGTCATCGCCATGCGCAAGCAACTGGTCGAAAGCGGCACGAAGCAAGCCGCCTGATCGTCTGCCGCAGGCAGTCGCGACGCCCATCCGCGCATTGCGCGGGTGGACGTCGCCTCGCGGCATCGTTCGTATTCGAACGATCTCCAATTTCTTTTGCGTCGCAAAATTGAGAATCGCTAATCTATCATATGAGCATGATTCATGGTTCGGGCGCAGCCGAGGTCCGTGCGCCATGAGACGCCTGCCCTCGCTTGAAGCACTGCGCGCGTTCGAAGCCGCTGCACGTCACCTGAATTTCACCAAGGCCGGTGACGAGCTGCATGTGACCCAGAGCGCCCTCAGTCACCGCATCAGCGCGTTGGAAGACGAGCTCGGCGTGCAGCTTTTCCAGCGTCTTGCCCGCCGGATGGAACTCACGCGCGAGGGGATCATCGTCGCCGAAGGCGTCCGTCGCGGGCTCGACGAGATCCGGCGTTGCCTAGCCCGCCTCGACTCCGGTCCGGCGACTCTGACCGTGAGCGTACTGCCGTCCTTCGCCACGCGCTGGCTGGTGCCGCGTCTGCCCGGCTTCGCACGACGCCATCCTGGCGTCGAGGTGCGCATCGCCGCCGAGCCGGCGATGGTCGACTTGCGCACCGGGGTCACGGATATCGCCATCCGCTTCGGGCGCGGCAATTATCCCGGCCTCTATGTTCTGAAGATTCTCGACGACGCGGTGGTGCCGGTAGCGAGCCCCTCGTTCATCACCGAGCACGGTCCGTTCACAGCACCGTCCGATTTAGAGGGCGCGCCGCTGCTTCATGATTCGCCGACCGAGACCGACGGCAGCGGCGCCGATTGGCGCACTTGGCTGATGCATGTCGGCGCTGCCGACCTGCGTAGCGACGCCGGGACGCGGTTCAACCAGGCGGTTCTGACCCTTGAGGCCGCGGCAAACGGCCTGGGCATCGCGCTTGCCCGGCTCAGTCTGTGCTCGGGCGACCTTGCCTCGGGACGGCTAGTCCAGGTGCTGCCGCTCAGCGCGCCGACCGCGTTCGCCTATTACTTCGTCTGCTTACCCGAGCACGCCGATCGTTTGGCGATCTCAGCGTTCCGCGATTGGCTGATCGACGAAGCGCGCGCGCGGCGACCTTCGGCCGTCGTTGCTTGATCCCACTTAAAAGTCGACGCAGCGACCGTCGCGCTCCCAGTCGCCGTAACGCGTCGGTTCGGGGCCTGGCGGGCCGCCAATCTCAGCGAGCTTGGGCCGATCCTGCGGCTTGGTAACGCCGGCGCCAGCGCGTGGCAGCAGTGTCGCGACGGCAGTCGTCGGGCTCTTGCTCATGGCGATAAAAATATGGCGATTGCGGCAGGTTCGGGCAAGCCGCCTTGAACGGCGGGTAGCGCCCCATTATCTAACCCCCCGGCAATAACTACTTGCGCCCTCCGGCGATGAATTACGTTCGCACCGCCGTCTTGCTTGCGGCAATGACCGGTTTGTTTCTCGCCGTCGGCTTCGTCATTGGCGGCGAGGCGGGCATGTTGGTCGCCCTTGCGGTCGCCGCGGCGATGAACCTGTTCGCCTATTGGAATTCCGACAAGGTGGTCTTGCGCATGTACGGCGCCAAGGAGGTCGATCGGACCAGTGCGCCGCAGTTACATGGCATCGTCGAGACGCTAGCCGAGCGCGCCGGCTTGCCGATGCCGCGGATATACATCATCGAAAATGATCAACCCAACGCCTTCGCCACCGGGCGCAACCCGCAGAACGCGGCGGTCGCGGCGACCACCGGGCTTCTGAGCATGATGACCAGCGAGGAGATCGCCGGGGTCATGGCGCACGAACTGGCGCATATCAAGAATCGCGACACGCTGACCATGACGATCACCGCCACCATCGCCGGCGCAATCGGCATGCTGGCGAATTTCGCCATGTTCTTCGGTCACAGCCGCGATTCGAGCGGCAGTCCAAATCCGTTGGGCGTGGTCGGCGCGCTGGTGGTCATGATCGTCGCGCCTTTGGCGGCGATGCTGGTGCAAATGGCGATCAGCCGAGGCCGCGAATATGAGGCCGATCGGATGGGCGCCGAGATTTCCGGCCGTCCGTTGTGGCTTGCCTCCGCACTCGGCAAGCTGGATCAGGGCGTGCAATACATCGACAACGAAACGGCCGAGCGCAACCCCGCGACGGCGCACATGTTCATCGTCAATCCGCTGCATCGCGGTGGTGTTGATAACCTGTTTTCGAGCCATCCGTCGACCGCCAACCGCGTGCGCCGGCTGCGCGAATTGGCCGGCGCCGTCGGCCCTTGGGGTTGATCGCGGAGCGGCCGCCGATGGCGCCCACGCATCCCTCCCCGTGCGAGCGATTGGGCGCAATCAAGGATCAGCGCTGGCGATAAATGAACTCGCCCGGCTCAGGCCCCGGGCGCAACGAGCCGATGACGCGGCCGTCGCGATCGCGGACGGCATAGCCGCTGCCGAAGGCCTCGGGGCGAATTTCCCCTTCGCGGCGCCCACCGACGTCTTGCATCGTGTAGCCGACCCCGTCGCGCCGTGGTTCGAGCGAGCCGATCCGCCGCCCGTCCGCCCCAAAGCGATCGTAACCGTGGCCCAATGCCCGCGGCTTGATGCGCTGCGTGACGCGGCCATCGGGAGTGACGACCTCGAACCCGCCATAAGGCGCGGGACGTACACGCGCCTCCTCGGCGCTGACCGCCGCGGCGATGCCAAAGAGCGCCACGCCCAAAGCGAGCGCGAGGGCTTCCAAACGCGTCATATTCATACCCGTCCCGGGCTATACCCCCCGACAACGTGGCCGCGACAGGTGCTATTCCGCCCCATCGTGGCGACATTAATCCTTATTATCCTTGTATTTTTTCAATACTACGGGCCATCCTGCCCGCCCCGGACATGGCCGAGCGCACGCCAAGACAAGCCGCCACCCACGCAACCCCTGCGCCACGCGCCGTGGCGCTGCATCTGCTTGGCGCGATTCTCGACCAGCGCCGGCCGCTCGAAGACGCTTTTCGTGCGCACCCCGCGTTGCGCGACGACGCGCTCGACGGCCGCGACCGCGCATTCGTGCGGCTGCTTGTGGCGACGACGTTGCGCCGTCTTGGTCAGATCGACGCCGCGCTCGAGGCCTGTCTCGATCGCGAATTGACGCCGCGGGCGCGCAGCGTGCGCAACCTGCTGCGGCTGGGCGCCTGCCAGTTGCTGTTCCTGGAGACGCCGCCGCATGCCGCAGTCGCCGAAACGGTGGCTCTCGCGACTGGGAGAACCGCATCATATCGCCCGCTCGCCAACGCCGTGCTGCGTCGCCTGGCGCGCGAAGGGGCGGCGATCTGCGCCGCGCAAGACGAGCTGCGCATCAATTTGCCGGACTGGCTTTGGCGCTCGTGGGTGGCAGCCTATGGCGAGGCGACGACCCGGGCGATTACCTCCCGCCACCTCGTCGAGCCGCCGCTTGACCTTACGGTCAAACGCGACGCGGAATCGTGGGCCGAACAAATCGGTGCCGGTTTGCTGCCAACAGGCTCGCTCAGATTGCCGGGGTCGCGCTCGGTTGCCGACCTCACCGGATACGCCGAGGGCGCGTGGTGGGTGCAGGATGCGGCGGCCGCACTCCCGGCTCGCCTTCTGGGCGATGTCGCCGGTCGCATCGTCGTCGATCTTTGCGCCGCACCGGGCGGAAAGACCGCGCAGCTTTGCGCCGCCGGCGCCAGGGTTACGGCGGTCGACCGCTCGCGTTCACGCATCGGCATCGTGCGTGACAATCTCACGCGTCTGCGCCTTGCGGCGGAGCTGGTCGTCGCCGATGCGGAACGCTGGCGGCCGGCCGCCCCCGTCGAGCGCATACTGCTCGATGCTCCGTGCACATCGACGGGGACCGTGCGCCGCCATCCCGACATCCCGCATGTCAAGCGCCCCGACGACGTGGCGCGATGCGTCGCGCTGCAAGACCGCCTGCTCGATGCCGCGCGGGCCATGCTGGCGCCAGGCGGAATGCTCGTCTATTGCACATGTTCGCTCGAGCCGGAAGAAGGCCCGGACCGCATCGCCGCTCTGCTGGCACGGTCGCCCGGTATCGAACGCCAGCCAATCGCGCCTGCGGAACTGTCAGGGCTGGAGCAATTGCTGACGGAGGGCGGCGATTTGCGTACCCTCCCCAGCCATATGGCCGAGGCGGGCGGGCTCGACGGATTTTATGCCGCACGCCTGGTGCGTACCCGGTAGGCGGGCGACTCAAATCCATCGGCGAGGGGATTCCATGGAGTACATGCGGCTCGGCAATAGCGGCCTTAAAGTTTCGCGGATCTGTCTCGGCACGCTGACCTACGGCAACCCCAACTGGCGACCATGGGTGCTCGACGAAGCCGCGAGCCGCCCGTTCATCCGCCGCGCGCTCGAACTGGGCGTCAACTTCTTCGACACCGCCGACATGTATTCGCTCGGCGCCAGCGAGGAGATCCTCGGCCGCGCGCTCAAGGACTTCGCGCGGCGTGAAAGCGTCGTCATCGCCACCAAAGTCTATCATGCGATGGGCGAGGGACCGAACGACCGCGGCCTGTCACGCAAACGCATCATGGACGCCGTCGACGCGAGCCTCCGGCGCCTCGGCGTCGACCACGTCGATCTCTATCAAGTTCACCGCTGGGACTATGAGACGCCGATCGAGGAGACGCTCGAGGCGCTCCACGACGTCGTCAAGGCGGGTAAGGCGCGCTACATCGGCGCGTCAAGCATGCATGCATGGCAGTTCGCCACCGCGCTTTTCGTCGCCGAGCGGCGCGGCTGGACCCGCTTCGTGTCGATGCAGAACCAATGGAACCTCGCCTACCGCGAGGAGGAGCGGGAAATGGTGCCGCTTTGCCGCGCCGAGGGCGTCGGTATCATTCCCTGGAGCCCGCTGGCGCGCGGATTTCTCGCCGGTACGCGGCGGCCCGTGGACGGCGGCGATACGCCGCGCGCGAAGTCGGACGATATCGCGCACCGCTATTACTTCGCCGACGATGATTTCAAGGTCGTGGACGAGGTCGTGAAAGTGGCGCGCCGGCGCGGCGTCAAGCCGGCGCAGATCGCGCTTGCCTGGCTGCTGCGTCAAACCGGGCTGACTGCGCCCATCGTCGGGGCGAGCCGGTTGGAGCACCTTGACGACGCGATCGGCGCGCTCGCCGTCAAGCTCGACGACACCGAGGCCGCGGCGCTCGAGGCGCCCTATCGGCCGCACCCGGTCCGCGACCACGAGTAATCAATGGCCGATGATTTGCGCCGGCGCCTTTGTTAGACTGGTCCATCGCCACGAACCCAGGGGAATTCGGCGTTGCCTGCGCGTCGGACATTGATTGCGGCGTTCGCCCTGCTTTCCGCGTGCGGTTTTCAGCCACTCTACGGAGCGCGCGACGACGGAGCGCGAGTGTCCGACGAATTGGCCGCCGTGCAAGTCGCGCTGATCGCCGATCGTAGCGGCCAGATCCTTCGCAATTATCTCCTCGACGGGCTGACCCCCAATGGCCCGCCGACACAGCCGCGTTATGTGCTCTCCGTCCAGCTCGAGGAGCCAAGCCGCGAGCTCACCTTGCGCCGCGACGATACCCCGACGCGGATCGGCTACGCCGTCGTCGCCCGCTACCAGCTTCGCGACGGCGTGGGACGGCTGCTGCTGAACAGCGCTGCATCGCTCGACACCGACTACGAAATCACGAACTCGGAGTTTGCGACGCTTTCCTCGCGGCTCGACGCGCGCGATCGCCTGTTGCAGCAGATGAGCGAAGACATTCGCCTTGGATTGGCCGCGTATTTCCGCGAGCGCCGCGGCTAGCGCGCCCGTCGCGTCGGTGCGTCATCCCGCCGCTCGCGGGGGTCAGTAAACGTTGCTCCGCAACTCGCCAAGATTACGCAGAATCACCCGTAGGACGATGGTCGAATCGGGTGGGTTGTCGCGCGAACCGACGAATCGACGGGTGAAATCGACGCCGGCGAGAATGCATTCGTCTTCATAGATCAGGCTGGCGCCGAACAGGAGCTGCCCGTCGTCCTCGCCGATCGACCGCGTTTCGCGGACCTGGAAGCGCCAACGCTCGGACAAATGCCCGGTCAACGCAGTGGTGATCTGCTCGATGTCGAATGGCTCCTGAGTCTGCGTGCTTTGGTCGAAGAATGCGTGGCTGAAGGAAAGGCGCAACGCCTGCGGACCGAGCGAAACGCCGGTGATACTGCGTAGCGCGGAAAAGTCGTCCTTGTCGAGTTGGAAGCGATAGGTTGCGCCGAACCATTCATGGGGCGAGAAGCGCACGCGTCCAACGATGTTGGATTCCTGGTCGTCGAGCCCCGATCCGGGGGAGAACGCGTCGACCTCTTGGAAGCGGTAACTCTGGCCGATGAAACCCGAAAGATAGCCGCCCGTCGCTCGCGAGACGTGCGCACGCAGCCCGTAATTGATCCGCTGGCCGCTGTCGACGCGGTCAAGGCCCGAAAAGCGGTTCAAGCGAAAGAGATTGGTGTCGTCGAATTCGACCGACCGGCTGTCCTCGTTCGGGTAACGGTCCTGATCGGAGATCTTCGGCGCGGCGACGAACGAGGCGATCGGCTCGATGATCGTCCGGATCGGACCATCGCGTCGGATCATCGGATAGCTCCAGCCGAAACTGAGCTGCGGAAACAGCCGCGCTGAAACGCCGTCCTCGGTCGGACGGAACGGATCGGCCGGCGAGCCGATCCGATTCACGTTGTAGAGGTCGCCCTGCACCATGGCGAGGAAGCTGAAAATGTGTCCGTCCGAGGTGACGTACGGCAGAAGCCACCCGCCGCGCCCCGATAGCCGCTGATCTTGGGTCCCTTCGGAGCGGTATATGGAAAGCGCGCTGGTGTCGAACGACAGCCGGCCTCCCCAAGCGTCGGGCTGGCCCACGTAGTTGTACTGCAGCAACGGCAGCACGGCGGGAGAAAGGCCAGGATCGTCCTCCGGCCGCAGCCCCTGAAAGAGATAGGTATTGGCCGCGGCATAGTTGCGGCCGCGGAATCCTTCGGTGAAGGCGTTCGAGGTCAATGTCGTCGAATCGAGAAAGCGGAAGCGCTGAAACAGCCGATAGCGCTCCAGGTATGTGTCGTCGGTCGAGCGTTGAACGTCGAAGCCCCATCGCCATTCGTCGTCGATGTCGAACCTGCCGGTGCCCTTGACGTGGCCGCGAAAGTCGTCGCCATCGATGACGTTGTTGTTGTCATCGCGATTCTTGGCGTTGGTGGCGCTGGCCGAGAAGTTGAAGCCGCCGGTACGGGTGCGCTGGCGATACTCGCCGGCGATGACCGGCCGGTCCTTCTCGACATAGATCGGCTCGATCGTCACGTCGCTGGTCGGCCCGAGAACGACGAAGTACGGCACCGAGATCAACGTTCCGATGACGTTGGAGCGGCTGAACCCGGGAGCGAGAAAACCGCTCGCGCGCTCGACCGTGCCGTCGGGATGCGAGAGGTAGGGCGTGTATATCACCGGCACGCCGGCCACCTCGAGCCATGCATCGTTATAGGTGACCTTGCGCGCGGCCTGATCGTGCACCACCCGCGCCGCCTTGATCTGCCACAAGGGCGCCCGCGTCGGATCGTCGCGACAGAGCTCGCACGGGCTGTAGACGACCTTGCGCGCCGCGGTCAGATTGCCATCGCTGCGGCTGCCGCTGACTGCGGCGAGCCGCGCTTGATCGGAGAGCAGTACACGGAGGTTCTGCGCCACTCCCTCGCGCATCTGGTCGGTGACTTCGAAGTAGTCGGCGAACAGCACTTCGCCCGACGGCTCGCGCAGGCTCACGTTGCCGCTCGCCGTGACGACGTTGGTACGGCGGTTATAGGACACCGTATCGGCGCGAAGCACGCGCAGACCCTGCGAGATCTCGACGTTGCCGCGCGCGGTGGCGATGTCGAGCTCTTCATCGTAGGTCACTTCGTCGGCGGTGAGCAGCGCCGGCTGCTCGAAATCGCCACGCTGGGGCGACTGCGCGGCGCCGGGTGGCGGCGAGGCCGTGAGAAATAACGCCAACGCCGCGATCGCCATGACGAGGCGAGCGCCCGCGCCACGCGCCGCCGTCGTCGAGCTGTCCAACCGCGCCGCGTCCCAATGCCGGTCGCCCCGGCGTCGGCGGGTCGTTTCGGTGTCGCCGATCGGCCGGCCGTGGCCCGGCATTCGTCGCGTCGCCCCCTGTGTTGCGACGCGATTATAACGACGGCAAAACCGTGGGTTAAAGCGAATTCCAGCCGCGTGGTCGAGGCTTGAGCGCGACTTGCCGACGAACCATCGACCTGTTAGGAACAGCGAATGCCGAATCCGGTCCGAATCGCGCCTTCGATTCTCTCGGCTGATTTTGCGCGATTGGGCGAGGAGGTTCGTGCCGTCGACGAAGCCGGTGCGGACTGGCTTCACATCGACGTCATGGACGGCCATTTCGTGCCCAACATCACCATCGGCCCGCCGGTGATCAAGGCGCTTCGGCCGCATACGCGACTCACCTTCGATGTCCACCTTATGGTGGCGCCAGTCGATGCGTTCATCGACGACTTCGTCGACGCCGGCGCCGACATCATCACCGTTCACCCCGAAGCCGGCCCACATCTGCACCGCACCGTTCAACTGATCAAGTCGCTGGGCAAGAAAGCCGGCGTTTCGCTCAACCCGGCGACGCCCGCCGACGCCATCGCCCAGGTGCTCGACGACGTCGACTTGGTGCTGGTGATGACCGTCAATCCCGGTTACGGCGGCCAAAAATTCATCGCCGGCCAGCTCGCCAAGATCGCCGAGTTGCGCCGCCGTATCGACGCCACGGGCCGGGCGATCGATCTCGAGGTCGATGGCGGGATCAATTTCGAGACCGCCCGTTCCGCGGTCGCCGCCGGCGCCGATGTCCTGGTCGCCGGCACCGCGACGTTCAACGGCGGCCGCGCCGAATACGCGCGGAACATCCGTCGTCTTCGCGGCGGCGATTGATCCGTCGCATCCGCGGCATGCTCGGTCCGTCGGCCCGCTCCCGGTCATACGCGTCGAGATGGCGGCTTCATGAACTTTGGTTCAGCAGCCCGCTGTACCGATTGACGCTTGTCGGCCGGCCACCGCGCCGCCTGGCGCGTCTGGCACCCGAGCCTTGGCCGGGCGACGCTTCGCGCGGGCGGGCGATCCTCGCCGGAAAGCTCGTCTGCGCCGGCCAGGCGATCGACGCTCAAAGGCCGGACTGGTATGCGGCCGGCGTGCGGCCCTTGGCGCTCATCGAGTTGCACGGCTTCGGCTGGCTGGACGATCTCGCCGCCGAAGGCTCCCCCGACGCCCGCCAGCGCGCCCGCCACCTAATCGCGGATTGGCTCGATAACGACAAGAGATGGCGGCCGATCGTCTGGGCGCCCGAGGTATTGGGACGGCGCGTTTCCGCCTGGCTGACGCACGCGCCGTTCCTTGCGCGCGGCGAAGGTGATCCGTTGGGGCCGCGATTGCTCGCCTCCCTCGCCCAGCAGCTCAAGCATCTCGTCCGCGTCGCCGCCCGCGGTCGCGCCGGGAGTTTTCGGCTCGAGGCGCTGAAGGGCATGATCGTCGGCGCCGCCACCGGCGTCGGCCGCGACGGCGATATGCGCAAAGCGCTTCGGCTCATCGAGCGCGAGCTAGCCCAGCAGCTTCTGGTCGACGGCGGACATATCGAGCGCTCGCCCTCCGCCCACCTGCGCGCGCTGATGGCGTTGATCGACATCCGAGCCATGCTGCAGGCGGCGGGGAGCAGCGTTCCGAACGCGCTCGAAACGGCGATCGAACGCATGGCGCCGGTGCTGCGCTTCCTGCGCCATGGCGACGGTGGCCTGGCGCTGTTCAACGATTCGAACGAGGAGCCCGCAGCCTTGATCGATCTGGCGTTGACTCGCGCCGGCGCCAAGGCACGGCCGCCGACCTCGCTGCCCGACAGCGGCTTCGAGCGCCTCCTCGCCGACCGCGCTTTGGTCATCGTCGACTCCGGCGCGCCGCCGCCGCGCGGGTACGATCGCTACGCGCACGCTGGCACGCTATCGTTCGAGATGAGCGTCGGAAAAGAACGCTTGATCGTCAACTGCGGAGCCCACCCCTCGAGCGATCCGGGATGGCGGCGTGCGCAAAGGTACACCGCCGCTCACTCGACGCTGATCCTCGACGACACCAATTCGGCCGAGGTCGAGGCCGATGGCGGTCTGGGGCGCCGACCGGTGAAGGTCGAGTGCGCCCGCGAGGAATCCGATGGGAATTCGTGGCTAACAATGAGCCATGATGGCTACGTCGCGACCCATGGGCTGATCCATCGTCGACGACTCTATCTGGCGCATGACGGCGCCGATCTGCGCGGCGAAGACACGCTGCTCGGCGGCGGCCGCAGCGGGGTCTACGATCTCAGGTTTCATCTCCACCCCGAGGTGCAGGCCTCGGTGATCCAGAACGGCGCGGCGGCGCTGCTCAAGCTGCCATCGGGCGCCGCCTGGCGGCTGCAAGTCGCCGGCGGGCAGCTTCAAATAGCCGAGAGCATCTACCTCGGCCGTCGCAGCGAGCCGCGTCGCAGCGAGCAATTGATCGTCCATGGCGGCTTCGACGGCGCCAAGGGAACAGCGATCAAATGGGCGCTGAAGCGCGTGGCCAAGACGTGACTCTCAAGCCATCGCGGCGGCGAGCGCCGGCGGCAGTTTGCGCTTCAGACGCATATGGTCGATGCGCAGGAGCGTCGCGACGCTTATCGCGTCGGTGATCTCGCCGTCGAGCGCCAACGCCAGCGCATCCGTAAAAGCGAGCCAGCGCAGCTCGAGAACCTCCGTGTCCTCGGGCGCCGGCGCCGAGTGGTCGAGGTCCCAGGCAAGATAGCAGACCGCCGATTCGTCGGACACGCTGTTGGACAGGTCGAGGCGCAAGACCTCGAGCCAGCGCCGCGCCTCGACGCCGGTCTCTTCGCGAAGCTCGCGTATCGCCGCGTCTCGCGGATCTTCGTCGAGCCAACCGCCGCCCTCGGGAATTTCCCAGCTGTACTTCGCGTGCGGATAACGGAACTGGCCGACCAAGCAGATTCGCCCGCGCTCGTCGATCGGCGCGACGCCGACCGCCCGGTGCTTGTAGTGCACTGTCCCGTAGATTCCTGGCGCGCCGTTCGGTTTCAAGACGCGATGCTCGCGAACCTTGATCCAGGCGTTATCGTATATCTCGGACGACTCCAGGGTCGTCCATGGATTGTCGCGCCCGCCGCTCAAAGCAATACGCTCCTCAACTGATGGAGGGCCCACTCTAGTCGTCGGACGGGGAGGGAGCGAGCAAAACGGCGGGTAAATCGCGGCGCGACCGGAGGCGGGCCATCTCTTCCGCCAACGCGTCGAGCGCCTGCGTCACTTGCGCCTCGACATGCATGCAGGTCAAAAAGAAGCGCAATCGCGCCGTCCGTTCGGGAACGGCCGGGTGGACGATCGGCAGGACGTTGACGCCCCGCGCCAAAAGCGCCTGCGACAGCAGCCCGGCGGCGACCGAGCTGCCGACCACGATCGGCGTGATCGCATGGCCCATGGAGCGGCCGGTGTCCAGGCCGCGGGTACGCGCCTCGAGGAGGAAAAAGCGGCTGGCACCCTCAGCCGAATATGAACATCACCGCGGCCTCGTCGCCGCGACCGTAAGCGCTTCGGCATGGTCCAGCGGAGCGCTGAGAAAATAGCCTTGGGCGGCGTCGCAGCCGATGTCGGTCAAGATCGCCGCTTGCGCCGGCCCCTCGACGCCTTCGGCAACGACGACCATGCCAAGCTTGTGGGCCAGGACGATGATCGATTCGACTAGGTCGCGGCTGCGCGGACGCTCGACAACCCCGCCGACCAGCCCCCTGTCGAGCTTGAGAATGTCGACTGCGAGGCGGTCGAGATAGGTCAGGCTCGAGTAGCCGCTGCCGAAATCGTCGAGCGCGATCCGAACATCGAGCCGCTTTAGCTCGGCGACGATCGCCGCCGCCCGATCGGCATCGGCCATCAATATGCGCTCGGTCACTTCGAGAACGACCTGGCTCGGCGCGACGCCGGTTTCGTCGATCATATTTCCGACCAACCGGACCACCGTGGGATCTTGCAGCGTATGGGCCGAGAGATTAATCGCGACGTAAGGCGAGAACGCGCCGGCTGTCGCCGCTTCGCCGAGCAACCGCGCGCCGGTGAAGCCATCGCGCAAGACCCAGCGATCGAGCATGCCGATCAGCCCGCTTTCCTCGGCGAGCGGAACGAAATCGCCGGGACTGATCGTCTCGCGGTCGCCGAGCCGCCAGCGCACCAGTGCCTCGAAGCCCGACACGTCGCGCCGTCGGAGATCGACGATCGGCTGAAAGAGAAGGAAGAGTTGCGCCGCCGGAATGGCCTGCTTGAGCGCGCCCTCGAGACGCAGCCGGGACAGCGCCTCGCTGTATCCGGGATGCGCCGGGGCGGGCGCCGTTTGGATCTCCACCGTCGCGGCGCGGTCGGCGACATCGCGCCGCGATTTGAAGCGCGCCAGCAGCACGCGCAGCAGCGACACGACCAGCGGGTCGGCTTGCGCCAGACGCTGGCGAATTTGATCGCCTGAGATTTCGGTGAGATCGCTGTCGCAGGCCGCGATCGCCGTGGCGCTGCGCGGACTGCCGTCGATCAGCGCCATCTCGCCGAAGATCTCGCCCGGTCCGAGGCGGGCCAGCACAATGCGATCAGCGCCGGCGCGCCGAACGATGTCGATGGCGCCCGATTCGACGATATAGGCGTTCTCGGCCGTTTCGCCTTCGCGAAAGACGACGGCGCCGGCCGAAATTCGCCGTTGCGGGGTATTCAACAACGCGCGTCCTCGGGCTTGCTAGGCCGGAACGAGCCCGTTTCTAGCACGGGAAGCCGGGCCCGCTCTCCAGACTGTCCAAAGCGCGACGGCGCGTCAAATCGGCGGCGTTCGTGGATCGATCGGCCGGAGCTGGGCAGCGGGCGACGCGGCTTCCGGCGAGCGGCGCTTATTCCGCGTCACGCCGATGATGTATTAATCTCCGCCGTGCGCTTGAACGCTGGCCCACCAGTTCACTATGTCGGAACAGCCTTTGCCACGATCGCCCAAGTTTGAT
>DATIBC010000041.1:0-69069 GCA_035457725.1 Alphaproteobacteria bacterium | reverse complement strand
CTCGTGACCACGGTGATGGGCCGCGTTTGGTGCGGTTACGCGTGCCCGCAGACGGTGTGGACCGATCTTTTCATGTGGGTCGAGCGACTGATCGAGGGCGACCGTAATGCCCGCATGAAGCTCGACAAGCAGACCTGGAGCGGTGCGAAGTTCGCCCGCAAGGCCGCCAAGCACGGCGTTTGGCTGCTGATCGCGCTCGCCACCGGAGGAGCGTGGGTGTGGTACTTCAACGACGCGCCCACGGTGACGCGCAACGCCTTCACTCTTCAGGCATCCGGCGCGACCTATTTTTTCATCGGATTGTTCACCACGACGACGTATCTGCTGGCTGGCTGGGCGCGCGAGCAGGTTTGCACATATATGTGTCCATGGCCGCGCTTCCAGGCCGCGATGCTCGATGAAGGCTCGCTTGTCGTCACCTACCAGAACTGGCGAGGCGAGCCGCGGGGCAAGCACAAGCAGGGCACTTCGTGGGAAGGCCGAGGCGATTGCATCGACTGCGGACAGTGCGTCGCGGTATGTCCGACCGGCATCGACATCCGCGACGGCCAACAGCTCGAATGCATCGGCTGCGGACTTTGCGTCGACGCCTGCAACGCGGTCATGGACAAGGTCGGTCGACCGGCGAATCTCATCACTTTCGATACGCTCGCCAGCCAAGCCGCGCTCGCCACCGGAAAGATGGCGCCATATCGGCTCATCCGACCGCGCGTCATCATTTATTCCGCGCTGCTCGCCGTCGTCGGTCTGATCATGCTCGGCGCGCTCCTCACCCGGCCGACGGTCGAAGTCAACGTCCTTCGCGATCGCAATCCGATCTACGTGACGCTGTCGGACGGATCGATCCGCAACGGTTACACGCTCAAAATCCTCAACAAGACGCGCGAGGCGCACGATTATCGCCTTGGCGTCGCCGGTCCGGGGAACGCGCAGACCAGCGTCGTTGGCGCGGGGGCTAGCGATGACGGCGCCAATCTCTGGCTGTCGGCGAAACCCGATTCGGTCGCGACGTACCGAATCTATGTCAGCGCTCCGCGCGCCGTGGTCGCCGCCGAATCGTCGCCGATCGTTTTTTCGTTACGCGAAACGGAATCCGGGGAGACCGCCGAGTACCACTCGGTCTTCCTCGGGCCGGTGCGATGATCGACGGGCGACGCGCGATGCCTCCCGTCGCCATTCGACGCCGTGCGCCGGCCGAATCACGCCGGAGCTGGATCCCGTACGTTTTCGTATTTGGAATGTCGGTCGTCCTGGCGGCGAATGCGGCCCTGGTGTGGTTCGCGCTCAGCAGCTGGACGGGGCTTGTCGCCGAGCGGCCATACGAGCGGGGCATCGCGTACAATCGGCTGATCGAGGCCGAGGCGCGACAAACGGCGCTGGGATGGCGTGCCGATGTCGCCTTTGTCGCCAAGCCCGGGGGCGACGGCGCTGGGGCGATCGCGATTACCATTGTCGATGGCAACGCCGAGGGCCTCTCCGGCCTTGTCATCGTAGCCTCGGCCGAGCGGCCGCTGGAGGACGCCACGGCGATTCCGCTGGTACCCACCTATGCCGGCGCCGGCCGCTATTTAGCTGACGTTGATCTGCCTCGGCGCGGACAGTGGGACGTCAGGATACACGCCACACGCGGCGAGGATACGTTCATCGCCGTCCGCCGGCTGATCGTACCGTGACCAAATTGCTCGCCGCCGCCGCCGCCGTCGCTCGACCGCAGATTGACGCCCGCTGTGCGCATTGCGGCGAACGCCTTCCGTCCGCCGCGCCGACGACGTTCTGCTGCGTTGGCTGCGCCACGGCCCACGACGTCATCGCGGGGCTGGGATTGGCGCGATTCTACGATCGCTTTCGACTCGATCCGAACGTTCGGCGTCTTCGGCCCAACGGCGACATCGCAGTCGACTACACGGCGCACTGCCGCGTCGGCGCCAACGGCGAGACCCGCCTGCACCTGATGATCGACGGACTCCATTGTGCCGCGTGCGTCTGGCTGATCGAATCGGTTCTTGCGCGCGATTCCCGGATCGTCGATGGCCGCGTCAACTTAACGACACGGCGCCTGTCGCTTGCTTGGCGCGGACCGGCATCCGATGCCGGCCAATTCGTCGCATCGATCGGCGCGCTCGGCTTTCGGCTCGTCCCGTACGACCCCGCGGTGCTTGCCCGCGACGGCGATGCGCAAGAACGGGAACTCCTGCGCGCCTTGGCGGTGTCAGGCTTCGCCGCGGCGAACGTAATGCTCCTCTCGGTATCGGTGTGGGCCGGACATGCCGAAGGGATGGGGACGGCGACCCGCGACCTGATGCATTGGCTCTCGGCGTTGATTGCGCTGCCGGCCGTGGCCTACGCCGGACGTCCGTTCTTCCGCTCGGCGCTGGCCTCGCTCGCCGCCGGCCGCGCTAACATGGATGTGCCGATATCGATCGGCGTGGCGCTCGCCGCGGCGATAAGCTTGTTCGAGACGACCCGCTCGGGGTCGCACGCCTATTTCGACTCGGCGATCACCCTGGTTTTCTTTCTGTTGATCGGGCGCTATCTCGACGCCAAGGCGCGCGGTAAGGCGCGGACTGCGGCTGAACAGCTTGTCGGGCTTGCATCGCGGGCGGTAACGGTGGTTCGGTCGGACGGCGGTTTCGAGGCGCGCGTTCCGGCGTCGGTCAAGCCTGGAGAGACGATCTTCGTCGCCGCCGGCGAGCGCATCGGCGTCGATGGTCGAATCGTCGATGGCATATCGGATGTCGACCAGAGCCTGGTCACCGGCGAAATCGGCCCCGTTATCGCTCCCGCCGGGACGCCGGTGTTTGCTGGTACAATGAATTTGAGCGCGCCGCTGCGCATCGAGGCGACGGCAAGCGGCGACGATACCCTTCTCGCCGAGATCGTCCGCCTGATCGAGGCAGCCGAACGGTCGCGCGGCCGCTTCAACGTGCTCGCCGATCGCGTCGCGCGGCGCTACGCGCCGGTTGTGCACATCACCGCGTTCTCGACCTTCCTCGGTTGGTGGCTCCTGGCCGCGGCGCCATGGCCGACGGCCCTGCTCAACGCAGTCGCGGTACTGATCATCACCTGCCCGTGCGCGCTGGCCCTTGCCGTGCCGGTGGTCCAGGTCGCCGCCACCGGTCGCCTGATGCGCCGCGGCGTGCTGGTCAAATCCGGGACGGCATTGGAGCGGCTCAACGATGTCGACACGATCGTCTTCGACAAGACCGGCACGCTGACCCTCGGCCGTCCGACGCTGACCAATGTCGCCAAGATATGCGCCGACGATCTGGCCGCCGCCGCCGGTCTCGCGCGCGCAAGTCGCCACCCGCTTGCCCGCGCGCTGGTCGCCGCCGCTCCCATCGGCGCGGCGGCGCCGTGCGTCGAGGAGATTCCAGGCCAAGGATTGAGACGGATCACCGAGCGCGGCGAAGAGCGGTTGGGCAACCGCCGCTTCTGCGGGGTCGCCGACTCGCGAAAACCCGGCGCCGGGCCCGAGCTCTGGCTTAGCCGACCTGGACGGGCGCCGACCCGGTTCGCCTTCGCCGATCGACTGCGGCCCGACGCGGCCGAGACGCTCGCGCTACTACGGGCGGCCGGCTATTCGATCGAAATCCTGTCAGGCGACCGTAAAGAGGTGGTCGCCGCCATAGCCCGTGATCTCGACGTCGACAACTGGAACGCCGAGCACGATCCGGCCGCGAAGACACGGCGGCTGGAAGCGCTGGCGCGTGAAGGACGCCGAACGCTGATGGTCGGCGATGGATTGAATGACGCCCCGGCCTTAGCCGCCGCGCATGTCTCCATGTCGCCCTCGAGCGCGGTCGACGTCAGCCAGAATTGCGCCGATGTCGTCTTTCAAGGCGAGTTCTTGACTCCGGTCGTGGAGACCCTTCGGTTGGCTCGTCGCGCTCGTCGTCTGGTGATGCAGAATCTCGCGATCGCGCTGACGTACAATCTGGCCGCCGTCCCGCTGGCCATCCTCGGTCATGTCACGCCGTTGATCGCCGCGGTATCGATGTCAAGCTCGTCGCTAGTCGTCATCGTCAATGCGCTACGCCTGCAGCGGGGGGAGGAACGGTGAATAGCCTGCTCATCTTGATTCCGCTCGCCATCTTACTCGGCTTGATCGGGCTCGCGGCGTTTCTCTGGGCGTTGCGCACCGGGCAGTTCGACGACCTTGACGGCGCCGCGAACCGGATCTTGTTCGACGAAGACGACGATCGTCCGCGTCGCTGAATAACCACGCCGTAATTGTTGGGGGTGTCGATGTCGAATATGTCGCTTACTATCAGCCTCGTGATCATGTCGCTGATCGCATTTATCGGCCTGGTCATCGCCGCCAGGTCGGTCGACGGAGCGATCTACGCTTTTGGTCTGCTGCTGTTCCTGTTCGGCGTTCTGTTCGATTTTTGGTTGATCAAGCGTTATTTCGATCGCCAGGAATCGGCGTGAAGGCGCGGCCGCCGCTGCTTCTAATGCGCCATCAGCGTCGGCGCCGTCATGTGCTTGATGAGATGACGGGTGACGCCGCCGAGCGCCAATTCGCGCAATCGCGAATGCCCGTACGCGCCCATTACGATCATGTCCGCCCCGAGATCGGCGGCACGCGATAGCAAGACGTCGCCCACCTCGATGTCGCTGTCGGCCTGGGTCGTCGTCGCCTCGCAACGCACGCCGTGCCGAGCGAGGTGGCGCGCGATGTCGGCGCCTGGAATGCGGTGGTTGACGGCGGCCCCCGGATTGATGCTCAGCACCATCGTTTGCTTGGCGCGACGCAGGAACGGCAGCGAGTCGTGCACCGCGCGCGCCGCCTCCCGCGTTCCGTTCCATGCGATAAGGATCCTCTCGCCGCAGCTGGCGAAGCTGCCGTAGCGCGGGGCGATCAGCACCGGGCGTCCGCTTCCCATGACGAGATCCTCGCCCAGACGGGCGTATACGTCGCGATTGAGGTTGGCGTCGTCCGAGGCCTGGCCGACGATGGTCAGGTCGCAATAGCGCGCGTGCAGCATCGCCGTGGCGACGATGTCGCCCTCCACCGCCCGCCATTCGATGTCGAGGTTTTCCGCCAAGGCGGCCTTGCGCAACTCGGCTTCGAGACGCTCGCTGGTTTCGCGCATCCGCGACGCTTGAACCTCGGCCACCGTCGGCGGGAGCTGGGCGCGCACGTACTCAGGAATTCTCGGCGCCATGCTGACGTAAAGCGCGGTCAAGCGGGCTTGGTGGTCCTTGGCCAACCTGACGGCAAGGGCGGTTCGCGCCGGTGACGTCGCGTCGTCGTCGACGGAGACGAGAATGTCCTTGATTGCCATCGCGCGTTCCCCCGTTTGTTGGTCGTCCAGCCGATCGGGTTAATTATATGATCGCGAGTTCTGACTCCAAGCTTTGACGCAGATCAAATAGGTCGCGCGGCGCCGGGGGCGGTGGCGCTAGTCGTCACCGCCCGCCGCGCGGATGTCGCTTGCCGGTTGCGCCGTCGGCTGTGCTGCGCGTCGACGCGCCGTCTCGCGGTGGAGGATGTAAAGCCCGCTGGCGGCGACGACGACGGCGCCGACGAGAAGCGCGGGAGTCGGGACATCGCCCCAGATCGCGAAACCGAGCAGCATCGCCCAAATCATCGCGGTGTAGGTGAACGGCGCCGCGACAGCAGCCGGCGCGAAGCGGAACGCCTGGGTCCACAGATACTGGCCGACGCCGCTGCCGAGTCCGATCAACGCCATCACGCCAGCGTCCCATAGGGTCGGCGTGATCCATCCGAGGGGCAACAGCAGGGTGCTGAGCACCGCGGTCGTGGCGAGCTGCCAAACGACCAGGGCGGTGCTGGTCTCGGTCAGACTCATGCGCCGCAGGCTGATGGTGATGCTGGCGCCGAGAAACGCGTTGGCGAGTGCGAACAGCGCGCCGCTTTCCAGCACGCCGAGGCCCGGCTGGACCATGATCATCACCCCGGCAAAACCGACGAGTACGGCGGCCCAGCGGTGCACGCCGACTTTCTCGCCGAGCAATGGTATCGACAGCACGGTCAAGAACAGCGGATTGGCGAACGTGATCGCCACGGCATCGGCCAGCGGCATCAGCTTGAACGCGGTGAAGATCGCGATCATCGATAGGAATTGGACGGCGGCGCGCGATACGTGTGCCATCGGCCGGTGCGTGCGAAGCGCGCCTATGCCGCCGTTCGCGGCGATCAGCACGATGCCGGGCAAGAGCGCGAACCAGCAGCGAAAGAAGACCACCTCGGTGACGGGATACGTCGCGACCTGCCATTTCACGAGGGCGTTGACGACTGCAAAGACGAACACGGCGGCGACGATGTGGAAGATGCCGCGCCGAATCTCCTCGCGGGTCGGGGTGGGCATCGCGAAACTTGGCATTGGGGATACGACCGGTCGGAAGGTGGCGACATTATCCCGTCTCCACAGCGCCAGCGGCGTTGCTATCCTTGCATGGCAGGCCTACGGACGGCGGTTCCGTGGTCTACCGGGCATAAGCGATTGGCTCGATTAGGCGACCGGGTCGACGCCTAGCGCTTCGACGGCGTGACGCGCGATGGCGGATGGCGGGTCGGCGATGTCGACGACGATCGCCCGTTCGTCGGCCGCCGGTTCTTCGAGCGCGGCGAACTGGCTGGCAAGAAGCGTGGCGGGCATATAATGGCCCGCCCGCGCCTTCAACCGTTCGGCGATCTGCGCTTCCTCGCCCTTGAGAAAGACGAACCGCGCATCAGGCGCGCCCGTGCGCAGCGCGTCGCGGTAGGCGCGCTTGAGGGCGGAACAGGCCAGGACAGCCGTCATGCCGCGCACGGCGTAGCTTCGCAGCAACTCGCCCAGCGCCGCCAGCCATGGCGCGCGATCGGCGTCGTCGAGCGGCTGCCCGCGCCGCATCTTGTCGACGTTGGCTGGCGGGTGGAACGCGTCGCCCTCGATGAACCGCGCGTTGAGGGCTGCGGCGACGAGGCGGCCGACCGTCGTTTTTCCGGCGCCGCTCACGCCCATTACGACGACGATCACGAGTCGCCCTCTTCGGCGCTGCTGCCGTCGAGGTGAAAGCGGCCGGGACGATCGACGCGCATCAAGCCGTGTGCCCCGAAAAAGTCGCGCTGGGCTTGGATCGTCGCGGTCCACAGACGACCCATGCGCATCGCATCAACATAGGCGAGCGACGACGCCAGCGCTGGCACCGCGACGCCCGCCGCAATCGCAGTAGCGACGCTGCGTCGCCATCCAGCCTCGGCTGCGGCGATACGTTCGCGCAGTCGCGGAGCGAGAAGAGCATGCGAGACCCCGTCGGTCTCGCCGACGAGTTCGATCAACAGCGGCGCCCGAATGATGCAGCCGGCGTGCCACGCTTGGGCCAGCAGCGTGAATTCGAATCGCCAGCCATACTTCGCGCGGGCGGCCGCCAGCAGCGCCATGCCTTGGGCATAGATCGCGAGCGTTGCCGCGACGAGCGCGTCCGCCAGCGCGATTTCGTCGATCGCTTCCCGGCCCGTCGGTGGCGGCGGATAGGAAGTCGCGACCGCCACGCGCGTCGCGGTCTCGGCGGAAAGAGCGCGGGCCAATACCGCCCCGACGATCGTCGGCGCGGCGACGCCGAGCTCGATCGCCTCGATGGCCGCCCAAGCGCCGGTGCCTTTCTGCCCGGCGGCGTCGGCGATGACGTCGATCGCCGCTCCGCCGGTCAGCGGGTCGCGGCGACCGAGGATCTGGCTGGTGATATCGAGAAGGTAGCTTTCCAGCGGACCGGCGTTCCATCGCGCCAGCGCCGCCGCGGCGGCCTGCGGCGTCAAGCCGTTGAGCTGGCGAAGCAGCTCGACGATCTCGGCGATGGCCTGCATCTGCGCATACTCGATGCCGTTGTGGACCATCTTGACGAAGTGTCCGGTGCCGTCGCCGCCGAAATATCCGCACGCCGGAGAGCCATCGGCGCCGCGGGCGGCGATCGCCTGGAAGACGTCCTTGACCATGCTCCACGCCTGTTCGTTCCCGCCGACCATGAGCGCCGGGCCATGCTTGGCGCCGCTTACCCCACCGGATATTCCGATGCCGAGCAATTCAACGCCCATGTCGCGGAGCTGTTCGGCGCGGCGAATCGTCGCGCGATAATGCGAGTTTCCGCCGTCGATGACGAGATCGCCGCGGGCGAGCAGCGGCGCGAGCTCCCTGATTGCCGCGTCGACGGCGTCTCCGGCCGGCACCATCAACAGGATCGCGCGCGGTCTCTCGAGGCGGTCGACGAGCTCATTCAGCGAAGACGCGCATGCAACGGCCTCCGGGAATTGTGCGGCCAGCCGCTCGCCAGCCCGCCGAACGCGATCATAGACCAGGACGCGAACGCCGTGGTCGGCCAGGTTGAGCGCCAATCCGCCGCCCATCACCCCGACGCCGATCAGTCCTAGACGATGCTTACTGGTCGCCATCGTCAACGCCGCCGGATCCGCGTTCGGCCGATGCTCATGGGTGACGGCAACGATCCCCGGTGACGGCGACGAGTCCGCGCGCCGATGGATTGACGGTGAATCGATACTCGAACCCCGCGACGACCATCGCGTGTTGCAGCGGCAGCCTCCCCGATGCCTCGATTACTTCGCCGCCGAGCTGGGTGAAACGTATTGTCACCGGCTTTTCGGGGTCGAACCAAGCTTCGAGATTGTTAGTGGCGTCGCGGGCCGGCGTGCCCTCGCCGCTGACCGAAATCTGGTTGTCGCCGAAGGTCGCCGAGGTTCCCCCGCCCGTCACGGTCGGTGTACGCAATAGGATACGCCGCGTCACCGGCGGGTCGCAGACACGGTCGTTCGCCGTGACATCAATGACCGAGCCCAACCGTTCGGCGGACACGCCGGCGGCAAGGCGCCGATCGATCCGCTCAAGCAGATCCTTGCGCGCGTCGCGCGGGATGTCCCGCGCGTAGCGCTCCTCGGCCGCAGCGACTGCCGCTTCAGCGAGCCGGCGCGCCGCATCGGCCTCGACCCGTTCGCCGGCCAACCGGCGGTTTTCCTCCTCGAGCGCCGCCATCCGTTCAGACAGCACGCCAGCCTCGCGTTGTCCATGCCGCTCGCCCGCCCAGTAGATTTGCAGCAATGCGGCGCAGACCGCAGCCAGGATGGCGAACGCCGAGGCGATGCGCCATAAGAACCGCCGCCGTTGACGGGCGCGCCTGAAACCTACGCTCATGATGCGAACGGCGCGACGCGACGGGCGTCACGCGCGAGCGGATGGTGAGCGAACCGCTTAGGTACTCGGCGCTCGCCGAGAGAAAATTGCACGGACATGTCCCTCAGGACGGCGATCGGCGGGGCTGGACGACGGGAGGGCGAATGGCTCGCTTTCCCGACGACAAGTTTGTAAAATTCAAAAATAAACGCAGATTTGACCAGAATCAAAGGGCAATAGACGGCAACCAATCGGCTATCTATCTTGCAATACGATTAAAAGTTCCGGTCCCGGTGTTCGCTTGACGACGCATCGCGGACTTGATCGGACGGGTGGCCAAAGGGATCGAACGGTGCGGGCGGAAAATTTGCGCATTCTTCTCGCCGACGACCATCATATGGTGCGTGAGGCTCTGACGCCGTACGTCCAACGCGTCGGCGCTGGCGTCAACGTGCTGCACGCCGGATCGTTCGCCCAAGCGCACGAGCAGGCGCGGCGGAACGCGCCGCTCGACATGATCATTCTCGATCTGAAAATGCCGGGAATGGACGGTCTGATGGGCTTGCGCCAAATGCGCGCCGAGTTCCCGAATACCCCGATCGTGATTCTTTCCGGCAGCGACGACCCCGAGGACGTCGCGGAATCGATTCGCCTCGGCGCCAACGGGTTCATTCCCAAAACCATGGTCGGCGCGGCGCTCGTCACCGCTCTCAAGCTTGTGCTGGATGGCGAGCGTTTCGTTCCTGCTGAAAACCGCTTCGGCGAACTCGGCCCAAGCAGCCGGCCGCGCCATGAATCGGCAAGCCGTGGCCATGACGTGATCGGCCAACTAACGCCACGCCAGCGCGCCGTCCTCGCCGAGCTCGTCGAGGGTTATTCGAACAAGGAAATCGCCAAGCGGCTCGCCATCGAGGAAATCACCGTCAAGGTCCATCTGCAACGAGTTTACAAACGGCTCGCGGTCGCCAATCGTACGCAGGCCGTGCGCCGGGCGATGGAGCTGGGGGTTAAGCCGCGTTAAGCGCGGCGCGTCGTTTGCCGCCACGCCGCCGGTTGGGCTACACAGAGAGCCCAACGCCATTCGCGCATCGAATGGCGTACTGCGCAACCGGATGGGAGCCGCCGAAAATGTCGCATTCGCTGTTCGAGAAACACCACGCCACGCTCGAGGCGGCGCTCGAAGCGCTTGCAAAGCGCGGCTACTGGACGCCCTATCCGGAGAGTCCGAGCCCGCGAAACTACGGCGAACACGCCAACGCCGAGGCCAAGGCGCGCTTCGAGGCGCAGCTCAATCACCCGTTCGAACTCGATCAACCAAGCGACGGCGGCCGCGTCGGCGGCGAGACGTCGCCATACGGCTTCGCGCTGGGGGTCACCTACCCAAAACCGGACATCGACAAGCTGATCCGGGCGGCGCAGGCGGCATTGCCGGCGTGGCGTAGGGCCGGGGTGGAGGCGCGCGTCGGCGTCTGCCTCGAGGTTTTGGCGCGTATCAATCGGGCGTCCTTCGACATCGCCTACGCGGTGATGCACACCACGGGCCAGGGTTTCGTCATGGCCTTCCAGGCGGCAGGTCCGCACGCGCAAGATCGCGGTCTTGAGGCGGCGGCATGCGCATACGAGGCGATGATCCGCGTTCCGGGCGTGGCGCGCTGGGAAAAGCCGCAGGGCAAAGGCGAGCCTATTCGTCTCGACAAACGCTACGCAATCGTCCCGCGCGGAGTTGGCCTGGTCATCGGCTGCTCCACCTTTCCGACCTGGAACGGGTACCCGGGGATCTTCGCCGACCTGGCGACCGGCAATCCGGTCATCGTCAAGCCCCATCCCAACGCCATCCTGCCACTGGCGATCTCGGTCAAAATCGCGCGCGGCGTTCTCGCCGAGTCCGGCTTCGATCCGGATCTCGTCACGCTCGCCGCCGACGACGTCGGCGCGCCGATCGCCAAGGCGCTGGCGACGCGGCCCGAGATCGCGCTTATCGACTACACCGGCGGTCCGGAGTTCGGTGATTGGCTGGAGAGCAACGCGCGCCAGGCGACGCTTTTCGCCGAAAAAGCGGGGGTCAATTTCGTCGTGATCGACTCGACCGCCGACTTCAAGGGCTTGGCCAACAATCTCGCCTTTTCGTTGTCGCTCTACTCCGGGCAGATGTGCACCACCCCGCAGAACATATTCGTGCCCAAGGGCGGAATCGAAACCGACCAGGGACACAAGCGCTTCGACGAAGTGGCGCGCGCGATCGCCGATGCGATTGACGGGCTACTCGCCGATCCGGCACGCGCCGTCGAGATCCTTGGCGCGATCCAGAACCCGGCGACGCTCGAGCGCATCGATCGTGCGGCGCGCGAAGGGCATGTAGTTCTCGCCTCGCGCACGTTGGCGCATCCGCAATTCGCCAACGCCACGGTGCAGACGCCGATCGTCGTCAAGCTCGACGCCAAGCGCGAGGATGTCTACATGAAGGAAAATTTCGGACCGGTGACTTATGTCATCGCGACCGAAAACACGGCCGAGAGCTTGGCTCGCGCGATGCAGGGCGTGCGCGTCAAAGGCGCGCTCACCGGGCTCGTCCATTCGACCAACGCACGGCTGATGGACGAAGCCATCGAGATGGCTGCCGAGGCGGGTGTGGCGCTGTCGTGCAACTTGACCGGCGGCGTGTTCGTCAACCAATCGGCGGCGTTCAGCGATTTTCACGCGACGGGCTGCAATCCGGCGGCCAATGCGTCGCTTACCGACGCCGCCTTCGTCGCCAATCGTTTCCGCGTCGTACAGTCGCGCATCCCAGCCGCGGCGTGACGACGTCGAAGGCGAGGGCCAACCACATGCCGTTCTACGAAATCGACGGGTTTCGGCCGGTCGTCCACCCTTCGAGCTTCGTTCATCCGACGGCGACGCTCATCGGCGACGTGCATGTCGGACCCGGATGTTATGTCGGTCCGGGCGCTGCCATGCGCGGCGATTTTGGTCGCCTGCTGATGGGCGCGGGAGCGAACCTGCAAGACAATTGCGTGGTCCATGGTTTCCCGATGAGCGATACCGTCCTCGAGGACGAGTCGCACATCGGCCACGGCGCGATCATCCATGGCTGTGTTGTTCGCAGGAACGCGCTGATCGGCATGAACGCGGTGATCAACGATGGGGCGGAAATCGGCGAGGCGGCGATCGTCGCCGCGCTCGCCTTCGTCAAGGCCAATTTCAAGGTGCCGGCGCGCACGCTGGTGGCTGGGGTGCCGGCGCGCGTCGTCCGGGAGTTGACGGCACAGGAGATCGCCTGGAAGGGCGCCGCGACGCGCGAATACCAGGACCTGACGCGCCGTTGCCTTGCCACATTCAAGCCATGCGACCCGTTGCCCGCGCCCGAGCCCGGCCGCGGCCGGCTCGCCGTAGGCCAAGTCGAGCCGCTGTATAAGACCAAGGGCGGATGAAACGCTAGCGCCCCACCGCGTAGGCCTGCTGCAAGCGCGGCGTGGCGGCGGCGCGCAGCACCTCGCCGTCCTTGGCCGCGGCGCAGTTGCGTCCGAGCGCCCAGTCGCCGGTGATCTGCACGTCGTGGCCGCGGCGCTTGAGCTCGTCGATCGTCGCCGACGGAAATCGCCCCTCGAGAATGATCTTTCCCGGCGAAGCGGTGCGGGGATAGAACGAGTTTTGCCAGTGGTCGCACTGCAGTTGCGGTGCGTCGATCGCCGCTTGCAGATTAAGCTGGTGTTCGACGTGGCGAAGGAAGAACTGGACGATCCACTGGTCCTGGTTGTCGCCGCCGGGCGAGCCGAAAGCCATGTATGGCTTGCCGTCCTTGAGCGCCAGTGTCGGTGTGAGCGTGGTGCGCGGTCGGCGGCCAGGAAAAAGCGCCGAAGGCACGTCAGGGTCGAGCCAGAACATCTGCGCGCGCGTTCCGAGGCAAAAGCCGAGCGACGGGACGACCGGCGAGCTTTGCAGCCAGCCGCCCGACGGCGTCGCTGCGACCATGTTGCCGAAGCGGTCGATCACGTCGAGATGACACGTGTCACCCTCCGCCGGACCGCGTGCGGCGCGACTGGCCGCGAGACCGAGGGCGCCGCCCGATCGGTCGTAGGATTCGGCCGTCTCGCGCTCGACGCGCGTCGGCTCGCCAATGCCGGCCGCCGCGACCGCCGCCGCTTTGACGTTGGGCAGGCGCGGTTCACGCCCATCGGGTCGGCCGGGACGGAACTCGAGCGAAGCCGTCTCGCCGATGAGCTTGCGACGCTCGTCGTTGTAATCGTCCGACAGCAGCGTCGCGAGCGGAACGTCGACGAAATCCGGATCGCCGTAATAAGCGTCACGGTCGAGATAAGCGAGCTTCTTCGCCTCGACCAGCGTATGGACGAAATCGGCGCCGACAGTGTCCATTGCCGCGATATCGAATCCCTTGAGCAGCGCCAGCACCTGCAGCAACACTGGCGCCTGGCTCCATGGCCCCGGTTTGCACACCGTGTAGCCGCGATAGTCGTACGTCACCGGCTTTTCGTAGGTGGCCTGCCAGGCTGCGAGGTCGCTCGCTTCGATCACGCCCTTGTGGCGCGCGCCTGAGGCGTCCATCGCCTCGGTCGTGGCGGCGAAGGCCTCGATCGCCTCGGCGACGAAGCCCTTGTAGAAGGCGGCGCGCGCCGCCTCGATCTGCTTCTCGCGATCGGCGCCGGCGCGCGCAGCCTCGCTCAGAATGCGCGTATATGTTTCGGCGAGTTTTGGATTGCGAAACAAAGTGCCCGGCCGCGGGATATTGCCGCCGGGCATGTAGATCGCCGCCGACGTCGTCCATTCGCTCTCGAAAAGCTGCCGGACGCCGGTGATGCTGTTCGTCACCCCGGCCACCAACGCGTATCCGTCGCGCGCGAACCGGATCGCCGGCATCATCACCTCGGCCAACGTCATGGTGCCGTGATCACGCAGCATGATCATCCAGGCGTCGAACGCGCCCGGAACGACGGCGGCGAGCAGGCCGGTGCCGGGCACGAGCGACAGTCCCTGGTCGTGATAGTGCGCGATCGTCGCCTTCGCCGGCGCGACGCCCTGGCCGCAAATAACTGAAGGCATCGTTTCGCCCGCGCGCTGGACGATCGCCACCGCGTCGCCGCCGAGCCCGTTCATGTGCGGCTCGACCACTTGCAGCACCAGACCCGCCGCGACGGCCGCGTCGAATGCGTTGCCGCCCTTCTCGAGAATATTCATGCCGGTTTGAGAGGCGAGCCAGTGGGTCGAAGTCACGACGCCGAACGTGCCGCTAATGACGGGACGCGTCGTGAAGTCGGAAAGCGAGGTCATGTGGTGGCGGATCCGTGGCGGTTGACGGGCGGGCAGGACTATAGGCCGCGCCGCCGAGGCGCGGCAACCCATTCAGATACTGCGTCGCGAGGGGGGTACATAACGAGGATCGATCGAATATTCGGCCATCGGCGCCGAAACGACCTGGTCGATTAGCAGCCGACTCTTGACGTAGACCCAGGCCACGATCATCGCGCCAGTGTCGATATTCTGCACCTGCACCTCGATGCGACGATAACCGGTCGGCAAGTGCGTCCCTTCGAGCCGGTCCAACTCGGCGAGCGCCTCGGCATCGGCGGCGAACACCTCCCCCACCACGTTGTGTCCTGCTCCGCGCTCGTCGATCATGACCGGCGAGTACCATGGGGCGGTGAGCACCAGCTCGTACCGCTCGCAGGTCTGGAAACGCCCGATGAAAGCCTGCGTTTTCTTGATGGCCGTGTGGTTGGGAAAACCGCGCTTGAGCGTGCCGTAGACGAATATGCTGTGCATCGACGATCTCGAAATTCGTGGCCTTGGACGCGCCGGCGGAATATTACATGATTGCGTCCTGGCCGCGCCGGTTAAGCGAGCTGGCGGCGCCAGGATGCGACGGCCGTGGTCTCGAGGATGATTCGGGAGAGAAGATGACCACTCATTTTATCGTGCACGACAAAGCCGACACAGTGGGCGTGGTCGTCGTCGAAGGCATAAAGCCCGGCGACGCGCTCACCGGCTGGGTGATGGAGGGCGATTCCACCGTGAGGCTCAAGGCGCTGGACGCGATTCCGCTCGGCCACAAAATCGCCCTCAAGGAGATCAAGAAGGGCGAGACGCTGCTCAAGTACGGTCACGACATCGGCCGCGCCGTATCGGCGATCGGCAAGGGCCGGCATGCCCACGTCCACAACGTCAAGACCAAAAGGTGGTAGCCATGGCGAAAGCGCCTGCCAAGCGTCGCGCGAACGGCCGCGACCTTGCTTTCCAAGGATACCGGCGCGCCAACGGCCGCGTCGGCGTGCGCAATCACGTGATCGTCCTGCCGCTCGACGATCTGTCGAACGCCGCCGCCGAGGCCGTGGGCAACAATATCAAGGGCGTCCTGGCGCTGCCGCATGCTTACGGTCGACTGCAATTCGGCGAGGACCTCGAACTTCATTTCCGCACGCTCATCGGCACCGGCGCTAGCCCGAACGTCGCCGCGTGCGTCGTTATCGGCATCGAGCCGGGCTGGACGGGCCGCGTCGTCGATGGAATTAAGAAGACCGGCAAGCCGGTGGCAGGGTTCGCCATCGAGGGCAAGGGCGATCTCAAGACGATCGCCGACGCCTCGCGCGCGGCGAAGGATTTTCTACATTGGGCGAGCGAGTTGCAGCGCGAGCCGTGCCGCATCGACGAGCTGTGGGTTTCGACGAAATGCGGCGAAAGCGACACCACCTCGGGTCTCGCCTCGTGCCCGACGGTCGGCGATCTCATCGACAAGATCGATCCGCTCGGCGCCACCACCTGTTTTGGCGAAACTTCCGAGATTACCGGCGCCGAGAAGGTCTGCGCCAGCCGCGGCATAACCAAGGATATTGGCGAGAAGTTCCTCGCCACATGGCGGGCCTACAACGCAATGATCGAGCGGCACAAGACCAACGATCTTTCGGAATCGCAGCCGACCAAGGGCAACATCGCCGGCGGCCTTACGACCATCGAGGAAAAGGCGTTCGGCAACCTGGCCAAGATCGGCAAGAAAACGAAATACATCGACGTCCTCAAGCCGGCGCAATCGCCCGGCAAGGGGCCCGGCCTTTACTTCATGGACACGTCTTCCGCCGCTGCAGAGTGCGTGACCCTGCAGGCCGCGGCGGGATTCGTCGTCCACCTCTTCCCGACCGGACAGGGCAACGTGATCGGCAATCCGATCGAACCCGTGATCAAGCTGACCGCCAATCCGAAAACCGCACGCGAGATGAGCGAGCACATCGACCTCGACGTCTCAGGGATACTGCGGCGCGAAATGACGCTGGACGAGGCCGGAGACCGGCTGATCGACATCATGATCCGCACATGCAACGGCCGGCTGACCGCCGCCGAGGCGCTTGGCCATCGCGAGTTCGTGCTGACCAAGCTCTTCCAGAGCGCCTGATTTTCCAGGTTGGGAGGCAAGGCGAGATAACCGCGCGAGGAGGCGCTTGAGCGCGCAAGCGACATTGCAGGTGTCGGTCTGGCGAGGCGGTAGCGAAGGCCGATTCGTCGAGTACGTGGTGCCGCGGCGGCCAAGCCAGACAGTGCTCGACGTGGTCACCTGGGTCCAACGGCATCTCGATCGCACGCTGAGCTATCGCTTCGCTTGCCGGGTCGGCATGTGCGGATCATGCGCCATGACCGTCAACGGGCGGCCGCGTTGGACTTGCCGCACCCATGTCGACAAGGCGACACGGGGCGGCCGGCTGACCGTGGCGCCATTGCGGAATTTTCCGGTGATCAAGGATCTCGTCTGCGACATGACCGAATTCTTCGAGAAATGGACGCGCGCCAAGGGGGTTTTCTCACCCGCCGCATCGCGATCGGACGACTTCGCCTTGGTGCCGCCATCGGCCAACGACCGCGCCGCCGCTGATGCGGCGATCGAATGCATCGGCTGCGGCGTCTGCTACGCGGCATGTGATGTCGTGCGCTGGAATGCCGATTACCTGGGACCGGCCGCGCTCAATCGCGCATGGACGCTGGTCAACGACGTTCGCGATGGAGCGCAAGCCGAACGCCTCGGCGCGGTCGCAGGCGACGCCGGTTGTCATGCTTGCCACAGTCAGCAGGGGTGCCGCGAATACTGCCCGAAGCAGCTCAATCCTACGGCTTCGATCGCCGGCTTGAAGCGCCGAGTGGCGCGTGCGGCGATCAAGGGCGCGCTGTAGAAGCCCATGCGATGCGCTCGACCGACGTCTCGGTAAAGCACGAAACTTGGCTGTGGCTCGGGCAGCGGGCGAGCGCGCTGGTGTTGGCGGTTTGCGTCGTGGTTCATCTGGCGACCGTCGTACTCGCGGTGCGCGGGGGCCTCAGCGCCGCGGAGATTCTCGGCCGCACGCGCGGTAGCTTTGGCTGGCTCGCTTTCTATTCGATCTTCGTGCTCGCGGTGGCGATCCACGCGCCATTGGGGCTGCGCGCCATCGTTCGCGAAATGACCCTCTGGCGCGGACGTTCGCTCGACGTCGCGACCCTGGCCACGGCGCTATCGCTCGCTTGGCTCGGCTGGCGCGCCGTCGGCGGACTCTTCTCATGAAAGCTGTGAAAGCCGGACACGTCGTGTCGGCGTGGCGTGGCCGCGCGCACGCAAACTATGTCGCATTCTTGGTGCATCGTATGTCAGGAGTGCTTCTCGCCTTTTTTCTGCCGGCGCATTTTTGGGCGCTTGGCCAGGCACTGCAGGGGGAGGCGGCGCTTGACGGCTTTCTTCGCTGGTCGGAACGGCCGCTGGTCAAACTCATCGAGACCGGGTTGGTGATCCTCCTTGCCGTCCATCTCGCCGGCGGACTCCGCGTATTGGCCATCGAGTTCCTCGCCTGGCGGGATTGGCAAAAAACGATGGCGGCGCTTGCCATGGGATTCGGCGTCGCCGTCGGCCTTCTGTTTCTCCTCAACCTGACGAGCCCCGCGTGACGCTTGCCGTGGGACTGGCGATCGCTGTCGGCGCTTTCCTCGCCGCGTTCGCCTCGGGCCTTGCCGGCTTCGCGTTCGCCCTCGTCGCCTCGGGAGTGCTGCTCAACGTCCTGCCGCCGATCGAGGCGGTGCCGGTCATTCTTGCCGGCAGTATCCTGTCGCAATTCGCTACTTTGCCGGCGCTCCGCCACGCTATTCGCTGGCGCCGGTTATGGCCGTTTTTGGTTGGCGGCGCGCTCGGCGTGCCGTTCGGGGTCGAGCTGTTGCGCATCGCCGATCCCGGGGCGTTCCGTTTCGGCGTCGGTGTGTTCCTGGTCGCCTATAGCGGCTACATGCTGCTGCGGCCGCAGCCGGCGCCGCTGGATTTTGGAGGTCGTGCGGCCGACGGCGCGATCGGCCTTGTCGGCGGGCTAATGGGTGGGCTCGCCGGACTGTCCGGTGCGATCCCGACGATCTGGTGCGGACTGCGGGGCTGGCCCAAGGACGAGCAGCGCGGCGTCTACCAGCCTTACATCGTGGCGATGCAGTTCCTGGCGCTTGCCTGGCTCGGTGGCACCGGCGGCGTGACGCGCGAGGCCGCATGGCTGTTCCTCCCGACCCTGCCGGCGCTGGCTCTCGGCCTGTGGCTGGGCACGCGGGCCTATGCCCGCGTCGACGACGCGCAATTCCGCCGCATCGTCTTGTGGTTGCTCATGTTCTCGGGCGTCGCCCTGGTCATCTGAGGTGGTTTGCACGGCCGGCGAGCGTGCTAGACTTCGGCTTGGATAGTCGGTCGCACGGCTGACGGAATAAAGTTCAAAGGGAGGACATCGACGATGACATTGCTTCGGACCCTTCGCGCTGTTGCGCTTTCGGGCGGCGTCTTGGCGCTCGCGTTCACCGTCGGTCAAGCCGCCGCGCAGGAGACGAAGGAACTCCGCATCGCCAAGCAGTTCGGCGTCAGCTACCTGCCGTTGACGGTGATCGAGGAGCGGAAGCTCATCGAGAAGCACGCAAAATCGTCGGGACTTGGCGACATCAAAGTCGAGTGGAGCCGGCTCTCGGCCGGCGCTCCGATGAACGATGCGCTGCTGTCCGGCAGCCTCGACGTCGCCGCGGGCGGCGTCGGGCCGCTGGTGACGATCTGGGCGCGCACCAAGGGCAACCTCAACGTCAAGGCGATTTCGGCGATCAACTCGATGCCGATTTACCTCAACACGATCAATCCCGACGTGACATCGCTCAAGGATTTCACCGACAAGGATCGTATCGCGCTTCCCGCCGTCAAGGTATCGATCCAGGCCGTGACGCTGCAGATGGCGGCCGAGAAGGAATTCGGGCCAGGCAAGCACGACGTGCTCGACAAACTCACCGTGTCGATGGCGCATCCCGACGGGATGAGCGCGATGATGTCGGGGCGCTCGGAGATCACGGCGCACTTTTCCAGCGCCCCCTTCCAGTATCAGCAACTCGAGGACCAGCGCGTCCGCCGCGTAGTCAGCTCCTATGAGGTGCTCGGCGGACCGGCGACGTTCAACCTGGTCTGGACGACGCAGAAATTCCACGACGAGAACCCGCGCACCTATCGCGCGGTTCTCGACGCGCTCGAAGAGGCCATGATCTTCATCAACTCCGACCGGAGACGCGCGGCGGAGCTTTGGGTCAAGGCCGAGAATTCAAGGCTGCCGGTGCAGTTCGTCGAGAAGATCCTCAAGGACCCCGAAAATGTTTTCACACTCACGCCGAACAACGTCATGAAATACGTCGAGTTCATGTCCAGGGTCGGTTCGATCAAGGTCAAGCCGGACTCGTGGAAGGATTTGTTCTTCCCCGAGGTTCACGAAAAACTGGGCAGCTGATGGCCGACGCCAGTGCGACGGGAACGGGCGGCAATGGCGCGGCGGCGACGGATTCCGCGGCGCCATTGCTCGAGGTCGACGGCGTCACACTGCAGTACAAGACCCGCGATCATCTCGTCACCGCGACCTACCGGGTAAGTTTCCGGGTCCATCCTGCGGACCGTTTCGTCCTTCTCGGTCCGTCCGGCTGCGGCAAGTCGACGCTGCTCAAGGGCGTCGCCGGGTTCATGAAACCGGTCGAGGGCACGATACGTCTCGCCGGGCGTCCGGTCGAACGGCCGGGGCCCGATCGCATGATGGTGTTCCAGGAGTTCGACCAACTCCTGCCGTGGAAAACGGTCGAGCAGAACGTGATGTTTCCGATGCTCGTCTCGGGAAAATATCCGCGCCGCGAGGCCGAGGCCCGCGCGCGAACGTATATCGACAAGGTCAATCTCACCCAGTTCTCCGATATCCATCCGCACATGCTCTCGGGGGGCATGAAGCAGCGCGTGGCGATCGCGCGCGCCATGGCCATGGAACCCGATATCCTGCTGATGGACGAGCCCTTCGCGGCGCTCGACGCACTGACGCGCCGCAAGATGCAGGAAGAGCTGCTGCAGCTTTGGGACGAGATTCGCTTCACCGTCTTGTTCGTCACCCATTCGATCGAAGAGGCGATCGTCATTGGGTCGCGGATCCTTGTGATGAGTCCGCATCCAGGCCGCGTGCGTGCCGAGCTCAATGCGCATCAATTCGGCCATGCACAGCAGGGAGGAGAGGGTTTCATGTCGCTCCAGAACCGCATCCACGCGATGCTGTTCGCCGAGCGCATCGAAGAGGAGTCGAAGGTTCATGGCTGAGGCAAGCGCCGCCGCCCGGTCGTCGCCGCCGGTGCGGCCGGAATTCGTCCGCGAAAATGTCGGTGCCGCCAATATCGCCGCCGTCGAGCTGCCGCTTTCGGCGTGGGAGCGGCTGACCAACATCACCGCTGTGCGGCGCGCGTTCATTCTCGTGCTGTTGACGATACTGTGGGAAAGCTATTCGCGGTCGATCAACAATCCGCTGATGTTCCCTTCGTTCAGCGAGACCATCTGGTCGCTGTGGGACGCCAGCGTGCGTGGGCCGTTGCTCGAGCGCGTGTGGACGTCGATCCAGGTTCTCACCATGGGCTACGCGGCCGGGATCTTCCTCGCTGCGGTGTTCACCGCGCTTGCCGTCTCGACGCGCATCGGCACCGATCTTCTGTCGACCCTGACGGCGATGTTCAACCCGTTGCCGGCGATTGCGTTGTTGCCGCTGGCGCTGCTTTGGTTCGGCCTCGGCATCCCGAGCCTGGTATTCGTCATCATCCACTCGGTGCTCTGGGCGGTGGCGCTCAACACGCATACCGGTTTCCTCGCCGTCGCCGAGGCGCAGCGCATGGCGGGGCAGAATTACGGCTTGCGAGGGATTCGCTACGTGGCTCAAATCCTGATTCCGGCCGCCTTTCCCTCGATCCTCGCCGGCCTCAAGATCGGTTGGGCGTTCGCTTGGCGCACGCTCATCGCCGCCGAACTGGTGTTCGGAGTCTCGTCGCGCTCGGGCGGGCTTGGCTGGTTCATCTTCGAGAACCGCAATCAGCTCGAAACGGCGTATGTCTTCGCCGGGCTTACCGCGGTGATCATCATCGGCCTGCTGGTCGAAAGCGTGGTGTTCCGCACGGTCGAGACGCATACGGTTCGCAAATGGGGCATGCAACGATGAACCCGGCGCGGCTTCGCGTCGATCCGTCGACGATCGAGGAGACCGCCAAGCTCCTATACATCCGCGCGCTCAAGCTGCTCCCGGACGACGTCAAGCACGGTTTCGCGCGCCTCGATGCCGCGGAAACCGACGCCACCGCCAAGACCATCCTGGCGACGATGGTGCGCAACATCGAGGTCGCCGAGAAGACCGACAACTTGTTGTGCCAGGACACCGGAATCCCAATCTTCAACGTGACGATCGGCCGCGACGTCGAGGTTGACGGGGCCCAGCTCAAAGAGGCGATCCGTCGCGGCGTGGAACGGGCGACGCGCGATTATCCGCTTCGCTCGTCGGTGGTTCATCCGTTGACCCGCGCGAACGCGCATACGAGCTGCGGGCCGGGCGTTCCGGTGATCAACATCGATTTCTCCGACCGGCCGCGGGAGTTGCGGCTGGAGATGATCCCGAAAGGCTCGGGCTCGGAGAACGGATCGTTCTTGAAGATGCTGGTGCCGGCCGACGGCGCCGACGGAATCAAGACCTTCGTCATTGACAAGGTGATGGAGGCCGGAGGCAAGGTCTGTCCGCCGACCATCGTCGGCGTGGGCGTGGGCGGCACGTCCGACCTGTGCATGCACCTGGCCAAGGTTGCGTCGACCCGACCATTGGGCTCGGTGTGCGCCGACGCCGAAGGGGCGAGGCTGGAGCGCATGCTGAGCGAGGCGGTCAACGGGCTGGGCATCGGACCGCAGGGTCTTGGCGGCGATGCCACGGCGTTCGCGGTGCATGTCGAGCTTGCGGCGACGCATATCACGATGAATCCAGTCGCGGTCAACATCCAATGCCACTCGGCGCGCCGTGCCAGTGCGCTGTTCACGCCGCGAGGCGTCGAAATCGGGTTCTGAGCGATGCCGCATCACGATTTGGCCACGCCGCTCGATGAGGCCGAGGTGCGCGCGCTCAGGGTAAACGATACCGTGACGCTGAACGGCGCGCTTTTCGGAATCCGCGACGCCACCTTGATCCACATGTTCGATCGCGGCCGCAAGACGCGCTTCGAACTCCGCGGACACGCCGTCATTCACACCGCGCCGAACGTTCGCAAGGTCGAAACGTCGGCCGCCCACCCTGCCGGCTACGCACCGGTGTGCGTCGGAACGACGACCAGCGCCCGTATGGAGCGGTTCACGCGTCCGCTGATGGCGCAGTACGGCGTACGGCTGGTCATCGGCAAGGGCGGGCTGGGGTCCGAATCGGCCGAGGCGTTCGCTCGCTTCGGCGGCGCTTATCTCGCCGTCATCGGCGGCACCGCGGCGCTCGAGACGACGTGGATCGATGCGATCGACGACGTCGATCTCGATGACCTCAATCCGGAAAGCCTGTGGAAATTCCGGGTCAAGGAGTTCGGCCCGCTGCTTGTCGCAATGGATGCGCACGGCGGCAGCCTCTACGAGACGGTCAAGGCCGCCGCGCAACGCCGGCGCGCTGCGGCGCTGGCGAAAATGGGCGTTCGCGCGTGAAGCGCCTTGTCACCGACATGCTTATCCTTGGTAGCGGCGGTGCGGGCCTTTTCGCCGCGCTGCACGCGCTGCAAGCCGACCCGGCGCTCAAGATCACGATTGCCGTCAAGGGCCTGCTCGGCAAGAGCGGCTGCACGCGGATGGTCCAGGGCGGCTACAACGTGGCACTGGCGCCGGGCGATTCGGTCGAACGCCATTTCATGGATACGATCGAGGGCGGGCAGTGGCTCAACGATCAGGATCTCGCCTGGGCGCTGGTCACCGGCGCCCAATCTCGGGTCCGCGAGCTCGAGAACGAATTCGGCTGCTTCTTCGACCGCAATCCCGACGGGACGATTCACCAGAAGGCTTTCGCCGGTCAGAGCTTCGATCGCACCGTTCACAAGGGCGACCTGACGGGAATCGAAATTGTCAATCGGTTGGCCGAGCAGGTTTGGGCGCGCGGCATCGTCCGTCTCGAAGATCACCGCGCGATCGAACTGATCAGAAGCGAGACGGGCGAGGCGATATCCGGGGCGTTGTTCATCGACATGCGCGGCGGCAGCTTCGTTTTCGTCGAGGCGAAGGCCGTGCTACTCGCCACCGGCGGCGGTCCGACGATGTACAAGTACCATACGCCGTCGGGCGACAAATCGTGCGACGGCATGGCCATGTCGCTACGCGCCGGCCTGATGCTGCGCGACATGGAGATGGTGCAATTCCATCCCACCGGCCTGCTAGCCGGGCCGGACACGCGCATGACCGGCACAGTTCTCGAGGAGGGCCTGCGCGGCGCAGGCGGCCATCTGCTCGACCGCAACGGCGAGCGGTTCATGACCGCCTACGATCCGCGGGCCGAACGCGCGACCCGCGACGTGGTGAGCCGCGCCATCTTCGACCAGATTCGCCGGGGCGGCGGCACGAAACTGGGCGGCGTGTACTTGCAGATGGCGCATCTCGGCGCCGAGCGCGTGCGGAAGGAGTTCAAGGGCATGGTCGAGCGCTGCGCCGACTGCGGTTTCGACCTCGCCGCCGGCCGCGTCGAGGTGGTCCCGACAGCGCATTACATGATGGGCGGCGTGATCTTCGACCTATCGTGCGCCACGGAGTTGCCCGGCCTGTTCGCCGCCGGCGAGGACACAGGCGGAGTCCACGGTGCCAATCGGCTTGGCGGCAACGGGGTCGCCAATTCAACTGTCTTCGGCGCCATCGCCGGTGACGCAATGGCGAAATGGATCGCCGAGAAGGGGCGCCTGCGGGCGGCCGACGAAGCGGCCATCGAGAAGGCGGTCCAGAGCGCCCGCGCGCCGCTCACGCGCGGCGCTGGCGATGTCGAGGCGGTGCGCGAGGCGTTGCACGACCTCATGTGGGAGGAGGTCGGCATCGCGCGCGATGCCGGCGGACTCAAGCGGGCCATCGACAGGCTGGAAGCGCTCGATGCCGAGCTCGACGCCATCGGCGTGGCCGACGACGGGCTCGCGTTCAATCTCACCTGGCACGATTGGCTCAACCTCAAGAACCTGATCCTGGTGAGCCGTGCCATCGCCGCCGCGGCGCTGGCGCGCGAGGATTCGCGCGGCGCGCATTATCGCAACGACTTTCCAACAACATCGGACCTTGCAACCTCGACTTATACCTGCGTCAAGATGAGCGGGAGCAATCCTTCCGTCGAGATGCGGCCGGTAGCCTTCACGCGCGTGCGGCCCGGCGAAACGCTGCTGCGCGACGCCGCCGCGGACTGACGATGCGTCCATCCGAGCGGGACGACATTGACCGACACAAAGCGCCGGACGAAGCTCGGCCGGCGTAAATGGTCACTGCGTCATGAGGCCCCGGTCCGTCATGCATGACATCGTCATCACCGAGTTCATCGATGCATGGGCGGTCGACGATCTCGCGCGCGATTTTCGCGTTTATTACGATCCCGAATTGGTCGATAAGCCGGGCGAGATCATGGCGCTCGCCGCCGAGGTTCCAGCGCTGATCGTGCGCAACCGCACCCAAGTGCGCGGCGACGTGCTCACGGCGTGCCGGCAACTCAAGGTCATCGGGCGTCTCGGCGTCGGGCTCGACAATATCGACATGGACGAGTGCACGCGGCGGGGCATCCGCGTCTTTCCCGCCTCGGGCGCCAACACGGCCTCGGTGGCGGAATACGTCATTGCCGCCATGCTTATCGGGTTGCGCGACGTGTGGCATGCCAGCGAGGCGGTGGTGGCGGGGAAATGGCCGCGTAACGAGCTCATGTTTCGCGAAGCGAGCGGCAAGCGCCTCGGCTTGATCGGGTTCGGCGAGATCGCGCGCGCCGTGGCGCGACGCGCCCGCGGCTTCGAGCTCGAGATCGTCGCCCACGATCCTGGCGTTTCGGCCGATCATCCGGCGTGGCGCGAGCTCGGGTCGACGCCGATCGACCTTGCGACGTTGCTCGCCACCAGCGACGTCGTCAGCATGCATGTACCGTTGCTGCCTTCGACCCGCAATTTGGTCGATCGCGCGGCGCTGGCGCGGATGAAACCGGGCGCGATCCTGATCAATACGTCGCGTGGCGGCACCGTCGACGAGGCGGCGCTTGTCGCGGCGCTCAGGGAGGGCAGACTCGGCGGTGCCGTGCTCGACGTGTTCGCGAGCGAACCTCTGGCCAAGGCCTCGATCTTCGTCGGCGCGCCGCGGCTGTGGCTGACGCCGCACATCGCCGGGGTAACCGAGGAAGCCAATCGCCGGGTGTCGTCTATGACGGTAGCGAATGTCCGCAAGGCGCTCACCGAGCGTGGCCGATGACGGCGTTGTCGCTCGTCCGGGCGCATGGCCTAGCGGTGCGAGCGCTCGTTGCCGCCGGCGCCACGGTCGAGAACGCCGAAGCGGTCGCCCGCGCGCTCGTCGCCGCCGAGGCCGACGGACTCGCCGGTCACGGCCTGTCGCGCGTTCCCGCGTACGCCGATCAGGCCGTGGCCGGCAAGGTCGATGGCAGGGCGTCGCCGACGCTGCGACAGACCGCGCCGGCGGTTCTCGTTGTCGATGCAGCGGATGGTTTTGCCTTTCCCGCGATCGCGCTGGGGCTAGCGCAGGCCCGCATACTGGTTCGCGATACCGGCGTGTGCGCGCTTGCGGTCACCAACTCGCATCATTTCGGAGCCGCCGGTTATCATGTCGAACCGCTGGCCGCCGACGGGCTGGCGGCGCTGGTGTTTGGCAACTCGCCCGCGGGCATCGCGCCCTGGGGTGGCCGCCGAGCGATCTTCGGCACCAATCCAATCGCCTTCGCCTGTCCGCGGCGCGGCGCTCCGCCATTGGTCATCGATTTATCGCTGTCGAAGGTCGCGCGTGGCAAGATCATGGTCGCCGCGCAAAAGGGCGAGGCGATTCCAGAAGGCTGGGCGCTCGACGCCGAGGGCCGCCCGACGACCGACGCCAAAGCGGCGTTGGCAGGCACCATGCTGCCGATGGGCGACGCCAAGGGATATGCATTGGTGCTGATGGCCGAGATCCTCGCCGCGGCGCTGACCGGCGCACGGTTCGGATACGAGGCTAGCTCGTTCTTCGACGCCAAGGGTCCGCCGCCGCGGGTCGGCCAGTTCTTCCTCATCTTCGATCCGATCCGATTCGTCGGCCACGGGTTCGCTCAACGCGTCGCCGAATTGGCCAACGCGATCCTCGCCCAACCTGGCGCGCGGCTTCCCGGCGAACGCCGCCTAAAGCTTCGCGCCAAGGCGGCGGTCGACGGCCTGGTGATTCCCGACGCCCTCTACGACGAGCTGGTTCGTCGCGCCGGCTAGCCCGATTTGACGAAAAGGTTGGCCCGCGTCGGCTGGAGAAAATGCACACCGTCGGCGCCTGCTTTGCCCGCGGCGGCAAAGCGGCGCTTCAGATCCTCGCGAAATCGATCGACTGTCGGTGCCCGCGCCGGGTCGACCGACTTCATTCGCGCCTCGAAGGCCGAGAAATCGGCGTACTTGACCGGGGCATCATAGACCAACTCGCGTTCCGCGCTCAGCCCGGCGCGTTCAGCCGCGCCGAGCGCGCGATACGCCGCGGCGCGGACCTCGGTTTCGTCCTCGATCGTCCGGACGAGCTCGAAATAATCCCCCTCGGCCAGCGGTTCGACCACCAAGAAATACCCGCCGGGCTTGAGCACGCGCCCCGCCTCGCGCACCGCCTCCTCCTGATCGGCGACAGCAACATGATGAAGCGCGTTCATGTAGACGACCGCGTCGACCGACGCATCCGGAAATGGAAGCTTTTCGCCAAGTCCGGCCACGAACTCCTCGTCGGCGACCGGCGGCGCGGCGCGGGCCTTTTCGATCGTCGCTGGGCCAGGTTCGACGCCGACGACATGCGCTCCTTCGCCGGCAAGAAATCGTGTCAATGCGCCCTCGCCACAGCCGACATCGACCACGCGCCTGCCCTTGAGCGGCAGAAGTTCGCGGATCACGTGGTGATTGCTGCGAACGCTCATGCCGATGCCGCTTTGGATTTGATGCGCATCGAGTTTGTTTATAAGGTGCCGATCGACAGGAATCGAGGCAGCGCATGGCGCACGACGGGGAGGAGCTGACGCAGATCCGCGAATCGGTGAGGTCGCTTTGCGCCGGCTTCCCGGGCGAGTATTGGCGCGCGCTCGATCGCGATCGGCGCTATCCCAGCGAATTTGTCAAGGCGCTCTCCGACGCCGGCATGCTGGCGGTGTTGATTCCGGAGGAATTCGGCGGCAGCGGACTCGGCGTCGCCGCAGCGGCGACGATTCTCGAGGAGATCCACGCCGCTGGCGGCAACGGGGCAGCGTGCCATGCCCAAATGTACACCATGGGGACGCTGCTCAAGCACGGAAGTCAGGAACAAAAATCGCGCTGGCTGCCGCTCATCGCGTCGGGAGCGGTGCGCCTGCAGGCGTTCGGCGTCACCGAACCGACCGCGGGAAGCGATACCACGGCGATTCGGACGGTGGCGGTACGACAGGGAGGGCGCTACGTCGTCAACGGACAGAAAGTATGGACCAGCCGCGCCGAGCATTCCGACTTGATGCTGCTGCTCGCCCGCACCACGCCGCGCGACAAGGCAAACAAACGCACCGACGGCCTATCGGTGTTCCTGGTCGACATGCGCGAGGCGCTCGGCAAGGGGCTCACCGTCCGGCCGCTCCGCGCCATGATCAATCACGCTGCGACCGAGGTTTTCTTCGACAACCTTGAGATCTCAGCCGAGAACCTGATCGGCGAGGAGGGCAAGGGCTTCCACTACATTCTCGATGGAATGAACGTCGAGCGGATGCTGATCGCCGCCGAATGCGTCGGCGACGCAAGCTGGTTCATCGCCAAGGCGAGCGACTACGCCAAGTCGCGTGTCGTCTTCGGTAGACCGATCGGACAGAACCAGGGCGTGCAGTTTCCGATCGCGCGCGCCTACGCCGCGCGCGAGGCGGCGGCGCTGATGGTTCGCGAGGCGATCGCGCGGTTCGACTCCGGACAGCCGTGCGGCCCGCAGGCGAACATGGCGAAGTTGCTGGCCGCTGACGCCTCATGGCAGGCCGCGGATATGTGCTTGCAGACGCATGGCGGGTTCGGCTTCGCGGAAGAATACGACGTCGAGCGCAAGTTTCGCGAAGCTCGCCTTTACCAGGTGGCACCGATCTCGACCAATTTGATTCTTTCCTATCTGGCCGAGCACGTGCTCGGCCTGCCGCGTTCCTACTGACATGACGCCCACCTTCAACGGATTGTTGGTGGTGTCGCTCGAACAGGCGGTGGCGGCGCCTTACTGTTCCTCGCGGTTGGCCGACGCCGGCGCGCGCGTCATCAAGATCGAGCGTAGCGAGGGCGACTTCGCGCGCGGCTACGATCAGGCGGCGCGCGGCCTGGCCAGCTATTTCGTCTGGCTCAATCGCGGCAAGGAGTCGCTGGTCCTCGACATCAAGAACGATACCGACGCCGCACTGCTGCGCCGGATGATCGCGCGGGCCGACGTGTTCATCCAAAACCTGCTTCCGGGAGCGGCGGCCCGCGCTGGCTTCGGCTCGAGCGGCCTGCGGCGAGAGTTCCGGCGTCTCATTACTTGCGACATCTCGGGATATGGCGACGAAGGCCCATACGCAGCGATGAAATCGTATGATCTCCTGGTCCAAGCCGAGTCCGGTCTTGCCGCGGTCACCGGGCGGCCTGAAGGGCCAGGGCGCGTCGGGGTGTCGGTTTGCGACATCGGCGCCGGCATGTACGCCTACATGGCGATCCTCGAGGCGCTGATTCGCCGCGACCGCACCGGCGAGGGATGCGCGATCAAGGTCTCGCTTTTCGACGGCATGGCGGAGTGGATGACCGTGCCGTTGCTTCACCATGATTATCTCGGCAAGGCCCCGGATCGGGTTGGTCTTGCGCATCCCTCGGTCGCCCCTTACGGCGTGTTCACGACCAGGGACGGCAAGCCGATCGTCATCTCGATCCAGAATGAGCGCGAGTGGGCGAATATGTGCGCCGAGGTTCTGGGCGATGCTTCGCTGGCCGCACGCGCCGAGTTCAAGGACAACGTGGCGCGCGTCAGGAACCGCGCCTTGGTCGATGCGCTAGTCCAGGAGAGCTTCGGTGCGCTCGATCGCAACGAGCTCGTTGCCCGCTTGCGCGCTGCCCAGATCGCCTATGGCGAGGTGAATTCGGTGGCGGATTTTTCGCGCCATCCGCAATTGCGGCGGGTGCGCGTCGAGACCGAGAACGGCCCGGTCGACATTCCCGCGCCGCCGGCGCAAATCGTCGGCGTACCGCCTTCGTTGGGCGATGTTCCGGCGCTGGGCCAGCACAGCGCCAAGATTCGCGCCGAGTTCGCATGAACGGCGGCGCCGACCTCGAGTCGCTCAAGCGATGGATCGGCCGCGCCCAAACGGCTGAAGACGTCGTCGCCGTGGATCGCGTGCGGGCGATGGCAGCGACCCTTGACAAGGAGCGCGCCCCTGCCGCTGGCGACGTCTTGCCGCTCGGATGGCACTGGATGTTCTTCAATCCGGCGGCGCCAGCGAGCGAGCTTGGGCCCGACGGCCACCCCCAGCGCGGGGGATTCCTGCCGCCGGTTCCGCTTCCACGCCGCATGTGGGCGGGAGGGCGGTTGATGTTCCAGCGGCCGCTTCATGTCGGCGAAGGCATAAGGCGCGAATCCGAAATCGGCGACGTCACCGTCAAGCAGGGAAAGAGCGGTACACTCGTCTTCGTCCTGGTCCGTCACCGCGTCGTCGGCGAGAACGGTCTGTCGCTGGAAGAAGAGCACGATATCGTTTATCGCCCCGCGCCGAGCGCCGGCATCCCCGCCGCGGCACCATCGCCGGCCCCGGTGGGCGCGCCATGGCGGCGGATGATACGACCCGATCCGGTACTGCTGTTCCGTTACTCGGCGCTGACGTTCAATGGTCATCGGATCCACTACGACCATCCCTACGTCACCAAGGTCGAGGGATATCCGGGGCTCATCGTCCACGGCCCGCTGATCGCCACGTTGCTGCTCGACTTGGCGACGACGCACGTCGCATCCGAAGCCCTCGTGCGCTTCGCGTTTCGCGCGGTTAGTCCGCTCTTCGATACTGCGCCGTTCTCGGTGAACGGGCTTCCAGCCGAGGACGGCCGATCCGCCCGGCTGTGGGCGGCCGGCGTCGACGGCGCATATGCGATGACGGCGGAAGCGGCATTCCGTTAACGTCCAGTCGCCTTGCCGCCACCTGGCGCTCGGCGGCCGGGCAGTCCTTTCGGCGACGCACGAGGTGAATTCAGGGCGACCATGGCGCCGTGCCTTCGCCGGCAATTTGTCATTGCGGCCCGGTAGCCGCGGCCGCGCCACGGGGTCACGATTGTTATGCGGTATTCCTCGTAATTTCAGCATGTTAGCCGCTTTCGGCCGGATGCCTTCCGGCACACGATCGGCAGTCGTCCACCGAAACTAGGCTCACGAAGGTGAGGCTCAGCCCTGCGTCGGGCGCGACTTGTCACGCCGCGCGGCCATACTCATACTTTACGGTCTGGAGATATCGTTGAACCTGCGATGCGTTATCGTCGAGCGAAATACTGGGAGCCTCAGGTCGATTTTGGCAGCAGCGAGCACCGCGGCTGCGATCATCCCGGCTGTATGGCGGCCGGCGAATTCCGCGCCCCACGCTCGCGTTCGACGCTCAACGATTATTTCTGGTTCTGCCTCGATCACGTCCGCGCCTACAACGCATCGTGGGACTACTACCGCGGTATGACTCAGGCGGAAATCGAACGTTCCCGGCGCGACGATGTGGTCGGCGGCCGGCCGAGCTGGAAGTTGGGCGAACGTGGCCCGATGTTCCGCTTTCGACCGGAGGACCTCGCCGCAGCGCTCGAGCGGATGGTTGGAGACAATTTGGCGCCGCACTTCAATAAGTTTCGCCACCCGCCGCGTGCACGGACGCCCCAGGAAAAGGCCCTCACGGTTCTCGACTTGCCGAGTGGTGCCACCCCGGCTGAGGTGAAGGCGCGTTACAAGCAGCTCGTCAAGCGCCACCATCCCGATGCGAATGGGGGCGACAAGAACGCCGAGGAACGGCTAAAATTAATCAATCAGGCGTATACCTTGCTCAAGGGACATAGAGTCAAGCTAGCCGCCGGCGGCTGACCCTAGCCGGCGGAAAACGCGCCTTCGCTTGACATAGCGCCAAGTCGGCGGGATGCCGCCAGAAGACAGGATAGGAATTGGATTTCGACCATGGTTGCCATACAAACGATGACACGCGATCCAGCGACCGCGCTGCCCGATATTCAGGTGAAGGTGCGCCAGACCTTCGGCATCGACAGCGATCTGGAGGTTCCCGCCTTCTCGTATTCGGACGATCACGTCCCGGACATCGACGAGGCCTATCGTTTCGACCGCGAGACGACGCTGGCGATCCTCGCCGGTTTCGCATTCAATCGCCGCTGCCTGATCCAGGGTTATCACGGCACCGGTAAGTCGACGCACATCGAGCAGGTCGCCGCGCGACTCAACTGGCCGTGCATCCGCATTAATCTCGACAGTCACATCAGCCGCATCGATCTCATCGGCCGCGACGCGATCGTGCTGCGCGAAGGCAAGCAAGTCACCGAGTTTCGCGAAGGCATTCTGCCGTGGGCGTTGCAACATCCTTGCGCCCTGTGCTTCGACGAGTACGACGCCGGCCGCGCCGACGTCATGTTCGTGATTCAACGCGTGCTCGAAGTCGAAGGCAAGTTGACGCTGCTCGATCAGAACCGCGTCATGCGCCCGCATCCCGCGTTTAGGCTGTTCGCCACGGCGAATACCGTCGGCTTGGGCGACACCACTGGCCTCTATCACGGCACGCAGCAGATCAACCAGGGGCAGATGGATCGCTGGAACATCGTCGCCACGCTGAACTATCTGCCGCACGACGAGGAAATGAAGATCGTGCTGGCCAAGGCGTCGAGCTGGGACACCAAGGAGGGCCGCGAGACGATCAGCGCAATGGTGGCGTTGGCGGATCTTACGCGGGCCGGATTCATCGCCGGCGACATCTCGACCGTGATGTCGCCGCGAACGGTCATCACCTGGGCGGAGAACGCACGCATCTTCAACGACATCGCTTTCGCGTTCCGCCTCACGTTCCTTAACAAATGCGACGAGGTGGAGCGGCAGACCGTCGCCGAATACTATCAGCGCTGCTTCGGGACCGAATTGTTCGTCGGGCCGGGGCAAAAGCCGCGTCTGGGCTGAGCGCACCGGCCGCGCGACGGCGACGACGATGGCCCGCCAGAACGACGGACCGATCGAGGCCTTCCGGCAGGTGACCGGCGCGACGATGCGCGCTGTTTCCCACCGGCCGGATGTCAACGTGACCTTCGCTCCGGAGGGCCCGGCGCTGCGCGGCTCCGAGGCGCGGCTGCCGCTGCCTTCACGCGAGTTGCCGCCGGGCGAGGTCGCCATCGTGCGCGGCGAGGCGGATTCGATGGCGCTTCGACTTCGCCATCATGACGACGCCACGCATCAGCGCCGCCAGCCGGGCGGGCAGACGTCGCGTGCGATCTTCAACGTCATCGAACAAGCGCGCTGCGAGGGACTGGGCGCGCGTCGCATGAGCGGCGTCGCGGCGAATCTCGCGGCGGCGCTCGAGGAACGCTGTCGGGTCCAGGGTTTCGCGCGGATCTCCGACCGCGAACAGGCGCCGTTGGTCGAGGTGCTAAGCCTGCTCGCGCGCGAGGCGATGACCGGCGCCTCGCCGCCGGCCGAGGCGCGCCGCATGGTCGATTTGTGGCGTCCATGGATCGAATCGAAAGCGGGCGCCGATCTCGCCGCCCTCGCCCGCCTGCTCGATGACCAAGACACATTCGCCCAAGCCGTGCGGCGCCTGATCGCCGATCTCGATCTCGGCGAGGAGGATGCGGCGGCGAGCGAACCGGACGACGAGCCTTCGCAGGGCGAGGAAGGACAGCAGGGTGCCGAAGCGGGCGAGCGCGGTGAGGGCGCCGATTCGACGAGCGAAAGCGCGCTGTCCGGCGAAACGCGCGAGGCCGAGATCGATGCGGGCGGCGAGGGCTCGGCCGAGGACAGTGAGGGCGAGGAGACCGCCGGAATGGGCGAGGAGGGACCGGATCGACCCGGGCGGCGGTGGCGGCCGCATGGGCCGTTCTCCAACCAGCCCAACGAGCCGGCATACAAAGCCTACACCACCGCATTCGACGAGATCGTCGAAGCCGAGGAACTGTGCGATCCCGACGAATTGGCGCGACTGCGTCTCCATCTCGATCAACAGCTCCAGCATCTGCAGAGCGTCATCGGGCGGTTGGCTAATCGGTTGCAGCGCCGCCTGCTGGCGCGGCAGAGCCGGGCATGGGAGTTTGATCTCGAGGAGGGGATGCTCGACGCGGCACGGCTGTCGCGCGTCGTGGTCAATCCCGAATATCCCTTGTCCTACAAGCGCGAAAAGGAGACCGATTTTCGCGATACGGTCGTCACCCTGCTGATCGACAATTCCGGCTCGATGCGCGGACGACCGATTACCGTCGCTGCGATGAGCGCCGACATCCTCGCCCGGACGCTCGAGCGTTGCGGCGTCAAGGTCGAAATTCTCGGCTTCACCACGCGCGCCTGGAAGGGTGGACAAAGCCGCGAACGCTGGCTCGCCGCCGGCAAGCCGCCGGGGCCAGGACGGCTCAACGATTTGCGGCACATAGTCTACAAGGGCGCCGACGCGCCGTGGCGCCGGGCGCGCAAGTCGCTGGGCCTCATGCTGCGCGAGGGATTGCTCAAGGAGAACATCGACGGCGAGGCGCTGCTATGGGCGCATAATCGTCTGGTCGCAAGGCCGGAACAGCGGCGGATCCTCATGGTGATCTCCGATGGCGCGCCCGTCGACGACTCGACGCTATCGGTCAATCCCGGCAACTACCTGGAACGGCATCTTCGCGACGTCATCGAGTATGTCGAAACGCGCTCCCCGGTCGAGCTGCTGGCCATCGGGATCGGCCACGACGTCACGCGCTATTACCGCCGCGCGGTTACCATTGTCGATGCCGAACAGCTCGGCGGAACGATGATGGAAAAACTGGCGGAATTGTTCGACGAGGAAGAGCAGCAGCGGAACGCCACGCGCGGGCGCCGGCGCGTCGCATAGGTAGGTCGCGCAATCGCCGGTTGGCGGTCGCGAAATCGTGTTTGGTCACCCGTCCGTTTCGCCTCATATCATTTCCCCGCCTGCCGCATCCGGTAGGTCGGAATAACGCAAATATATGGGGCGTATCGAATGCACGACGATCTTCGCAACTTGACACAATCCAGCGTGGCATTGTCGCGACGCGGCTTCGTGGTCACTTCGCTTGCCGCGGGATTCGCGGTCGCTGCAGGACCTGTATCGGCGCAAACCATCACGACGGACACCAGCGGCATTGTCGCGGGCGAGGTCAGGATTCCGGTCGCCGATGGGCGAATTCCCGGCTATCGCGCCAAGCCGGCATCGGGCGCGAATTTCCCGGTGGTGCTTGTGGTGCAGGAAATCTTCGGCGTTCACGAGCACATCCGCGACGTGTGCCGTCGGTTCGCCAAGCTCGGTTATCTCGCCGTTGCGCCGGAACTCTACGCGCGCCAGGGCGATGTGTCGAAGATCACCGACATCCAACAGATTCTGTCGCAAGTCGTCTCCAAGGTGCCGGACGCGCAGGTGCTGGCCGATCTTGATGCGGCGGCCGGATGGTCGGCCGGCGAAGGCGGCAATGTCGCAAAGCTCGCCGTCACGGGATTCTGCTGGGGCGGACGGGTCGTCTGGCTGTACGCCGCCCACAACCCGAGTCTGAAAGCCGGCGTGGCGTGGTACGGACGGCTGGTCGGTCAAGGCAACGAACTCATGCCCAAGCATCCGGTCGATATTGCCAACGATCTCAAGGCGCCGGTGCTCGGGCTTTATGGCGGCGCCGATGGCGGAATTCCCAACGATACCGTCGACAAGATGCGTGCCGCCCTGAGGACGGCCGGCAAACCGTCCGAGATCGTGCTCTATCCCGATACGCCGCATGGCTTTCATGCCGACTACCGCGGGAGTTACCGCGCGGACAAGGCGATGGATGGCTGGCGCAGGCTGCAGGGCTGGTTCAAGAAACACGGCGCCGCCTGAGCGGTGTCGATCGGTTAGACTGACGGCGCGGGATTTCCATCCCGCGCCGTTTCGTTCTCCGTAATATCGAGGTGGATCGGCTTGGAAAAATCGGTCGCGCGAACTTGGCTGGCGGCCCTGACGCTTTGCATCGCCGGCGCGCCGGTGCCCAGCCTCGCCACTCGGCACGCAGCCCCGCCGGCGCCTGCCGCGACGCCGATCGCCGTGACGACGGAAGTCGTGCCGCTCAATCCGGGCAGCCCGGACCGGGCGCGCGCCGGACGCCTCGATTTCCTTGGCGGCATCGTCTTGTCGTCGGATGACAACCGCTTCGGCGGTTGGTCCGATTTATGGATCGATCCGACGGGCGAGCGGCTGGTCGCCATATCCGATCGCGGTCACTTTCTCGAAGCCCGGCTGCAAAGCGACGCGAAGGGAGCGCCGGTAGGCATCGCTCAGGCGCGGATCGGTGCGATGATCGACTCCCGCCGCGAGCGGCTCTCCGGCCGACAGGCCGACGCGGAGGCGCTGGCCCGTGCACCCGATGGCGGCTTCATCGTTGCTTTCGAGCGGCATCACCGCTTGGCTCGCTATCCCGCCGCCGAACCGCCGTTCTCGCAGCCGCCACGCCTGCTTTCAGCCCCGCCGGAACTGGCGCAAGCGCCGGCGAACGGCGGGATCGAGGCGCTCGCCTGGCTCGATGAATCAAATCTGCTGGCCCTGACCGAGGACCTGGTCGACGCGGGCGGGCGTATCGGCTGGATCGGGCGGCCCGGGCAATGGCGGCGTATCGTCTATATGGCCGGCCAAGGCTTCAAGCCCACCGGCGCCACGTCGCTGCCCGATGGCGACGTCATCGTCATCGAGCGGCTTTTTGGGGTTTTTTCAGGCCTGGCGACGCGAATTACGCGGGTGCCGCGCGTGGCGATCAGCCCTGGCGCGCGGATCGTCGGCGAGGAACTTGGGCAGATCGGCTCGCCGCTCGCGCCGGACAATTTCGAGGGCGTCGCGGCGCGTCGCGCGAGCGACGGAAGGACGCTGATCTATCTCCTCTCCGACGACAATTTTTCGATCCTCTTGCGCACCGTGCTGTTCGTCTTCGCGCTCGCCGAGTGAGCCAGGACGAACAACAAGAAAGCCCGCCAAGGGCGGGCTTCGAGTTGGATCGGAAAAAGGCGCTTCTTCTTGTGCGTCGATCAGGCTGCCGCGCGTTTGGCGACGGCCTCCTGGATCTGATGCTTGATCCGCCGCAGCATCTTGTCGAGCCTGGCGTCGGGCGTGCCGAGCAGCCATGCATCGAGGCCGCCGCGGTGCTCTATGGTCCGCAGCCCGCGCGTCGAAACGCATAGGCGAATCGAACGGCCGAGCGAATCCGAAAGCAGCGATGTCTGCTGGAGGTTCGGCATGAAGCGACGTTTGGTCTTGTTGTTGGCGTGACTGACATTGTTGCCAACCAAGACGCCTTTGCCAGTGACGATGCAGCGACGTGACATGACGCGATGGACCCCTTCGAGGCCGCGATCCAGGCCTGGCGCGCAGGCGGCGGGACGACCAGAAACAAAGGCGGGCCGTGGCCGGCCCGCTGCGCGAGGGCGTTGTACGAACTTACCGGACAGCCGTCAAGCTGCGGTGAATGATATTACGATTCAAACACTTACTTATCACTGCGAAACGCCGCAAGGATCGCCTGGGCGGCGGCGGTCGGCGTCGTGACGCCGGCCGAAACCTGGGCCTCCAAGCCCGCCAGCCGCTTGGCGACCCGCGGATGGGCCCGGAGCGCGGCCAGCAATCCCTCCTCGATCTCATTCCACATCCAGGCGGTGGCCTGCGCGCGTCGCCTGGCGGCGAGCCGCGCCGGCCCAAGCGTTCGCCGATAACGCTCGATCGCCTCCCATACCTCCTGCATGCCGCGCCGCTCGAGCGCGGATACCTGCAAGACCGGCGGGCGCCAGCCCTCGAACGTCCCGCGAATGAGGGGCATTGCCGCGGTATACTCGGCCGCCGCGCGGACCGCCGCTGCCTTGAGATCGCCGTCGGCCTTGTTGACCGCGATGATATCGGCGAGCTCGACGATCCCTTTCTTCAGGCCCTGCAGCTCGTCGCCGCCGGCCGGCGGCAACAGCAACAGGAAGAGGTCGACCATGTCGGCGACCGCGGTTTCCGATTGACCAACTCCGACTGTCTCGACGAGGACGACGTCAAACCCGGCGGCCTCGCAGACCAAACCGACCTCGCGCGTACGCCGCGCCACGCCGCCGAGCGTGCCTCCCGAAGGCGAAGGTCGGATGAAAGCGCGCTCGACGCGCGCCAGATCGCTCATGCGTGTCTTGTCGCCGAGGATGGAGCCGCCGGAACGGCGCGACGACGGGTCGACGGCCAACACGGCGAGCTGGTGACCGCGCTCGATGAGATACAGTCCGAACGCCTCGATGAACGTCGATTTGCCGACCCCGGGAGATCCCGAAACACCGATTCGCACCGCCTTGCCGGTGTGCGGCAGCAGTCGGGCGAGCAAGGTCTCGGCTTTGGCGCGGTGGTCGGAGCGCGTCGATTCGACCAGCGTGATGGCGCGCGCCAGCGCGCGCCGGTCGCCGGTCAAGATCGACTTGGCCAATCCCGAGGGATCCAGCTCCTTGTTTTCGAGCGATGCCGAGGCTCGCCCCGGACTCACGCCAGCTCCCGGCGGCCCATCTCGAGGAACTTTTCGCGCCGGCGCTGACGGATGGTTTCGCCGCTGACGCCCTTGAGCTCGCGCAAGGCGCGCCCGATCGCCTCCCCCAGCGCGCGGATCGTCCTTTCGCGATCGCGATGCGCGCCGCCGAGCGGTTCGGGGACGATTTCGTCGACGACGCCGAACCGCAGCAAATCCTGCGCCGTGAGCTTGAGTGCGGCGGCGGCGTCTTGCGCTTGCGCCGCGCTTCGCCACAGAATCGACGCGCAGCCTTCCGGCGAAATCACCGAATAGATGGCGTGCTCGAGCATGATCACGCGATTGGCGGCGGCGATCGCCACCGCGCCACCCGAACCGCCTTCGCCGATGACCGCGGCGAGGAAGGGCACGCGAATATCGAGACCGACCTCGAGGCAGCGCGCGATCGCTTCGGCCTGCCCGCGCGCTTCGGCGTCGACTCCCGGATAGGCGCCGGGAGTGTCGACCAAGGCGATCACCGGCAGATGGAAACGATCGGCCAGGCGCATCAGCCGCTGCGCCTTGCGATAGCCCTCTGGACGTGCCATGCCGAAATTGTGGCGCACGCGATCTTCCGTCTCGGCGCCCTTCTCGTGGCCGATGACGACGCAGGCGTGGCCGGAGAATCGGCCCAGACCGCCGACGATCGCGGTGTCCTCGCCGAACAACCGATCGCCGGCGAGCGGCGTGAAGTCCTCGATCAGCGCACCGACATAGTCGCCGAAATGCGGACGATCGGGGTGGCGCGCCACCTGTACCTTTTGCCACGCGGTGAGCCTGCCATAGGCATGGCGTAGCTGACGGTCGACCTTCGCCTGAAGCTTGCCGACTTCCTCGGCAATGTTGAGCCCGTGCGCGCCGGTCAGGTGCCGTAGCTCTTCGATTTTTCCCTCGAGCTCGGCGATCGGTTTCTCGAATTCGAGATAATGCGCCATGGCTCTTCCTATCATGGACCGGGAGTCACGGTAAACGCCAAGCGGTATCGCCGCGCGGCGACCACGGGGACCGTCGCGGCGACGAGCTCTGTTCGAAAGACGGCTGGTCGGCTGCGCTGGCGCATCGAAGCGCGTCCCGCAGCCCGCTACTCTGAAATGCCCGCTTTCCTCAGCCCTTCGATGAAGACGTCACGATGGGCAAATGTGCTCATATTCATCTGCAAAGCGCCTATGCGCAGCTTGGGTCCAACCCGATTGCGGATCGCGATGAACTCCTTGGCTTCCTCGATCAAGCCGAGGTGGCCACAGCAGCTGATCAAAGTGTTGTAGTGTCCGGGGTACTCGGCGAACGCGGCGACCGAGGCGCGCAAATAGGGCAGCGCCTCCGCGAAACGCCGCGCGCCCAAGAGCGTCAGCCCGTGTATGACGGTGTAGAAGCCGGAGAAGCTGTCCAACGGGCTCATGCGCATCGCCTTTCCGGTTTCGGCGATCGCTTCGTCGAACGAGCCGGCGCGCAGCAACGCCCACCCGTACGCGGTGTGCCCCAGGGCAAAGCTTGGATTTAGATTGAGCGCCGTCCGCAATTCGCCCAACGCCCGGTCGTGGTGCCCGGCGGTGCTGAGGCAGAGGCCGGAGATCATGCGCGCCCATGGATCGCTGGGGTCGAGGGACAATGCGTCGTGGGCATGCGCAGCGGCCTGCCGATAGCCTTCGCGCGCATCGCCATACCAGTAGCAGAGCGAGGCCCACCAGATGGCCCAGCTCAGCAATGCATGGGCGCGGGCGTAACTCGGCTCGATCTCGATGGCGCGACGCAGGAGCGCCTGTGCTTCTTGGTTCCGCTTTTGCTCGAGTTTGTTGAGCAGGCTCAGCGCGCGGACGACGAGCCCCCAGGCGTCGATATTCTCCGGCGGCTTGTTCGACGCACGGATACCCTCTTCGGCATAGAGGTGCGGCTCGACCGCCGCCACGACCCGCTCGGTGATGTCGTCCTGAACGGCGAAAATGTCCCGGAGCTCACCGTCGTACTTCTCGGCCCAGATGTGCTTTCCGGTCTCGGCGTCGATGAGCTGGCCAATGATGCGCAAGCGTGAGCCCGCGGTCTTGACGCTGCCTTCCAGCACGTAGCGCACGCCGAGCTCGCGTGCGACCTGGCGGACATCGACCGCTCTTCCCTTGTAGACGAACGTCGAATGGCGCGCGATTACGAACAACCAGCGCAGGCGTGCGAGCGCGGTTATGATTTCCTCCGCGATGCCGTCGGCAAGGAAATCCTGCTCCGGGTCGCCGCTCATGTTGGCGAACGGCAGGACGGCGATCGAAGGCGCGTCGGGCAGCGGAGGATTCTCGATGTCGCGCGATACGCGGCCCCCGGGCGGCTCATCGAACACGACTTCGAAAACGCGAATCGGCTTGGCGATGTTTTTGACCTGTTTTTCGCCCTTGTCCTCGAAGGCGAATTCCACCTTGGCCTTGACATGATCGACCACGTTGTGGGCGACGCAGATTCCGCCCGGCTTCGCCAGTCCTTCGAGCCGCGCCGCGACGTTGACGCCGTCTCCGTATATGTCGTCGCCGACGCCGATTATGTCGCCGATATTGATGCCGATCCGAAAGGCGATCCGTCTTTGCGGCGACGTCCCGAGCGTTCGCTCATGCATGGTGCGCTGGATCTCGACGGCGCATCGCACCGCCTCGACCGCGCTGGGAAACTCCGCCAGCAGTCCGTCGCCCATCAACTTGACGATGCGGCCATGGTGCTGGGCGACCTTGGGCTCGATCAGCTCTTTCTGGTGCGCTTGAACGGCAGCCAGCGTCGCCGCCTCGTCTTCGCTCATCAGACGGCTGTAACCCGCCACGTCGGCCGATAGGATCGCGGCGAGCCGGCGGTGAAGGTCTTTCGTCACGGCCATACGCCTTGGAGGTGCTTCGACGGTAAAGGTACGATCGCTCGGCGCCAGAAGTCCACGCGATGGGAGAAAACCGCGCGTCGTGGGCGCTCAGGCACCGCGCACCTTGATCTGCTCGGCTTTCTTGACCAGCGCTTCGGCCTGTCGGATCGAAGCGATGTCGATAAGCCGGCCGTCGAGCGCCACGGCGCCCTTGCCGGAACGTTGCGCTTCCTCCATCGCCGCGAGGATGCGGTGCGCCTTGGCGATTTCGCCTTCCGACGGCGTGAACGCGGCGTTGGCGAGCGCGATCTGGTTTGGGTGGATCGCCCACTTTCCTTCGCACCCGAGCGCCGCAGCGCGCGACGCCGCGGCGTTGAATCCGGCGTCGTCGTTGAAATCGCCGAACGGCCCATCGAGCGGACGCACGCCCGCCGCCCGCGCAGCGACGACGATGCGGGCAAGCGCGTAGTGCCAGACATCGGCCCAATAGGTTTCGCGCCGGCCCGCGGCGTCGGGATCGCCGAGCACGACGTAGTCGCGATTGGCGCCGCCGATGTTGGTCGTCCGGGCGCGCGTCGAGGCGGCGAAGTCGGCGACACCGAAGTGGAGGGATTCGATGCGTCGGCTCGCTCGCGCGATATCCTCGACATTGGCCAGGCCCTGCGCGGTCTCGATGATCAGCTCGAAGCCTATCTTCCGGCGATAACCCTTGGCCTGCTCGATCTGCGACACCAGCATGTCGAGCGCGTAGACATCGGCTGCCGTGCCAACCTTCGGGATCATCATCAAATCGAGCCGCGCCCCCGCTTGCTCGACGACTTCGATGACATCGCGATACATATAGTGGGTATCGAGACCGTTGATTCGCACCGATATCGCCCGGCCGGACCAGTCGATATCGTTGAGCGCGGCGATAACGTTTTGGCGCGCGCGCTCCTTGTCGTCGGGAGCCACTGCGTCTTCGAGATCGAGGAACACGATATCGGCCGCCGACCGCGCCGCTTTCTCGAAAAGCTGCGGCTGGCTACCGGGAACCGCGAGCTCGCTGCGATTGAGCCGCGGCCGTTGCTGCTCGATGACGGTGAAGCTCAAATCCGGGCCTCGTTGGCGATGACCCAATCATAGGCGGGAAGGGTGAGGAAATCGGGGCAGTGCTCGGCCTCGATCAAGGCGGTGAACAGCGCCGCCGCCTGCTTGTAGCGGCTTTTGCCATAACGCGTGGCGCCGATCATCGCCTTAATCTTGTCGAGCTCCTCTTCGAGAATCGAACGGCAAAGTTCGACGTCGACGGTGCGGCCGTCGTCGAGTTTCGCCGCGTGTCGAATGCATTGCCATACCTGGGTGCGCGAGATCTCGGCCGTCGCCGCGTCCTCCATCAAGTTGTAGAGCGGAACGCAACCGGTCCCGCGAAGCCACGCCTCGAGATAGCCGATGCCGACATTGATGTTCTGGCGGAGACCGCCTTCGGTGATGGCGCCCTTGGGAACTTGCAGCAGATCGGCGGCCGTGACGTGGACGTCTTCCCGCTTACGCGCGATCTGGTTGGGTCCCGGCATCAGCCGATCGAACACCTCCTTCGCCACAGGCACCAGGGCAGGATGGGCGACCCATGTTCCGTCGTGACCATTGTTGGCCTCGCGCTCCTTGTCGGCGCGCACCTTGGTCAACGCCAGCTCGTTGGCCACCGGATCGTCCTTGATTGGTATCTGGGCGGCCATCCCGCCCATTGCGTGAACATTACGGCGGTGGCACGTCTTGATCAGGAGCTGGCTGTAGGATGAAAGGAAATGTATCGCCATCGTGACGCTGGCGCGGTCCGGCATTACGGCGGCGGGGTCGTTGCGGAACTTCTTGATAAACGAAAAGATGTAATCCCAGCGTCCGCAATTGAGCCCCGCCGAATGCTGGCGTAGCTCGTAAAGAATTTCGTCCATCTCGAAGGCGGCGGGCAGGGTCTCGATCAATACGGTCGCTTTGATCGTGCCGCGCTTGATATCGAGCCGGTCCTGGGCGCGATTGAAAACGTCGTTCCACAACCGCGCCTCGAGGTGGCTCTCGAGTTTCGGTAAATAGAAAAATGGTCCGGAACCGCGCTTCACCAGCTCGCGAGCATTGTGGAAGAAATACAGGCCGAAATCGAAGAACGCTCCGGCGATCGGCTGACCGTCGACCAGGACGTGCTTCTCGGGCATATGCCACCCGCGCGGCCGGACGAATAACACCGCCGTCTGGTCGGCGAGCTTGTACGATTTCCGGCGCGAAGGATCGGTGAAGGTGATGCGGCGCCGGACGGCGTCAATCAGATTCATCTGCCCGTCGATCAGATTCGCCCAAGTCGGCGTGGTGGCGTCTTCGAAATCGGCCATGTAGACGTTGGCGCCGCAATTGAGCGCATTGATGACCATCTTGCGGTCGACTGGGCCGGTGATCTCGACGCGCCGGTCAAGCAATGCATCGGGAAGCGGCGCCACGGTCCAATCGGCGTCGCGAATATTGTTGGTCTCGGCGAGAAAATGCGGCATCGCGCCGGCGTCGCGCTTGGCCTGCAGCGCTTGAAGCATGGCTTGGAGCCGTCGCCGCGTCGCGCCGAACTTGCGTTCGAGATCGACGATAAATTCGATCGCCTCGGGGGTCATGACCATACGGTACCCGGGGTGGACTGGAGCGCGAATCTCGACCCCTTGAGGCAGCGCAAGCACCGCGCGCAGGGCGCGTCTGCCGCTTTTTTTGGCAGTCTTCTTGGTCGATCGTTTCGTGTCCGGCGCCAAACGGCGTCTTTTCGCCGTCGGACCGGGCGCTTGCCGCTTGGCCATTTTTCGGCGCTTGGTCTTGGGTGACGACTTCCTGCGGACGGCCATGACGGGGTGGCTCCTGGTTACCGATCGAGACGGATGATTGAGGACAGGATATCGAGTTGTTTAGACCGGGAGACCGGCCCCGGGCAAGTTGTCCGATGAGCGTCCCGCCGCCGCCGCTAGCGGTCTCGGCGTACCGACGCGCCGCGTTTGGCCAACGGATGGCGCTCGCTCACCAATTTGCGCAAGCGCTCGCCGGCGACATGGGTATAAATCTGCGTGGTCGAAATGTCGGCGTGGCCAAGCATCTGTTGCACGCTGCGCAGATCGGCGCCGCGGTCGATGAGATGCGTCGCAAAGGCGTGGCGGAGTACGTGCGGGGAGATGCGGCGCGGGTCGATGCCGGCTTCGATCGCCAGTCGCTTCAGCAGTTGCGCCACGCGCGCCGGCGTCACATGGCCCGAGGCGCCGCGCGAAGGAAAAAGGAAGCGCGATTGCTCGCCCTCGGCTAGAAATGCCGAACGCACCGCGAGATAGGCTTGAATCGCCGCACGCGCCGGGCCGTTGAGCGGCGCCAGCCGCTCCTTCCCGCCTTTGCCGCGGATGGTCATGAACCGCCGATCGCGCGACAGGTTGGAAAGGCGGAGCGCCGTCAATTCGGAAACACGCAGGCCCGCGGCATAAAGAATCTCGAGCATCGCCAGGAGGCGCTTGTCCTCCGGCTGCGCGCTTCGGCTAGCCGCGGCGATCAGCGCCGCGACTTCGATTTCGCTCAAGAGCTTGGGCAGCGGTCGCCCGAGCCGAGGACCTTCGATAGCGGCGAGCGGATCGTCGCCGCGGATCGCTTCTCCGACCAGGAAGCGGTGAAATTGGCGAAGCGCCGAAAGACGCCGCGCGATGGTGCGCGGCGAAAGCCCGGCGCGGGTCGAGCGAGCAAGATACTCGCGCATATCGGCGGCTTCGGCGGCATGGATCGCGCGGCCGCGTCGGGCGAGAAAAGCCGCGAAGTCGTCGAGATCCTTGCGGTAGGCGGACTTCGTATTCGCCGCAGCATTCCGCTCGGCGGCCATCATTTCGAGGAAGGCTTCGAGGTGGCGCGAACGCGGGTGCGATTGCGGCCGGCCGCGGCGGCCCACGATCAAATTCCCGCGGCGATGGCCGCCTCGACCGCGAGCGCCCGGGCCTCGCGTTCGAACCCCGCGTTCTTGAGCGCCGCGAGCGCCGCGCCCAACGAATAGAGATTGCCGTCGGCGTCGCCGTCGGGGCCGAGGATAATCAGCGCCGCGATGGCCGACTCGCCGGCGCGGCGGTCCGACGCCGCCGACAGCATCGCCAGCCACAGCGCCGGATCCGGCATTTCCGTCTTGCGCGATGACGGCCCAGCCGGGTCTATGGTCGGCACAAGTTGCGGCGCCGCCGGTTCGCCGAGGGCCGCGAACAGCGTCGCCAGCAGGATTCGCCGCGCCTCCGCCGTCTCGCGCGCGATTCGATCGTTGCTCCGACGCCAAGCCGCAAGCTGTTCTGGTTCCCAGGGTGCGAGCGAATCGCCGCCGGCGAGGCGCTGCACCGGCCAAAGCGGCGCGCGTTCATCGGCCGCTCCAGGCGTTGGGGCCGGCGCAAGGTGGCTCGAGGCGGCCCAGACGCGCGCCGCATCGAGGTCCCCAGAGACCAGCAACACGCGCACCGCGTCGTCAGCGAACCACGCGAGCTCGGCCGAAGGATTGAGCGCACGGACCAAAGGCGCGCCGACCTGCCACAAGGCGGCGCGCGCCTCGGGCGTCGCCGCGCTGGACCACAGCCGACGCAGCGCCTCGGCTTTCGTGACTGGGAGCGTCTGTTCCTTGGCCGAGCGATAAAGCGCAGCCCGGCCCCGCGGCCCTTTGTCGCTTGCCGCGAACGAGCCCGCGTTGGCTACCTGACCGGGCCGGAGATCGACGGATTCGTAATGCGCGACCAGCCGTTCGGGCGCGATCACGCCATAAGCAAGCGCCCGCTCGGCTGCCGCCAGCTTGACGTCGATCGGCGTATCCTGGCTATCGGCGATCGAAGGCAGCATCGCGACCGGGGCGCCACGGGTGAGCTCGACGGTCAACGGATGACGCGTCGCGCGCAGCATCGCCAGCATCAGCGGAGACACATCCTTGATCGGACCGACCGACTGCGGTGCGGTCGTTCCGGTGGCGAGCGCCAACCTGACGAACGCCGGATCTTCCTGGCCTTGCTCGCGGAGCAAGTTGAGGCCAAGTTGGGCTCGGCCGCGATCGCCGGCGAGCATCTGGCAGAAAATGCCCGACTTCAACCAATAGGCCGTGGTGTAACGGGCGCCCTGGGCGCGCGCGAACGCGCAGGCGGCGTTGTTGTCGCCAGCGAGCCATAGTCCGTCGAGCTGCACGCGTGCCGCGCCTTCATCGGCGAGCCGCGAAGGCAGCGCCTTCGCGAGGTCGATGGCGGCGGCGATTTCGCCGATCGCCATCAAGCGCTCGGCGCGCCGACTCGCAAAGCTGGCGCGATCGCCCTCGCTGGGCGCCGCGGGCGCCGCGCCGCGCGGCGGGGAGGCGGCGCTTGCCAGCAGCCGCCGCGCAATGTCGCGGGCCGCTTTCGAGGTGAAGCCGCCCGGAAGCGCGCCGAGCAGACGGTCGATGGTCGCCGGATCCGAGCGCTCCCATAGGTCCTGCGGTAAGCCGCCGCGCGCGGCGCCGCCGAGACCGATCGCATCGAAATCGACCGGGCGCGCGCGCTCGATCTCGATCGCGCCGGGGCGCGGGCTTTCCGGCGACGCCGGCTGCGAGGCGCTTGGCGAATCGCTGCGCGGCGGCGGCGTCAAGCGAATCGGCGGACCGACTTGCGCCGAAGCCGCGCTGGCGGCGAGCCACGACGCCAGCAGCACGGCGCCGAGTCTCAGCCTTCGTCGCTGCCGATCAACGCGGCAGCTTGTCACTCGGCACCACCTTTTCGATTCGTTGGGTCGGCGCAGGAATATCGGTCAGGGCGAGAAACGCCGCGCCACCGACCGCCACGGCCACGACCAGCGCGATAATCAACACCAGAAGTCGCGTCAACTTTTGGATCCCGAGAATCTGGAGAAACGAAACATTTTCATGCCAGTAGCGGACGCGACAGGGGCGTGAGATTCTGTTACATTTCAAACATGGCAGTTCTGAGGCAGTCTATCGGCTCGCATCGAGACGATCAATCCACGGTCCACGCAGCGCCGCATACGCGCCAACGCCGGAGCCGCGCGAGGCGACGCGCCGCCTTGTTCGGCTGACGCATGGCGCGATCTAATTCGGATACGCCGGCCGATCCGGTCGCGCCCGCCGTTCCGCGCACCATCGTCTTCGTCGGGCTGATGGGAGCCGGCAAGAGCGCGATCGGCCGGCGACTGGCACAGCGACTGGGAGTGCCATTCACCGACGCCGATCACGAGATCGAGGCGGCGGCCGGCCGGTCGGTCGAAGAAATTTTCGACACGCTCGGCGAACAAGCATTCCGCGAGGGCGAGCGAAAGATCGTTCAACGGCTCCTCGACGCGCCAACGCAGGTGCTTTCGACCGGCGGCGGCGCGTTCATCGATCCGGAAACGCGCGCCAAGATCAAGGCGCGCGGCATTTCGGTGTGGCTCGACGCCGATCTCGATTTGCTGTTGCGTCGCGTGGCGCGGCGAAACAACCGACCGCTGCTGAAGCGGGGCGATCCGCGCGAAGTTCTGTCGCGATTGATGGCCGAGCGCAATCCCATATATGCGCAGGCCGATATTCGGGTCGAAAGTGTCGATGGACCGCCCGAGGCGACCGTCGAGCGCGTCGCCGAGGCGCTGCGGCGCTATCTTGCCGGCGAGGCCAGGATCGAGAACGTAACGCAAGTGCGGGTCGAGCTAGGGGCGCGCGGTTACGATGTTCATATCGGCGCCGGATTGCTCGACCGCGTAGGCCAACTCGTTCTGCCGCTACTGCGCGAACGACGGCTCATCGTCGTCAGTGACGTCAACGTCGCGCGGACGCAATGGCCGCGCGCCAAATTCGGGCTCGATGCCGCCGGCGTCGCCGCGCAATTGATCGAAGTGGCGCCGGGCGAGGGCGCCAAGGACTTCGCTCACCTCCAGTCGCTGGTCGAGCGCGTCCTCGATTTGAAGCCCGATCGCGGCGCCATGCTGATGGCGCTCGGCGGCGGAGTGGTCGGCGACCTCACCGGATTCGCCGCGAGTCTCGTGCTGCGCGGAATCGATTATGTCCAGGCACCGACGACGCTGCTCGCCCAGGTCGACAGTTCGGTCGGCGGCAAAACGGGCATCAACACGCGCCATGGCAAGAATCTCGTCGGCGCGTTTCACCAGCCGAGAATGGTCGTCGCCGACCTCGACGCGCTCAAGACGCTATCTGCGCGCGAGCTTCGCGCTGGCTATGCCGAGATCGTCAAGTATGGACTCATCGACGACGCCGATTTCTTTGCCTGGCTCGAAGCCAACGGATCGCGCGTGCTGGCCGGCGATTCGGCGGCGCAGTCCTTCGCGGTGGCGCGCTCAGTCCGCGCCAAGGCGCGGATCGTCGCCGCCGACGAGCGCGAGGCTGGTCGGCGGGCGTTGCTCAATCTCGGCCATACGTTTGGCCATGCGCTCGAAGCAGCGACCGGATTTGGCGAGGCGCTGCTGCATGGCGAGGCGGTGGCGATCGGGATAACGCTGGCGTTCGAGCTTTCAGCGCGGCTAGGGCTGTGCGCGACCGGGGACGCCGAACGCGTTCGCAGGCATCTCGAGGCGGTCGGGCTGCCAACGGCGCTGGCGAGAGCCGATTTGGGCCGACTGGACGCCAATTCGCTGATCGCGTCGATGGCGCACGACAAGAAAGCGCGGGGAGGCGCCGCCATATTCATCCTGGCGCGCGGGATCGGCGAGGCTTTCGTCGCTCGCGATGTCGATCCCGCCGCGTTGCGCGCGCTTCTCGCCGACGCCGTGGCCGCTTGAGGCGTGACAGTGGAAGCCGGTTTTCAAATCCCTGGACCGGTTTGGCTGTCGGCGACCGTCATCGCCCTTTTGCTCGCCGTGTCGGCGCTGTTCTCGATCTCGGAAACGGCGCTAACCGCCGCCTCGCGACCGCGGCTCCATGCGCTGGCGCGCAAGGGCAATCGGCGGGCGCAGCTCACACTCAAGCTGCGCGATCGGCTGGATGTCGTGCTGGCGGCGATCCTGCTCGGCAATAATTTCGTCAACATTGTCGCCTCTGCCTTCGCCACCGCCGCGCTGATCGAGTTGTTCGGCGAGGCCGGCATCGCATATTCGGCCATCGCCATGACGGCGCTTGTCGTGTTGTTCGGCGAGGTGATGCCCAAGACCTTCGCCATCAACCGTCCGGTGCGCGTCGTCCTCGCGCTGGCGCCGGCGATCGACGTCGCCGTGCGCATGTTGGCGCCGGTGTCGATGGCAACGCAGGCGATCGCCAGGAGCCTGTTCCGCCTTATCGGCGTGCACCGGCTCGAGCGCAACCCCGAAGCCGCGGTGGAGGAGCTACGCGGCGCGATCGAATTGCACGTCGCCCCCGACCGCGCCGCGCCGCGCGAACGGGCGATGTTGCGCTCGATTCTCGATCTTGCCGAGGTCGAGGTCGCGCAGATCATGGTGCATCGGCAGAACGTGCTTTCGATCAACGCCGACCAGAAGCCGACGGCGATACTCGAGCAGGCTTTGGCGAGCCCGCACACCCGCATTCCGTTGTGGCGCGGGCAGCCGGAGAACATCGTCGGCGTACTGCATGCCAAGGCCCTATTGCAGGCGCTGCGCATCCGGGAGGGGAATCCGGACGCCATCAATATCGTCGAGATCGCGGCGCGCCCATGGTTCATCCCCGAATCGACGACGCTATTCGATCAACTCGAAGCGTTTCGCCGCCGGCGGGAGCATTTTGCCCTTGTCGTCGACGAATACGGGGCGCTGCTGGGCGTGGTCACGCTCGAGGACATCCTTGAGGAAATCGTTGGAGAAATCGCCGAGCGACACGAGTTTCAAGCCCCAGGCGTGCGGCCTCAGCCCGACGGCAGCTATATCGTCGACGGGCACGTGGCAATCCGCGATCTCAATCGCGATCTCGACTGGCGCTTGCCCGATCAGCACGCGACCACCATCGCCGGGTTGGTCCTCCACGAGGCGCGGCGGATTCCCGAGGTCGGACAGGTGTTCACTTTTTACGGATATCGGTTCGAGATTCTGCGGCGCAAGCGCAATCAGATTGTCGCGTTGCGCGTCATGCCGCCGCCGACCGGGGTAGCGGCCCAGGGAGACGCCGGAACGCCGCTGCCGCTAAACGCGGCGTCCTAGAATATGATCCGCCGAGGTTGAATCGCCGGCCTTGGCCCTCGCCTTTCGTCCCTCGACAAGCTCGGGATGAGGGGGAGGCATGCGTCGCGCCGGGGCGAGGACTGATGAATTTGTCTTCATGGTGAGCCTCGGCATCCTGAGCCGCATGTCCATCCTCGATGTTTCGTCCTTCGACGGCCGGCCTCATCTTGAGCCTGGCGAAGGAGAGGCCGACCGCGCACGATGAGGCGGCTCGCACCATGAGGATGGGCGTGCGAGGCGAAGGACAAACCATGAGGGCGCACGATATGATTACGCTGACGCGGGTCATGCTCTAGACGAAGATATTCGTGACCCGGTCTTTTGCTTGCGCGGACGCACCGGCGCCGATTCATGGAAGGTGCTCCGGAAAAAATTCAGCACTTCGACGCGGACCGCGGCGCTGAGTCCGTAGTTACCGCGTCGACGCGCAATCTCGGTGCAAAGCATCGCAGCCGTCGTGCCTTTGCGATCAGCCATCTCGGCGAGCGCGGACCAGAATTCCGCCTCGAGCCGCATGCTGGTTCGACGGCGCCCAATGCGGACATTGCGCGGCGAAACGCCCGACATGATACCCCGGATCCTTACCCTGCGCATTTGCCCGCGCAGGTAGAACACGACTCGAACAAATCATGCCGTAGTTTTGTCCGTATTGCAACTTTTAATACGATATTTTAGTATTATACTCGTTTCAGTTGTACAGTCCACGGAACAATCCGGCGCTTATCGGTCGGCTGGGGATACTCCGCTGTTGCGCAGGGGCGCTAGGTCTTCCTCAGGGGTCAACGTGCTGAGCGCAAGCGCGTGGACCGGGCCGCGAAGCTCGTCGCTCAGCGTCTGGTAGACAGCGCGCTGGCGGGCGACGCGCGATTTGCCGGAAAAGGCGGCCGAGACGATTTCGACACGAAAATGCGTTTCGCCCTCGGGACGCGCTCCAGCGTGTCCGGTATGGCGATGCGACTCGTCGATGACGGCGAGCCGCGTCGGCTGGTAGGCGGCGGTGAGCTTGTTTCGGATCGTCTCGGCGACGCTCATTGGCCAAGGGTAACATGAAGTCTGCCGGCGAATTCGCCGGCGGATCATAGCGACGAGACTGCGTCGGGTATCGGTCGTCCGTCAAGCAAGGCCGATTCGAAGATGCGTCGGGCCGCGCCTCGCTGAGCGGTTGTAGACCGTGTAAGCGCGCTATCGGCCGATCTAGATCGCGGCTTTCCCTGGCAAGCGGGACTAATGGCCAGGATTGATGGTCGCCATCATGTCGACATCGGGCCGCTTGACGTTGGCGCATGGAACACGCTTTGATCGCCGCGCTGTGCATGACCCTGAGATCATTCGCGCCGTTGAACTTGGAGATTTCGCCGCGGTCGAACGACTACTCGACGCTGCAATCCCGCCGAATGCGAGCGGACAAAACGGTGACACCGCTCTCATGCGAGCTGCGGCGAAAGGCGCGCTCGACATCGCCAAGCTGCTGCTTGCTCGCGGCGCGCAAATCGACGCCGTCAATGACGCCGGCAATACCGCCTTGATGTTCGCTTGCGCGCGCGGACACGCTGCGACCGCCCGTTTTCTAGTAGAAAATGGCGCCCGCCTCGATCATCGCAACCGATTCGGCTTGGGTCCTGCCGATTGGGCGCGCTGGGCGATTAATCGCGACGAAATCTTGGAACTGGTTTCCGGCGCGAATAGTCGATAGCGCGCCGATCATCGTGGCGGGCCGCCGGCATCCGCTTTGAATCCTGCGGCGACTATTCCGGCGACCGCGCAGGTCTCGTCATTGTCCGAACTATCACCGCTGATCCCGACTGCGCCGACGATCTCGTCATCCGTGTAGCGGATCAGGACGCCGCCAGGGACTGGGACAAAACGTCCGCCGGCGAGCGTCGTCACGGCATGAATGAACGCCGGCGCTTGCGCGGCCCGCGCGGCGATCGCGCGCGTTCCGACGCCCATCGCCAGCGCACCCCATGCCTTGCCGACGGCGATCTCAGGGCGGAGCAGGCTCGAGCCGTCCTCGCGCTTGAGCACGACAAGAACCCCGCCGGCATCGAGCACCGCCACCGTTAACGGTGCCAAACGCAATTCACGTCCCTTGGCCAGAGCGGTGTCGGCGATGGTCTCGGCGGCTTCCAGGGCAAACGTTTTTGCAGCCATTGCATTTCTCCATGTGTTGCCAGCCGTGGGCGCGCCTGCGGCGGTGCCGGCTTGACTATAGTCTACTATTGTAGGATAAGATTGCATCATACAGTCGTATGGCAATTGTTGTCGCCGATCAAGGACATCGTCCCGTACGCGTCGACAGAGGCCGGCAGCCTCAGCCAGCGGCGTCAAAAGACTGGCGAAACGGGAGGACCTCGAGATGGCGGCTGGGTCGACAGGTGGGAAAACGACCATCGGATGGCGGACGTCGATAGCCTTGGCGCTCGGCGGAATGTTTCTGGCAAGCGGCGCAGTCATGGCGACGGAATCCGGACGCAATCCGTTTCCCAACGGCCTTAACGGCATCGGCGTCGGCAATCTGCCGCCCGAAGGTCTGTATCTAGCCAATGAGTTCATTTTCATCGACGCCGATCGCTTCAACAACTCGAGCGGCGACCCGCTCTTCCCGAATTTCAAGCTAGAGACGCAGGCCTACGCGGCGCGCTTTCTTTATAACCCGGGGCTCAAGGTGCTCGGCGCCGATTGGCTCACGCAATTAATCGTTCCGGTGGTGCGCGTTTCGATCAAGAATCCACCGCCGCCGATTCCTCCTGGGCTGCCGCCGCCGGTGGCCGCCGGGCTTGCGGCGGCGTTTAGCCAGCCGCCGTTTGGCCGCCAATCGAAGACCGGCGTAGGGGATATCACCATCACCCAGCTCCTGGCGTGGCACTCGCCGAATTTCCATCAGGCCGTCGGCTTCGATGTTACTTTTCCGACCGCGTCGTTCGAGGCAAGTCGCCTTGTCAACATCGGGCAAGGTTATTTCACCTTCAGTCCGGCCTATGCCTTCACTTGGCTTCACGGCGGCTTCGAGGTGTCGAGCAAGATCACGCTGGACATCAACTTCGAAAATCCGGAGACCAACTACGATTCAGGCGAAGCGATACTCGTCGATTACTCCTTTGGTTACCGCTGGGAGCTCAACTGGGGCAAGATCTTGGTCGGCATCGGTGGGTACTACTATCACCAATTCAGCGACGACGAGGTGAATGACGTCCCGTTTCTGGGCGGATTTCGCGGCCGCGCTCTCGGCATCGGCCCGCAGGTCCAATACCAGCACCCGATCGGCGCCGTGGTCGAACTCAAGTACCAGAAGGACTATCTAGTCGAGAACCGGCCCGAGGGCGACCGAATCATCGGTCGTTTGTTGATTCGCTTTTGACCTTCGGCGCTGCCGCGCGAACTCACGCTCCGAATAAAGCGTCCGGAAGCCGCTTGGCAAGTTCGCTGGTGCGCGCGATGTGCGTCCGCATCGCGCGCTCCGCCGCGCCGCCATCGCCGGCCAGGATCGCGTTCAGGATTTCCCGGTGCTGGGCGAGCGAATTCGAACGTACTTTCTGGTCGATCGTCCGGAAAAAAGCCGTCTGAAGCGTCGGCAGTTGCATCTGCGATACCAGACGGGCCAGTTGCGAGTTGCCCGACAGCTTGAGTATCAGCCCGTGGAAGCGCTCATTGTCGCTCATGAACGTCGCCACCTCGAGGCCGGCGTCGCTCTTGGCGATTGCGTCCCGCTCGGCCACGAGACGTTTGCGATTGTCGCCAATTTCGATTCGCTCGGCCGCTAGCCGCGCCGCCAGGCCCTCGAGGACTTCGCGAAGTTGCAGCGTGTTGGCGACGTCCTCGCGCGACGGCCGCGCGACGATTGCCCCACGATAGGGCTCAATTTCGACCAAGCCGTCGGCCACCAACCGGCCTAGCGCCTCGCGCAGCGGACCGCGACTCACGCTTAGTTCCCGCGTCAGGTCAGCCTCGATGAGGCGTTGACCGGGCGCATAGCGGCCCTCGAATATTCCGCTCTTGATTGCCTCGATGGTTGCCTCGACGACCGTCTTCGCGCCGCCCGTCTTGTTCTTTTCCATGGTCACCCGCTGCGATCTTACGCCGCGATAAATCCGAAGATAGAGCAATTACCGCGCCGTGGGCTGGATTGCAGGACAATATATTACAACAAGGGGGCCATAGGAAGCTTGGTGAAAGACGCCATGCCGGGCGCAAAATTTGGCATCCAAGGACCTCACCGGGTCCGAAGTCGAGCTTGGGTCGGAGAGCCGTATCGATCTTGACTCTCGGGCAATATCGTCAGACACTTTTGTCTGTCATCTGTGCTAACAATCAGCGTGGGAGACGGCGAATGTCGACGCAGTTTGCGCCGCCGGTAAACGCCACGGTGGACCCCAAGGTGCTCGAGAGAGTCAAAGGGTGGCGCGGCTACGTGGAAGCGAAGCTCGGATTTCGCAATCACTGGTATCCGACGGTGTTTTCCCGCGACGTGGCGGAGGGCGAAATACGGCCGCTGCGCCTGCTTGGAGAGAACCTGTTGTTGAAACGCATCGACGGCAAGGTCTACGCGATGAAGGACCGTTGCCTGCATCGCGGGGTAAATTTTTCGGCCAAGCTCGAATGTTTTCGCAACGACACCATCACCTGCTGGTACCACGGCTGGACGTATAGCTGGCTCACCGGCGAACTGATCGGCATCCTGACCAACCCGATGAGCACGCAGATCGGCAAGCATCGGATCAAGACCTATCCGGTCGAGGAAGCGAAAGGGATCGTCTTCGTTTTCGTCGGCGATATCACGGCGCCGCCGCTTTGGACCGACGTGCCGCCAGATTTTCTCGACGCCGACATGGCGATCCGCGGCAAGGTGCGCCAGGTCAACGCCAACTGGCGGCTTGGCGTCGAGAACGGGTTCGATTCCGGACATATCTGGATCCACAAGAAATCGCCGCTCGTCACAGGCAACGACCTAGCGCTTCCGGTCGGTTTCGCGCCGCCCGAGGGCGTCGAGACGTTCCGCACGGTGGAGGAGAGCGAAGGACGCAGCGGCGTCTACGATCTCCTGGGCGACCTGTCGATGCCGGTGTTCGAAAGCTATCTCGGCGATGAAAAGGTCGCCGAGGGGCACTTTGGCGCGACGAAAGTCGCCAACAACATTTCGATCTGGCTGCCCGGCGTGCTCAAGGTCGATCCCTGGCCGCAGGAAGACACGATCCAATTCGAATGGTACGTCTCGCGCGACGCCGGCAGCCATTATTACCTGCAAACGCTGGGACGCCGTGTCGATGGCCCTGAGGCCGAGAAGGCGTTCGACAAGGAGTTCAACGAGCGGCTGTCGTCGCTAGCGCTCGACGGGTTTAACGATGACGATGTTTGGGCGCGCGAAGCGGGAGAGGCATTTTATGCCGGCGACGTCGGTTGGGTCGAGGAGCGGCTTTATGAGCCGGATCTGGCGATCGTCGAATGGCGCAAGCTCGCCAGCCGACGCAATCGCGGAATCCAAAAGCCGGAACACACGATCTAGACGAAGGCGCAGCCCGCGCCACGGCGATTGACGCCGCGGCAGCCAATCCCACCGCGATCGGCGGAGGTCGACCCACATGCAGTATCGATCGAGCAACGCTAACCGATTGGTGCAGCGATTGTGCCGCGACCCGGCGCTGGTCGTCCGGTTGCGCAGCGAGCCCGAATCGGTTTTCCGCGATCACGGGCTATCGAGCGACGAAGCCCGGGCGCTTGCGGCGGGCGATCCGGCCGCGCTCGCGGCGATCGGGCTCCACCCGATCCTGCAAGTTCATCTGATGATGGCGATGAACCCGCAAATGGCGGACCTGATCAACATGAGCGCATTCACGCGCCGGCTCGAGGAGCGATGAAATGGGTAAGGTCGTAGGCGCGTTCGCTACCTCGCACATCCTCTTTTCGCCGCAAGGCGTCGAGGAGCGCGCCGAGCGCGCGTTCCAGGGGCTGCGGGAGATCGGCGCGCGCGTTCGTGCGCTCGCCCCCGATGCGATCGTGGTGATCAGCAGCGAGCATATGTACAACATAAATCTTTCCCTGCAGCCGCCGTTCACGGTCGGCGTCGCCGACGCATATACGCCGTTCGGCGAGATGGGAGTGCCGCGACGGCCTTTCCGCGGATCGCGGGCGCTGGGCGAGAGCTTGGTGGAGATCGCGGCGGAGCGCGGTTTCGATCTGGCTAAAGTCGAGGAACTCGACCCCGATCACGGCGTCGCGTTGCCGTTGATGTTCGCCAATCCGGACGGCAAGACGCCGGTGCTTCCGTTGATCGTGAACATCAACATGACGCCATTGCCCAGGCCGGGCCGATGCTATGCGCTGGGCGGAGTGCTGCGCGAGACGATCGAACGCCACCGTCCCACCGACGAGCGCGTCGTCGTCATGGGGACAGGCGGCCTGTCGCACTGGGTCAACATACCCGGCATGGGGCGCGTAAACGAGACGTTCGACCGAATGGTCATCGACAAGATCGTCGCCGGCCGGGCGGAAGAACTGACGTCGCTGAGCCCCGGCGAGATCGTCGAGCAGTCGGGGAACGGGGGCATGGAGATCGTCACCTGGCTCATGGCCGCGGCGACGTTGCCTGGACGGACAGGCGAACAGATCTACTACGAACCCATTCCGCAGTGGCTCACCGGCGTAGGGGGTATTGCGCTGGCCGCCTAGCCATCGTTGCGCGTTACGCAGAATTTCGTGACGGGGGAGCTTTCGAGGAGGTCTCATGAGGTCGTGGCAAAGTAGGTTTATCGATGTGGCGGGTATTCGAACGCACTACGTCGACGAGGGAAGCGGCGATCCCATCGTACTCGTTCACGGCGGCGGCGCCGGCGCGGACGGTTACTCGAATTGGGTCGAGACGATTCCCATGCTCGCGGCGGAAGCACGTGTCATCGCCGTCGACATGGTCGGCTTCGGCAAGACCGACAAGCCCGACCCGGAGAAGTACGTTTATTCGCAGCAAGCGCGAAACGAGCATCTCGCGGGCTTCTTGGAAGCGTTGGGCCTTCGTCGGGCGACGCTGGTCGGCAATTCGATGGGCGGCGCCACCTCGATCGGAGTCGCGTCGTCGCGGCCGGAGATCGTGGGACGCCTCGTCCTCATGGGCAGCGCTGGGGTCACGCGTCATCTACCGCCCTCGCTCAAGCCCCTTATCAATTACGATTTCACCCGCGAGGGAATGATCGCGCTGATGCGGGTCTTGTGCACCGAGCGGTTCAAGATCGACGACAAGATGGTGGATTATCGCTTCACCAACGCGCTCGATGCCGATGCGCGCCGCGCGTATGGCGATATCATGGGCTGGGTGCGTCAACAAGGCGGCCTCTACTACGAAGAGGACTTCATTCGACGCGTCCAGGCGCCGACGTTGGTGATCAACGGCAAACAAGACAAGGTGGTGCCGCTTTCGGACGCGATGCGGATGCTCGATCTGATCCCGAAATCTTGGGCTTACTTCATTCCCGATTGCGGCCATTGGGCGATGCTCGAGCACCCGCGCGACTTCGCGTCGGCGACCTTGAACTTCATACGCAACGCGCACGACTGATGGAGTCGCTTGCATCGCATTCTGCGTCCGAAGGCCGCGCCAACGGTTGCGCGACTGATTCCGAGTTGATCGCCTTGTGCGCGACCGGCGACATCGCGCCCGGATCGGGGCGCAAATGCGTCGTGGCTGGCATGCCGGCGCTCGCCGTATTCAACGCCGGCGGCGCCTTTTACGTCGTTGACGATACTTGCACGCATGGCATGGCGTCGCTGAGCGAGGGCACGCTTGACGGCGAAATCATCGAATGCCCATGGCACGCGGGCGCGTTCAACCTACGCACCGGAGAGCCGGCGGCGGCGCCTTGCACCGTGGCCCTGCGCACCTACGCCGCCACGGTGCGCGACGGAAAGGTGTGGATCGCGCGCGCGGCGCGGGCGCCATCGCGGCCGATCGAATCCCATGCGACGGAGCACGGCACTAGCCCCGGGAGGAACAGCGATATGACGTTGCAGGAATTGACCGAACGAGTCCGCACATCGGTGGGAGCGGATTCGGGACTCGATGCGACGGTGAAGTTCGTCTTTCCCGAGGTTGGAATCATCTATGTCGACGGCCTCGCGAAACCGAATTCGGTGAGCAACGAAGACAAGGATTCGACGATCACCATAACGGTCAGCCGCGAGAACTTCGAGAAGATCATCGACAAGCAGCTCAATCCGAAATTCGCGCTGATGACGGGAAAGCTGCGGCTGCGCGGAGACATTCGGATCGCCATGCGTCTCGATCGCGTCTTCGGCCTTGAATGAGATGCCGCCGCCCGGTGGCGGCTTCGTGGTCGCGATCGCCGGCGGACCGACGTTTTCGTGCGCGCCCGACGAGCCGGTGCTGCGGGCGGCGCTCCGTGCCGGGCTGCCGTTTCCTTACGAGTGCGGCACCGGCTCGTGCGGTACCTGCCGCTTTGAGATACGCGATGGCGCTTTCGACATGGCGTGGCGCGAGGCCCCGGCGTGGAGCGAACGCGACCGGCAACGCAATCGCATGCTCGGATGCCAGGCGACTCCGCTGGGGCCGGCGACGATAGCCGTCCGCCTCGAGCCTGCACGCAAGCCGCCGATAGCCCCCGTCCGACGCGCCGCGCGCCTCGAGCGTTGGCGCGTCTTGACCCACGATATTTGGGAATTCGAGCTGCACGCTGGCGGCGTCGCCGAATTCCTGCCCGGACAATACGCGTTGCTGGCGCTGCCCAATGTCCCGGGCTGGCGCGCATACTCGATGGCCAACCTCGCCAATTCCGCGGGGGTTTGGCAGTTCATCGTAAAGCGCAAGCAAGGCGGATTGGCGGGCCGGGCGTTATTTGAGGCGCCCTATGTCGGCATGCCGGTCGTCCTCGACGCGCCCTATGGGCACGCGTTTCTTGCGCCCGGGACCGCCGCGCCGGTGCTTTGCATCGCCGGCGGCTCAGGCCTATCGCCGATGGTGTCGATTCTCCGCGCGGTGCTACGACGCCAAGACCCAAGCGCCAGGATGGCAACGTTGTTCTATGGCGGACGCCGCCCGGCGGACATCGTCGATCTTGGCCGTTGCTTCGATCCCGCCCCGCAGGCCGCGATCGATTACCGCGTCGTCTTGTCGAATGTCGAGGACATCGGACCCGAGATTTGGCCGGGGGCACGCGGCATGGTGCACGAGGCCGTCGAGCGGGCCGGCGGGGCGGTCCTTGCGACCGCGGAGATCTTCGTCGCCGGACCTCCGCCAATGGTCGAGGCAAGCGTCGCCATGTTGCGCCGCCGCGGCGTGCCCGCGGAGCGGATCCACTTCGACAGCTTCTATTGAATCGCTCAGCCGGAGGCGGCTTGATGGCGACGGGTCGTGGCCGGGGCGCGCAACGTCCATTCGACGTGCTCGCGCAAGACCTTGCCGAGCGCCTCGTCGAACGCTCCGACGATGCTCTGCATGTCGCCGCCGGCGGCGCGAAGCGACAACTCCGAGCTTTTGCTGGCGATGATCGTCCGATCCGGCAGCCGCACCAACTTGCCGCTGAGGCGAACGTGGACCAGCGGCGGACCGGCGCCGTCGTATTGCGCCTGAAACTCCCGCAAGTCGGTCTTGAGGACGTAATCGGCGCGCAAATTCGTCGATTCGCGGCTGACCGCGACGATGCGCTTGCTGTTCTCGAACGACTCGATCAGCAGCGTTTGCACCATCAGCGGCGCCGTATCCGTCCAATTGGCGCGGGCGTAATAGTCGAGCTCGAGCGGCGAGCGCTGAAGCGCGATGCGGCTCGTGCTGAGGCCCGCGGCGGCGACAGGCGTCTCGACGATGAGCTGCCACTCGACCGTCGGAAGATCGGCGGCGAAGGCGCTCTTTGGGGTTAGCGTAAAGAGTTGCGGCGGATCGCCGGCGCCGGGGATTTGGCAGCCGGCCAGCGCCGTCATCGACGCCAGGGCGAGCGCCTGCTTGAGCACGGGGCGACGCGACATCATTTGGCTTCGAAGCCTTTCTGTTGATCGCCGAAGAGATAGCGCGCCGGATCGCGCTCGAGGTTGGCGGCGATACGGGTCAAGGCGGCGATCAAGACCCGCGCCTCGGCCAGAAACTGGTTCAGCTCGTATAGACCGGTCTGCGAGAAATCGCGCAGCGGCGTTCGGGTATCGGCGACGAGTTTTTCAATCTCCGCCGCGGTCCGCTGCAACGACTGCACCGTGACGCCGATCTCGTTCAGCGTTCGATCGCCGCTCGCGCCCAGGCGATCGACGTTGCCGCCAACGCGTTGCGCTAAGCCTCGCAAATCGGCCATCAGCGCGTCGAGCTTCGCGGTGCTTCCGCGAAGATCTCTGATCAAGCCGCGGGCGTCGGCGATCGCGGCTTGCGCACCGTCGATGGTTCTCGGCACTTCGAGCATCGAAACGGCCAGCGCCGCTGAGGAACGGTCGAGGTTGTCGATGATTGAATCGATATGCCGGATATTTTCGTCGCTGAGCAGTGTCGCGACGCGCACCGCCACCTCGCCGATGCGCGCGATCAAGTCCGGCGCGCTCTCGAAGAATTTCTCGAGCGTCGAGGGAGTCGAAGGTATGACCGCGCGGCGCTTGCCTGGCCGGGGAGTGAGCGGCTCGGCGCCCTGCGTTCCGCCGGAGAGCTGGATGAAGCTCAGGCCGGTGATCCCCTGGGCCTGGAGCGATGCGACGGAATCGGTCTTGACCGGCGTGCCCGCCCTCAGCGCCACCGTCACCTCGATCAGCTCCACGTTCTCGGCGTCGATGTCGATGCTGGTGACCGTGCCCACCGGCACGCCGCGAAACTGCACCGGCGCGCCGACCTGCAATCCGCTGACCGAGCCGGGAAAGTAGATGTAGTAATAGACGCGCTCGTCCTTCAATTCGACCTTGGCGAGCCACAGCACGAAGGCGAACAGCCCGGCGATGAGCGAAAGAACGAATGTTCCAACGAGTATGTAGCTGGCGCGCGTCTCCATGGCCTATCGCGCCTCGACGTCGTGCGCTCGGGCCGCGGCCCGTCCCCGCGGGCCGGCGAAGTAATCGTGGATCCAAGGATGCGGGTCGGCCAGCAACTCGTCCATGGTACCGACTTTAACACGGCGATCGACGAGAACCGCAATGCGGTCGGCGATGGCGGCGAGCGTGTCGAGGTCGTGGGTGATCATCACCACGGTAAGGCCGAGGCTCCGCTGCAGGTCGCGGATGAGCTGGTCGAAGGCCGAGGCGGCGATCGGATCGAGGCCGGCCGTCGGCTCGTCGAGGAAAAGGATTTCCGGATCGAGCGCCAGCGCGCGGGCCAATCCGGCGCGCTTGACCATGCCCCCCGAAAGCTCCGAGGGAAACTTCGCGCCGGCCTCGGCGGGCAGGCCGACGATCTGGATCTTGATGCGAATCAGATCGCCCGCCAGCTTGGCCGGCAGCTTGGTGTGCTCCTTGAACGGGACGCGGATGTTCTGCGCCACGGTTAGCGAGCTGAAGAGCGCGCCGCCTTGGAACAACACGCCCCATCGTCTGCGCAGGGCCGCGCGGCCGCGGTCGTCGAGCCGCGCGGTGTCTTGTCCGAGAATCTCGATGGTGCCGCCATCGGGCTGGCGCAGGCCGATGATGGTGCGCAAAAGCACCGACTTGCCGGTTCCCGACCCGCCGACGACCGCGAGTATTTCGCCGCGCCTGATGTCGAGATCGAGGCCGTCGTGGATCACGTTGCTGCCGAAGCGCGTGACGATTCCCTTGAGGCGGATGATCGGCGATCTCGGACCAGCATCGGCCATCGTTCAGATGCCCAGGTACGAAAAAAGGATTGAAAACCCGGCGTCGGCGACGATGACCAGGAAAATCGCCTCGACCACCGCCTTGGTCGTCAGCCGGCCGACGCTTTCGGCGCTGCCCTCGACCTTGAGCCCTTCGTAGCAGCCGACCATGCCGATCAGAAACGCGAAGAAGGGCGCCTTGACCATGCCCACCCAAAGCGTCGACACGGTGATCGCGTCCTTGAGCCGGACGAGAAATTGCTCGACGCCGATGCCGAGCGCGAAATAGGACATGATCGCGCCACCGAGGAGCGCCATCATATTGGCGTAAAAGCAGAGAAGCGGCAGCGCGATCACCGTCGCCAGCACGCGCGGCAGGACCAAGACTTCCATCGGGTCGACGCCGATCGTCTGCATGGCGGCGACTTCCTCGTTGACCTTCATCATGCCGATCTCGGCTGTGAACGCGCTGCCCGAACGGCCGGCAACGAGGATCGCGGTCATCAAGATGCCGATTTCGCGCAGCACCGACACGCCGAGGAGATTGACGGTATAGATCTCGGCGCCAAACTGCCGGAGCTGATCGGCCCCCTGATAAGCGAGGACGACCCCGATCAAAAACGATAGCAATCCGACGATCGGGAGCGCATTGAGACCGACGCGCTCGAGATGGCTCAAGAGCGATACGAAGCGCAACCGCCGCGGCCGCAGGGCCGCGCGGACGAAGACGATTGCCGTCAGGCCGAAGAAGGAGACGAGATCGCGCGCGCGGCTGAGGACGTTGATCGTCACCTCGCCGACGCGCTCGAGCATGTCGCGCAGCGGATTGTAGGGCCGCATGAGCGGGCGGCGACCCTCCTTGGGCGCCATGCGCTCGAGCAGCGCCGTCTGGGCGTCGGTGGCGCCGGAAATTTCGACCTTGTGCGGAACGTTGGCCAGCCGTCGCGCCAAGCGATAGATCAGCCAAGCTCCGGCCGTATCCAGCGCTTCGACGCCGCCAAGGTCGATTCGCACCGCGGCGCCGGCGTCGGGCGCCAGGGCCGCGACGTCATGCTCGAGCTCGACCACGTTGGCAAGGATCCAGCGGCCGCCGAGCTCGGCGACCCAGATCCCCTCGGCACGCGCGGCGCGACACCACGCACGCGCGCGCGAAGCGTCTTCGTCCATGTCGTCGAGGGTCAGCGGCGCTTGCGCCGGGCGATCGCCTCGGCGAGCACGCAGAGAATTTCGAACATCATCGTCGCGCCGACCAGCGCGGTGTTGCCGCTGGGATCGAGCGGCGGCGAAACTTCGACCACGTCGCCTCCGACGATGTCGAGTCCACGCAAGCCGCGCACCATGAGCTGGGCATCGAACGTCGAGTAACCGCCGATCTCCGGCGTTCCCGTGCCTGGCGCGTAGACGGGGTCGAGGCCATCGACGTCGAAGCTGATGTAGGACGGAGCATCGCCGACGATGCGCCGCGCCTCGGCGATCACCTTCTCCGGCCCGAGCGCGAAATATTCCTCGATCGTGACCACGCGGATGCCCTGGGCGAGCGCCCAATCGTTGTCGTCTTGCGAGTAGAGCGAGCCGCGGATGCCGATCTGGATCGTCCGTCTAGGATCGAGCAGTCCTTCCTCGATTGCGCGGCGAAACGGCGTGCCATGCGTGTAGCGATAATCGCCGAAGTAGCGGTCCCAGGTGTCGGAATGGGCGTCGAAATGCACCATGCCCAGTTTTCGCTTGCCGGCGATCGCGCGAAAGATCGGCAACGTCACCAGATGATCGCCGCCCGCCGAGAGCGGCGCCGCTCCGGCTTCGTGCAGCTTGGCGAAGAACTGTTCGATGCGCGACAGCGTGTCCAGGAGATCGACCGGGTTGACCGGGGCATCGCCCAGGTCGGCGCAGCGGGCAAGCGTGAACGGCGACACGCGCGTGGTCGGATGGACGCGGCGGATCAGGCTCGACTGATTGCGGATCTCACGCGGGCCATGTCGGGCGCCTGGACGATTGGTCGTCCCGCCGTCCCACGGCACGCCGACAAGCGCCACGTCGACCGTCGTGGGGTCGCTGGCGAATGGCAAGCGCATGAATGTCGGTATGCCCGAAAAACGCGGGGTCACCAGACCGGAAACAGGTTGCTGGGCAGGCGGGTGTGGCGTCGTATCGTTCATGGGCCACCGCTGGTTGACCGCCGTACTGGCCGACGCGCCAACCACTCGTTCCGGCGAATCGGGCCATCGCTATTGAAGACTATAGATCATCCAATGCTCGTGCCCAGGAAATTCGATCTAAGCCTCTGTTATTAAGCCATAAATAGGCGAAGAATTGGATTCGCCAAGGACCAGGCCATCGGGCGTCGAGTCGCCGCATCGCGGCGAAGCCGCGGACGCTCATATAACCGTAGCCAAAAAATATCTCTTTCAATTCAATCTTGTACCAGATTGTCGTTCGTACACATAAAATATTTTGCACTGCGATAAATTGATGCTTGATTTTTGCGTCGCACCATTCAAATATTGCACTGCGGCATCCCTGATGCCGCGTCGGAATCCGGCCTCCCTGGCCGCATTCCGGGCGTTTCCTCCCTAAACTTGGGCCGTGCTCAAAAGGTGCGGCCCATTTTTTTGCCCGCCTCGTGCCAGGAAGCGTCACGCCGGCCGGCCCTCGCCCGCCGGCTGTCAGAACCCGTGCACCACCTGCGACGTGTGTTCGACTTCCGGCGCGCCGGCGAAGCAGTGCCCGACCAGCCCACGCCACACCTTGAAATCTTCGGAGGCGCGAAAATCGACGGTATGGTTCTCGAGCGTCTCCCATTTGACCAACAGCCGGTAGCGGCTTGGCTTCTCGATCGAGCGTTGCAGCTCCATGCCGCGGCAGCCCTTGGCGCGAGCGAACACCGGCGCGGCCTTGGCGACGCCTGCTTCGAACTCCTTTTCGAGGCCCGCTTTCACTTCGATCTGGGCGATTTCGAGAATCATTCGTTCGTGCTCCCGTGTTTCTGGCCGATCGTGCCGAGTTGCCTGAAGTTTGCCCGCCATCCGCGCTTCACGTCTTGATTGGCGGGCGACACGCTAACATCGATGCGCGAAGCGCGCTCCGCTTCGCGCGAACAGCGTCGGGCGCTGCGCTGGGGTCTGCCTTGGATGTTCGCCATGGTGGTCCTCCCGATTCGCCGCCCCGCCCGATCATAGTCGCACGCAGCAATCCCAGACAGCCCGCGCGCGCATGCTTGTGGCGGCAACCATCGAACCCGCGGGGCGACGTTGAGTCAGCCGGGCGAATTGTCTAGCCTTGCGATCCCGCGGCTTGGGATCGTCCACGCCGCCGCCGCGCAACCGCGGCGCTTCGATTGGTCTTGGCGGATGACGCCCGAGACGCGATACGCGAGCAGCGACGGGATCAACATCGCCTATCAGGCGGTCGGCAAAGGTCCGATCGATCTGGTGGTGGCGCCCGGCTGGCTTTCGAATGTCGAGGTGTTCTGGGAGGAACCGAATGTGGCGCGCTTCTACACGCGCCTCGCCGAGTTCTCGCGGCTCATCCTGTTCGACAAGCGCGGGACCGGACTCTCGGACCGGGTGACCGACGTCTCGACTTTGGAGCAGCGCATGGACGACGTACGCGCGGTCATGGACGCGGTCGGCTCGAAACGCGCGGCGCTCCTCGGATACTCGGAGGGCGGCCCGATGTGTGCGCTGTTCGCCGCGACGTACCCCGAGCGCGTCACCGCCTTGATCATGGTCGGCAGCTATGCGCGCCGCACCAGGGTGCCCGACTACCCCGCGGGCGTCGACCAACGTTTCATCGATGCCTTCCTGCATTCGATCGAGCACGAGTGGGGCACCGCCGTCGGTCTCGATATCCGGGCGCCCTCGACGGTCAACGACCCGCGCTTCCGGCAATGGTGGGCGAGGTTCTTGCGTCAAAGCGCGAGTCCGAGCGCCGCGCTCGCCCTGACCAGGGCGAATTTGGAGATCGACATTCGTCATGTTCTGCCGTCGATCCGCGTGCCGACGCTGATCCTCCATGCTGAGGGCGATCGCACGACGTCGGTCGAGAATGGCCGCTATTTGGCCGGAAATATCGCTGGGGCCAAACTCGTCGTCTACGATTCGGACGATCACCTGCCGTTCTGCGTCGGCGCCGACACGATCGTGCAAAACGTGCAGGAGTTTCTCACCGGCGTGCGGCCGGTGACGGCGAGCGATCGCGTGCTGGGCACGATTCTTTTTACCGACATCGTCGATTCGACCAGGCTGGCCATCGAGCGCGGCGACCAGCGCTGGACCGATTTGCTCAACGCGCATCACGCCGCGGTTCGCGCCGAGCTGATGCGATTTCGCGGCCGCGAGATCGGCACCGCCGGCGACGGGTTCGTCGCCATATTCGACGGGCCAGCGCGCGCCATTCAGTGCGCCGACGCCGTGCGAGCGTCGGTGCACGAATTGGGGCTCAGCATTCGTCTCGGCCTGCATACCGGCGAATACGAAATGCGCGGCGAGGCGGTGACGGGACTGGCGCTTCACATCGCGGCGCGAATTTCGGCGCTGGCGCCCGCCGACGGCATCGTCGTCTCGCGCACCGTCAAGGATCTCGTCGCCGGGTCTGGAATCGCGTTCGACGATTTCGGCGTTCATGCCCTCAAAGGCGTTCCCGACGATTGGCAGCTGTATCGTGTCGCGAACTGAGCCGGCGGCGTCCGAGGTCGATTCCGATCAAGGTTGGTCGACGGCGAAGCTGTCGCAAGCCTGCGGGTCGCCACCGGAAAAGCCACGACGGAACCAGCGCGCGCGCTGCGCCGAGGTGCCGTGGGTGAACGAATCGGGCGACACATAGCCGCGGCCCCGGCGCTGCAGCCGATCATCGCCGATGGCGCTTGCCGCATTGAGCGCCTCCTCTAGGTCGCCGCTTTCGACGATTCCGCGCACGCGGTCGGCGTGATGCGCCCAGACGCCGGCAAAGCAGTCCGCCTGCAGTTCGAGACGCACCGACATCGCGTTCGCTTCGGCGGGAGATTGCCGCGCGCGCGCCGCGTGAACTTGCTGCGATATGCCAAGCAGCGTCTGCACATGGTGCCCGACTTCGTGCGCGATCACGTAAGCCTGGGCGAAATCGCCGGGCGCGCCGAACCGTCGCGAAAGATCCTCGAAAAAGTCCAAATCGAGGTACAGCTTGCGGTCGCCCGGACAGTAAAACGGTCCGACGGCGGCCTGCGCGAAACCGCACGCCGACTGCACCGCGCCGCTGAACAACACGAGTTTCGGCTCTTCGTATCGACGGCCGGAGGCGCGGAACACGCCGTGCCATGTTTCCTCGGTATCGGCCAGCACCACCGCGACGAAATCCTTCCGCTCGTCGGACGCGCCGCCGCCACGGCCGGCGGGTGGCGCGTAGCCGACTGGTGTTCCGCCAATCGGCCCGCCTTCGAGCAGCACCGTCGGGTCGATACCCAAGAACAGGGCAATTACCACGATCGCGACCGCGCCAAGGCCGCCGATGCCTCCGACCACCCCAGTGCGACCGTAACCTGTTGGCCCACCGGCCATGCCTCGCCGGTCTTCGATGTTCGCGCTCCGTCGCCCGTGGCGCCATAACATCGCCATCTCCCGCGTATCAGCGCTGCAGCCGCTCAGTCTGAATCGTCGCGCGCCCGGCGTCCAGCCTTGTCGACCGCCGCGCGCTACGGCGGGATTGACGGCGACGAGGCGCTTGCCCGATGTTGCACGCGGGAGTTTGCCACGTGCTGCCAGATCCGACGCTATTGCTGGCTTTCGCGGTCGCCTCGATCTTATTGATCGTGGCGCCGGGCCCCGACACGCTCTATGTCGCCGGGCGCAGCATGGCGCAGGGCAGAGGCGCCGGCCTCGTCGCGGCGCTCGGCATCTCTACCGGCCTGGTCGTCCACTCGCTCGCCGTCGCGTTCGGCCTTGCCAGTCTCGTGGCCTATGTGCCGTACGCCTACGACGCCGTCCGTTACGCCGGCGCGGCGTACATTCTCTATCTCGCTTGGCGCGCGCTGTCCGATTTCACGCCGGACGCCGGCAATGCCGCCCGACTGCGACTGGCGCCATTGGCGCGCGTCTATCGCGAGGCGGTGATCACCAACGTGCTCAACCCCAAAGTCGCGATCTTTTTCGTCGCCTTCTTGCCGCAGTTCGCCAACCCCGATAAAGGGAATTTGACGGCGCAAATCCTGACGCTTGCGACGCTGTTCATTTGCGCTGGTTTCGCATATCTCGCCTGTATCGCCTTAAGCCTTGGCGCGCTAGGCGAGTGGTTGCGCGGCCGTCCGGCGTTTTGGCGCGTGCAGCGCTGGCTGATGGGCGGAACGCTGGGGGCCATGGCCATCTGGCTCGCCTGGCCGGAGCGGCGGTAGATCGTCGCCGGGAATCGAGGGCGAATGCCGACCCGAGTCAGCGGGCGGCGGGCAGGGTTGTCTGTCCCTCGCCGAGCGCGCGTTGCATCAACACGCCGTCGACCCAGCGACCGAACTTGAAGCCGACGGCCGGCAAGTGTGCGACCTGAACAAACCCTTGCGCCGCGTGCAGGCCGATGGAGCCGTCGTTCGCGCTGTCGCCGATGACGGCGATCATTTGGCGATATCCGAGCGCCGTGCAGCGGGAGATCAGTTCGGCGAGCAGCGCCCGGCCGACGCCCTGACGGTGGAAGTCGGGCGAGACGTAGATCGAATCTTCGACCGTGTAGCGATAAGCAGAGCGGGTCCGGTAGGGTCCCGCGTAGGCGTAGCCGGCCACTCGCTCAGCCAGCATGGCGACGATATAGGGGAGCCCGCGGGCCAGCACATCGCCGCGCCGCCGACGCATCTCGGCGAGATCGGGGGGGATTTCCTCGAAACTGCCGAGCCCGTGGAGAACATGATGCGAGTAGATGGCTCGGATATCCGGCAGATCGGCATCGGTCGTCTCGCGAATCACGACCGCGGACCCGGCGCTAAAATTCACGGCGCGGCCACCTCCCTTGCCGTGACATCCGTCAGGAACCCGGCGAGCGCGCTCATGTCGGCCGCGAGCCGCGAAAAGTTTTCGCTGTGCTCGATGCGCGTTTCGTCCAT